>CAKTWI010000006.1 GCA_934630815.1 uncultured Senegalimassilia sp.
CAGACGCGCAGACGCGCAGACGCGCAGACGCGCAGACGCGCAGACGCGCAGACGCGCAGACGCGCAGACGCGCAGACGCGCAGACTTTGCCTGATGAGTTATTCGTCGCAAAAGCCCTTAAAACCCAGTTTACCGCCGTGTTAATTCTGCGCTGAATGCGGGGTTGGTAATTTCAAAAAGGTATAATGACCTTGGAAAATACTAGGCGGTATGGAGGATTACCACATGGCTGGAAGCATGGATGTCATCGAATTCGTGGCGCGTGAAGCGCTCACGAACGAGGACAAATTCAAACGATTGGTCGCGCAATTGGGCGACTCTTCGCGTCGTAATCGACAGAATGCAGCGGGATCGCTGGCGTTTATCGCGAAGGTTAGCCCCGAGTTGCTCGTTCCCTATGCATCCGATTTGGTCGATGCCCTGAATCGTCCCGAGGCTCAAACTCGTTGGGAAAGCTTGGATGCGTTTACCGCGCTCGTTCCCGTTGAGTCGCGCTGCACCGACAAGGCGCTTGCTGGCGCTGAGAACGCGCTATTCGATGAGGAGAACGGTTTTGTGCGCCTGGCTGCTATGCGCTTCTTCTGCGCGTATGGCGCCACTACCGAAAAGCGCAGCGAGAACGTCTGGCCGCTCATTGACGAAGCCATCCAGTGCTATCACGGCGATGTCGAGTTCAACGACATGCTGAATGCCGTTGCGGAGTTCGCCACTGGCAAGCTTTCGGAGCACGTTAAGGAAGCACTTGTTGAACGTATGTCGTTTGATGCGCATAATGGCAGGGGTGCCTTGAAGCGCAAGGCGCAAACCATCATTGACAACGTTCAAGGACAATAAGCTTGGAACCTCGGGCTGTGCCGCGTTGCGGTGCAGCCTGTTTCTTTCAACCCGTATGCGCTGCGGCGCAGGACAGAAGGAGTGGCAATGGCACAGCATACTGTAACCTTGATTCCGGGCGACGGCATCGGCTTGGAAACGTCTGCTGCAATGCAGCAGGTCGTGGAAGCTGCAGGTGCGGACATCGTTTGGGAAGTCGCTGAGGCCGGTGCGGCATGCGCCGAGAAAACGGGCACTCCGCTGCCTGATGAGACCATCGAGGCGGTGAAGCGCAACAAGGTTGCCATCAAGGGCCCGTGCACCACTCCCGTTGGAACCGGTTTCCGCAGCGTCAACGTTGCGCTTCGCAAAACACTCGACTTGTACGTGTGCCTGCGTCCGGTGCTTTCCATGCCCGGTGCGGGCGGTCGCTACGACGACGTCGACCTGGTCATCGTTCGCGAAAACTCTGAGGACCTGTATGCAGGCGTGGAATTCGAAGAGGGCTCTGAGGCGGCTTCAAAGCTCATCAAGTTCTGCGAGGACGAGGGCGCGGGCGTTATCCGTCCCGATTCCGGCATCTCCATCAAGCCTATCTCCATCACGGCTACCCAGAACATCGTGCGCTACGCCTTCGAGTACGCGCTGAAGCATGGCCGCAAAAAGGTCACCGCTGCTCATAAAGCCAACATCATGAAGTATTCCGACGGCCTGTTCCTGCGCACGGCGCGCGAGGTTGCCAAGGAATATGAGGGCCGTGTTGAGTTCGACGACCGCATCATCGACGCCTTCTGCATGAACATGGTCATCGACCCGGCGCAGTTCGACGTGGTGGTGTTCCCTAACCTGTATGGCGACATCGCCAGCGACCTGGCTGCTGGCCTGGTCGGCGGCCTGGGCATCGCCCCGGGTGCGAACATCGGCAAGGAATACGCCGTGTTCGAGGCCGTGCACGGCTCCGCTCCCGACATTGCGGGTCAGAACAAGGCCAACCCCACCGCGGAGATCATGTCCGCGGCCATGATGCTCGACCATCTTGGGGAGTTGGAGATCGCCGAGCGCATCCGCCGCGGCGTCCGCGCCGTGTACGCCGACGGTTTCGTGCTGACGGGTGACATCCGCAAGGCCACTGGCAGCAGCGCTCCTGCGGCAAGCTGCACCGAGTTCACCGAGGCGCTCATCGCCGCCATCAAGGCTCAGGCGTAATCGTGCGGTAGACGTCGGCCGGTGATTTGCGGGAAGCCGGCTGAATCGTGTTCAGCAAGATCGATATCAGGGTGCGATACGCACCAAGAGGGGACGATATGAAGAACGAGAAGTTTGCCGCTACCCTGTCCGTGGACGATGCGGCTTACACCTATTATCCGGTTGAGCAGGTTGAGGGCTCCGAGAAGCTTCCGTATGCGCTGAAGGTGCTGCTCGAAAACGTGCTGCGCAATGCCGAGAGCCCGGAGGCTGCTTCCGACCTGGCCAAGCGCGTGGTCGAGGCAGGCTGTGCCGGCGAGGTCGGCAGCGAGGTCGAGTTCAGCCCCGCACGCGTGCTGTTCCAGGATTTCACGGGCGTGCCGGTGTTCGTCGACTTCGCCGTGATGCGCGAGGCGTGCGCGAACCTGGGCGGCGACCCGGCGAAGATCAACCCGCAGATCCCCTGCGACCTGGTCATCGACCACTCGGTCATCGCCGATGTGGCTGGCTGCTCCTGCGCCATGGAGAAGAACATGGAGCTGGAGTTCCAGCGCAACGGCGAGCGCTATAACTTTCTGAAGTGGGCGCAGAAGTCGTTCCAGAACGTGCGCATCGTCCCTCCGGGAGCGGGCATCTGCCATCAGCTGAACATCGAGCAGTTCGCGCAGGTTGCCATGACCTCCACGGCTGCCGGTGTGGAAACGCCGGAGGGCGAGAACCCCACGGTGTACTTCGACACCCTGGTGGGCACGGACAGCCATACGCCTACCGCCAACGGCATCGGCGTGCTGGGTTGGGGCGTCGGCGGCATCGAGGCTGAGGCGGCAGCGCTGGGCCAGCCGATCACCACGCTGGTTCCCAAGGTCGTAGGCGTGCGCTTGACGGGTGAGTTGTCCGAGGGCGTCGCGGCCATGGACGTGGCGCTGACGTTCGCGAAGATGCTGCGTGAGAAGGGCGTTGTCGGCTGCTTCGTCGAGTGCTTCGGCCCTGGCCTGGACAGCCTGAACGCCACGCAGCGCACGTGCATCTCCAACATGACGCCGGAATACGGCAGCACCTGCACGCTGTTCCCCGTTGACGACCAGACGCTGGCGTACCTGCGCCTGACCGGTCGCAGCGAGCAGCAGGTGGCGCTGGTTGAGCAGTATGCGAAGGCACAGGGCTTCTGGAACGACCCGCAGGCGCCCGAGCGCGTGTACGCCGACGTGGTCGAGCTGGACCTGAGCAGCGTGAAGCGCAGCATCGCCGGCCCGTCGCGCCCGCATGACCGCATCTTCCTTGAGCAGGCGCAGGAGCGTTTCCATGAGATTTGCGCCGATCGCGGCCTTGACCTGGACAAGAAGGAAACGGTTGACGTGAACGGCCAGGCTTGCGAGCTGGGCCATGGCGCGCTTGCCATCGCCGCGGTGACCAGCTGCACCACCGCCACCGACCCCTCCATGATGCTGACTGCCGGCTTGGTGGCCAAGAAGGCTGCCGAGGCGGGGTTGAAGCCGAAGCCGTGGGTGAAGTGCATCCTGGCTCCGGGCAGCCATGCCACCGAGTTGCTGCTTGAGCGAGCCGGCCTGATGGACGGCCTGCGCGAACTGGGCTTTTACACGTGCGGTTTCGGCTGCATGAGCTGCATCGGCAATTCCGGCCCCATTCTGCCGGCGCTGCACGACATCGCCGACGACCTGGAGCTTGCCAGCGTGCTTTCGGGTAACCGCAACTTCGAGGGCCGCATCTCTCCCGACGTGTCGCAGAACTACCTGGGCGCTCCGGCGACGGTGATCGCCTACTCGCTGGCGGGCACCATGGACGTGGACCTGCCCAACGCCGTGCTGGGCGAGCGTGCCGACGGCACGCCGGTGAAGCTGGCGGACATCTGGCCGACCGATGCCGAGGTTGCCGACCTGCTGGGGCGTTTCGCCACGAAGGAGCTTTACGAAGAGGGTTCGCGCGGCCTGTACGACGGCGACGCCGCCTGGCAGCAGCTTGGCAGCGAACCGTCCGACACGTTCGCGTGGGACGAGGCCTCCACGTACGTGCGCCGCGCGCCGTACTTCGACGGCATGGGCGCACAGCCCGCGCCGGCAGAGCCCATCAAGGATGCGCGTGCGCTAGCCTTCCTGGGCGACTTCATCACCACCGACCACATCTCGCCCGCAGGCAGCATCGCGCTGGATTCTCCGGCGGCGAAGTACCTGGAGGAGCGCGGCGTCGTTTCGGCGGACTTCAACACCTACGGTGCCCGTCGCGGCAACCACGAGGTCATGATGCGCGGCACGTTCGCCAACGTGAAGCTGTCTAACAAGCTCGCGGAAGGCAAGAAGGGCGGCTGGACGCGCGACTTCCTGAAGGGCGAGATCACCCCGCTGTTCGATGCGGCTATGGACTACGAGCAGGCCGATGTGCCGCTGGTCGTGGTGGCTGGCAAGATGTACGGCAGCGGCAGCTCGCGCGACTGGGCGGCGAAGGGCCCCATGCTGCTGGGCATCCGCGCGGCGTTCGCGGAAAGCTTCGAGCGCATCCACCGCTCGAACCTCATTGGTATGGGCGTGATGCCTTTGCAGTTCGAAGAGGGCGAAAGCGCCGAAAGCCTGGGACTGGATGGCTCCGAGCAGTACACGGTCGGCGCCGTGGACTTCTCGAAGGGCTTGCCTGAGCCGCGTGTGGTGGACGTTACGGCGAAAAAGGCCGACGGGTCCGAGGTCGCCTTTAAGGCGACGGTCCGCGTGGATACGCCTACGGAGGGCAAGTACTTCGAGCATGGCGGCATTCTGCAGTACGTCCTTCGCCAGCTGGCGAAATAGGGGTGGCGGCCGAGCGCGGCGCTTCGCTAAGGGGAGCGCCGCGCTTCCCGGAGGGGCGCGGCGTTGACCGGCTGTCATCGCAACGAATATAAAAGGTAACGGAACGCGTTCGGTTTCAAGGGAAGCTGGACGCGTTCCGCTACAATGTGGAACATTGTTCATCCATCAATGGAGAAAGGGATGCCGTGAAACAGACATCCGGTTTTGAGTCGCTCATCGATGCTCTGAAGCAATCGGGCTTCGATATGGGCGCAGGTTTCGGGGGAGCCGCAGGTGGCGCCTCCGGCGAAGGGGGTGCCAGCAGCTCGTCGGGAGGCGGTGCCGGTAGCCAAGGTTCCGAAAACCCGTTCACCGCGTTTAGCGGCGGCCGCGGCAACAAGGGCGGTAACGGCGGGGGCGCTCCCGAGTTCTCGTTCGGCGACAAAATGGGCCAGATGGGCAAGAAGGCGCTCATCATCACCGCGGTGTTGGTGCTGCTTATCGTGGCGGCGGCCTACTGGTGGTTCCATCCGCCGATCAACATCCACAGCGTGGACACCTGGATGTTCGTGGTGGTGTTCATCCTGTTGCCGCTGTTCCTGCTGTGGAATGTGAAGTCGCGCACGTACGAAACGGGCAACAGCAAGGTCGACCCCAACCGCACGAAGGCGAAGGCGTTTAAGGTGGCGTCGTGGATTCCCGTGGCCATCACGCTGGTCGGCGTGCTGGGTGCCGTGGCATCGCTGTCGGTGTTCCCCGGCAACGCTGCCAAGTACGCTAGCGTGCTGGAAACGCAGGACGCTGACTTCGCGCAGGATATCCAGCAGGTCGACTATTCCGAGATCCCCATCATCGACCGCGATTCGGCGGCGCTGCTGGGTAATCGCGCCATGGGCAACATCCCCGAGTACGTCAGCCAGTTCGAGATCGCGGGCACGTATAGCCAGATCAACTACCAGGGCACGCCCGTGCGCGTGAGCCCGCTGGGCTATGCCGATCTGTTCAAGTGGCTGACGAATCGTGCCGAGGGCATCCCGGCATACGCGCTGGTGGACATGACCACGCAGGATGCGCAAATCGTGAAGCTGGGCGACCGTGCGATCTTCTATTCGCGTTCCGAGCCTTTGGCCCGCAATATCGACCGCTACGTGCAGTTGAAGTACCCCTTCTACATGTTCGACGAGAAGTCGTTCGAGATCGACGAGGACGGTCAGCCTTGGTGGATCTGCCCGGTGCAGACGCGTACTATCGGCCTGTTCGGCGGCACCACCATCGAGCGCGTGGTCATGGTGAACGCCACCACGGGCGAGTGCACGGACCTGGCCATCGACGATGTGCCCCAGTGGGTCGACCGCGCCTATCCGGCCGAGCTGCTCATCCAACAGTACAACTGGTCGGGCAAGTACCAGGACGGCTGGCTGAACAGCTGGCTGGGCCAGAAGAACGTGGTGCAGACCACGCCGGGCACTGATGGCAACGTGGGCTACAACTACATTGCCAAGGACGATGACGTGTGGGTGTACACCGGCGTGACGTCGGCCACGGCGGACAACTCCATCGTTGGTTTCGTGCTGGTGAACCAGCGCACGGCGGAATCCCATTACTATCCGGTTGCGGGCGCGACCGAGGAATCGGCCATGCAGTCGGCAGAGGGCGCGGTGCAGAACCTGCGTTACTCCGCCACGTTCCCCATCCTGATCAACGTGTCCGAGCAGCCGACGTACTTCATGGCGCTGAAGGATAACGCGGGTACCGTGAAGAAGTTCGCGATGGTGGATATCCAGCATTACCAGAACGTGGCTACGGGCGACACGGTTGCGGAGACGCAGAAGTCCTATCAGGCGATGCTCGCAACCAGCGGAACGCTTTCCGGCGATGCCGCGGAGGCCAACACGCAGGAGCAGACGGGCACGATCCGCAGCATGACGCAGGCGGTCCTGGACGGTAACTCCCACTTCTATGTGACGCTGGAAGGCGTTGAGGGCATCTACGACTTCGCCTTGCCTGCGCAGCTCGGCATCGTGGGCTATAGGGAAGGCGATACCATCACCTTCAAGTACATCGCCGGCGATACCACGAATTCCGTCCAAGAACTTGTTGACACGCAGAATAAATCTGATACTATAGATAAGTCATCTTCTGAGCAGGCCGCGAAGACGGTTGAACAAACCGCGGAAACGGCCGAACAGCAGAAGACGGAGCAACAACAATAGTTCCGCTGCCCGAGACAGCAGGCACCGAAAGGTTCAATCGCAAGCAATTGCGGCCCGCCGAGGTGGTTGTTAAGTATCGCACTTCAACGACCCCTGTGTCTTAGGACGGCAGGGGTCGTTCTTTTTCTCAAGCGCGACTCCACCCGCATGGGGCGGAACCCGAGTTTGAGAAGAAGGAGGTGTAACAATGCCGAACGCAAAGAACCAATCCATGCTGTCCGCGATCAAGGAAGATCTGGAGGGTGCGGGTGCTGTGTGGGTCGTCGACGCCTGCGGTCTGACCGTCAAGGAGGTCGAGACTCTGCGCAACGCAGTCCGCGAGTCCGGTGCATGCATGAAGGTGTACAAGAACACCGTTATGCGCATCGCTCTGTCCGAGTCCGAGCTGCCTACGCTGGACGACATGCTGCATGGCCCGAGCGCATTCGTGTTCGCCGGTTCCGATGTGGCTGCTGCCGCGAAGGCCGTTAAGGAATTCGCCAAGTCCAACGAGAACCTGCAGATCAAGGGTGGCTTGATGGATGGTGCTGCAGTCAGCGCCGCAGAGGTGGAGGCCATCGCTTCCCTGCCCTCTCGCGAGGAGCTGTACGCTCACATCGCCGCTGCCATCAATGGTGTGGCTCAGGGTCTGGCAACCGCTATCAACGGTGTGCCGCGTGGCCTGGCTCAGGTCGCAAAGGCCGTTGCCGATCAGAAGGTTGCGTAAGCAAGCTTCTTGCGGCATAAGACGTGCCGCGTAATGCATTTGAAATTTCGGCTGGAACATAAGGATGATCCAGCCCCTTTGAAAGGAAACTAACATGGCTGTTTCTCGCGAAGAGATTATCGAGGCTCTGAAGGAAATGTCCCTGCTCGAGGCTTCTGAGCTGGTCAAGGACATCGAGGAGACCTTTGGCGTGTCCGCTGCTGCTCCGGTTGCCGTTGCTGCTGCTCCGGCTGCTGGCGCTGCTGCCGCTGAGGAGAAGTCCGAGTTCGACGTCGTGCTCGAGGGCTTCGGCGACAACAAGATCGCTGTCATCAAGGCTGTCCGTGAGATCACCGGCCAGGGCCTGAAGGAAGCTAAGGAGACCGTCGAGGGTGCTCCTTCCACCATCCAGGAGGGTGTGGCCAAGGACAAGGCTGAGGAGATCAAGAAGACGCTGGAAGAGGCCGGCGCTGCTGTGACCCTGAAGTAAATTCAGTCTTCCGACTGCTTTTACAGGACCCGCTGCTTGCAGCGGGTCCTTTTTGTATTTGAGGGCGTGAACAGGGAATGAACAGGGGACGGAGGTGCGTTCACGACGCCATCTCGGGTTCCCAAGGGCCTAACACGTGAACGCACCTCCGTCCCCTGTTCGCGCTCCAGAACGCAACAGAATGGTTACGGATGCGGCGTTGCCCGCGTAGGGCGTGTAACGTTCCGGGAAGACGATTGCGGTATACCGCACAAAGAGACACGACGGGAAGGAAGCGCCATGCAGACAGGGTATTTCAGCGCCGCATGGAACGATGTGAAAAGCTCGCAAGGCTGGCTGGGAAAGATGTTCTTGCTAGGCCTTATCGCGTTCATCCCGGTTTTCGGCCCGGTGGTGCTGTTGGGCTATGCGTTCGGTTGGGCGCGCGATATTGCATGGGGTGTGCACATGCCTATGCCTGCGCGTATCTTCGGGAACGAGGACGGCCTGCTGTATCGCCGCGGGCTGATTTTACTTGCCATTTGCATTGTGTGCTGCGTGGTGATTCCCGGGGTGCTCGAGGGTTGCTGGGATGCGCTTGCGGGACGCGGTTTGAGCAACGTTTCGCATGCCGTTTGGGGCGGTGCCGGCGATGCTGCGGTTGTGAACCCGGTGTATTCCCTGTTTAGCCTAGCGGTTTCCTTGGCATCCGTTATGTTCTTCCTGGTGGCCTCCATGCGTGCAAGCATCTATGGCAGGTTGGGGTCCGGCTTCCAGGTTCCTCGCCTGTGGGCTATGATGCGCCATGACATGAAGGGTCTGCTGCGCGTGCTGGGGCTTTCCGTTGTGCTTGCCATCGTTCCGGCGGTGGTTACAGGGATTGTCGGGTCGCTTCTGGTCGGGGGCGTTATCAGTGTAGGGGCGTATGGGCTGTTCTCCAACGGTACCGCGCCTGACATGATGTTTATCGTCGCTGCGGGTATGTGTCTTGTCGTCGCCTGCCTTGCCTTGGCTGTGGTGGTTTCGGCGGCATCGGCGTTCGCGGTGGTGATGCAGGCGCGTGCCGTGGGATACTGGACAAGGCAATTCGACGTTCCGGCATGGCGCGGTCAAGATGACCCCATGCCGTTCGAGATGGCGTCCAGCGGGGCGCCGAGATAGGCGGTTCCGTGAAACAAGGGAATAGAAGCCAGGGGTCGCGCAGCGCATCCGAGGGGCATGCCGGCAATCGAAGCGGCAAGCCGTCGCGCCGCAGCGGCGTGCAGGATAGCGCGAAGCGCGGCTCGGGGCGACAGGGTAAACGGACTGCGGCGGGAAAGCAGGACTCCCGGCACGCGTCGTGTGAGGATAAGCGTTTGAGCGAAGGCCCCGTTGCTGGCGCTGGCCGTCGCGATTCCGAGAAGGCTCATGGCTCGGGCAAATCGAAGAGCGTGCATGGATCGAACAAGTCGCAAGGTTCCCGAGGTTCGGGTAAGCGGCAAAGCTCGCACGGCTCGGGCAGGGCGCACGCTTCGCGCAGCGCCTCCGCGGCAGCACCTGCGGCAAAGCAACCCAAGCATCAGGCGTCCCTGCCGCCGCGCAGCGCGTTTTTGCCGGTTAACCGCGCCGATATGGAGGAGCGCGGTTGGGACTGTTGCGACTTCGTGTTCGTGTGCGGTGATGCGTACGTCGACCACCCTTCGTTCGGCATGGCCATCATCACGCGTCTGCTTGAGGCGAATCACTATAAGGTGGGCGTGATTTGCCAGCCCGATTGGCGCGACCCTGAGAGCATCACGGTTCTGGGGAAGCCCCGGCTGGGTTTCCTGGTTTCCGCCGGCAACATGGATTCGATGGTGAATCACTATACGGTTGCCAAGAAACATCGCAGCACCGATGCGTTCTCGCCCGGTGGCGAAATGGGGCTTCGGCCCGATCGCGCGGCGGTGGTTTATGGCAATCTGATTCGCCGCACGTATAAGGACGTTCCCATCGTGCTGGGCGGTATTGAAGCCTCGCTTCGCCGTTTAGCTCATTACGATTACTGGTCGGACAAGTTGAAGCGTTCGATTCTGCTTGACTCCGGCGCCGACCTGGTCAGCTATGGTATGGGCGAGCATTCCATCGTGGAGATCGCCGATGCGCTGGCGGCTGGTCTTGACGTGTCCGACATCACGTTCATCGACGGCACGGTGTATCGCGCGAAAACGCTTGAGCATGTGTACGATTACGAGTTGCTGCCCTCGTTCGACGGCATGCAGAAGGACAACCTCGAGTATGCCCGCAGCTTCAACGTGCAGTACGGCAACAGCGACCCTTTCACGGGAAAACGCCTGGTGGAACCCTATTCCGACCATGAGTTTGTGGTGCAGAACCCGCCGAGCAAGCCGTTGACCACCTCGGAGATGGACGCGGTCTACCGCCTGCCGTATGCGCGCGCGTACCACCCCATGTACGAGGAGGCCGGTGGCATCCCGGCAATCCGCGAGGTGAAGTTCAGCCTGACCAGCAATCGCGGCTGCTTCGGCGAGTGCGCGTTTTGCGCGCTGACGTTCCATCAGGGGCGCATCGTGCAGGTGCGCAGCCATGAGTCCATTGTGGAAGAGGCGAAGCAGATGATCGCCGACTCGGAGTTCAAGGGCTATATCCATGATGTGGGCGGTCCCACGGCGGACTATCGCCAGCCTGCGTGCGATGCGCAGCTGCGCCGTGGCGCATGTCGCAACAAGCACTGCCTCTCGCCGCAGCCGTGCCGCAAGCTGAACGCCGACCACACGGACTACTTGCAGCTTCTGCGCGAACTGCGTGAGCTGCCGGGCGTGAAGAAGGTGTTCGTGCGCTCGGGCATCCGTTTCGATTACGTGCTGGCGGATCGCAACAAGGGCGAGGCGTTCGTGCGCGAGCTGTGCGAACACCACGTGAGCGGGCAGCTGCGCGTGGCGCCCGAGCACGTTTCAAACGCCGTGCTCGGCGTGATGGGCAAGCCGCAGCATCAGGTGTACGAGAAGTTCGTGAAACTGTTCCAACAGGCCAACGACGCCTGCGGGCTGAAGCAGTTCGTGGTGCCGTACCTGATGTCGTCGCACCCCGGAAGCACGCTCGACGAGGCCATCGAGTTGGCGGAATACGTGCGCGACATGGGGTTCAATCCCGAGCAGGTGCAGGATTTCTATCCCACGCCGTCCACCATGTCCACGGCCATGTACTTCACGGGCGTGGATCCGCGCACCATGGAGCGCGTGTTCGTGCCGAAAAGCCCGCACGAGAAGGCGCTGCAGCGCGCACTTATTCAATATCGCGACCCGAAGAACCACGATCTGGTGATGGAGGCGCTGCGCAAGGCGGGTCGCACCGATCTGATCGGGTTCGGTCCGAAGTGCCTGATCAGGCCCTACAAAGGCGAAGGCGGGCATAGCGCTGGCGCGAAGAAGGGCGTGGCGGGTGCGAAGAACGCGATGCGCGGGCAGAAGGGTCGTGAAGGCGGTCAGGGTTCGGGCGGTGGCAAGGGCGTCTCCGGAAGCCGCGGTGCGGCTGGCGCCGGCAAGCGCGGTGGTGTAGGAGGTTCCGGCGGAAGCGGTCGCGCTGCGGATGGCATGGCCAAGCGCCCGCGTGCCACGGGTGACATGGGAGGCCGAGGAGGCTCTTCGGGTAACGTGAACGCCGGCAAGCGCGGTGGCTCCCCGAACGGCGGGCGCGGCGGCAAAGGCAACGGCTCGCGTGGGAAAGCGCCCCGGCGCTAGCTGAATCACAGCATATTCCCTAGGTGGAGAGGGTATACTATAAGGGTTGCAATCAACGGCGTCGGCGCTTGATTCGCCGACGCTTTTCTCCTGTGGAAGAAAGGCGGCAGCGCGCATGAAGATCTCAACGAAAGGCCTGTACGCGGTTCGCTTGATGCTGTATTTGGCGGAGCACGACGGCGGCGGCCCCGTGTCGCTGAAAGAGGTGTCCGAGTCGCTGGGTATCTCGAAGAAGTACCTGGAGCAGATTGTGTCGAACGTGGTCACGGCGAAGCTGGTGCGCTCGGTGCGCGGCGCTGCCGGCGGCTATCAGCTGGCCAAGCCCGCAAGCGTGATCACCGTGCTCGACGTGCTGCGGGTCACCGAGGGCTCGCTTGCGCCGGCGTCGTGCTTGGAGGATGACACCTTCGACTGCAATATGCCGGTTCCCTGCATGGAGCTGGGCGTATGGCGCGGGCTGTACAAGGTGATCAACGAGTATCTGGGCGGCATCACGCTGCAGAGCATCATCGACGAGCATTCAGCGGTGGCTGCGGACAGTTATTCGATTTAACGGAAGGGCGCGAGCTTTCAAGCTTGCGCCCTTTTCGCTATTGAACTGGGGATACGGTATATAACCCACCAAACCGCCGGGAATAGGGGATAATTTTTGTAAAGAGATATTGACATTGCCTAGAGACATAGTAGGATAACAGGCATGAAAACGGCGTTCCGCACGTGCGAATCAACGGCGGACAAGCGAGAGAGGAACATCATGACCATCTACAAGAGCGTGTCCGAGTTGATCGGCGGTACTCCGTTGGTGGAGCTGTCCAACTACGAGAAGAACCACAACCTTGAGGCCACCATCGTGGGCAAGGTGGAGCTGTTCAACCCCGCCGGTTCGGTGAAGGACCGTATCGCGAAGGCGATGCTCGACCAGGCCGAGGCCGAGGGCAAGCTGGACGCCGACACCGTCATCATCGAGCCGACCTCCGGCAACACCGGCATCGGCCTGTGCTCGCTGGCCGCCGCCCGTGGCAACCGCATCATCATCACCATGCCGGAAACCATGTCGGTCGAGCGTCGCAACCTCATGAAGGCTTACGGCGCTGAGCTGGTGCTGACCGACGGGAGCAAGGGCATGAAGGGCGCTATCGCCCGCGCGTCCGAGCTGGCCGAGGAGATCCCGAACTCGTTCATTCCCAGCCAGTTCACGAACCCGGCGAACCCCGCCGTCCATGAGCGCACCACCGGTCCCGAAATCTGGGCTGATACCGACGGTAAGGTGGATATCCTGGTCGCCGGCGTGGGCACCGGCGGCACGCTTTCCGGCACGGGCAAGTACCTGAAGTCGCAGAATCCCGACGTCAAGGTGGTTGCCGTGGAGCCCGCCGGCTCCCCGGTGCTGAGCGAGGGCCATGGCGGCGCGCACAAGATCCAGGGCATCGGCGCGGGCTTCGTACCCGACACGCTGGATCAGTCGGTCTACGACGAGGTTATGCCTATCACTGACGAGGAGGCGTTCCAGGCTGGTCGCGAGCTGGCGGGCAAGGATGGCCTGCTGGTGGGCATCTCCTCCGGCGCCGCGGTTGCCGCCGCAACGAAGCTGGCGCAGCGCCCCGAGAACAAGGGCAAACTCATCGTGGCGGTGCTCCCCGACACCGGCGAGCGTTACCTGTCCACGGCGATGTTCAACTTCTAGGAATCGCAAAACGCCTGCTTTGCGGCGAAGCGACGCAGGCTGGCGGATAAGAGAGAACTCGGCGAAGGCGCCCCGCTCCAAACAGGAGCGGGGCGCCTTGTGCGTTAGGCGGGGGGTTTGCGTGCAGAGAGGCTTTTGCGGTTGGCGCGGGCTACGAGCTCGTTACGATTCGCCGATTGATCGCCGCGCAAGCGCGACCTTGAGTACAATAAGGAAAGCGTTGGGGGTGGGGGAAACCCGCCCAATGCGATAAGGGCGGGAAAGCCCGTCTGATGCGATAGCGACGGGGCTCCCGTCTCGCATGAAAGGTTATCGGGGAAAGGGGCGCATCATGAGCGCTAGCAAGCACGATTGGGGATTGATCTTCGCGGGCGTCGCCTTGGCGGCGGCCGGCTTCTTCTGCTTGGTGGCACCGGGGTTGACCATCGTGACCATTGCTGCTGTGGTGGGCGCGTTCTTCCTGGTGGCGGGCGTGTTCGACATCGTCAGCTACATCAGGCTGCGCAATATCATGCCGCGTAGCGGCTGGGAGCTTGCCTATGCCATCATCGACGTGCTGCTGGGTCTGATCTTCTTGCTGCATCCGCTTGCGTTCTCCGCGGTGGTGCCGTGGCTGGTGGGCGTGTGCTTTGTGGCGTTCGGCGTCTTCGAGGTGATCGCTTCGGTGAAGGCGCACGGCTGGGGCGTGCCGATGTGGGGATGGGCCCTGTTCAGCGGCGTGCTGAACGTGCTGTGCGGCATCGCGTTCTTCGTGATGCCTCAGATGCTCAGCGTGTTCCTGGCCATCATCCTGCTGGTGCGCGCCGCAACCCTGATGGTATACGGCTGGAACGCGGGCCGCTATATCGCTATGTAGTGCTGCGGGTTTGCCAGATCGGGGTGTATCGCTCGATAGCTGCTTGGCGGGTTTGCCGGTAGGCAAGTAGGTAAGCGGGTCGGCCGGTGCGTCGGGCGAGGACGCGTTCGTTCGGTGGCGCTTTGACCGGTGGCGGGGCAAAGGCGTGTGGGCTGCGTCGGGTTTCGGCTGGCGCCGTGCGCGCGTGATAAAATCGCAACGGAACAATGGGCCTCGGGCATGTGCCCGAGGCTTTCTTGTCGGCGGACATCGCGCGGTTGCGCGGTGTCGTGCCGGACGAAGTGGCAGATGGAGCTGCGAATGGGGCAGCAGCAGAAGCTGCGAACGGGGCGGCGAGCGAAAGGGCTTGAGATGGCGAACGAGCAGGTGGACGGCCAGATGGACGGCGGGGCGAACGAGCAGGCGGGCGGCCAGATGGGCAACTCCGCAAGCTACCAAATGGGCAACCAGGTCATCGAGCAACAGTCCCTGTTGAGCGAGGAGGCGCTGGCGGAGGCGACCGGCGATCCGGCGGTGCGCATCGAGGCGCTGCGCCGCGAGATCGAGCACAACAGCTACCTGTACTACGCCAAGGACGCGCCCGCCATCAGCGACGCCGCGTTCGACTCGCTGATGCACGAGCTGCGCGCGCTCGAGGCGGCGCACCCCGAGCTCATCGACCCGTCCAGCCCCACGCAGCGCGTGGGCGGTTACGTGGGCGAGCAGTTCGCGCCCATCCAGCACGAGCGCCGCATGTACTCGCTCGACGATGCCATGGGCGCCGAGGAACTCGACGAATGGCTGACGCGCGTCAAGGAGTTCTTCGGCACCATCCCCGAACTGGTGTGCGAGTTGAAGATCGATGGCTCGTCGGTGGCGTTCACCTACGAGGGCGGTCGCCTTATCCGTGCGGCCACGCGCGGCGACGGCACCACGGGCGAGGACATCACGGTGAATGTGCGCACAGTGAAGGATGTGCCGCTGCGTCTGCGCGACGGAGCTATGGCCGGCATCCGCGACGCCGACGTCTCCATCGAGCTGCGCGGCGAATGTTACATGCCCAAGACCAGCTTCGAGTCGCTCAACGCCGCCGCCGAGGCCAACGGCAAGCAGCCGTTCGCCAACCCGCGTAATGCCGCCGCCGGCAGCCTTCGCCAGAAGGACCCGCAGATCACGGCGCATCGCGACCTTTCCACGTTCGTGTACGCCGTGGGCGACGAGCGCAAGCTGGTGGCGGAAACGCAGTGGGACCTGCTCACATGGCTGGGCGAGGCGGGATTCCACGTGAACCCCGACATCGCGCTGGTAAGCAGCGCGGAGGAGGTGCACGAGTTCTGCCGCAAAAGCCTGGAGCGCCGCGATGCGCTGCCCTACGACATCGACGGCGTGGTAGTGAAGGTGAACTCGTTCGCGCAGCAGGAGGCCATGGGCTACACGGCTCGCGCGCCGCGCTGGGCCATCGCATTCAAGTTCCCGCCCGAGGAGAAGACCACGCTTTTGCGCGACATCACCGTGCAGGTGGGGCGCACGGGCAAGCTGACGCCGGTGGCGGAGATGGACCCGGTGCTGGTGGCGGGCTCGACTGTGGCCCGCGCCACGCTGCACAACGAGGACGAAGTGCTGCGCAAGGACGTGCGCGTTGGCGACACGGTTATCGTGCGCAAGGCCGGCGATGTGATCCCCGAGGTGCTGGGGCCCGTCCTCAGTCTGCGTCCAGCCGACGCGCAGCCCTGGAGCATGCCCAAGGAGTGCCCGAGCTGCGGCAGCCCCGTGGTCCGCGAGGACGGCGAGGCGGATTACCGCTGCATCTCCATCGATTGCCCTGCTCAGGCGCTTGAGCGCTTGCTGCATTGGGCAAGCCGCGGCGCCATGGACATCGACGGCATGGGCGAGGAGATCGTGCGCCGGCTGGTGGAATCCGGCCGCGTGAGCGACGTGGCGGACTACTACACGCTCGACGAGGTGGAGCTGGCGCAGCTGCAAACGGGCCGCACGAACAAGGAGGGCGAGCCCATCTGCCTGGGGCGGACCATCGCGAAAAAGCTGGTGGCGGCCATCGACGAGTCGCGCACGCGCCCGTTCGCCCGCCCGCTGTTCGGCCTGGGCATGCGCCACGTGGGCAAAACCATGGCCGAAACGCTGGCGCGCGCGTTCCCGAGCATGGACGCGCTGATGGCGGCCACCGAGGAGCAGCTGGCGGCGGTGGACGGCGTGGGCCCGAAGATCGCGCATTCCACGTACCTGTTCCTGCGCACGCCCGATAACGTGCAGGTCATCGAGCGGTTGGCGAAACACGGCGTGCGCCTGGCCGACGACGTGGAGGCGGAAGCCGCCGACGCGCTGCCGCAGACGCTCGAGGGGCTGACGTTCGTGCTGACCGGAAGCCTGACGCAAAGCGGCATGAAGCGCGACGAGGCCGGCGCGGCGCTGAAAGCGCGCGGTGCGAAGGTGTCGGGCAGCGTGTCGAAGAAGACGAGCTACGTTGTCGCTGGCGAAGCGGCGGGAAGCAAGTACGACAAGGCCGTGGCGCTGGGCGTTCCCGTGCTGGACGAGGCGGCGCTGCTGCGCATCATCGAGACGGGTGAGGCGCCGACAGCGGACGGGGAATAGCGCGCGGCGCCGTCCGGGGCGTTCGGCTTCGGGCGTGCCGGCCTGCGCTGCTTGCGGGCGTTCCGGCTGGCGGTTTTCGCGACGTTTGCCCGTGCGAGAATCGACTGACCGCGGCGCTCGTCTGCTCATGGTCGCCAACCCGGGGTGGTCCGCCGGGTTGGGCGACCGCGCAAATCTACCGGGTGCCGGCGTTTCCGGGCCGTTCGCATGAAGGAGTTACGAATTTGGCATTCGTAACATCGAATCCTGGGACGCGCCTGCTATAGTGTGTTACGGATTAACACCTCGTAACACCAGGCAGGCGCGCAATGAAATCGCAGACGTCGCGCGCCTTCGCCTGGTCGATGAAAGGATTTTTTGATGAAGAGCTTCTCCAGGCGTACGTTTTTGCAGGTGGCGGGCGTAAGCGCCGCTGCAGTGGGCTTCGGCGGCGTGCTGAGCGCCTGCGCCGGCGGCTCCGATGCGGGCTCCGGCTCCGCCGCTAGCGGGGAGCATGCCTCTCAGGTTACCGTTTCCATGCCGGTGAGCAGCGAGCCTGATGCCGGCTTCGATCCGTTCGTCTCCTGGGGTTGCGGCGAGCACGTGCACGAGCCGCTCATCCAGTCCACGCTTCTGACCACCACGGCCGACATGGGCTTCGAGAACGACCTGGCAACGGCCTATTCTTGCAGCGACGACGGCCTGACCTGGACGTTCACCATCCGCACCGACGCCAAGTTCACCAACGGCAAGCCGGTTACCGCCCATGACGTGGCCTACACCATCAACGGCGTTGCCAACAACGAGGCAAGCGAGTGCGACCTGACCATGGTCGACAAGGCCGTTGCCGTTGACGACGAGACCTGCGAGATCCACCTGAACAAGCCGTTCAACGCGCTTCTGTACACGCTGGCGGTCATCGGCATCGTGCCTGATGGCGGCCATGATGCCGACTACGGCAGCAATCCGGTGGGCAGCGGCCGTTACATGCTGGAGCAGTGGGATCGCGGCCAGCAGGTCATCCTGAAGGCCAATCCCGACTACTACGGCGAGGCGCCGAAGATCGAGCGCGTCGTGGTGGTGTTCATGGAAGAGGACGCCAGCCTGGCGGCCGCCCGTTCCGGCCAGGTGGACGTCGCGTTCACGACGGCAACGTTCGCCAACCAGCAGCCGAAGGGCTACGACCTGCTGAACTGCGCTTCCGTTGACTCGCGCGGCATCTCCCTGCCCACCATCGCGCCGGGCGCCACGCGCAAGCAGACGGGCGAGGAGTACCCCGCCGGCAACGCGGTCACGCAGGATCTGGCGTTGCGCCGCGCCATCAACTACGGCGTGAAGCGTCAGACGCTCATCGACAACGTCCTGAACGGCTACGGCCAGATCGCCTACAGCGTGGGCGACAACATGCCCTGGTCGTCCGATGCCATGAAGTGTGATGAAGACGTTGCGCGCGCAAAGGCCCTGCTCGACGAGGCGGGCTGGGTGCCCGGCGCCGACGGCGTGCGCGCCAAGGACGGCGTGACGGCCGCGTTCGACCTGTACTATTCTTCCTCCGATTCGGTGCGCCAGGCCATCGCCATGGAGTTCGCCAACCAGATGAACGAGCTGGGCATCAAGGTGACGCCGAAGGGCGCAAGCTGGGATGACATCTATCAGCATCAGTTCAGCGACCCGGTCGTGTGGGGTTGGGGCTCCAACAGCCCGATCGAGGTGTACAACCTGAACTACTCCAAGGGCAACGGCAACTACTCCTGCTACGAGAACGCTGCGGTTGACGCGCATTTGAACGCTGCGCTGGCCAATCCCGTGGTCGCCGATTCGTATGACGAATGGAAGCTGGCCATGTGGGACGGCGAGAACGGCGTGGCGCCGCAAGGCGATGCCACGTGGGTGTGGTTCGCCAACGTCGACCACCTGTACTTCGTGGCCGAGGGCCTGAAGGTTGCCGAGCAGAAGCCGCATCCGCATGGTCACGGCTGGTCGATCGTGAACAACGTCGATAAGTGGAGCTGGTAGCAACCGGCTGAATGCCGCAGGGGCGGGGCATGTGAACACACCTCCGTCCCCTGTTCACCGGTAGGGGCGGGGCTTGCCGTAGGGCTTGCCCCGCTTTTGCGGTTCTTGCGGCTTGGTTTTTGGGGCTCGGGGGCCGAAGGGCTTCCGGGCGAGGTTTCGAGATTTGGGACATAAGTAGGTATGACGAAGTATCTTGCCCGACACATCGTGCGGTTCGCGCTGCTCATGTTGGCGGTAGGGCTGGTGGTGTTCGCGCTGGTGAGCGCATCGCCCATCGACCCCGTCCAGGCCAATGTGGGGCAGGCCGCATACGTGAACATGTCGGAGGCCAAGCGCGCGCAGCTGGCCAGCTATTGGGGCGGCGACGTGCCGTTTTGGGAGCGGTTCGCCAACTGGGCGGGCGCGCTTTTGCATGGCGACATGGGAACGTCGCTCAGGTTCAACGCGCCCGTGTCCGAGGTGATCGCGCACCGCGCGGCAAACTCGCTGGCGCTCATGGGCATCGCGTGGCTGATCAGCGGCGTGCTTGGTTTCGTGCTGGGCGTCGTCGCCGGCGCGCGTCGCGGCGGCGCGGTCGACCGCGTGGTTCGCGGGTATTGCTTCCTGTTGGCGTCAACGCCTACGTTTTGGCTGGGTTTGCTCATCCTGATGATCTTCGCCGTGCAGCTGGGGTGGTTCCCCATCGGGTTCTCCGTGCCCATCGGCGTGTCGGCGGCCGACGTGACGCTGGCCGACGCGGCGCATCACCTGGTGCTTCCCGCGCTCACGCTTTCGGTGACGGGCGTGGCCAACATCGCGCTGCACACGCGCGAGAAGGTGGTCGACGTGCTTGAAAGCGATTACGTGCGCTTCGCTCGCGCCCGCGGCGAGTCCGATTTGAGCGTGGTTTTGCACCATTGCCTGCGCAACGTGGCGTTGCCGGCGGTCACGCTGCAATGCGCGTTCATCTCCGAGATCTTCGGCGGTTCGGTGCTGGTCGAGCAGGTGTTCTCGTATCCGGGCCTGGGGCAGGCGGCCGTCACCGCCGGCCTGGGCGGCGACGTGGCGCTTCTGGCTGGAATCGCCCTGGTCAGCGCCGCGTTGGTGTTCGGTGGCAACTTGCTGGCGAACATTCTGTACGGCGTTTTGGACCCGCGCATGCGCGTCGGCGAAGGGAGGGCGTAATGGAAAACGTGCTCCATGCCCCCGCGCAGCGCAGGGCGGGCAACCGCATGGCAACGCTGGTTGCGTGCGTTGCGGCGGCTTTTGCGCTGCTGGTCGTGGTCGCGGCCGGTATCGCGCTGTACGACCAGGCAACGGTCACCGACTTCATGGCGAAGAACCTGGCGCCTTCGCTTGAGCACCCATTCGGCACCGACTGGATGGGCCGCGACATGCTGGCGCGCACGCTGGCCGGCCTTTCCACCAGCGTGCTGGTGGGCTTGCTGGCGGCCACCGTGTCGTCGGTGATCGCGTTGATCCTCGGCTGCGCCGCCGCGCTCGGCGGCAAGCGCGTGGACGCCGTGATCAGCTGGATGATCGACTTGATGATGGGCGTTCCGCACATCGTGCTTTTGGTGCTCATCTCGTTCGCGCTGGGGAAGGGATTTTGGGGCGTGACCATCGGCGTTGCCGTGACGCATTGGCCCAGCCTTGCCCGCGTGGTGCGCGCAGAGGTGCTGCAATGTCGCCAGTCGAAGTTCGTGGAGGTTGCGCACAAGCTGGGGCAAAGCCCGGCGCGCATCGCGCTTCGCCATATGGTTCCGTATGTGCTGCCGCAGTTCGTGGTGGGTTTGATCCTGCTGTTTCCGCACGCCATCCTGCATGAGGCGTCGATCACGTTTTTGGGCTTCGGCCTGCCGCCCGAGCAGCCGGCCATCGGCGTGATCTTGAGCGAATCGATGAGCTATCTGTCCACGGGCGCTTGGTGGCTGGCGGTGTTCCCCGGCCTGGCGCTTATGGCGACGGTGCTGTTGTTCGATGTGGCCGGGCAGAACCTGCGCAAGCTGGTCGACCCGCATACCGCGCAAAAGTAGGTAGGGAAGATGATGACGAAGACGAACGGCGGTGCGCCCATGGAGGCGTCGTCGGCGGGCAAGGCCGCCGAGCTGGCGCACGAGCGCACCGCGCACGAGGGTGCGCAGCTGCACCATCATCATACGCATGCGGCAACGTCGAGCCACGGCGGCGGGCACCACCTGCTGCAGGTGGAGGATCTGAGCGTGAGCTTCCGCATGTACGACGAGAACGCGCCGTATTTCAAGGCGAAACAGCACGATGTGCAGGTGCTTCACGAGTTGAGCATCGCCGTGCACGCGGGCGAGATCGTGGCCGTGGTGGGCGCGTCGGGCTCGGGCAAGACGCTTCTGGCCGACGCGGTGCTGGGCCTGTTCGAGCCCAACGCCACGGTGACGGGGCGCATCTGGTTCGACGGCGAGCGCATGGATGCGGCGGGTTTGCGCGCGCTGCGCGGGCACGGGCTGTCGCTTGTGCCGCAAAGCGTGAGTCACCTGGACCCCATGATGCGCGTGGGCAAGCAGGTCGAGGGCTTTGCGAACGACCTGTCGAAGGCCGAGCGCAAAACGCGCCGCGTGCAGCTGTTCGAGCGCTACGGGCTGGGACCAGAGGTTGCACGCCTGTACCCGCACGAGCTGTCGGGCGGCATGGCGCGCCGCGTGCTTCTGTGCTGCGCACTCATGGATTCGCCGCGCGTGATCGTGGCCGACGAGCCCACGCCCGGTCTTGACCTTGACCTGGCGGTTCGTGCGCTCGACGACTTCCGTGCCTTCGCCAACGAGGGCAACGGCGTGCTGTTAATCACGCACGATATCGAGCTGGCTCTGCGCGTGGCCGATCGCGTGGCGGTGTTCAAGGACGGCACCTTGGTGGAGGAGACGGCGACGGCGAGCTTCGCCGACCCCAGCTTGCTGCGCCATCCGTTCACCCGCCAGCTGTGGCATGCCCTCCCCGAGCACGATTTCGCCGTGGGCGAAAACGCTGGCGGGAAGGCGTCGGGGTCGGTGTGCGAAAGCGAAAAGGCGTCGGCGTCGGAGCAGGTGCGCGAGCATGAGAAAACGTCGTCGCCGGCGCCGACGCAAGCGCGCGAAGGCGAGGAGACGCCGACGCCTGCGGGCGCGTGCGAAGGCGGCTTCGACGGGAAGGAAGGTGGCGCGTGCTAGAGGCCAGAGACATCATGTTCGGGTATCCCGGCGCAAAACCCCTGTACAGCGGGTTCAACCTGCAGGTGGGACCTGGCGAGCGTGTGGCGTTGCAGGCGCCCTCGGGGTTTGGCAAAACCACGCTATGCCGCGTGCTTGCCGGGTTTGAGCGCCCGCAAACCGGTCAGGTGCTGGTGGATGGGCAGCCGCTTCCGCGCCGTGGCGTGTGTCCGGTGCAGCTGATCCAGCAGCATCCCGAGCAGGCGGTGGACCCGCGCCTGCGCATGCGCAAAACGCTGGCGGAGGCAGGCGATGTGCCGCAGCAGCTGCTTGACGATTTGGGTATCCGCGACGAATGGCTGCAGCGCTACCCCCACGAGCTGTCCGGCGGCGAGCTGCAGCGCTTCTGCATAGCCCGCGCGCTGGCCACGCGCCCGCGCTACCTGATCTGCGACGAGGTATCCACCATGCTCGACGCGGTCACCCAAGCCCACATCTGGCACGTGCTGCTTGATTACGCCGCCCGCGAAAACGCCGGCATGTTGCTGGTTTCCCATACCCCCGCGCTGACCGCTCGGATCGCGACCCGAAAGATCGTACTGGCGTAACACGAACGCTAGTCCGGGCGCTTCGGGGACGTAGCCCTAAGTGTCCGGGCTCGCGTCGGGGGCGTGGCGCCCTTTTGCCCCACCCGTTTTCCCACCCGTTTTTGAAATTGCCTGGTAAACCACCCTGCTTCGTGTCTGCTGGTCGCTTCGTCCTCAGCCTATCCTTCGTCATGTCCTCCGCAAGGATGCGCGAGGATCTTGCATGGTTTCACGAGGGAGAGGAAGGGCCATGAGCAAAACGGATGTCTCCGGGAGCGCCCAAAAAGGGCGCAAGGGACTTATCGTCACGGTTGTCGCGATCGTCGTGATCGCGCTTGCAGGTGCGGGCTTTTGGGTATGGCATCAGCAGCCGAGCTTCTGCAACGCGATTTGCCACAAGCCGATGGACCGCTACGTGGAAACGTATGAATCCGGCAACTCGTCGATGCTGTCGGCGGTTCACGCGAAGCAGGGCAAAGTGTGCCTGGACTGCCATGAGGCGAAGCTCGACGATCAGGTCGCCGAGGCCACGGCGTGGGTGTCCGGCGACTTCACCGACCCCGTTGCCGAGAATACGTTCCAATACGACGAGAGTTTCTGCCTGAACGAGTCGTGCCACAACATGACGCGCGACGAGCTCACCGAATCCACCAGCGACATGGCGTTCAACCCGCATGTGCAGCAGCATGGCGATATCGACTGCGGCGAATGCCATAAGGCGCATTCCGAGTCCGTGATGTACTGCACGCAGTGCCATGCCGAGGCCGAGGTGCCCGATGGCTGGATGTCGTACAGCGACTACATGAGCGCGAAGCAGAGCTAGGGGGAGCGGAATGACTACGAACGATATGACGCTTGACGCACGTCGCGGCCTGAGCCGCCGCCAGTTCGTCGGCCTTGCGGGCCTGGGGCTGGCAACCATCGCGCTTGGCAACCTGACCGGTTGCTCGAAGGGCGCGACGCAGTATGACTATGATGTGGTGGTCGTCGGTTCAGGCGGTTCGGGTACCACATCGGCAGCCTTCGCCGCTAAAAACGGCGCGAAGACGGTGTGCATCGAGAAGCTCGGCTGGCAGGGCGGTTCCAGCTCTCTGGCACTCGGTACGTTCTACGGCTCGGGCACGGTGCAGCAAAAGGAGCTCGGTATCGACGACACGCCGGATGACTACTACAACTATCTGCTCACGCGTAACGCCGACAAGGTCGACTTGGCTATGAACCGCTTCATGGCCGATCACTCCGGCGAGACGATCGACTGGCTGCGCGAGGACCTGAAGGTCCCGTTCAAGGACGAGATCAAGGGCAACGGCAAGGACA
The DNA here is from genome assembly GCA_934630815.1 of uncultured Senegalimassilia sp. Lineage (GTDB taxonomy): Bacteria > Actinomycetota > Coriobacteriia > Coriobacteriales > Eggerthellaceae > Senegalimassilia. The sequence continues at coordinate 24,024 of CAKTWI010000006.1, forward strand.
AGGTCAAGCGCGGGCACATGTGCAAGAACAACGCCGATGATGCGCTGAAGGCCGTGACGCAGCTGGCCAAGGAGCAGGGCGTGGACTTCCATTTCGATACCGATGCGACCGCGCTCATCGTGGACGAGTCAACGGGCCGTGTCGTGGGCGTGCGCGCCGAAAAGGCGGGCAAGGAGGTCATCTACAACGCCAAGACCGTTATCATCGCGTCGGGCGGTTTCTGCCGCAATCCCGAGATGATCGCGAAGTATTGCCCTGATTATGTTGGCGTTTACACGGAAGTGGGCGTTGGCCTTGACGGTTCCGGGCTGCAGATGGGGTTGGACATCGGCGCGGCTTACACGGGCCACGGCGGCACGAACGGCATTCTGGCGTGCCCGGTCGAGCCCGGTCAGTCCAAGTTGATCAGCGCCAAGGCGCTGTGGGTCGACTCGAAGGGCAAGCGTTTCGTGAATGAAGGCGGTCAGACGCACGACATTTATTATCAGGTGGCGCACTTCGATGACCAGCAGTTCTTCGCCGTGTACGACCAGGCAATGGTCGACGGCTTGACCGACAAGCTCAAGGAGAAGGTTGCCATGGGCCTTGAGCAGGGTATGTTCGCCAAGGGCGACACCGTCGAGGCCGCAGCGGCGCAGCTGGGCGTGGACGGCGCGGCGTGCGCCGAGACGCTGACGGCGTACAACGAGATGGTCGCATCGGGCGCCGACACGCAGTTCAAGAAGGGTGCGGCGAACCTGGTGGCGCTGACACAGGCGCCGTATTACCTGCTCAAGATGGGCGTGTGCACGCACGGTTCGTTCGGCGGTTTCGACATCAACACCGATTTCCAGGTGAAAAACGAGCAGGGCGAGATTATCCCCGGTCTGTACTCGGCCGGTGAGGTGTGCTGCGGCACCTTCATCTACGATGACTATCCGGCGGGCGGCTGCGGCCTGAACTTCGCCTACACGTCCGGTCGCTTTGCGGGCGCGAATGCGGCGAGCGAGGCGCTGAGCGCGTAAGGCGGACGTGTCGAGCATGGGCGAGTCGTCGGCGGCAACAGGCGATGCCGGGCAAACGCGGATGCAGCGGGTTTGCCCGTGAGCGCTCGTCGTGGCCGTATGGTTGCGATGCGCTCCGAGCAAAGCACGCTCACGATGAGCTTGCGAAATAGCGAGGCGATAAGGCGCCGTGGTTCGATATCGAACTGGGGCGCCTTTGTTGCGTTCGGCGATGTGCGAAAAAGGTATACTGCCGAAAATAAGGAAGAAGTCCGGGAGAGGGCTCAGTGGGAAGCGATTTTGAGAACATACGCGAAGTTCGCAGGGCCGATGCTGACGGATCGCGCGCGGTCGAAAGGGCGGCTGCGTGCGCGGCGATGCGTCAGGCGCTCGGAGGCTGCACGCTTGCGTTTTTCGGCCTTGCCGTGGTGCGCATCTGGATTCAGTGCAACCTGTACGGCAATTACGTGCTGTCCGATGCCGGGCTGGTCAGCGTCGTCATTAACTTCGTGCGCATCGCGTTTACCGTTTTGCTGGTAGCGTTCGCCTTGCGCGGTTTGATGGGGCGTCGGTCCGCGAAGGCGCTCGAATGGTTCTCCGTTACGGCCATGACGCTGGGCAGCGTGCTGTTCTTTCTGAACAGTACGCTTGATTCCGACGCGATGTTGTACGCGGCGTGTACGTGCGCGGGGCTCGGCATCGTGTGGGGCGGCGGCATGTGGATGGCGTTCTACCTGCGCTTGCGTCCGCGAACGGCCTTGTTGTGCGCGTTGGGCTCACTGGCATTGGGGTCGTTGGGCGGTTTCGTCATGGGCGCTTTGCCGCGCTCGACATGCTATCTGGTCGGCGTGTTTCTGCCCACGGTTTCATACGTGTGCTTCGGGCGGTCGATGCGCGTGGCCGACGAGCGCGGATGGCCGCAGGCTCCGGGCAGCGTCTCGTCGTCGCGCGAGTGCCCCGAGTTTGCGATCGCCTCGAAGGCGTATGGAGCGGAATCGCGCGTCGATTTCTTGCGTTTGTTGGCCGGATTGGCATTGTTCATGCTGGTCATGGGCGTGTCGCGAGGTTTTCCGTTCGGTGAATCAATCGCATTGCCGCTGGGGATGCAGTTGTTGCACCAAGGTGGCGTGGTCGTGCTGTGCGGGGTGTGGGCGTGGGCTGCGCTGTGCCGCGGCCGTGCTGTTTCGTCGGCGACGCTGTGGCGGTTTGAGGTGGTAGCGGCGTCGGCGGGCGTGGTGTTGATGGCCACGCTGGAATGGTGGGGGCTTGCCGGCGGTGCGGCGCTCGTGTCCATCGCCAACACCATGACGCTCGGCATTTTGTGGGTCATCTGCTATGACATCGCGCGCCATTCTCCGTGGAACCCGTATGCGGTGCTCGGTGTGTGCTGGGCGGTGTTTCTGCTCGCGCGCGAAGTCGGGCGCTGGGGCATTCTGGTTTTCGCGCCGCAAAGCTCTGCGATGACGCTGTTGGCCGCGTTGATGGTGTGTGTGCTGTCCATTTCCATCGCGGTGCTGCTTGGTGAAAACGTTCCGCGCACTCGAGCGCTGCTGGCGGGCTTTCCTGGTGGGGAAGCTGGAGAATACGAGGCGGCTGGCGAGGGCGATGCGAGGTCTTCAGGTTATGCTGCGACGGGTATGGCCGCTGGTCGCGTAGGCGTTGCCGCTGCGGTTGCGGGTGGCGAAGGCGATGCCGTCGAGCCGTCGCCGATTGCCGGGCGTTGCGAAACGCGGGCGGAAGGCGATATCGGGTCGGGGCTGGAGCCCGAGGCGGTCTTGCATTCGGCCGATGATGGAGACGTTGCACGGTTGGTCATAGGATTCGGGCTGACGCGCCGTGAGGCCGAGGTGGCTCTTATGCTTGCGGAGGGCAAAAGCAAAGTCGCGATCGCGGAGCTGCTGGTGCTTTCCGAGAACACCGTGCGCGGCTACGCGAAAAACGCTTATGCGAAGATAGGCGTGCACAGCAAACGGGAGCTTCAACAAGCCATTCGCGAAATGCGCTAGCATAATGCGAGCGTGATACTGGGCGCTTTTTTCGCTTGCCTTACTGCTGCTTGCTTCAATCAGCGAACAGGTGTACGATGTTTTTGCCGTGATGTTGCTGTGGGGTGGGCAACCCTTGTGGTAACTTGCGGTAGGCACACCACAAGGGGAATACGAGAAGCGAAAGAACGGTATGGCAAAAAGCACGGTCAATTACGGCAACGACAGCATCCGCCAGTTGAAGGACGAGGAACGCGTACGTCTTCGCCCGGCGGTCATATTCGGCTCCGACGGCCTGGACGGCTGTGCTCATGCCGCGTTCGAGATCCTGTCGAACTCAGTCGACGAGGCGCGCCAGGGCTACGGCAACCTGATCACCCTCACCGCTTTCGCCGACGGCTCCATCCAGGTGGAGGACAACGGTCGCGGCTGCCCGCTGGACTGGAACCCCACCGAGAAACGCTTCAACTGGGAGCTGGTGTTCTGCGAACTGTATGCGGGCGGCAAATACGACAACAACCAGGGCGGCGACTACGACTTCTCGCTGGGCACCAACGGCCTGGGCTCGTGCGCCACGCAGTACGCCTCCGAGTACATGGACGTCACTGTCTGGCGTGACGGCAACAAGTACCAGCTGCACTTCAAGAAGGGCAAGGTGGTCGGCGCCAAGAAGAAGGCGCTGCAGGTCGAGCCCACTGACGAGGCACGCACCGGCACCACTATCAAATGGCGTCCTGACCTGGAGGTCTTCACTGCCATCGATATCCCTGACGATTGGTATCGCGAAACCATGCGCCGCCAGGCGGTGGTCAACGCCAACGTCACGTTCCGCCTGCGCATCGAGGGGGAGGAAGGCGTCTTCTCCGAAGAGGAGTTCTGCTACCCCAAGGGCATTGAGGACTACGTGATGGAGAAGGTGGGTCACGACTACCTGACCGAGCCCTTCTTCATCCAGGCAGACCGCCGCGGCCGCGACCGCGACGACCTGCCCGACTACAACGTGAAGATCACCGCGTGCCTGTGCTTCTCGCGCACGTTCCAGATGCAGGAGTACTACCACAACTCGTCGTGGCTGGAAAACGGCGGATCGCCGGAGAAGGCCGCGCGTAGCGCCCTGACCAGCGCAATCGATGCCTATATCAAGCAGCAGGGCAAATACAACAAGAACGAGAGCGCCATCAAGTGGCAGGACGTTCAGGACTGCCTGGTGCTCGTGACCAACTGCTTCTCCACGCAAACGTCCTACGAGAACCAGACAAAGAAGGCCATCAACAACCGCTTCATCCAGCAGGCTATGACGGCGTTCTTCAAGGAGCGCCTGGGCACGTACCTGATCGAGAACAAAGAGTCCGCCGACAAGATCATGGAGCAGGTGCTCATCAACAAGCGCTCGCGCGAGAACGCGGAGAAGACGCGCCAGAGCATCAAGACCAATCTGCAGCAGAAGACCGACATGGCCAATCGCGTGCAGAAGTTCATCGACTGCCGCTCCAAGGATAAGGGCCGCCGCGAGGTCTACATCGTAGAGGGCGACTCGGCAGCAGGCGCCATCCGCACGTCGCGCGACGCCGAGTTCCAGGGCGTCATGCCGGTGCGCGGTAAGATCCTCAACTGCTTGAAGGAGGATTATCCGCGCATTTTCAAGTCCGAGATCATTATGGACTTGCTGCGCGTGCTCGGCTGCGGTGTGGAGGTCAATGACCGCCGCATGAAGAACCTGGGTACCTTCGATCTGGATAACTTGAACTGGAGCAAGGTCATCATCTGCACCGACGCCGACGTCGACGGTTACCATATCCGCACGCTCATCCTGGCCATGCTCTATCGCCTGGTGCCCACGCTCATCCGCGAGGGGTTCGTCTACATCGCCGAATCGCCGTTGTACGAGATCAACTGCAAGGAGAAGACCTACTTCGCCTACACCGATCTTGAGAAGAACAACATTCTGAAGGAAATCGACGGGCAGAAGTGCTCCATCAACCGCTCCAAGGGTCTTGGCGAGAACGATCCCGACATGATGTGGCTCACCACCATGAATCCCGAGACGCGCCGCCTGATCAAAGTGGAGCCCGAGGATGTCGAGCGCATGGAAACCATGTTCAACCTGCTGTTGGGCAACGACGACGAGGGTCGCAAGCGCCACATCGCCGAGCATGGAAGAGAATACCTCGACCAGCTTGACCTGCAATAAGGCGCCTTTCGCAAAGCTGTTGAAGATCTAAACCGGCGGGCGCGCAACACGGCGCCTGCTCATTCGCATCAAGGGGAGACCGTGGCAAGAAAGACCAAAGCACAACCGAAGAAGAAGCATGTGGACAACCCCAACGTGATCGGCTTGCACTCCGAGGTTTTGGAGCAGCCCATCACGCAAACCCTCGAAGTGAACTACATGCCCTACGCCATGAGCACCAACGTGTCCCGCGCGTTCCCGGAGATCGACGGGTTCAAGCCGTCGCATCGCAAGCTTCTGTACACCATGTACAAGATGGGCCTGCTCAACGGCGCGCGCCAGAAGAGCGCCAACATCGTCGGTCAGACCATGAAGCTCAACCCCCACGGCGACTCCGCCATCTACGAAACCATGGTGCGCCTTGCCACGGGCAACGAGGCCCTGCTCACGCCCTTCGTGGAATCCAAGGGCAACTTCGGCAAGTACTACTCCGGCGACCTGAGCTACGCCGCCTCGCGTTACACCGAGGCCAAGCTTTCTCCCATCTGCGCCGAGATCTTCAAGGACATCGACAAGGACCCGGTTGACTTCATGGACAGCTATGACGGCGCCATGAAGGAGCCGCGCCTGCTGCCCACCACATTCCCCAACATCTTGGTGTCGGCGAACAAGGGCATCGGCGTTGCCATGGCCTCCGACATCTGCGGCTTCAACCTCAACGAAGTGTGCGAAGCCACCATGCATTTCCTTGAGGACCCGGACTGCGACCTGCAGAAATACATGCCCGCACCCGACTTCTCCACCGGCGGCGAGATCATCTACCGCCGCGAGGAGATGGACCGCATCTACAACACGGGCCTGGGCAGCTTCCAAATCCGCTCGCGCTGGCGCTACCTGCCCGACGAGCGCATCATCGAGGTGTACGAGATCCCCTACACCACGAAAACCGACATCATCATCGAGCGCATCGTCAAGCTGGCGAAAGAAGGCAAGGTGCGCGAGATCGCCGACATCCGCGATGAGACCGACCTTTCCGGCCTGCGCATCGCCATCGACCTGAAGCGCGGCGTGGACCCCGAGCTGCTCATGGCGAAGCTGTTCCGCTCCACCACGCTGCAGGATTCGTTCTCTTGCAACTTCAACGTGCTGGTGGACGGGTACCCGCGCGTTATGGGCGTGCGTCAGATCCTGCAGGAGTGGGTTGCGTGGCGCGTGGATTCCACGCGACGCCGCATGAACTTCGACCTGGGGAAGAAAAGCGATCGGCTGCACTTGCTGCACGGCCTTGAGGCTATTCTGCTGGACATCGACAAGGCCATCGCCATTATCCGCAACACCAAACTGGAGGCCGAGGTCGTGCCGAACCTGATGAAGGGCTTCGGCATCGACGAGGTGCAGGCGGAGTTCGTGGCCGAGTTGAAGCTGCGCAACATCAACGAGGAGTACATCCTCAACCGCACGAAGGACATCGCGAAGCTGGAAGGCGACATCGCCGAGCTGAAGGAGGTCCTGGCCAGCGAGCGGAAGATCAAGCAGGTCATCAGCGACGAGCTGGCCGCGGTGAACAAGAAGCACGTCACGCCGCGCAAAACGGGTCTGGTGGAGCCGGGCGACATCGTGGAGGTCAGTCTGGAGCCCGAGGTGGAGGAATACCCCGTCACCATGATGCTCTCGCGCGATGGCTACCTGAAGAAGATGACCGAGCGCGTGCTGCGCAAGGCCACCACGCTCAAGTACAAGGACGGCGACGAGCCCTTTATCGAGTTCCCGTCGTCGAACACCCACGAGCTGCTGGTGTTCACCGACCAGCGCCAGGTGTACAAGTGCAAGGTGGCGCAGTTCGAGGACACCAAGTCGGCGCAGCTGGGCTCGTACCTGCCCACCGACCTGGGGATGGACCCCGACGAGAGCGTGACCTGGGTGATCGACCCCGAGGACTACAAGGCCGACGTGCTGTTCGTGTTCGAGAACGGCCGCGTGGCGCGCGTTGCCCTGGCGGGTTACGTCACGAAGACCAACCGCAAGCGCCTGAAGAACGCCATCTACGGCGGTAGCAAGCTGCTGTTCGCGTGCGTGCTGAAAGAGGACCGCGACCTGGCCCTGGTGTCAAGCGACCAGCGCCTGATCAACTTCAACACCTCGCTGCTGAAGACCAAGACCACCAACAGCACGCAGGGCATCCAGGCGTTCACCGCGAAAAACGGTCGCATCGTGACCATGGTGGGCACGGCCGAGGAGTTCCTGGGCGGCACCGCCAGCGTGGAGAAGTTCCGCGCGGCTAGCCTTCCGTCGTCCGGCTCGCCCATGAAGGAAACGGACATGAAGAGCCTGTTCGACCTGGAGTAGCGTGCAGGCATGAGACGGCCGGCGCGGGGCGATACGCTTCACGTCGGCCGTTTGATTTGACTGCTGTTCCGTTCTATTCGCTGCCGTTTGTCGCGCCGCGCCTCGGCTTGCGTTAGCGCTGTTGTTAGCTGCGAGCTAATGGGTCGGTGCGGATGTCTTGAGGGCCGATTCGGGCACTGCTGCCGAATCGGTTAGGAGGCTTGCGGGGCGCTTTCGTAAGGTTTGGCGTACTGAGAGCGGGCATGCTTGCAAGGTCTATGCAAGGCGGGCGCCTCATACTCAAGGGGATTCGATACTTGAGACCCGAGCGAGGCGGTTCTATAATGCAAGACAAAAGTAGTGCCTTATGAACGAGGTATTCGTGCACGAGCATGCGCTCGTGCACGGGCTGTCCGAGGAGCAGGTGTTGCACGCGTGGCGAAATGCCGTATCGGTTGCTCGACGCGGTTGTGAAAGCGGCGAGGTCGATTTCGTGGCCATTGGATTCGATCAGCATGGCAGGGCCATTGAGATGACGGGACGGAAAAAACCGTTCGGTGTGCTGATATTCCATGCAAACACGCCGCCGACGACGCGTGCGCTCAAGGAATTGGGGTTGGGAGGGGACGGTCATGGCAGTGGTCACTGATAAGGATCTGCGCTCTCGATTCTCGTTTTCGGAAAACGAGATAGCGCAGTTGCATGCAGACGCTGAAAAGTACGAAAGCGGCGAATGGCCGGAGGGCGAGACCGTGCTTATCGGTAGGCCGTGCGTGTACGGCGAACGTATGAAGTCCATAACGTATCGCGACACCGAAGCGGAAGTTCGCCGCATGGATGAGCGCGCGAAAAGCCTGTCCATGAGCCGTTCCGACTACCTGCGCTATCTAGTGCGCAAAGACTTGGAAGGTTGATTTCGCTCGCGGGCCGTTGTTTTCTTCTTGTAGATGCGGCAATGGCTCCAGGCAAGCAATGTCGCTGGATGCCCGGTGGTGAGATGTTCGCAGATGCGCGCATTCGCCAGGTTAATGGCGATGCGATAACCGTTGTGCGCGATTAGTTGTTGACGCGACCGCGAAAATGCCGTTGCTGTCCCGTGCATAGTACAGCTGTTGGAAATCTTTGCGAGATGATGGTACATGGTCTGAGCTGTGCGCGGAGCAGGCCCTGTGATGCGACTTTCAACGAAAGGGGTTGCGGTATGAAGGTGCTGCATGTTTCCGATTTGCATATCGGGAAGCGCGTTAACGGCATGTCGATGCTGGACGATCAGCGCTATATTCTGCGGCAGATACTGGATATTGCGAGGAAGCACCAGGTCGGCGTGCTGCTGATTGCCGGCGACATTTACGACAAGGCATCGCCGAGCGCAGAGGCGGTTACCGTGTTCGATGCGTTTTTGACCGATGCGGTGGCGGTGGGCTTGCGCGTGCTGGCCATTCCCGGCAACCACGATTCCGCCGAGCGCATCGCGTATGCGCAGCGACTTTTGGAGAAGCAGGGCGTTTGCCTGCCTCCGGTGTATGAGGGCGAAGTCGAGCGGGTGGAGCTTGAGGACGAGCATGGGTCGGTGGAGTTCTGGCTGCTGCCGTTTTTGAAGCCCGGCGACGTGCGCAGGTTCTTCCCCGACGATGAAATCGGCGACGACTATTCGGCCGCGTTGCGTGCGGTGCTGGGTGCGTGCGATATCGACCAGGAGAAACGCAATATTGTGCTGTCGCACCAGTTGGTGACGGCGTACGGCACGGCGCCCGATCGCGCCGACGACGAGATCAAGCTGGGCGGCATGGACAACGTGGACGTGTCGGTGTACGACGCGTTCGACTACGTGGCGCTTGGGCATGTGCATCGTCCGCAGCGCGTGGGGCGCGATACCGTGCGTTATTCGGGGTCGCCGCTTAAGTACTCGTTTAGCGAAGCGCGGTATGGCAAGAGCGTGGTTTTGGTTGAGCTGGGGGAGAAGAAACCGGGCGATGACGTGGGCGAATGCGTGTCGTTCGAGTTGATTCCGCTTGTGCCGCTGCATGACGTGCGCGAGGTGCGCGGCACGTTGGCTGATGTGCTGGCCATGGGTGCGGCAGCGGGCGATTCGCTGGCGGATGCCGGGGTTTCGGCTGGCGGCATTGGCGATGGGAAAGGGGCGGATGGCGTCAACGACGAGGCGGCGTTGGCCGATGGCGTTGGCGATGCTGCTGCGCGGGATGGCGATGCGTCCGCGCCCATCGCGGTGCACGATGCCTCGCAGGATTACCTGCACATCACGCTTTCTGATGAACATCCGCAGCTGGATGCTATGGCGAAGATTCACGAGGTGTTCCCCAACGCCATGATGCTGGACTATGACAACGTGACGGTGCTTGTCGATTGCCCGCAAACCCAGCTTACGGCCGACCCCGACAGCATGGACACGCTGGAGCTGTTCGGCGCCTTCTATGAAAGCCAGGTGGGCAATCCCCTGGATGATGAGCAGCAAGATTTCGCGCGCAAGCTGATCGCGAAGGTGGAGGATTCGGCCGCAAAAGGCCCCGATGGGCAGGAAGAGGGTGCGCAATGAAGCCGTTGAAGCTGACCATGTCCGCATTCGGGCCGTATTCCGGCGAGACGGAAATCGACTTTCGAACGCTTGGGCGCTCGGGCGTGTACCTGGTGTGCGGCGACACGGGCGCGGGCAAAACCATGATCTTCGACGCCATCTGCTTCGCGCTGTTCGGCGAGGCGAGCGGCGATAGCCGAAACGGCGCCCGTTCTTCCGCAAGTTTGCGCAGCGATTTTGCCGACCCGGCAAGCAAAACGTACGTTGAGTTGGAGTTCTCCTACCGGGGGCAAACCTACCGCGTAAAGCGCAACCCCGACTATGAGCGTGCTAAGAAGCGCGGCGAAGGCACCACCAAAGAGCCTGCCAACGCCGAGATCGAGCTGCCGGACGGGCGCTGCATCAGCGGCGTGCGCAAGGTGAACATGCAGGTGGAAGAGCTGCTGGGTATCGATGCGAACCAATTCAAGCAGATCGTCATGCTGGCGCAGGGCGAGTTCCGAAAGCTGCTGACGGCCGACACGGCAACGCGCGAGGGCATCTTCCGCAAGCTGTTCGCCACGCAAAAGTACGAGATGCTGCAAGACCGCCTGGGCGAGGAGTGCCGCAAGCTCGAGCGCGAGAACGAGAAGCTGAAAAGCGAGGTTTTGCGGTGTTCGCAAACCGTTCGTTTCGCTGCGCAGGACGCGCGCGAGGAGGAGCTTGACGAGCGTCGCCGCAGCGGGGCGCCTATGGGCGCGTGGGTGGTCGAGTTGCTCGAGGGGCTTTTAGCGGGCGACAAGGCGGAATTTGTGCAGCTGAACAAGCAGGTTAAGGAGTTGCGCTGCAAATGGGCTGACGCAAACGCGCTGGTGAAGCAGGTGGAGAACCGCCCGCGGTACGAGCAGGAACGCGCGGCGCTTGCCGAAGAGGTCGCCCAGCACGAGGGGCGGACGGAAGGCTTGCAGGCGGCGCTGCAACAGGAATGCGCGCATGACGCAGAGCGCCTGGAGGCAACCGAGCGCGCAGCGGTGATCGAGGGGACGTTTGCGAAATATCAGGCACTGCAGCGTGCTGATCAGGGGCTTTCAGCTGCAAAGGAAGCGTTGTCGCGTGCTGAGCAGGCTTCCAAGGCTGCGCAGGCAGATGCCGGCAAGGCGGAAGAGCAGCGGGCGCAGGCGGCGCAGGCCGCGGAGAGGCTTGCGGGCTCGGACGTTCGCCAGGCGCAGGCGAAGGCGGCGTTCGATGCGGCGCAGCTGCGCGCGAATGCAGCGGGTGAGGCGCTTGCGGGCGCAAAAGACCTTGCGGCCAAGGTTGCAACGGCGCAAAAGGCTCAAAAGCAGGTGCAAACCTTGCTGGAGCAGGAAGAGGCGCTGGTTGCGGCCGAACGCAAAGCGCGGGATGCGGTTGCGCAGGCCAAGGCGGCAAGCGAGTCGTTCGCCGGCGCGGACGTTGCGCTCAGCGAAGCGGGTGCTGCGCTCGAGCGCGTTATGCGTGCCGAGCAGGATGCCTCCCAGGCAGTGCAACGTCGCGGCGAATTGCAGCAGGCGACTCAGGCTGCCGCGGAGCCGTACCAACGAGCGCTCGAGCGGCTCAAAGCCGCAGAGACCGTCCACGACAAAGACCTGGCGCAGGTGCAGCAGCTGCAAAAGGCCCAGCGTGCGGGTCGCGCTGGCCTACTTGCGGCGGATTTGCAGGACGGTTCGCCCTGTCCGGTGTGCGGCTCGGTGCATCATCCGTCGCCGGCACAGGCGGCGGGCAGTATTCCGACCGATGATCAGATAGACAAGGCAACGGCCATTGAGGCTGCGTCGAAAAAGGCGGTCGATCAGGCGGCGCGCGAAGCCGAGGGTGCAAAGACTCGTTGCGAGACCGCGCAGCTTGCGCTTGATGAGTTCGACAAGGAACACGGTGGCGAGCAGAACATTGCGCAAGTTCTTGAGCAAGCGCGCAATGGCGTTGCGGCCGCAAAACGCGCGAAGGCCGATGCGCAGCTGCGCTGCGACGAGGCGGCGCACACTGCGAAGGCGCTTGCCGACGCCGAGGCGGCGTATGAGCGTTCTGCAACGGCGTTGTCGCAGGTCAAGGACGCGCGTCAGGCTGCAGAACGCGACCATGCGTCGGCCGATGCCGAAGCCCGCGCCCTCCGGGAGCGCCTGGCCGTCGTTTCCGTAGACGAAGCCCAGCGTGCGTTCGAGAACGCGCAGCATGACGCGAGCGTTGCGCAAACCGAGCTGAACAACGCCGAACACGCGGTCTGCGCATTCGCCACCGCGCAACGCGGCCAACAAGCCGCGGAAGAAGCCGCGAAGCAGGCAGCGGAGCAGGCGCGCAAGGCCGAGGAGGTGTTACAGAACCAAACGCAGGCGCAGAAGCTTGCCGAGCAGGAGGCGAAGCACCTGCGCGCCGACCTGGACTTCCCCTCGCTCGAGGCGGCTCAAACCGAAGCTGCGCGGCTGCGTCAGCGGGCGGACGACCTGAAGCGTAAGCGAGATGCGGCCCAGCAGGCGGTCGAGCAAAACGCGCAGCAACTTGCAACCAAACGCGAACTGCTGGCGGCGAAGGACAAGCAGCTTGCCGAGCTGCCTGCCGGCGACGCCGCTGCAGCGGCAAAGGAGCGCAACGACTATGAGGAGCAGGGCAAACTGGCAAACGAACGCCTTGGTGCCGTGAACCTGCGCGTTTCCGCGAACGGGGAGTGCCTTGAGCAGCTGCGCAAAACGCTGAAGCGCGCGGGCGATATCGAGGAGCGTTACGGCCGAATCAAGCTGATGGCAGATGCTGCGAACGGCAACTTGACCGGGCGCGCAAAAGTCCGCTTCGAGGCGTACGTGCAGGGCATGTACTTCGACAAGGTCATCGCAGCGGCAAACCAGCGTCTACGCGTGCTGACGGCGGGGCAGTTCGAGCTGGTGCGTTGGTCGGAGTCCGCGGGCAACTCGAAGGCCGGCCTGGGGCTGTACGTCATCGACAGCTTCACGGGGCGTGCCAGGGATGCGTCGTCGCTTTCGGGTGGCGAATCGTTCCAGGCATCGTTGTGCCTGGCCCTGGGGCTTTCCGATATTGTGCAGGCGCACGCCGGCGGCATCGAGTTCGACACCATGTTCGTGGACGAGGGCTTCGGCTCGCTCGACCAAGGCGCGCTGGGCAACGCCATCAGCCTGCTATCCGACCTGTCGGGCGGCAACAAGCTGGTGGGCATCATCAGCCACGTTGAGGACCTGAAGGCGAATATTCCCAAGCGCATCATCGTGACCAAAACCCAATCCGGTTCCACCGCAAATGTCGAAGCCTAGGGGTACTGCAAATAAATTGACGGCTTTTGCGCTAGGCGATGCCTGGCGCAAAAGCCGTCACGTTTAGGTCGGGCAACAGCCGCCGTAAAAGCCGTAGAGATCAGGCCGGGCAACACCTGCTGCAAAGGTCGCCTGATTCAGGCTCGCTAGTGTCTTCTGCCGCACCCCTCGATGGTCAAAACTTGCATCTGCTGCAAGTTTTGACCATGCCATCGACGAAACTTGCAAATCCGATAAGTTTCGTCGATGTGCGCAGTAGGCACCGACGGCGCACAGTGTGCCGGACGTTTAGGGTCTGACAGTTAGTGCTACGTCCTCTAAATGTCAGACCGGGCGGCAAGCGTCAGGCCGAAAGGCGCTGGGCGGCTTTCCCGGCTCTACCTATGCAGCAGGAAATCGATGACGTTCACGATTTCGATGCCATCGATGTCCGCGGGATAGGTTCCTTCCGCGACTACTACGATTTTGCGGTATTCGTCCCCGATGCGCTTGAGGGGCGCAAGCTCGCGCCGCATGGTTTCCTCGTCGCGCATGTCTTCGGTGACCTGGACGTACATTTTCTGGCGAGGTTTTGTGGCAACGAAATCGACTTCTCCGCCTCGTAAATGTCCCACTAGCACGTCGTAATCATCGAAGACAAGCTGGTTGTACACCAGGTTTTCGAGCACTCGCCCGGTGTCGGTGTTTCGATAACTGTCCAGGTAGCTGCGCATGCCTACGTCTGCAATGTAGTACTTGCCGCCCGTTTTCAGTAGCTCGCGTCCTTTAATGTCGTAACGCTGCACGCGGTTGAACAGATAGGCTTCCACAAGCGTGGAAATATAAAAATCCGCGGTGGCCCTGTTGGTCGACTCGCCGTCCGCCTTCAAAGTGCCCGCAATCTTGTTCGAAGAGGTTTCGTTGCCGATGTTATCAGCCAAAAACGCGCAAATCCGTTCGAGCACGGAGCGGTTGCTCACCGCCCGCAAACCCTTTCGCTGGGCTCGCGTCATGATGTCGCGAACGATGATCGTCTGGTAGATACTGCGCAGGTATTCGCGGTGTTTCGCCTCGTCAGGTTCTTGGAGCGCAAGGTAGGGGAAGCCGCCGAACATGCGGTATTGCTCGAACAAGCTGAAAAGGGTGGCGAAGGAACCGTCCGCGAACAGTGCTATGTCGGAGCCGGTTTTGCCGGCAGGCTGCCATGTTGCGCCGCGGAAATCCAGGTATTCGGCGAACGTGAGCGGCTGCATGGCGATTTCGACGTAACGACCGGAGATGAGCGTCGCAAGCTCGCTGGACAGCAAAAACGCGTTCGACCCGGTGACATAGATGTCGCAATCGGCGTCTACACGCAGCGCGTTGATCGCCTTTTCCCATCCTTCGACGTTTTGCAGCTCATCAAAGAACAGATAGGTATGCGCCTTGCCCGCAATGCGGTTGACCACAAGGTCGTAAAGCTCGCGATAATCGGTGATGCTTGCAAGTTCCATCGACTCCATTTTGAACGTGAGCAGGCGATTTTCCGGAACACCTTGCGCGGCAAGGTGTTCTCGCATCATGTCAAGCAGGGTCGATTTCCCGCAACGGCGAATGCCCGTGACCACTTTCACCAGGTCGGTGTCTTGGAACGCGATAAGCTTGTCCAGGTATTTTTGCCGAACGATCATACGGCACACCTCCCAGTCGATTCCTTGCGTTATGGACACGATAGTCAAAACATGCATCAGCTGCAAGTTTTGACTATGCCATCGACGAAACTTGCAAATCCAACAAGTTTCGTCGATGCGCGCAGTTGACACTGCCGGCACGCCGCGCAGCGAGTCGTGACGAAAGTTCTTTCGCCGGGCGGTCATTTTTTGCTCGGGGGCCTGACGTCTAGGGTCTGACATTTGGGGGACGTAGCACTAAGTGTCCGAATCGGACACTTAGTGCTACGTCCCCCAAATGTCAGACCGGACCGGGCGGCAAGCGTCAGATAAGATTCGGGTGGAGAACGTTCGAGACGCAGTTTCGCTTCAAATAATGCATCAATAAAGGAAGCGAAATGCAATTCACTTCCGCTAATGCGCATCCAACGGAAGCGAAACTCATTACACTTCCGTAAACCCTTACCTAACGGAAGCGAAACGCGATTCGCTTCCGTTGCCCCTTGTTTAACGGAAGTGAATTGCGATTCCCTTCCGCTAACTCATGTTTCAAGAAGGCAAACCTCCCATTGATTTCCTTAGTTGAAACCGCGAGGAAATCAAAGTGTCCGACGCGGCTGGCACGCCCCCGCTTCTCGCGCCCTGCTTGCGTCAATACCCGAAAGCGGGTGATTCCTTTCACCTGGTGTTTTACCGTATGATAGGCGAAACGAAGGGGGAATCATGATCGATGAGATGAAAGCGAACGCCCGCTGCCTGGGATGGGGATTCCTGCTGGCTTGGGTGTTTTGCGCGTTTTACTCCGGGTCCATGGACGGGCTGTCGCAGGTGGTCGAGGCGATGGGAGGCGGTATTGCCCGGCGTCTGGCGTTGAGCGTGCTGCCGGTGGGTTCCGCGGTGGCGTCGCTGGTCGTCATCGTTGCGGCGGAGCGCCGGCTCGGCCCGCCGACGAACTGCCGTGCGCTCTTCATCGGCGCTCCCTTGGCGGTGGCCGTCGCCACGCCGATGCTGTCGCTCCCGGCGTACGGCATCGGCGCAACGCCGCTTTTGTTCGCCGTGGCGGCTACCGTCACGGGTGCGGGCAGCGCGCTGATGTGGGTGATGTGGGGCCAGTTGTACGCGCGCCTGCCGCAAGACGCCGTCGAATCGTGCGCGCCCGCGTCCGCGTTCCTGGCGGCGCTGCTGTCGCTTGCCGTCATGGCTGTGCCGCACGCCGCGTCGCTCGCGTTGATCTCGGCATTTCCGCTTGTCAGCGGCGTGTTGCTTTGGCGCGCCTGGTCCGAGACCGGCGCCTCGGCCTCGGCCGACCATACGTCCCTGCCGGCGGCCCCGCTTCCGTTGCGCGAAGCGTTCGGCTCCATGGGCCGCGGAGGCTTCGGCATCTTGGCCGCGTGCATGTTCGTGAGCATCGAGGGCTCGTTTTGGGCGTCATCTTCGGCCGACGCATCCCATGCCGTGATCATCTTCGTGGTAAGCGCCCTGTTCATGGCGGTGGTCAGCGTGTCCGCGACCGCCGGGCCGCGCCGCGTGTCGCTGTCGTTCGCGTATCGATGGATGTGCCCGCTTATGGTGGCGGGATTCGCGGCGCTCATCGTATTCGGCGCGAAAACGGGGGCTTTTGCGGCAGCGGGCGTGGGCATCGCCTCGCGTTTCGCGTTTTGCGTTATCACGCAGATGTACTTCGCGTCCTACGCCGCCCGCGGTGCGGCCACCCCGGTTCAGTCGTACGCCGTGGGCTGGCTGTTCGTGCACGTGGGCGATCTGCTCGGCCTGCTGGTGTCGTTTCCTCTGCAAAGCGCGATAGCCGGCGGTTCCGTCGACCCGTCCGGGGCGGCGGCGGTGCTGGTCGTCGCGTTGGTCGCCGCGGTCATGCTGGCGCTCAACGACGAAACCAGGTTTTTGTCCTGGGAAACGCCCCAGTCTTACGCGGGCTCGGTTTGCGCGGCGTCGGCGGCGGGCGCGGACAGGGCGACGGGTGCCGGCGTGGTGGCTGGTGCGGGCGCGGCAACGGGCGCTGGTGCAGCCGTGGACGTTGCCGCGGTGGATGCCGCGGGCGCAGCTGGCGAAGCAAAGGCCGGACACTTAGTGCTACGTCCCCAAAGTGTCAGGGGTACGGGCGGGGAAGGCGAAAGCGCGGCTGGAGAAACGGGCGCGAGCGCATCGGCTGCCGCAGCCGGCGCCAGTGCAGGCGCCGTTTCCGATTCCTCCTCGCAAAACCCTCAGCCCGTGGACTTCATCGGGCAGCGGGTGGCGCTGTTGGCTCGCGAGCATAAGTTGACGCCGCGCGAAACCGAGGTGTTCGGGCTTTTGGCGCACGGGCGCTCCATCCCGTACGTCCGCGACGCCCTTATCATCAGCCGCGACACGGCTGCCACGCACGCGAAGCATATCTACGCGAAGCTCGACGTGCACTCGCGTCAAGAGCTCATCGACCTTGTCATGAGCGACGAGCTGTAGTCCCAAACACAAAAAGGGGCGCCACGAAGGACGCCCCTGCAAGCGTTACTCGCTCCCGCGCTCGCCGCGCAAGGCTCGCGGGGCAAACCCGAATCCGGCATCGCTCAATCCTGCTATGCCTCGTGGGTCCCGGCCCTGCGCGCCTCGCGAGCGCTCCGCGGCCCCCGCTACTCCACGCCGCAGACGTGCTTGGCGGCGATGCGGGCGAACGTGGCCGTGCGGCCGGCGTTGATGCCCGTGAAGTTGCTCGGATAGTTGTGCGGGTAGAATCCGCCCTGGTCGTTGCCGCAAACGTATAGGCCCTCGACAACGCTGCCGTCCTCGCGCACGGGCTGGCTGTTCACGTTCGTGATGATGCCGTGCATGGTGGCCAGCATGGTGCCGGCGATGCGCGCCGCGTAGAACGGCGGCTGCGTCACGGAGCTCATGCGGTACATCGGCTTGCCGAAGTCCACGTCCTCGCCCTGCTCGTACAGCTTGTTGTAGCGCTCGACCGTGGCCAGGAACGTCTTCTTCTCCTCGCCGGTGAAGCCCATGACGTCGGCCAGCCCCTCAAGCGTGTCGGCCTTCTTCAGCACGCCCTTCTCCAGCGCCGGGCCGATCCAGAAGTTGTCGAGGTTGTCCTTGCCGACCGCCTCAAGGCTGTACACGTCGGCGTTGAACGCGGTCCCCGACGGTGCCGGCACGATGCGCGAGCAGCCGCAGGTGTCGAAACGCTCGGCGTCCTCGTAGTACTTGCCGTCGAACACCTCCCAGCTGTAGTGGCCGGGCTGGTTGCAGCCCATGGCGTAGCTCATGGGATAGCACTGGTCCTCGTTCATGAAGCGCTCGCCGCGCGTGTTCACGTGCAGGTAGGGTTGGCTTCCCATGATGAACAGCTCGCCGTTGTAGGGCTTGCCGAACGTGGTGTCGTCGGTCATGCCGCCGCGGTTCCAGATCATCGAGCCGCCGCCGGCCTCAAGCTGGCCGCCGGCCCACAGGGCCATTTTGATGCCCTGGCCCTTCTCGCACGTGGCGCTGCCGGTGACGCACCAGTCGGTCACGCCGGGCTGCAGGGCCTCGAGCATCTCGTCGTTGGCGCCGTAACCGCCGGTGCACAGGATGACGCCCTTCGTCACGTTGATCTTGATGTAGCTGCCGTCGGCCTGCGTGGCGTACACGCCGGTCACGCGGCCGTCGGCGTCCTGGATCAGCTGCTCGGCGGGCGTGAGGAACTTGATCTCGCCGTCCAGGCCCTCGAACACCTGCTGCAGCATTTTAACGTGCATGTAGGCGGTGTAGTTCGGGCCGTCGGGGTTGTATTCGCCCAGGCAGGGGTTGTAGCACATGGCGGGGTAGTAGGCGTGCTCGTCGTCGGGCTTGTGCCATTCGAATGGGAACACCATTCCCAGCGGCGCCAACGTCTCGGCCATCCACTCGATCATCTCGCCGGACTTCTCGGCCCAGGTGCGGTACAGCGGCGGGTTGATGTCGCCGGACTGCGTCTGGCTGGCGTAGTTGATGAGCTTCGCCACGTCCTCGGTGTGCTCGCCGGCCAGCTTGGAGTTCAGCGCGCCGATGGCCTCGCGTGCGCATGCCAGGCCGTTGGACGCCTCCAGAACGATGACCTTCGCGCCCGCCTGCGCCGCGGTGGTGGCGGCCACCATGCCGCCGTTGCCGGCGCCGACCACGACCACGTCGGCGTCGAAGGTCTCGGCGACCTTCTGCGGGACGGCCGGCTTCTCGCACCAATCGGCCTTCTTGGCGGCTTCCTGGCGCTCCAGGTCTTCCTTCGTGGTCACGGCAGGGGCGCCGCAACCCGTCAGCGCGCCGGCGGCAGCCAGGGCGCCTGCTGCGCCGAAGCCGGTGAGGAAGCTTCGGCGGCTTAACGTCTTATTGCTCATATGGTTGCTCCTGTTTCGCGTTAGGCCTGGTTGGGAAGAAGTTTCGCTTCTTGGGCGGAAATCCAGCCCTCGGGGACCTGCATGTCGGCGTGGCACTGCGTGCAGGTAAGCACGCTGGCGCGGTGCGCCTTGTGGCAATCGGTGCAGGCCTGCTGGCCGTGCTGCCAGGAATGCGGGTTGCGGATCCTGATGGCGGGGTTGTCAGTCTTGACCTCGGTCATGGCGGTCAGGTCCTCGCGCGTCATGTTGTGGCAGTCTTTGTTCAGGCAGAACTGGTCGCCCTGGACGCCGCGCGCCTCGGTCAGCTGGTCGGTGTTGCGCTCGGTGAGCACGCCGTCGGGGTTGCCGTCGGTGGCCACCAGGGTGTAGTTGCCACCGAGCCATTCCATGCCCTCGTTGATCTGCTCGCTCATGACGGGCTGATGGCAGGTCAGGCAGTCGGCGTCGCTGCTGTTGGTGCGGTGCACGGCGGACAGCATGCCGGACGCGTCGGCCACGGGGTTGCCCCACTTGTCGGTTGCGGGTTGCCCGGGCGTCGCCTCGTAGGTTTCCAGGTAGCCGTCCATCGGCGTGTGGCAGATGGCGTTGCAGAAGCTGGGCTGCTCGTGCCAGACGAACGCCCCGATCGCGGCCACCACCACGACGACCGCGATAACGCCGCCCACGATGGCCCCACGCCGCGCGCGCTTCGGCGCAGGCGCATTCTCGTTCTCGCTCACATGTTCTCCTCTCCTTGAGTTCCTTTTCTCTTGCTACGTGCGAGCAGGGAAAAGAATAGGGAAAACCCCAAGGAGAAAGAATCGCATGGAGTAGGGTATATCAACGTTTCCGCAGGTGAGAAAGGTGGCGAAGAGGGGTAGGGTAGGCGGCTGAGGGGGCGCCGATCGCGGGGGCTGCAAGCTGGCGTGCTCGGGCTCGTGGACGTCCGACGGGGGCCGGCGAAGCCCCCGCGCTACCTCACCCTATACTTCCCCAACGTCTCCTTCAGCTTCTCCAACTCGATCGGCTTGGACAGGTGGTCGTTCATGCCGGACTCTTTGGCGCGCGCTACGTCCTCGACGAAGGCGTTGGCGGTCATGGCGATGATGGGCACGTCGGCGGCGTCGGGCTTGTCGCACAGGCGGATGGCGCGCGTGGCCTCGTAGCCGTTCATCTCGGGCATCATGACGTCCATGAGGATGGCGTCGAACGCGCCGGCGGGCTTGGCCTGGAACAGCTCGAGCGCCTCCTTGCCGTTGGCGGCGGTGGTGACCAGCGCGCCGTCGTTTTCCAGCAGCGTCTGGGCGATCTCGGTGTTCAGCTCGTTGTCCTCGACCAGCAGGATGCTCATGCCGCAAATGTCGCATTCCTCGGCGCCGGGCTCCGCTTCCGCAGCCTTCTCGGGCGTGCGGTTGATCACGAACGGCAGGTCCACGGTGAACGTGGTGCCCTGGCCGAGCACGCTGGCCACCGAGATGGCGCCGCCCATGTTCTTCACGAGCGCCTTCACGATGGGCATGCCCATGCCCGTGCCCTGGTAGTTGCTGCGCGCGTCGTCGTTGGCCTGCGCGAACGGCTCGAACAGGTGCTTGAGGAACTCCGGCGACATGCCGATGCCCGTGTCGCTGATGACGAAGCGGTAGACGACCTTGTCCCCGACCAGGTCCATCTGCTCGGCCGAGCAGTGCACGGTGCCGCCGGGTTTGTTGTACTTGATGCAGTTCTCCACCAGGTTCAGGAGCACGCGGCGCACGTGCAGGGGGCTGCCGTACACGTCGGGGTAGGCGAAGGTGTCCGGGCCGCTGGTGGTCAGCGTGACGTCGCGGCTGTTGGCGCGGATCTCCCCCAGCACGAAGATGTCGCGGCACAGGTCCGTCAGGTTGAACGGTACGTTCTCAAGCACCACGGCGTGGTCCTCGATCTTGCTCATCTCCAGGATGTCGTTGATCAGCGTGAGTAGGTGGTTGGCCGCCACCTTGGCCTTCGCACGGTTCTCGGCGTTCGCCTCCGCGTCGTCGGGATGCTGCCCGTTGAGCTCCAAAAGCCCCAAGATGCCGTTGAGCGGTGTACGGATGTCGTGGCTCATGCGGGAAAGGAACGCGGTTTTCGCGGCGCTGGCCTCCTGCGCCCTGCGTTGCGCCTCGCGCGCGCTGTGCAGCGCCCACGCAAGGATGGCGATCGTGCCCACAAGCAGCGCGCCGATGCCCGTGAAGATGGCCACGCGGTTGTGCTCGACGAACTGGGCGAACTCGGATTGCCCGTCGGAATAGGAATAATGCGAATACGCGCTTGCCGCGATGTCGTCGGTGGCGCTGACGATGCCCTTGTTCACGATGCTGAGCAGCTGCGCGTCGCCTTGCCGCATCCAGCAGGCCAGCCCGATGCTTCTGGGAATCTCGGAGGTGACCAGGCTGCCCAGATCGACCTGGTCGCGCAGCGTGTCAAGCCCGGTGACGGTCATGATCAGGCACGTTGCCTTGCCCGCCTTGATGGCGTCGATGCACGCATGGGCGTCGGGGTATTGCGTGATGGTGGCATCGGGGTAGCGCGCCTGCAGGTCGATGTCGTCCAGCAGCGAACGGTCGTGGAATGCGATGTTCTTCAACGCGTCGTCAAGGTTGCCGCCCGTGTAGATGGCCACAAGCGAGGTGGTGGTCATGATCGACGACTGGATGAACCCCGCCTGCTCGGCAAGCCAATAGTCCTTGTTGACGGGCATGGCCACATCGATGCCGCCGTCGCGCAGCGCGCGGGTAAGCTCCTCGTTCGACTCGAACGGCACGGCGTTCACCGTGATGCCGTACCGCTCTTCCAGCGTGCTGACCAGGGCG
The DNA here is from genome assembly GCA_934630815.1 of uncultured Senegalimassilia sp. Taxonomy (GTDB): domain Bacteria; phylum Actinomycetota; class Coriobacteriia; order Coriobacteriales; family Eggerthellaceae; genus Senegalimassilia. The sequence continues at coordinate 46,073 of CAKTWI010000006.1, forward strand.
GAAAGCGAGCCCTCGATCTGCCCGTCCTGGCCCTTGTTGGAGAACGGCAGCAGGTTGTCAAGGTACCCCACGGTGATGGCGTTGCCGTGGCCGGCAAGCCAGGCGTTCTCGCCGCCTGTCAGCGCCGACGAGCCGCTGTTGCGCGTGGAATAGCGGGCCTTCACCTCGTCGTTGTAGCGCGGGTTGGTGCTTCTGAGCATGGTCATGGCCGCGTTGATGTCGTCCATGAGGTCCTGGCGCGCTTTGGGCACGGCGAAGTAGTAGTTGCTCTCGCCCACGGAGAACACGGGCATGGCGTCGCTTGACGAGGTGGTGTCGTTCATGATGACGGCGTCGACTTCACCCGAGGAAAGCGCGTCGAACAGCTCGTTGCCGCTGCTGTAATACCGATAGTCGCAGGTGATGCCCTGGTTCTCGATCCATTGCCGGCCCACTTCGGTTTGCACGACGCCGGGGTTGGCGCCGATGGTCAGACCGTCGAGCGCGGCGGGATCGCCCGCCGCCAGCGCGTCGTTGGCTGGTTTTGCGTAGATGTAATAGTGCTCCATGCCCTGAGGGTTCGACGAGAACAGCAGCTTCTCGGCGCGCTCGGAGGTGTAGGAGATGTTGGGCAGCAGGTCGATCTCGCCGTTCTCCAGCTTCTGGATAAGCTCGGGGAAGGTGCCGGTGACGTACTCGTATTTCCAGCCGGGGGTGTAGTAGGACAGCGTTTGCAGGTACTCGTAGCCCCAGCCGGACAGGTACTCGCCGGGCGTGCCGGTTTGGAACCCTTGGTTGTTCAGCAGCCAGCCCACGCGCACGGTCTTGACCGCGGGGGATTCGAATTGCGAAGAGGTGTCAGGGGCCTGCTCCTGGGCGGAAGCCAGGCCAAGCGGCGCCAGCGAGACGCAGGTGGCGGCCAGTACCGCGCTCAGCGCAAGCGCGGCGGCGCGTCGGCCAACGGCGCGGAGCGTGTACGAGTGTTTCAAGACGGTCTCCCCCAAATGATAAGCATAGAAGCAATGCACATGCGATTCTAGCAGATGAACGGGCGAACGCGAGGGGAGCGGCCCCAGCAAAGGCCGCGCAAATAGCAAGCCACATGCCGGGGCCTCCCCAAGCGGGCTGCGGGCGAACGCGCGCCCACACCATCAGGCGAAACGCGAAGAACGTCGGCGGGGGATAAGCGAAAGCGCAGTCAGTGAGCAGCTCCCGGGGGCGTCCTGCGCCCGCTGTGGAACGGCACTCACAAAGACCCACATAAAACCGCGCTTATTGCAGAAACCTGCGCTCTCGGAACATCGCATGCGAAGATGTAGGGGGCATAACAACAATTTTACAACACGTTATTTATTCTCGTGTATTATTGCGAGATGGAAAACAAGCCAATGGACCGTTTTCCGCACCATGTCGGGGCCACCGCATCGCAAAAGATGTCGTGCCACCGACATTGCGGCGAAACCTCATCAGCACGTTTTCCGAAGGCCGGCACGCCTTGTGCGCGGCGGCCTGCACCATACCAGGGTGTCCTGAACAGCATCGCGTTTGATGTTCGTTGGCGCCAGGGGAATGAATGCGTTTTCCAACAGCCACCTGCCGCACCATGGCGGGCTGGCGCAGCCATCCCAAAATTCAGGAAGCCAAGCGGAAAGGGGCGGCCCGTGTGGTACGTCGTGCAAGTTGAGACCGGCCGCGAGAAGACGGCATGCGACGACATCAAGCAGGCAGCCGACGACGTGCTGGACGAATGCTTCGTCCCGCAGTACCTGACCGGTAAAAGGCGACCCGATGGCACCTGGATACCTTCGAAGGAGCGCTTGTTCCCCGGCTACCTGATTTGCGTGACGTCGCAGGTAGACGAGCTGGCCGACAAGCTGCGCCGCGTGAGAAGCCTCACCAAGATCCTGGGAAACGACAACGCATTCATCCCCCTGACCGAAGACGAACAAGCATGGGTGCAAAAGGTCACCCAAAAAGACCAGCGAACTGTCGGAGAATCCGTGGGCTACATGGAAGACGGCAAGCTGGTGATCGTGGAGGGCCCGCTTAAGGGCAGGGAAGACTGGGTGCGCAAGGTGAACCATCGCAAACGCCTAGCGTATCTGGAAATGCCGATGGGCGGCCGCACCGTGCGAGCCCAAGCAGGCCTGCAAATAGTAAGCAAAGCCCAAGGCAAGCTTTTGGATAGGGAAAAGTGAACGACAGCAGCGTGAAAAGGGAATTCGGAACAACGATGCAAATGCTGAAGACGGGCGCAACGGCGTCGTTGGAGGCGCCCGTAGACGGGGTGGCGCATTCGTAATGACCGGGGAAGCTACAGCTGCAAAGGAATCGACGGGGGGACGCAGGGAACAATGCAAAATCGTGGCCATGCCGGAAACCTCGCCGGACAGCAAAACCTCGACCAGCCACAAGACCGTGCGTAGCGGCGCCATCTACGATTTCGACATGCAAGAGCGTCGTCGTGAAAGCCTTGAGCGCGCCGAGAGGCTGAAGGCGGAACTGGGGGACGAACCCATAACGGGGACCGATGACCGGATCGCCTACCGCTTCGTGAAGCGCGTCTTCGACTTCGCGTTCAGCGCGGCGGTTCTAATACTGCTGAGCTGGCTGTTCGTCATCATCGCCATCTTGGTGAAGGTCGACGACCCCAAGGGCCCCGTGTTCTTCAAGCAGACGCGCGTGGGCAAAAACGGCCGCGAGTTCGAGATGCTGAAGTTCCGCAGCATGTGCGTGGACGCCGAGGAGAAACTGGCAGACCTCAAAGAACTCAACGAGAAGACCGGCCCGGTGTTCAAGATCGCCGAAGACCCGCGCATCACGCGAGTTGGCAAGGTGCTGCGCAAGCTGAGCCTTGACGAGCTGCCGCAGTTCATCAACGTGCTCCGCTCGGACATGAGCGTCGTGGGCCCGCGCCCCGCGCTGCCGAACGAGGTAGCAACCTACAACGACTACCAGCGCCAAAGGCTGCTGGTGAAGCCGGGCATGACCTGCTACTGGCAAACCCGTCGCAACCGCGACTCCATAACCTTCGACGAGTGGGTCGATTTGGACCTGCTCTACATCAAGAAATGCTCCGCCTGGAGCGATTTTAAGTTGATTGTTCAGACTGTTGGCGTGGTACTGACCGCGCAAGGGAGCTGATTGCGTGCAGCACGTGTTTATCGTTGGATCGAAAGGAATACCTGCTAATTATGGTGGGTACGAGACGTTTGTAGAGAAACTCACTGAAAACCAGGTTTCTCCCTATATTAAGTACCACGTTGCGTGTGCCGTAGACTCTCCCGAAGAAGTAGGCGAGTTTGAACATAATGGAGCGCATTGTTTTAACGTGCTGCGCAGGCCTGTGGGTGCGGCGAAAGCTATCTTCTATGATATTGATGCGCTGAAGTGGTGTATCGCCTATATCGAGAAGAATCACGTCGAACATCCCATCGTGTACGTGCTGGCGTGTCGCATCGGGCCTTTCTTCGGCAAGTACGTCAAGAAAATCCATGTCTTAGGTGGCGAGGTCTTCGTGAATCCCGATGGCCACGAGTGGAAGCGTGCCAAGTGGAGCGCGCCGGTTCGCAAATACTGGAAGGTCTCGGAGCGGGGTATGGTTAAACACGCTGACCTTATGGTGTGCGACTCCAAGAACATCGAGAAGTACATCCAGAGCGAGTATATGGACCTGAAGCCCAAGACGACGTTCATTGCTTATGGTGCTGACATCAAGCGCTCCTCGCTTGTCGACAACGACCCCAAGTTCACGGGTTGGCTTGCTGAGAAGGGCCTCGAACCCTTCGGCTACTACCTAGTAGTGGGGCGCTTCGTTCCCGAGAACAACTACGAGACTATGATTCGCGAGTTCATGGCGTCTGGCTCTAAGCGGGATTTTGCGCTCGTTACTGGTGTTGATGACGCGTTCCTGGCCGATCTTGAGCAGAAGACGCATTTTAAGGGTGACTCGCGTATCAAGTTTGTTGGGACGGTCTACGACCAGGAGTTATTGAAGAAGATTCGCGAGCAGGCATATGGGTATTTTCATGGCCACGAAGTGGGCGGTACCAATCCGAGCCTTCTTGAAGCGCTGGCATCTACTCGTTTGAATCTGCTCTTGGATGTGGGCTTTAATCGCGAGGTTGCAGAGAACTCCTCGCTGTATTGGACAAAAGAGAGTGGTGATCTCGCTTCACTTATTGAGCATGCTGATGTTATGGGCGAGAACGAAATCGATGTCTTGGACGAGGCTTCCGCAAGTGTTATTCGCGATCGCTATTCATGGCGATATATAACCGACACATATGAGGACCTGTTCCTCGGAAAGAAATAGGCAAATATGAAGGGAATTATCCTTGCGGGTGGTAGCGGAACGCGTCTATATCCGCTAACGTCCGTTACGAGCAAGCAATTGCTGCCCGTTTACGATAAGCCGATGATTTACTATCCGCTGAGCACTCTGATGCTGGCAGGCATTCGCGAAATCTTAATTATTTCCACTCCAACCGACTTGCCGAACTTTGAGCGCCTCCTGGGTGACGGTAGTCAATTCGGCGTAAAACTGTCTTATGCCGTACAGCCTTCTCCTGATGGCCTCGCGCAGGCGTTCATCATCGGCGAGGACTTCATCGCTGGCGAGCCCTGCGCGCTCGTGCTGGGCGATAACATCTTTTACGGCAACGGTCTTAGTCGCCACCTGCGCTGCGCGGTCGAGAAAGCGGAGACCGAGGGTGGTGCAACCGTATTCGGCTACCATGTGGACGACCCGGAGCGTTTCGGCGTGGTTGAGTTCGATAATGACTTTAACGCTGTGTCCATCGAGGAGAAGCCCGAGCATCCGAAGAGCTCTTATGCTGTGACGGGGCTCTATTTTTACGACTCACGTGTGTGTGAGATGGCAAGGCAAGTGAAGCCTTCCGCTCGCGGCGAGCTAGAAATCACGACTCTCAACCAGATGTACTTAAAAGACGGCGCTCTTAGTGTCGTCACCTTGGGGCGCGGCTATGCGTGGCTCGACACCGGCACAATGGAGAGCCTCTACGAGGCAGGTGAGTTCGTGCGCTCGGTTGAACGTGCTCAGGATCTGCCCGTGTCGGTTCCGGAGGAAATCGCTTATGAGAACGGCTGGATTGACAAAGGTACCTTGGCAGCCGCTGCGGAGCGCTACGGCAAGAGCGTCTATGGCCAGCATCTCAAGGCAGTAGCTTTGGGCCTCGTTTCTTCTAAGGAGGACTAGAGCATGGCTGAGACTTTCGAGCCTAATAACATCATCGTCACGGGCGGCTGCGGCTTCATCGGCAGCAACTTCGTGCACCATGTGGTGCGGGAGCACCCCGATGTGCACGTGACCGTGCTGGACAAGCTGACCTACGCGGGCAACCGCGAGAACATCGCGGGGCTGCCGGCAGACCGCGTGGAGCTGGTGGTGGGTGACATCTGCGACGCCGACCTTCTGGAGCGCATCGTCCCCGGCCACGACGCCATCGTCCACTACGCCGCGGAGTCGCACAACGACAACTCCATCGCCGACCCGGAGCCCTTCCTTCGCACCAACGTCGAGGGCACCTTTCGCCTGCTCGAGGCCGTGCGAAAGCACGGGATCCGCTACCACCACGTCTCCACCGATGAGGTCTACGGCGACCTGGCCCTCGATGACCCGGCGCGCTTCACCGAGTCCACGCCTTACAAGCCTTCGAGCCCCTACAGCTCCACCAAGGCGGCCTCCGACATGCTCGTGCGCGCCTGGACCCGCACCTACGGCCTGCGCACCACGATCTCGAACTGCTCGAACAACTACGGGCCCTACCAGCACGTGGAGAAGTTCATCCCGCGCCAGATCACCAACATCATCGACGGCGTGCGCCCCAAGCTCTACGGCAAGGGCGAGAACGTGCGCGACTGGATCCACACCGAGGACCACTCCTCGGCGGTGTGGACCATCCTCACGAAGGGCCGCATGGGCGAGACGTACCTCATCGGCGCCGACGGCGAGCGCAACAACATCACGGTCCTGCGCATGATCCTTGAGATGATGGGCAAGGACCCCGACGACTTCGACTGGGTCAAGGACCGCCCCGGCCACGACCGCCGCTACGCGATCGACTCCGCCAAGTTGCAGACCGAGCTCGGCTGGCGCCCGGCGCACAACGACTTCGCCGAGGGCCTGAAGGCGACCATCGAGTGGTACCGCGATAACGAGTCTTGGTGGCGCCCGGCAAAGGCTGCCACCGAGGCCCGCTACAAGGCCCAGGGCCAGTAAGGGGGGCGGCATGGCTGAGATCGAATTCGAGAAGGGGCTCAGGGCCGAGCGCACCAACATCCCCGGGATGCTGGTGTTCGACCTGCCCGTCCACGGCGACTCCCGCGGCTGGTTCAAGGAGAACTGGCAGCGCGCCAAGCAGACGGGCCTGGGCCTGCCCGACCTGGGGCCCGTGCAGAACAACATATCCTTCAATGCGGAGCGGGGCGTGACCCGCGGCATCCACGCCGAGCCCTGGGACAAGTATATCTCCGTGGCCACGGGCAGCGTGTTCGGCGCGTGGGTGGACCTGCGGCCGGGTAGGAGCTTCGGCGAGGTCTACACGTGCGTCATCGACCCCTCCAAGGCCATTTACGTGCCCCGCGGCGTCGGCAACTCCTTCCAGGCGCTCGAGGACGGCACGGCCTACACCTACCTGGTGAACGCCCACTGGTCGGCCGAGTTGAAAAAGACCTACACCTTCGTCAACCTCGCCGACCCCGGGCTGGGCATCGACTGGCCCATCCCGCTCGACGAGTGCGAGCTCTCCGAGGCAGATAAGAACCACCCCATGCTCAAGGACGCGATTCCCATGGCCCCGCGCCGCACGCTCGTCACCGGCGCCAACGGCCAGCTCGGGCGCGCGGTGCGCAAGCTCGCCGAGGAGCGGGGGATCGCCGATTCCTTCGACTTCGGCGACCGCGACGAGTTCGACTTCTCCGACCCCGCCGACTACTCCAAGGTCGACTGGACGCTCTACGGCGCCGTTATCAACTGCGGCGCCTACACCGCCGTCGACGCCGCCGAGACCCCCGAGGGCCGCAAGGCCGCCTGGGCCGCCAACGCCCAGGGCCCGGCGCTGCTGGCCAAGGCGTGCGCCGAGCACGGCATCGCGCTCGTGCACGTCTCGAGCGACTACGTGTTCGACGGCACGAAAGAGGAGCACGACGAGGATGAGCCCTTCAGCCCGCTTGGCGTCTACGGGCAGACCAAGGCCGCCGGCGACATCGCCGTGGCGAACTGCCCGAGGCACTACATCGTGCGCTCGAGCTGGGTCATAGGCGAGGGCAAGAACTTCGTGCGCACCATGGCGGCGCTCTCCGACCGCTGCGCCGACCCCGATGACGCCCTCGATCAGGTGACGGTGGTGGATGACCAGTTCGGCCGCCTGACCTTCACCCGCGACATGGCCGAGGGCATATTCTGGCTTTTGGGTTACCGCGACGATGACAAAGAGCCGAGCAGCCCGTGCGAGCACGGCACCTATAACCTGACCGGTTCAGGTCGCGTCGCGTCCTGGGCCGACATCGCTGCGAAGGTGTTCGAGCTGCGTAACGGCAACGGCGTTGCCGTTACCCCTGTGAGCACGGCCGAGTATTATGCCGGTGCAAAGGGGCCTGTTTCTCCTAGGCCTGTGTATTCGGCGCTGGATGTTACGAAGATTGGTGCTGCAGGATTCGCGACGTGCGATTGGGAAGAGGGGCTGGCTGATTACGTTAAATTGATTGCTAATCTATGTGCATCATTGACAAAAGGAAAAGTGAACGCATGAGCGTGGCATATGCAAATACAGGGAAGGATTATAAGGGGGATGTGACCACGTCTTATGATTCGGACTCTATAAAAGCTAATAAGCTATTTGCCAATTTGCTTCTGTTTTTCATTTGCGGGAATATCGCACTTGATTTTGCGGCAGGGCTTTTCGGCGTTAGTTCTCTCTCTCAATTTGCGCGAATAATCTTCTTTGCGTTCATGCTGTATGTTGAACTTCGTCTTGACCGCAAAGGCTTCTGTCTGTTGTTTGTCGCTTTGACGCTCGTTGCAATTCAGTCTGTGTTATCCCAAATGCTGTCAGAAGAAGGCATGACCGCATCATCGCTGTTTTATGATTTGGGTATAGGCATAAAGTTTCTCATGTTCTTCACGGTTTATTTCACCGCTAAGAGCTTAATCCGCTGCAATGCGTTGACGGTGGATCAAATTAAGAAGGCGATAGCTATCGCCGCTATATATGCGCCGATTACCTATTTGGGATCTGTTGCATTGGGACTAGGGGCGTCCAGCTATTGGGATGGATCGGGTTACAAAAGTGTGTTTTCCTCATTGAATAGCATTAACGTATCAATGATTGTTTTATTTGCTTATTCAGCAGAAGCCTTTTTATTTCAGAAGAAAACTCATTGGTTGATTCCCATGGGATTAAACCTTATATCGCTTTTAATGCTTGGAACAAAAGCAGGCTATCTATTTGCTTTTGCGATTCTGTTTTATTATTTGATGATTCCTCCCGAGACAAGATTAAGAAATGCTGTCATAGGAATACTTTTATTATTTGGTCTTGCCTTTGTCTTTAGTCACGTCTCCGCTCTCAGTGAAATGCTTTACAAGGTATCTTCTCGACAGACCTATTTGTTTGAGAATCGGAGTCTCATTGACTACCTAACGAGTGGACGTACTTGGATGCTTGCTGAAGCGATTGATTTATTTGCTTCTCAGGGCAATCCGTTGAGTTTAATCTTTGGTGGTGGCTATTACTGTTTTCACCATGATTTGGCTAGCTTGAGTGGCTATTTAATGACTGCAAGTGTTAGACCGGTCGAATTCGATTGGGCTGATCTCTTTTTCTCTTACGGGGCTATTGTTACGGTTTTGGTGTATTCCTTTTTGCTTGTGAAATTACTTGATTCTTGGCGAGCAAGAAAAGAGAACCGCTTTCAGTTTATTGCTTTATTAGGGATGATCATTTTCAGTTGTGTTGGCGGCCACGTTTTATTTGAGGCAATTTCATCTGTGACGTTGGGGTCAGTTTTGGCCTGTATAAATGGAGATGGCGATGAACAATAACATGGAGCACGTTGTCACTGCCTGTATCGAAGATCGGAGCAACGTCATCACCGAAGGCCAAACTTCATGGATGCGACGTTGCGGCATTGATTTGCTCCTGAAGATGCTGATTCTTTATGTCAATTCAATTGGCAAGTACAATACCTGCGGCTCTCCAATCTATGTCGATGAAATTAATAACATAAGTATGGTTTGCAATCTGCGAGACACAGCAGAAATCGTTGATGCTGATGATGCATTGTTTGTATGCATGCATAGGTTTTCGCCAAAGAAGCATGTCAAGTTGGGTGCTATTTGGTGTATTGCGCAAGCAGTGAATCTAATTGCTTGCGCAATACCGCACATAGTTTCATTTGTTGGCAAGGATACTCCTGTTAATGAAAGACTGGCAAAGCTGCTAATTCACCGAATGCGTAACTATATATCACGTCTCGGCTATCAACAGCCCTATATCTTGATGTCTGATCATCATTTCTTTTCGACCATTATTGCGATGGACGAGCTTGCAACAAGCGTTGTTCTCCAACATGGGCTTATAGGAGACATGCGGTTTTTCTCTCCAGTTAGAGCTAATTATTTCTTTGCATGGAGCGAAAAAAGCGCAAGCTTGGTAGATTCCGAAAAGGCAATTAATGTAGGGACGTATAAATTTAGTAAATTGTCAAGCAAGCGTCGTGATAACAATGTCGAAACCCTTGCTGATACTAAACGGGTTCTTTTGATTTTGTCGAGTTCAAAAACTGCACAGCAGATTGTGCGACGACTCGAACCTATTCTCGCATTGCAAGAGCGTTATAAATTTACCTTGCTCATAAAAATGCACCCCGGTTCACTGTTTTCGATGGACGAGTTGCACAACGCTGTCGCATCTGCCAAGATTGAGTTTTATAAAGAGGAAAAAATCGAGACGCTTGACTTTGATTTTGCTTTTATTGAACAGTCTACTGCGGCTCTGGACGTAGCGTGTCTTGGCGTGCCTTTTATCGTGATTGACGAGACTTCGGGTTCCTATTTTGCTGAATACAAAGGAATTTTGCCCAGCGTTGCGACTTCTGAGGAACTCATCTGCTCTGCTGAGCGTTATTGCCGCAGCTGCTACGAAAGAGCATATTTGTATTTTCTCGAGCGCGAAATAGATAGCGGGCAATGTGGTATCGATAATTTCATAGGGCGACTGCAGCGTAAGTGTTCATGTATGAATATTGGCGATACTCGTGACAGCTAAGATGGCCAAAAAGATGAGTTCTTTCGTCTGGTCCTTCCTCGAGCAAGGTGGATCAAAAGCCATCCAGCTTGTTGTGCAGATTGTCCTTGCGCGGCTTTTGTCGCCGGAAGCATTTGGCGTGCTGGCGATTTTGTTGGTCGTTACGCAGGTCGCAGATTCGGTAGCGCAGAGCGGGCTGGGGATGGCTCTCATTCAGAAGAGCGACGCGAGCGAACGGTCGTACTCAACAGCATGGTGGCTGAGCCTGGGGCTGGCGACGGCTCTGTACCTCGTCATATTCCTCGGCTCCCCAGCAATCGCCGTTTTCTATTCCATGTCGGATTTATCCATGTACTTGCGCGTGCTTGGCGTTATCGTATTCTTTAACGCCGCCAACTCTATCCAGCGTTCGTTCCTGCAGCGCTCTTTGGACTTCAAGAGCATTTTTATCGCGACGACTGTCTCGGCGCTCGCGTCTGGCGCGGTCGGCATCGCGATGGCGTTTTTGGGCTTCGGCGTGTGGGCGCTGGTGGCGCAGTCGCTGCTGCAGAGCGCGTTCATTTGTATCGTGATGTGGGTGAGAGTCAGCTGGAAGCCAGCGCTCGTCTTTGAGGCGGGCGAGGCAAAGAGCCTTTTTGGTTATGGATGGAAAATCTGCGTTACCGGCATATTGAATGTCTTCTACTCTGGTATCTCGGAACTCGTCATTGGGCGGGCGTGCTCGGCTGGTGAGCTGGGGCTGTACAGCCAAGGGCGCAAGTACCCCCAGGCTGCCATCGGCGTGATGAGCAACTCCATCGCTAACGTTCTATTCCCGATGTTCTCGGCGATAAAGGACGACGCGACAGAGCTGCGTCGGGCCATAAGGCGGGGGTTGAGGCTTGGCACGTTCGTCGTGGCACCTGTGTCGCTTCTGGCGGCGGCGGTCGCCGAGCCTGTCGTGGCTATCTTGCTGACTGAGAAATGGTTGGCCTGTGTGCCTATCTTTCAGCTCACATGCGTGTCGAACGCGCTCTTGATGCTGCAGCTCGTTAACCTGCGCGCCTACATGGCGCTGGGTGACAGTGGTCTGTACATGCGACTTCAGATCGTCAAGGTGCTGGGTGGCGGTGCGGTCATCTGGGCGACTGCGATTATTACTAAGGACATCTACGCTACCGCGTGGGCAAACTTCCTTGTTGGCTCCCTCTCGATCCTGCTAGTGGACATGCCGCCGGCCAAGAGGCTACACGGCTATTCAGCGCTGAGTCAGGTTAGGGATGTCCTGCCGATTATTGCGATTTCCATTGTCGCTGCGGTGGCTGCCTTTGTCGTCCAATTCGCAGAGCTCAGCTACTCGCTCGAACTTCCGACGCAGTGTCTTGTGTTTGTCCTCGTCTACTTTGGCGGGGCAAGGATATTGCACTTAGGTGAGCTGTCTGAAGCGGCGTCGCTTGTGCGCAGGCTCTCTTCCAAGTAATACCGGGCACTCAGCCCGTCTGCTCTTTGAAATAGTTCGAATACAGATAGAAAGGCAGTCAAACTTATGTCCACCTTTAACGGCTCGACTTTAATGATTACGGGAGGGACGGGGTCGTTCGGCAACACCGTCCTGAAGCACTTCCTGACCTCGGACGTGGGGGAGATTCGCATCTTCTCCCGAGACGAAAAGAAGCAGGATGATATGCGTCATGAGCTCCAGGCTCGCTACCCGGACCACTTCGCAAAGGTGAAGTTTTACATTGGCGATGTTCGCAACATCCAGTCTGTACGGGATGCAATGCACGGGGTAGATTATATCTTCCATGCGGCGGCGCTTAAGCAGGTGCCCTCTTGCGAGTTCTTCCCGATGGAAGCCGTACGCACAAACATTTTGGGAACGGATAACGTTCTTCATGCCGCGATTGATGCCAGTGTGAAACGTGTTGTGTGTTTGTCGACCGACAAAGCCGCTTATCCGATTAACGCTATGGGTAAGTCCAAGGCTCTTATGGAAAGCGTCATCTTTGCCAATGCTCGTGTAGCTGCTGAGAAGGGCGGCACGGTGGTTTGCTGTACGCGTTACGGTAACGTGATGTGCAGTCGTGGTTCGGTCATTCCCTTGTTTATTGATCAGATTCATGCTGGCAACCCAATTACAATCACCGACCCGTCCATGACTCGTTTTCTGATGAACCTGGACGAGGCAGTTGATCTGGTGAAGTTCGCATTTGAGCATGCAAATCCGGGCGACCTGTTTATCCAAAAGGCCGACGCCAGCACTATTGGTGATTTGGCAAAGGCGGTACAGCAGCTATTTGGAGATACAGGCACGAGCATCATCGGCACGCGTCATGGCGAAAAGTTGTTCGAAACGCTGATGACTCGTGAGGAGCGTCTCCGTTCAGAGGATATGGGCGGATACTATCGTGTGGCGGCAGACGCTCGCGGTCTTAACTATGACAAGACGGAAGTTGACGAGGCGAGGACAATGGCCGATGAGTCTTACACCTCTCATAATACGAACCTCCTTGACGTAGAAGGTACGATTCAGAAGATTATGACTGCAGATTACGTTCGTGAAGAACTTGCCGGCATTCGCCACAATTAGGAGGAAATCGCTATGATTTACAGGTTCCCGTTGAGAGATGTCAAGGACATGCTCCTCAATCAGATAGGTAATAACTTTTTCAAATCGATTGATGACGAGAAGCTGATTACTAAGCATTTTGAGAGAACTCTTGAAAGGCTCGAAACAAACATCTCAGCTAACGATAACAAGTACTACTGGAGGCTTAACGCCGCAGGTGAACGAGAGGCGTATTTCGACCCGCTGCACACTTGCCAGTGGATGCTGTTCTTGTATCTGACAGCGAATACTATCTATCGCTACGAGGACGAGAACCCTGAGGCCGCTCGCGTAGTCTGCGACAAGATTTACGGTCAAATGAAGACCGTATCCGGATGCGATTTGTACTACGAAGTGGAGATGCCTGAGTCCTTTAACTTCGACCATCCAACTGGTTCCTTTATGGGCCGTGCGACTTTTGGTGAGGGTTTCTCGTTCACTCAAGGTTGCACGGTTGGCAACATCAATGAAATCTATCCGGTCATTGGGAGCAATGTGCAGATGTGCGCTGGGAGCAAGGTACTGGGCGGCTCCCGCATAGGTGATGACTGCATCATCGGCGAAGGCGCAGTGGTAAGAAATCAGGATGTACCCGCTAACTCTATTGTCTATGGCAAGACGCCAAATCTGTCCATCGCGCCTAGAGCTTAAGAATCACTTCAGGAGGATTTACCATGGAAGAACTTGCCATTAACGGTGGTGCGCCGGTTAGCACGAAGGTTTTGGGCTATGGTCATCAGGATATCAACGAAAGCGATGTGAAGGCTGTTGTCGATTGCTTGCGTGGTGACTATCTGACCTGCGGGCCCGCAACTGAGGCTTTCGAGGAGTCTATCAAGGCGGCTACGGGTGCTGCATATGTGACTGCAATGGCGAACGGCACCGCTGCGTTGCACGTTGCCTGCCTTGCTGCCGGTATTAAGCCTGGCGATGAGGTAATCGTGTCGCCCATCACGTTTGCCGCTTCGGCAAATTGTGTACGGTATTGCGGTGGCACGCCCGTGTTTGCCGATATCGATTCTAGGACCTGGAATATCGACCCGGCATCTATTCGTGAGAAGCTGACCGATAAGACTAAGGCAATTGTGGCTGTCGACTTCGGCGGCGTGCACGTGGACTCCTCCGAGATCCGTAAGATTTGCGATGAGTACGGCCTTACGTTCATTGAGGACGCGGCTCACGCTATGGGTACGTGCCATAATGGCACGGCGGTAGGCTCAATCGCCGATATGACGACGTTTAGCTTCCATCCTGTGAAGACCATCACTACTGGCGAGGGCGGTGCTGTTGCCACGAATGACCCGGAGCTCGGTAAGATGATCGAGCTGTATGCCAAGCACGGTATCACTCGCAATCATGAACTTATGCGCGAGAAGGACCAGGGTGGCTGGTACTACGAACAGCTGGTGCTGGGCTACAACTATCGCATTAGCGACATCGAGGCCTCGCTCGGTGTGAGCCAGATGAAGCGCTTGGACCAGTTTGGCGATCGACGCAAGCAGCTCGTGGCTTTCTACAACGAGCGGTTCGCCAAGATTCCCGAGGTGCAGTTCCAGCTGGACGCTACGCCCGAAGACACTGTACGCCATCTGTATTGCTTGAAGTTCGACACCGAAGCCCTGGGCGTGACGCGCCGCTTCATTTTTGATGCGCTGCGTGCGGAGAACATCGGCGTGAACGTGCATTATTTGCCCGTTTACCTGCTGCCCTACTACAAAGACTTGGGTCATGGCCGTGGGGATTGCCCTAACGCTGAGGACTACTACGATCATTGTGTCACGTTGCCGCTGCACTGCGGACTTACCGATGAAGATGCCCAATGCGTAGTGGACGCTGTGACGAAGATCGTCGAGTGGTGCCGTGCGAATAAGGAGGCGAAATAGTGCCTGGAAGCATCTGCATCATCACGGCGCGTGGCGGCTCTAAGCGCATCCCGCGTAAAAATGTGCGTGAGTTCTGCGGTAAGCCGATGCTTGCGTACTCGGTAGAGGCTGCGCTTGAGAGCGGTGTTTTCGATACCGTGATGGTTTCGACCGATGATGATGAGATTGCTGAGGTCGGCAGAAGTTACGGCGCTGATGTGCCTTTCATGCGCAGTGAGGCCACGAGCAATGACTACGCTACCACGGCCGATGTATTGCGTGAGGTGCTTTCGGAATACGAAAAGCGCGGGGCAGCATTCGATGTAATGTGCTGCCTGTATCCTACGGCTCCGTTTGTGAGCGCCTGCGAGCTCAAGGAGGCCTCCGCGATGATTGGAGAAGGAGCGAAATCGGTTATTCCTGTAACTACGTATGACTTCCCGCCGCTTCGTGGGTTCAAGGTTGGTTCATATGGATCGCTTGAGTATGCCTTCCCTGAATATGCGCAGATTCGCAGTCAGGACCTGCCCGAGATGGTACATGATTGTGGGAGGTTTTACTTCGCAAAGGTGAGTGATTACCTTGAATCAGGTGCGTTTGCGATGCCTGGTTGTCGTGCGTTGCGTATAAATCCTAGACTTGTTCAGGATATTGATGACGAGACCGACTGGGAAATGGCGGAATCAAAATACCTTCAGGCAAAGAAAGGCGGTTGCCTGTGAATATGAAAGACAGGCTCGAGCATAACGAGACCTATTTTATTGCGGAAATGAGTGCGAATCACGGCGGCAGCTTTGAGCGAGCTATGCAGATTGTTGATCTTGTCAAGGAAGCTGGGGCTGATTGCCTCAAGCTCCAGACATACACGGCCGATACTATGACGCTCAAATCTAACGCTGAGGACTTCATGAACAGGGGAGGGCTATGGGATGGAATAAGCATGTACGATTTGTACAAGAGCGCCTATACCCCCTGGGAGTGGCATAAGCCAATCAAAGAGAGGTGCGATGAGCTAGGTCTCGACTTTTTGTCTAGCCCCTTTGATGACTCTTCGGTAGATTTTCTTGAGCAGTTCTCGCCCGTGGCATATAAGATTGCGAGCTTCGAGCTCACCGATATACCGTTGATTAAGCATGCGGCAGCCAAGGGACGCCCCATGATTATGTCAACCGGAATTGCGACCAAAGAAGAAATTGCCGAAGCTGTTGATGCGTGCCGTGCCGTGGGCAATGAAGACATCGTTCTTTTGAAGTGTTGTTCCTGCTATCCGACGGACTACGCCGAGATGAGACTCTCTCTTATTCCCGAGATCAAGCACGACTTCGGCACGATTGTTGGGTTATCCGACCACTCCGAAGGGCATCTGGGCGCTGTGGCGGCCGTGGCATTAGGCGCGCGCGTGATTGAAAAGCACCTTTGCGTTGGAAGGGAAATCGAGACGGCGGATAGTTCCTTCTCTATGGAGCCTGCTGAGTTTAAAGAAATGGTAGAGGCCGTAAGGAATGTCGAAAAGGCTATCGCCCCCGCTACGTGGGATCTTCCTGCAAGAGAGGTGAGACAGCGTGAGGGCAGGCGCTCGATTTATGCTAGTGCGCCTATTGCCAAAGGCGATATTTTCACTATGGACAATATCAAAATCGTCAGGCCTGCAAAGGGGATTGCGCCAAAATACTGGGATCGCCTTTTGGGTAAGGAGTCGCCATGCGATTTTGCGTACGCTGACCCCATATGCCTGAGCGACGAATGGCTGGAGGGTTGATGCTCGAAGATACCCTAATTCTCGGCGCTAGCGCCGAGTCTTTACACGCGATTGATGTAGCGCATCAGCATGGATATAACGTTATTGCCCTTGATGGCTCGCCAAGCGCTGCAGGCCTTGCCGCTGCGGATGCGTCAGCGGTTGTCGATATCACTAACGCCGATGAGGTAATGGTTTTTTTGGACGGACGGAGGCCTGCTGCCATTCTTCCGGTCCCAATTGGGCGTGCGCTTGTCTCTACGGGCAGGATGAACGATATACTTGATTTGCCTGGCGTTCGTGAGAAGACGGCAGATTATTGCACTGATAAGTATGCCTTTGCGAGGGGCCTCTCCGGGAAACAGCTTAGGGATGCGAAGTGTCTCTTGGCCAGTGATGTTATGACTGACCCGACTGCGCTTGATGGATTTACCTTCCCCGTTATTGTTAAGCCGCGGTATGGTTCCGGTAGTCGTGGAGTAGTTCTTGTCGAAAATCGTGCCGATGTTCTTATGCAGCTTTCCAAAGACGATATCGTAGAGGAATGCTGTCCTGGTGTTGAGTATGGGATGGACGGGATCGTGAAGGACGGTAGCCTTCTTGTGCTTATGCTCAGAGAAAAGGTTAATACTAAGCCCCCCGTGCGTCAGTGCATCGGTTACCTTACGGTCCCACGTGGTGATAAGGTTTATTCTGTCGTTGAGCCTTATATGGACGCCGTTGTTTCCGAGATTGGTCTTGAGGACGGACTGTTTCACGCTGATATTATGGTGGGGGATGGTAAGCCATTTGCGATTGAGGTGTCGGCGAGACCATCTGGTCATAGCATCAGCAGTGATCTTGTGGCCCTTGCGACCGGCTACGACCCGCTTGAGCTCTTTCTGGATTGCTGTGTTTTGGGCGACGAGTTGCCTTCGGCGCCTGATGTGCAACGATTGTTCATGGGCTTCTTTGACTTCGGTGCGTGTGAGGTGATTGCATGCCCGGACCCCGATTATCTTAAAAGCAAGTATGGGCTTTTAAGGTACGTGCAGAACTTCGATTCAGGCACCGTTTTCGGGGATACTGTTGACGGAACTGTCACTGAGCGTGGCAAATTCATAATGAGGGCGGGGCAAGGCGATCCGTTGGAACATATGGCTTCACTGCTTGATGAGTTTGAGATAAGGCATCTAAGTGCTCGCTCTCTTTAGAACCGATTGCGATGCTGGCCAGGGAATGGGGCATATCATGCGATGTGCGGCCTTGGCTCGTGCTCTCCGTAGCATGGACGTGGATGTGGTATTTGCCTGCTCGAAGCCGGAGGGTGTCGCTTTTGCTTACGACTCGGGCTTTGAGGTTCTGGACTTGTCTTCGGTTGATATGGAAGCCGAGAAGCGTTTCTTATTGGAATATGGTTATAGCCGTGATGTTTCGCTGATAGTGGCCGATTCGTATGAGTATGAACCGGCCTATCTTCGTGCTTTAGGAGCTATCGCTCCCGTGGTTTATATCGACGATCTTCACACGCCAGGTCTGGCCGTAAAGGCAATCATAAACGGGAATATCACGGCTGATGAGGTGCAGTACAAGGATTTGTACGTGTCGGGTGACACAAAACTCCTCATTGGTACACAATTCAGCTTGCTGCGCAGCGAGTTTTGCGGGCTTGGATCATTTTCCGCGAAGGACGATGTTCGCAAGATTCTTGTTGCCTCTGGAGGATCTGATCCCCATTACGCAAGCGTAAAGGTTACGGAGGCGCTGCTCAACTGTCCCTCTCTTTCGGAGTGCGAGATTGTTGTGATGGTGGGCGTGTTAAGCGGTAGCATTGATTGGCTGCATGCCATTTCGGCTTGTCAGTCGAGGGTTAAAGTACGCCAAGGCGTTAGAGATGTAGCGCAGCTGATGCGTTCGTGTGATATGGCAGTTGCTGCAGCGGGGGGCACGATGAACGAGCTTTGCGCCTGTGGCGTGCCTTCTATCGCCTATGCGCTGGCAGAAAATCAGGTAAAGGCTGTTGCGGCTTTCGTCTCTGCCAACTGTGCGCTGGAAGGCGGCGCCGTTTGGGAAGATGGGTTCTCTTCACTGGTGGCTCGTTGCGCTGAAGCGCTTGCGAACGATGCGAGCCTTCGTACGGAGCTTTCTAAAAATGCAAAACGCTTATTTGACGGCAAAGGGGCGGAGAGGCTTGCGCGTGAGCTGTACGGGTTTATGGCAACGGGTTCTTGGGAGACATGAGTTCGCCGTATGGCTACTGTCAAGGATTTTTCGCAAATGTGCCGATGTCTAGATGGGGCCACCGGCGTTATCGCTCTACACCCGAGCCTCCTTCTCTTTGAGTAGCGATACGTCGTGAGCGCAAAAATAAGCGCGTAGAACGATAAACCTCTCGTCCTCCGAGAAGGCCGAGGGACCTATGTCGATGAGGTAAGAGGATGCGGACAAATAGTTGGACCGATTCGGTCCGGTTAGGAGTTCGCGAATGCCAAGCTACACGGACGAGCAGAAGCGCAGGGCCGTCGACATGGTCGAGGAGTGCGGCGGATCGGTGACGCGCGCGATGCGCAGGCTGGGATATCCCACGCGCCAGACGCTGTACCAATGGCTGAACCAGCGCGCCGCGTCGCACGAGAGGAGGGCCGGCAGGCCTTGGAGCCATTACGATCCGGCTCTGAAGGCGCAGGCGGTGGCGTTTGTGAGATCGGGCATGGCCGGCAAGGACGTGGCGGAGATGCTGGGGATGTCGAGCGCCGCGATGGTCTACGATTGGGCCAGAGCCGCAGAATCCCCGAGCCCCGTGGTGGCGGACAGGAGCCCCATAGATTATGGGTGGATAGGCGCTTGAAAAGCATGAACGCAACCAGGGTTTTGCTTGGCAGGTTATTCTTTTAGTGGGGCTATAAGATTTTTAATCATTTAGCATTGCGATACGAGAAGATCCGGATTTGAGCGTCGATGTTGCGAGGTTGGGGCGAAAGGATGACATATTGGAGGAATACACCAAGCTATCAATCCACAACCATTTTGGTGGCAAACCCGCCGATCTGACCATAAATCGGTCAATTAATGACCGAGCCGTATTCGATCTCGCGAAGGGTTTTGAAGAACTGCGGTCGGCAAAGGAAGCGGGTTTCCAGCTCCTTGCCCAGACGAATTCGAACCATCTCGATGTCGCAGCCTACCTGCTTATGCGCAAGATGGCCTCGCTTGATTCGGTTGAGTTGTTGCCTGGTGTCGAGATAAACCTCGTCAACTGGGAAAATGAAAAGCAAGTACTTCATGTTGTTGTGGTGGTCGATTCGTGCTCAAATCTTCTGGTTTTCACGAAGGCGCTAGAAGAGGCCTTTGCCGCAAACGGTAGGTTCGCGCTTAAGCTCGAACAGTTCTGTGAAATTCTCTCCGACCGGCGTGCGGTTATTTGCGCCCATGGGCTAAAGCAGGACGACCGCGGGCTTGCCGGGAATCCCCAGATGGCGCAAGAGCTGCTAAGCATGAACAGGTACTTTCCCGTCGCCGTGGAGGATAACAGGTCGTTTCACAAGCTGTCCCTTCAGCAACAGATTAAGCAGTTTCTCTCCGACGAGACATTGGTTTGGTTTGATGCGGTTGCTGATATCTCATCCGCTGACAGGCAGAAGTTTGATAAAGTCCTGTCGCCAACCTACATGTGGGCCGGAGCCGCCTTCGACGACCTCTTCTATTCCGTGTTGGCCGGCGATTGCCGCATGGTGCACAAGGAAGACATCGTCAAAAGGGTCTCGTACGTGGCGCGCATAGTCATAGACGCCGGCAACGGCATGACGCAATCGGAGGTCAACTGCTCTCAGGGGCTCAATTGCGTGATCGGGCCCTCGGGCAGCGGCAAAACGCTGCTGATGGACATCCTGAACATGAAGCTGAAGGGCAAGCATCTTACTGCCGGAATCTCCAACATCGGGGATTACAGCGGACTCTACGACTTGTCGCAAGTGCACCTTTATGGGCCTGATGGTAAGGAGATTGTTGAGGCGGATCACTTTGAGGTTATCGAGGGCGAGAACCTTTACAACAAGGTGATCAAGGCTTATAGCACCGAAAAGGGCGAGCTCGTCAAGGACATGGGCCTCGGCATTGATTCGCAGGGATTCACGGACCTTGTTGCGCGCTTTACGGCAGGCATGAATCGTTACCTGAGGGGCATGGCAAAAGCGGAAAAATGCAGGACTGTTGCAACCGGCGCCTTGGCCCAAGCGAAGAGCGCCGCTCTCTTCATAGCCGCAAATGATGTGAAAAGCGCCGACACCATAGACTATAACCAAGACCCAGGCAACGGTTCCGCCATTGCAGAGCTTGACGAGAAGGTCGCTGCGTGCGCGGATGGGGTGAAGAAAGCCAAGGAGCATTTTGACGGGCTTATCGCGATTGCCGATAAGAATGGCCTTTCGGAGGGACTTAAAAAACAGCTTATCCGGTTGCGTGGCGAGTTTTTGGCCGAGCTTGCAATAAAGAAGCTCGCTCTGGAGGCATCGCGTTTCTCAAAACAGTTCGATAAGGACAAAGGGAAGCTCATTTACGAAGCCGTCCAAACTTATAATGCAAAAGTCAGCGGTCAATACCATCAGGTCAATAAGCAGAGGCAGGTTTTGATTGATAAGCTGTCCGAGCTCGCGGTGGGGTTGATGGCTGCCAAGAAGGCTGAACTCACTTTGAAGGTTCCGACCCTTTCATATACGGAGGTCAGGGGCTCCATTGGATTGGCCAGTCAGAGCGACATCGCGCGTTTGAGTATCCAGGACATCGACTTGGGAATAGGCGACGAGGGCCGCATCAGGGATATTTTCCACAACGATGTGCGCGTAAGGCCAAGCGCGGGAAAGGCCAAGTCGTCGACCTTCGTCTTTCCGATAGATCTGGCATCAGAGATATCCGTTAGGTCCATGCTCGATGTCTTCTTCCGTTCGGGTGTAAAAGACGGGTTGTCTATGGTTCTTCCCCTTGATGAGGTCGCAACCTACTCTATCGAGCTCAAAGACGAGAACGGGAATTACCGGCCTATCGAGGAGTATTCTGCCGGGATGCTCAGCAAGATCTACGTTACCTATTTCTTGGACCGCACGATTCAGAATGAGGGTAGCAATACTATCCTGCTCTACGACCAGCCAGAGTCGAACATGGAGAAGGAATTCTTGCTTCGAACGCTTGGTGAAAAGCTGAAGGAATTGAGAAGGGTTCATCAGATTTTCGTGGCGACGCACGAACCCCTGCTCGTCGTCAACGCCGATGCTAACGAGATTATCTTGGCAACGAACGACAAGAAGGTTGACGAGGCGAATAGCGTGACCTATGAGAACCGGTCGTTCGTGGGTGCGCATGGCAAGAGGGAGCTCGTCGAAGGCGTCGCGCGGCTGATAGACGGCGGAACGGACGCGGTTAAGCGCAGGAGTGGAATTTACGAAGGGATGACCCACAGATGACGAAGATTTCCGTAGACGAGAAGGGCGAGCTGAAGGTCGACGGCGAGCCGAAGAAGATAGCTGACCTGACGCAGGAGTTTTTGGAGAAGCTTGTGGACGACTCTCTCGAATCCAGGGTCGACTACGAGATAGAAGGCGACATGCCGCTTGCTGGCTTCTTCAAGACGCTTCGCGATGGGACGAAAGAGGGCTCCGAGCTCAGAATGGCCAAGGAGGAGCGCGAGAAGAAGACGAAAGACGCCGTCGCGGCTGGCAAGAATGTCGTCGAGGAGCATGGCGATGTTCCGATAAGCGATGTCAAGGAATGGCGCATTCAGTAGGTTATTGCGTTATGGGAGGTGCGACATGGTTGGTGGCGCGATTCGAATAATGGACAAGCTCGGCTTGAACCGTGACAGCTTTCTTCAGCGAGACGTCTTGGAGCTTGTCAGGGATCCGTTCCACGGCGCATGGACAACCGTCTATTCGCCGCATGCCAAAGCGGATGGGACGCCTTCGGTATTCTGCTGTCTTGCGGAAAAGGAGATGCGGGAAGAGATTCTCGCCGGGGTGGACTGGCCCGTCCATGCCGATTCGTTCTCTCCCGGTTTCGAGGCGTGTGGAGATGACGTTCGGTATATCAACTGCTCTCGTCCGGGATACACCTTCCTTGTTGCCGAGACATATTTTCATCCTCTGGGACAAAGCCAGCTGCACATTAATAACGAGTTCGTGCTGCTGTTCAATCTTTATCGCGGCGACGACGGGGGCTACTATTGCATCGGCGAGAGCGGCGAGCGCCAATTGGTCGTCTCGATTGGGGATGAAGTCCGGTTCCGGACGAGCTTTCTGATGAGATTTATCGCAGCCAAGCAGCTGCTGTTCGTCCAGTTCGTCGATTCAAGAATCGGCAGTGACGAGCACTATCGCACCGATGCTTCCCTGGTGGATGAGGACGGGCGCAGGGGCAATAGCTTCAACTACAAGCTCTGGCTTCAAAGCACGCCGCAGGAAGACTACCTTTTCTCCATGTTGTACGCGCGCAGCGTTGTCGACCCTGGGCAACGTGAGGAGTGCAGGATATGGCCTTACGATCGTGAGGATGACTCCTATCCCGAATACCTTATCATGGAGAACCCCGATGGGTCTGAGGTTAGGTTCACATGCGACCCGGATAAACTTGCCGACTACTTCGGAGGCAATCCGGAAGCCCCTCATTACCTGACGCCCGTCTACTTCAAGCCTACGGTTCTCGATAAATACCGTAATGACCCTTGTTTCACGGTCTCCGAGCGGCATCTCGATTGTGGGACGCAATGGGGCGTTGAGATAGATAACGTGATTCCTTCGCGTGTCATGGTCTATCTTGGTGATCTTGGAAACCATATGCCGCTTGCGGAGCGCAAGCATTTTCTCGCATTTGAGATGTCGCCGATCGACCAGTCTATTTCCGAAGAAGCGAAGGCAAACGACTTCGGTGCCTTGTGGGTTGAGCCTAGCGGTCCCGTTGCGCGGCTTCTCGGCGCTAGGCGAAAGCTTGACGAGGCATGGCGTGGCGCATTTGGAGGCGGCCTATTTCGCAAGCCTCACGCTGACGACTCCGACATGGAGAAGCTGATTCGAATCCCCTCAACGAACGGGCGCGAGGAACTGGATACGGTCGTGATTAACCTTGACAAGTTGCTTGTTGACTATATCGATGAATCGGTATTGCCTCGGTTAGATGCGAAGGGGAGCATCAACAAGTTTGAGAAGCAGCTGCGGGATATGGGAATCGATGCTGATATTTCCCCTTTGCGCGATCTGCAGTCCTTGAGGTCGACCAGCACCGCGCATGCCAAAGGGAGGAATTATGATAAGGAAAAGGCCAGATTGCTCACGGGGAATAATCCCGATGACATCGAGAAGCTTGTCAATAGGCTCATTGATATGATGAATGAGATTGCGGATAAGCTTTCAACTCATGACTAGGCGAATCAAGTATATGATTCTGGAGAGCTGTTGGCGGTCGTAGCCTCTCGCGCTGTGCGAGACAGCATGACCCAAGCCGCTGGCTGGTGCGGCTACCCGACATAACGAAGGAGCCTGCATGCTGCTGGCCTTTTGGGCCACGTGGATTGGGCAATCCGTCACAATGGAGTTGTCTGGAAACCATCGACGCGGGTGCCGTGCCGCAAGCGTGGAAGGGGTCTGCCATGGCGAAGCATACCATCGAGCCGAGGTGCTGATCCACGTTCGGGATGGACGTGCGCGCGAGGACAATTACGGTCAAGGGCATAGACTGAAGCCCGGGCGCGACCGCCACAAAGCGCTTCGACGACGTGCCGGCGCCTTCTGAAATAGCGTCGTGGATGCAGAGCGAGTTCACCGGGCCGTGGTACGCCGCCTATGAGCCAGTAGTCCCCCTGGCGGGTCGGCGAGGCGAGGGGTGGGGCGGCGATAGTGCGTTAAGGGCGTTATATAATTGAATCAGTAGTTGGCAAGGGGGTCTTGCGTGGAGCAGAGGAGTGAACGCTGTTCGAGGGAGATAATCGTTTCTCTTAACGATGACAGCGCCTTGCACATTGATGTTGCATGTGCCAATTTCCTGCGCAAGGTTTTTGCGAGTGCGCATATCAATGTCCTTCTTGGTTCCGCTTTCTCCATCGGCGTTGCGCCTACACTTGGCAAGCGTGAATCTTGGTTCCAGGCTGTGGACACGCTTATGCGGGACCATCCCCAAGACATGGCGTGGCGGTCTGCGCGTGGATTATTGCGGGCTGAGTATTTTAAGGCAGTTATGCTTCCACTTCTTGGCGTGCAGCCCGACCTCTCGCAGCTCGGCTTCGCCTCCACTGTGATGCGCCTTGTCGCCGAGAGGGGGACGACCACGCTCCCCGGACGCGTAAACTTTTTCACCACAAACTACGACCCCATGATAGAACTTTCGCTTGAAGAGCTTAGTGTGCCCTTCAACGATGGCTTCACCGGCCGCGTTAAACCCGTATTCGACCCGTCTTCTTTCAGCCGGCTTATGTGCGAGCAGTCCCTTTTCATGGAATACACGTCGCAGGTGGCCACCGCTAACGTGCTCAAGGCGCACGGATCGCTTACGTGGAGGAGGTACGCCGGCGGGAAGATAGCCTATTCAAGTGTTGATGACACTCTCGATTCCTGCTATAGAGGTTTTACCAACGTCGTTGATTCAAGTCAGGTCATCGAGGTCGGGCAACTTATGAAAGCTGAGTGCGACAAAGATGGCCAGACTGCTCTCCTTGAGCTGGCACGCGAGCTTCCCGAGAAGGAGCGAGAACTGCTTGATGGATTCGTCGAAAAGTACGATTCCACCCTGTGCATCGTGAACCCGGCCAAGCGGAAGTTCGAGGAGACCGTTCTCGAGCAAAGCTACTACGACTTGCTGCGCATCTACGCCAACGAGCTTGATCGCAACAATGCGTTGCTTCTGGTGTTCGGGTTCTTGTTCGCCGACGAGCATATCCTCGAACTCACTAAGAGAGCCATACGGTCGAACCCGAAACTCATCGTGATAATTTCATGTCACACTAGAGACGATGTCGCCTGGTATTGCTCCCTGTTCCCCAATGCCGACAATGTCTATCTCCTTGTTCCCGAGGAAGACAAGGAAATAGAGTTGAGTGAACTCACCGAGGTGCTGAGATGCGTGGCGAGGTGAGCGGCGACCTCCTCCTGATCGGGGAGGTCGCCGAGGTTCGCGGCACCAAGGTCAAGGTGAGGGTGTACAGCCAGGCGAACGAGGCGAGCGTCTTCTACCACGGCGAGCTCGTGCGTGGCGTCTCCGTCGGCGGGTACCTTCGGCTGCCTTGCGGCTACGACGATGTGATCGGCGTCGTCGAAGGGGACTACCAGCAGGAAAGCAGGGCTGTCGCTTCGAAAGGGGTCGATGGGCGCGAGGCGCCGGGCGCGTACCTTGAACGCTACGTTGACGTCTCCGTATTCGGCAGCTTCTCCTCCGGGAGGTTCAGCCGCGGCGTCGAGGTTCTGCCTTTGGTGCGCTCGAAGGCGTATCTTCTTTCGCCCGAGCAGCTCGCGGCCGTGAACTCGCCCGTCGAAGCCACCGGCGCGGGCTTCAGGGTGGGAGCGCTGGCCGGACATGACGGGGTCGACGTGAGGCTGCCGTTCAACGCGCTGTTCGCGAGCCATATCGGCATTTTCGGGAACACCGGCTCGGGCAAGTCGAACACGCTGTGCCGCCTTTTCACTGACTGCCTTGGGCAGCGTGCCGGATGCGGAAACAGCAAGTTCGTTTTCATCGACTTTAATGGTGAGTACACTGCAAGGACCGTATTGTGTCATGACAAGATAGTCTACGAGCCAAACACTAGAACGGGAGTCGGCGGCAAAATCCCCGTTCCACCCGATTTCTTCTTTGATGTGGACATGTGGACAATGCTGGCCAAGGCGACTGAGAAGACGCAACGGCCGTTTTTGAAAAGGTGCATTCGCAAGGCCGGGGCGATTTTGGAAATGAGCAATCCCGGTGCCTACCTGTACGGTATGGTCAGAAAGCTTTTGGAAGGCTATTGCGGCTGCGGCCTCGCTTTCGATGAACAGCGCGAGGACTTGGCGAAGCTCTTTTCGCTTATTCCCGGCGTAGACGTAAGCAGCCTGGAGGGGGCGCTTGACTCTGTTGAGGTGTTTCAGAAGTACAACAATACGCTTCACAAACGCGATAGCGGGAAGCTGCTTTACTCGACCGCCGATGTGCCTGAAGTTTTCTCCGATCTAGGCTATGAGAGCATGGACTACTCATCATTGGCCTCTGACAAGCCCACGTTGTTGGAATTCATTGCACGATATCGGTTTATTGAGGCGGTTCGCTCTCATACGATTACTCGTGAGCACATTGCGCCCTTGATACAGCGTTACTCGGCAGAGCTGGGGAGGCTTCAAAGCTCTACGAGCCTTGCATCAACGGCTTCGAATCCGACGTCTCCGTCATCTCGCTGCTTAACGTTAACCTGGAGCAGAAGAAGGTCGTTCCGCTCGTCGTGGCGAAGACTCTCTATCAGTTCCAGAAGGCGCGCGGGCAAAACGAGCGTGGGAGTAGCGCCCATCTGGTCATCGATGAGGCTCACAACATCCTGTCGTACTCATCGCAGCGCGAGAGCGAGAACTGGCGCGATTACCGCCTTGAGACGTTCGAGGAAATCGTCAAGGAGGGCCGCAAGTTCGGCATGTATCTCACCGTGTGCAGCCAGCGGCCGGCCGACATATCGCCCACGATTCTCTCGCAGATGCACAACTACTTCATCCATAGGCTCGTGAACGACGAGGACCTGAGGGCGATTAGCAAAGCCGTCTCGTTCATCGATGGCGCGAATGCGAGCATGATTCCCGTACTCCCGCAGGGGTGCTGCATAGCGAGCGGCACGGCGACGACGTACCCAGTGCGCGTGCAGGTCGACCCGCTTGAGCTTGAGAAGCAGCCCATGAGTTTCGACAGGGACCTTGCGAAGGCTTGGGGCGTCGAATGAGCGAAGGAACCGAGATGAATGATGATGGTTTCGCCGAAGCGATTGCCGGGTTGGTGGAGAGACATCCTGCGCTCTACTATCGGATGAAGTTGGAGGATTCACATATCCCGCTCCATGTCGTGAAGAGGGATTTCTTCGGCGATACGTTCCTGGACGTCTTCCGGCAATACAACGATGCGCTCTTCGATTCCGTCAGGCTGATGATTCGCTACGAGAAATCGTTGAAGGCATGGCGGGAGATTGTCGTGGGGATCGACGATAAGGTTTTGAGGGATACGCTGGTCATGGACTACGTCCATCCGGTGTTCATGGTAGCGTGCGATCTGCCCAACGTGTTCAAAGACCAGCTTGTCCGCGGGTGCGTCAAGCTCGCGACGGTCGCGAAGGGCGACTATTCGTACCTTAGCGATGACAGGCGGAATTGGTTCGGCGTGATGTCGAAGGTGTGCGGTGGCACGACGCTCGGGAGGAGGTTATGCGACGTCATTGACGACGACCTGTACAAAGGCGCCGATGCAACGCATTTCCGGGAGCTGCATGGCTCTGGCATGCATGACTTGTCGCAGAGTCTGGTGAGCGGGTTTGAGCAAACGGTCTCGGCGGCCAATTGCATCACGATGCAGACTTATATTGGAGCCTTCGACCTTGGCAAGGAGCTTGAGGTTCTGGACAGGCAGAGGCGCAGAATCCAGAAAGCGTACCTGTTGTTCGGGGATTACGGCGATGCCCTGTACGAGGGGCGGTCTGGTAATTAGAGCGGTGGATTGCTGTAGGAGGTTGGAATGGATAACGTCGGGTCGGGGGAGCTGGAAACATACCTCCGCTCTTATTGGGACTACTATTTGGCGCTTGAGGGGCGCTTACTTCAGACCGAGCGCTTCTGCGCGTTCTCCGAACGCAACGCAGGCGCTTATTCCGTCGAGTACCTGACACTGTTTCTTGCGGCCTGCGGTGAAATCGATGCCTTAGGCAAAGAGGTCGCTCGTCGCTTCTATCCGAACGTCGATCTTGGTCAGTGCGGCATAAATAAATGGGGCTACTATCTATGTGAGGCCTTTCCCGGGCTCGGCGACAAATCTGTTCAGCTCGCAGGCCAGTTCAGGTTCAAGCCTTTCGACGGTTGGCGGCAAACCATGGTTGAGGGCAAGAAGGGACAGCCTGTCTACAAGCGCGCCGACGACTCCAAGGCCCTGGCATGGTGGACAGATTACAACAGTGTCAAACATAACAGGGCGGTCATCGACGAAGCTAGGGGAATCGGCAACTATGAGAAAGCCAACCAAGGCAACCTTCTTCATTCCCTTGGTGCATTATTCCTGATGAACCGCTTGCTGATGAAGAGCATCGATGAGAATGGATATGCTTCGGCAAAACGCTCTTCGCTGTTCAAGCTTTGCGGCTCGATTGACGAAGCGCGGACGTCGTTGTTCTACGATAGCCAGGGGCGAGCGTGCATGTGCACGGAAGATCCTCCCGAGCCTTTGTAGGGGGTCTGAACGGCCGATGATGCTTCGGCGCAGGCGAACAGGGGGATCGTGTCGGAAAAGGTGGCGTAAGCGAAGCGGATCGGGATGGCTTTGAGGGGAAACTGCCTTCGCCCTAGAATCTGGAATTGCGACATAACGGATTCTTGGAAAGGACGAAGACCGCAATGGAGAGTCTAGCAGAAAGCGCGCGGGAGCAGCCGGCGATGCCGAGGTTCGAGGACGGGTCGGTGAACCCGAGGGAGCTCATGAGGCGCATCGCCGAGGACGTCGTGAACGCGATCATGGACGCCGAGGCCGACCGGCTGTGCGCGGGAGGCGCCAACAGCCGCAACGGCTACCGCGAGCGCAACCTGGTCACCTGCGTCGGCTAACATAATGATCGGGGCGTCGATGCGTCTCTCGGAGAGGATTGGGACGACTGCTCTTTAGCCGTGTCTTTCGAGAACGGCGAGACGCTTAGCGCGAACGCCCACCTGAATGGAATCGCAAAAGCAGCGGATGTTCAAGTTATTCGCTCCGGGCTGTATGCGAACATGACAAATCGTCGGGTTGGACCAAGGGTTCTTCAAACCCGTTCTTCTTTCCGTGATAAGCGATGGCGACGGATCTGCTTGCGAGAAAGAAGCCGTTGACGGTATCGTTGTTCAGGGCAAGGGCAAGGGCAAGGGCAAGGGCAAGGGCAAGGGCAAGGGCAAGGGCAAGGGCAAGGGCAAGGGCAAGGGCAAAGCTGGGAGAGAAAGAGAAATCCCTTCTGATCATCGATGAGGTTTTTCGACTACCTCGATGACGCCAGCTTGCTTGTGGCCCAGCACTTTCTCTTAGAGTTGATGAAGCAGTTCAAGGATGCTGGAAAGAGCATCGATGTCGTTATCCTGACGCATCTCGACCCGTCGCAGCTCAAAAGCTTCAGGTTCAAGAAGTTCCATGCCTCTTATATTTCGCCGGTGGTGAATGGGGCTGAAAAGGGATGCTTGCATAAGATTCTTGTCGATAGGAGAAGGTGCCAAAAAAGCAGCAGCATATTTACGAGGCGATATCTTCGCATTACTTGCACTTCTCCGATTGCCAGGCGGTGTCCGAAGATGTTCGAGCATATGTTGCGCAACAAATGCTCGGAAATGTGCCAAAAGAGCCGGCGTCGTTTCGCAACGAGATGGAGTCGAAGCTCGGAGACTGCTTCTCCGAGAAGCCTTTCTCTTCATCGGAGGCGTGCTGCGGAATCAGGATCGCAGCGGAAAGACCCTGCTATGAAGCATTGGCGTCGAAAGAAGCCAAGCAAGAATATTTGGAAATCAAGAAAGGCACCGAGGAAAGGCTTCGTTATGCGGAAACGCATGGTGTTGAAGTGCCCGAGACGTTTCGCTTGCTGGGTTCCATCTATAACAGCTGCATGCATCTTTCTAATGCGTCAGGGGAACCGGAGATCGTTCAAAGACAACTCAGGAGCAATATTGTCCGGCATATGATTAGGACTTCATTGGAGGGGTTCGGCTGGAGCATGGCTGATGATGCGCCTGCGGCATGCTGATCGTTCTTGGCATACCGATCGTTCTTTCTTGGGTCCTTGGTTGAATACCTGGTAGCAATGACCAAGGAGGCAGATTGCGGTGGTTGGCATGTCGCTTGTCGATGCGCGCAAACTCAGCTACTCGCCGATATGGCTACTCTTTGAACAGGGACGCGTCCAGGTATCGGCGGGAGCCCCATTCGCTGTCGGCGCTGGCGGTTGCTGTGGCCTTGCTTGCGGGTAGGACCCTGCGATGTCGGATGCGCGCCCGCATCGGCGCTTACGGCTGCCGAGGCCTTGCCCGTGGTCGTGCCCCTGCGGATTCTGGGCGGTTTTGCAGGAAAAGGGCGCCGATTTCGCCATGGGTCCTGGACTTCTGGGCGGTTTCCGGCGGGAGCTGTTCGCTGTCAGCTTCTCCGACCTGGGGAAACGCCGACGCTGGGTGGCGTTTCGGGCCGATTCGCCCTGCGAAACCACCCAGAAGTTGCGAGCGGGATTCGCTTGCATCGGAAGTTGCGCATCTTGGCGTGTGCTTCGGTTTCGTTGGTGCTGGTCGCAGGCATTGCGATCACCCGTCATCAAAGACCAAGTTGGCGGATTGCGGTGGTCGGCGTGTCGCTCATCGACGTAGCTAAACGCACTCAGCGATATGTTCAGATTCAGCCCTGGCGAAAACCGACGCTGTTCTCGCCTTCGCATAAGCTTTGCAAAACTTGCTCCCTTGCGTAAGCGATTGACTGCGGGGCGACTTGCGATAGCAATGATTTATGGGTCGCATCGGCTCTGTCGATTAGACGCTTTATGGCTCGGAGTTTCTCGAGCTGGGGCGCTACGCGGACGGCATCGATTTGGCGGTAGTTTAGCGACCGCTCGTCCAGGAATTGATACAGCCGGGACAGTAGGCCTACCCAGCCGTCGGAGAGTTGGGTCAGCGGTTCGCTTTTCGAATCGACGAAAACGCAATTTGTGGTACCCGAAAGAGCTTCGGACACGCGGAATTCGTTATCGAAGAAATGCGTTGCATGGGGCAGCGCGATGCATGTGGTCAGGTAGTGGGACCAATACCCATCTACTAAGACCCTCTCGGGGTTCCCTTCCAAAAACACGAGCTCATCGGCTTTCGTAGCGGCCTTCATCATCTGCCGCAGCGTTTCCGTGAAGAACTGCGCCGCGGGTTCGCTCTCGTCGTTGTCGCGGGCCGTGCGCAGGAGTTCCTCTATGCATCTGCAGAACGGGGCCACTTCGGATGAAACGATGTTCGGGTACCCGAAGCGCATCAGGGCCTCTAGGAAGTCTATGCGGCAGGGTGAGACCGCGCGGTACAGCGCATCTTTCAATTCCAGATGGCAGGTGGCCATTATTTCGTTCTCTGGTAAGGCGATTAGCGAGTCTAGCCGTTTTCGTTCAAAAGCTAACAGGTCTAATAACAGTTCGCGCTCGTCGAAGAAGGACGCCATGAGGCGGGCGTATGATCTGACTGGTCGGCGTGTATGGCCGAAAGAAGGCGAATCTGCGCGTCTTTCGTCCTTTTCCTATATGGGTTGGGCGATCGGCTGCAACTTGAGTTGCTTGGAAGTTGTTGACGAGGAAGCGGCGTGTGCTTCCGTAAAGAGCTGATAGGACGCAGGTTATTCGTTTGCGGTTAATTCGGCGATGCGCTGGGGTCGGTCGCGGGGAATCGCTATCTTACGCTGTCGAGGGAGGGGCTTCATGCCGTACTACACTGAGCGCAATGGGATGCGTAGACAAACTGCAGGTACATACGAAGTATCTGTCGACCGTTATTCATTGCTATTCCGTTGTTGTGAAAAGTATTACAACAATCTTGCATGGTTGTGCCCGGAGCAGTGTCCTGATGGGAAAGGATGTTGCGGCGTGGATAGGGAAGGGTTGAGTCTTCGCCTTAAATATGAGATTCCTGATTTATATAGGGACTGTTGTGACGTCATAGCTGTTCCGTCTAACCATTGGAATGTATTCGATGAAGAAATAAGGAGCGACAAATACAATCAGTATGCATTGTTTGATTTCATCGAGTTCGTAGCCAAAAACTGCCGCGACGTGCGCATCACTGAACATCATGGCTATTTCAACCATAATCACATGCATCTATTGGAAAGCGATGGGGTTTGGTTAGAGTTCCAGGCAGAAATCAATGACATTCTGGCGATGACCGGACTTCTCTATCGCCTTGCTGACAATAGGGAAATCGAGCGCATTGTTGAAAACACTCCGCTTACGCCGTCCATAGAGCATTTGGTTAGCGCGATAAAAGAGCAAGGGACTGCACAGCTTTTGCAAGAGGCTATCGCTTTGCATAGAGGGCCCAGTCCGACGGCAGCAAGGGATGCAGCTGAAAAAATATGGGATGCTTTCGAGCGGTTGAAATCCTATTATTCCTCGCTTGGTAAAAAACAATCGGTTGAAAAGGTTGTCCGCGATACCGCCAACGGAACTTCGGAGCTAGAAAAGCTCTTGACTGATGAGTATCGTGCTCTTACAAAAATTGGGAACGATTTTCGGATTCGTCATCATGAGACAAATACAATCGATATAGCCGATTCTCGTCACTACGACTATTTCTTCAATCGCTGCTTATCTTTGATTGCGTTGTCGATTCAATACTTGGAATAAATGCTGAATTGCGGGCTAGTCAAGGTTTCCTGGGCGAATAATAAGTTTCTTCAGTTAGCGGATTGCAGCGGTCGGCATGGCGATTGCGGATGCGCCCAAAGCGCCCCCAGGGATATACTCAGATTTTGCCTAGCGAAAACAGGGCGGTGGGCTTTGTCTCAGCTGTCTTTCGGTGCCATATAAGGTAGGGGGCAAAGGGAGGCGGCGAGTTTGCTTGCGTGGGGAAAGGACTATCTGACATGCTGCAGATGATGTCGGAAGCAATTGGCTTCGTGAGGATAATTGCAAGCATTAAATCACAAATAAAGAAACTGACTAACAGAGGTGCGCCTTTAAAGCTGAGCGAAGTGCGTGTTGGTGGCGTTGTTCCGGAGCGGATTGCCACGGAAGTAGCGATAAATCCGAGCCTTTTGACTGCGAATGAATTGGATGCGGTGTCTCCGGAGTATTATTTGTGCTCTTCCGACCATGCTGGCTGGGCTGGGGAGTGCGTGATTAGGTTCAGGCTCGAGAACCGAAGCGACAAAAGAGTGAGCATACGTGGAATTCACATTGATAAACATAAGCTGACCATTAGCCCTAAAGGGTCAATGCTGTTTGTCCCGCAAGGTCGATTGACGGGCGAGCCATATCGATTTGCTTGTTATTTGGATTCCACGGGTTCATCGTCTATGGTGCTGCTAGATGGCTGGGGATGCAATGGCCGCCAAATCATTCCTCAGAATTATTTCGACGAAGCTTCGATTGAGCTGCTGCCAAATGCATTGCTTAACTTCGCTATTCATTTGCGTACGGAGAAGGAATCGTTTGAATGTTGTGGCATATCTCTGGTATGGGAATCCAAAATGGGCAAATTGAAAAATCTTACCGTACCTCTTCCGAAGAAGGTATTTGTTTATGCCTTTGATCGCGTTCCGGAGAGTCAGAGGTTCAGGAGAACGTACGACATTGTCGCGCCCTGGATTACTCTGGAAGGCGACGACCGGTTTTCTGGAAATAATGCGTATCGATGGTATTAAGAGACGTAAAGCAGCACATGCTTTTAATCGCTGAGTCGGGCCCATATTGCGAGCGCGAATGGGGGGTGCCGGTAAAGTAAGCATGGGGGCGGTCCCGAACTTCATGCGTTGCTCTCGAGATAATCGCTGTGGTGTATCGGTGCAAGCCTGCCTTCCCGATACACGAGTCTGAGGGTGGTAACTTAAAAATGAGCATATGGGACTGCGGTGGAAATCCTGGACCGTTTCGGGTTAGGCGATTTTGGACTGGTCAAGGTTTCTTGGACGGAAAAATAAGCTTCTTCAGGCAACATATCGCTCCAGGTCGCACGGGGCGTTATAGCCGATCGACGAGTGCATCCTCCGCCTGTTGTAGCAGGGCTCGATGCATTTGAGCACGTCCCGCTTCGCCTCCTCCCTCGTCTTGCGGCCCTTGCCGTTCACCGGCTCGCGCTTGAGCGTCTTGAAGAAGGATTCCGCGAGCGCGTCGTCCCACAGGTTGCACGGCCGCGACATGGATCGGGCGATTCCATGGGACTCGAGGCGGCGCCGGAACGCCCGGGAAGCGTGCTGGGAACCCTGGTCATCGTGGAAGACGAGGCTGAAGTCATCGGGCGGGCTCTCCCTTCCGACCGCCTGCTCGAGTGCGTCCGCGACCGGCTTCTCGGTCATGCGCTCGGACATCGACCAGCCTACGACTTTCCT
This sequence comes from uncultured Senegalimassilia sp., assembly GCA_934630815.1. Taxonomy (GTDB): domain Bacteria; phylum Actinomycetota; class Coriobacteriia; order Coriobacteriales; family Eggerthellaceae; genus Senegalimassilia. Next base: position 80,747 of record CAKTWI010000006.1, read on the forward strand.
GTGGAACGCGTCGATTACGGCTGCGAGGCAGGGCCATCCTTCGCCCGTTCCGATGTAGGCGATGTCGCCCACCCATAGCTTGTTGTGGGCTTCGACGTCGAACGTCCTGTCCGCGAGGTTCACGTGCGGGTCGCCCATCTCCTCGTACTCCTGCGCCCACCGCCTGAGCGTCGAGTCCTTGATTCCGAGCTCCCTCGCAAGGTCGACGGCCCTCATCTCGCCGCCGAGGACCACCCGCGCCGCCGCTATCTTGAACTGCTTATCGTAACGCTTCCTCTTCTGGGTCATATAGAACACCTTTCGTCCTTAATTTGGTGTTCGAGAAAGCTTGCCTATTCCAAAGGATCTTTTGCCTTTTGCCTGGCCATGCTGTTAAGTAACCTGGAGCGCGTCTTCTAGATAATTGGTTTTAGGAATATAATCGCCTAAGGCGACGCTGGCTTTTGCCGACTGCTTGGCGTCTCAAGCGGTATTTGTAAGCTATGGTTTTATGCCGATTTAGCGACTCTGGTAAAACTCCAGGGTGCGGTTCTGTTCCAATGGCGTCGCCTTCTCGACAAGGGGTAGCCAATGGGTGATAGCAAGTTCGATTATCTACAACAATTAATTCAAAGAACCAGGCTCGCTCATATTGCTGCGGAAAAGCGTTTACTTCGTATGGACTTATTGGTAAAGCATGCGACGGTGTATTACGCTTGCTGGACAGTCGGCCTTTCCTTGGCGACCTCATTTGCCGATAGCAAATGGTTGGCATTCTTGTCTATTGTAAGTTCAATCGTTGTCGCGTTATTCACAGTGTATGCGGGTTCTCAAAACTATGCTGTTCGTGCTGAGCAAATGAAGAATAGCTATATTCAGCTTCAAGACCTATGGCTCAATTTTGATTCTTCCGAAGCAGAGGAAGGAGACCGTGCCGTATTCGCCGACAGGGCAGGTGAGCGATATATTGCCATCATCAGGCAAACGGAGAATCACCTTGAATGTGACGACGAGCAATCTCGTTCAGCGTTTGACGAATTTAGGATATGGGGATTGCGCATTGCGGTTTACGGATCTCCTCTTGTGGTGGCTGGCGCTGTCTCGATTGCGATGGCATCAGGTGTGTTGTCATGGTGTTGATGACATTTAGTGAGTGGGGTTTCAGGAGAAGATTTTCGGTTGAGTCTCTTTGCGATGTGTTTGAATCCGAGGTAAGGAAGAAATCGACCGTAGGTATTGATCGAGTGACGGTGAAGTCGTTTGCTCGCGATTTGCAGGCTAACGTCGAGATAATATCTCGCAAAGTGTTCGAAGGCTCCTATCATTTTACAAATTATTCCCAGATGCTTGTGCCCAAAGCTCCTGGTGCGGTTCCGCGCGAATTATGCATTCCAACAGTTCGCGATAAAGTGACGCTAAAAGCGTTGTCGCATGTTCTCGATGATGCGTTTGGGAGCTCAGCGGCAACGGAGCAACCTCAGCGAACTGTCGATGCAATAAAAGAATGTCTTTCGTCAGAGCAGTATGATGCGTTTTTCAAGTTTGACATAAAAGGGTTCTATTCGAGCATTGACCATAACCTGATGCTTGAAGCCTTAAAGCGTAAGATTTCCAACGATGCATTGCTATCGCTTCTCATGGACGCTATTACCACTCCTTCGGTTAGATTCGGTTGTTCCTGCAAGCAAAAACGCTTGCAAGGCGTACCGGAGGGTTTGCCGATTTCGAATAGGCTGGCAAATATCTATCTAATCGAGTTAGACAAGCATTTTCAACAAGATGATTCAGTTGCGTTTTTCCGGTACGTTGATGATGTCTTGATTTTTTGCAAAGCGGCTGACCTTGAGCGGGTGTCTTCCGAAATGAGTGGTTTTGCAAAGCATATGCGCTTAAAGTTAAATGAGGATAAGACGAAAAGCGGCATTCTCTCTGTCGAACAATTCGATTATCTAGGGTATAGATTTCAACGAGAGGGCCTAGCCGTCTGCACGAAGGCCAGAAGGCGGATCGAGCAGTCTTTGGAGCTGCATCTGCGCCTATTCGAGAAAATGCCTCGCCGTCAGTGGCTTTGGCGATTGAACTTAAGGATTACGGGATGTAGGGTCACGGAAGACGGAAAGGCCTTTCAGCGTTATGGCTGGTTGTACTACTATTCTCGCGCGGATGATGTAGCGTATTTTGCCAAACTCGACTACATTCTGAGAAAAATTGCTAAGCGAAAAGGAATTGCCCTTCCTTCAGAGGTGAAGTCCTTTAAGAAGGCCTATTACGAAATCCGTTATAGGGAAGGGAAGACTTCGTATATCCCTTCTTTTGATTATCGGATGTCGCTGGTCGACAAGCGACAGATTCTCGAGGGCGTCTTCGATTTGAACGATTTGCAAGACAAAGACGCGGAAGAGATTGATGAATTGTTTCGCGGTGTAATTAGAAGGGAATTGTCTATTCTCGAGAAAGACGCAGGCGTGATCTCATAGACGTTTCATTGGTTTCAGAGAAGAGGTTGACTAAATGAGCGTCGAAGATAGCGCGTCTTAACACTTGCCTCTGTATGATCCATGCTAATCGCGAACGTTTTCCGACCTTGGAGGTTTGCGATGTCTGCCAACAGCGACGCCGCAAGGCACGACATGTGGGCCGGGCGCATAGAGCGCTGCCTGGCGTCGGGCACGGCTATCGGCGAGTGGTGCTTGCTGAACAAGGTGAGCAAGTCGAGCCTGTACAGGCGGCTCGCCGTCTTCTGTGACGAGAGGCTCGGCCGCTTCGCTGGGAAGAACTCGGAGGCGTTCGGATGGGTGACGGCGATGCGCGATGGCATCGCCGTCACCAAGGCCATCGTGCCGGCCGTAAGCGCCGCCGGGCAGGCCGTCGCCGATCCGGCCGAGGAGACGCCGGGATCCAAGGATTGGAGGAGCGGGAAGCCTCTCGGAGCTTTCTCGACCAAAAGGGAAAGTTCCGAGAGGTTTATCGTTCTATGTGGTTGCTTTGACGCTCGCAGGTGTTTCCGTAGTGATCGCGTTCGTCGTTGCTTGGGCGTTTGCGTCGTCCGTTGCGAGCGCCGTTGCCGGGCACATGCTTGTGACCAGCGTGAGCGAAAGTGCGATCGAAAGCATTGCGGACGCGGGCTGTTTCATGGCGTGACCTCTCTTATGGCCGGTGGCGGTTTCGCGACGCATGGGGCAGTGTCACCGTGCGATATTTGCTGGCGACATTTTACGATAGAGGACCTAGGGATTACGGCTCGTCAGGGTGATTTTTGGTAGTTATGAGTGACTTTTTGGCGGGTTGGCGGGGGTGGATGGGAGTTGCTATTTGTAGGGGCGGGTACGGGGCTCTACCGGCGTTTTCCATGAGCGCTTTTGCGCGATGGTTTGCGGTGCATCTGGTGCAAGCATTCGTTTGGCCGCATGCTCATCGGCTGCCGCGGCTTCGCTTGCGGTCGCGTCCTCGCGACTTCTGGGCGGTTCCGGAGGAAATGGGCGCCGATTTCGCCATAGGTCCTGAATTTTTGTGCGGTTTCTGGCGGGAGTTGTTCGCTGTTGGCTCTGCCGACCTGGGGAAACGCCGGCGTGTTGTGGTGTTTCGGGTCGATTCGGCCTGCGAAACCGCCCAGAAGTTGCAAGTGGGGCTTGCGGGTCGCTAGGGGAGCGCGGCGGTTGCTGCAGGGCACGCCGGTTGCGAAGATGGGTATCCGCGCATGAACGGGGGTGCTCAAGAGCGTTCGGAGCGGTGAGGGGCGCTTCTTGCCAGGTAGCTGCACGCCGCATTGCGTGGGAATCTTGGCCCTGTGGGCGGTGTTGGTAACTAAATTGCCCTGCTTCCTCAGTTACTACGGATGCGCCTGCGACATGCTGACTGCCCTTCTTGTCTCCATGGCCGAACGTCTATCAGCAGCGATTAAGTCAGCGGGTGCGGCGGTCTGCATGTCGTTCATCAAGGCGCTCGAAACGAACCTGGCGATGTATTCAGATTCAGCCTAGCGAAAACAGTTCGAGCGTGCGACTGTCGGCGATGATGCTATCATGGCTGCGAGCAGCGTAGCCTTAAAAGACATACCTGCCGTACCGGGTTTGAACCCTGTTTTTGACGTCGAAGTGAGCTGGGTTGACGCCGAGGGCAGCCGTCAGGTAAAAATCAGCCACATAAGCCTTTAAATCACCTGCAGTGGGCAAGTAAGGGGTTCCAGCATACGTAAGTAATTCTCGTTGGCGGGGAGGTGCCGAGTGGAGCAAGGGCTTTATGTCAAAGAGCTTTATATCGAGGGATTCAAGAAGTTCTCTGAACCAGTGCGCATCTCGTTGAAGCAGGGCATGAACGTACTTGTCGGCAATAACGATTTCGGCAAGAGCACAATACTGGAGGCGCTCCGTCTCGTTTTGACGGGCACTTTTCGCGGGCGGTCCCTCAACCAGGCGCTTACGCAGGATCTTTTCAATATCGACGCCGTCGGGCGTTATTTCGACACGCTCAGGAGCGGCCATGTGGTGGAGCCGCCGTGTATACGAATCGAAGCGACGTTTGACGGCGCTGATACGCACGAGCTCGCAAAGTACGAAGGCGACAATAATGTGGGTAAGGCGCCCGCATCGGGCGTTGGCATCCTTATCGAACTCGATCGTGACGAGTTCGGCCCCGAGTTCGATGAATACGTCAAAGGGCTTGAAGGCAACGCTTTGCCCATCGAGTACTACCACGTTAAGCGCTATACTTTCTCGCGCCACAGGCTCGTGGCTTCAACGCTGGGCTTTCGGTCTTGTTTGATTGACTCCTCGGGCAACGCGAGGAGTGGGAGTCAGCAGTCTTATATCTCGCACCTTGCAAAGGATGTATTGGACCGCGACGACCAAATCGCCGTTTTGCAGGCGTATCGGCAGACGAGGGTGCAATTTGACGGTTGCGACGCCGTCGTCAATGCCAACTCCCTGCTTTCCGATAAAGTTTCGAGTCTGACGGGAAAGAAGGTCAGCTTTAGAAGCGACATGGGCAACAAGCAGGCCTGGGAGTCTGGTGTGGTGGCTGCACTGGACTCGATTGCCTTCACGCATGCCGGCGCCGGTTCCCAAAATATGGCCGAAGTCGAGCTTGCACTTGCGAAAAGCGGTGATTGCGGCTCTGGTGTAATCTTGCTTGAGGAGCCGGAGGCCCATCTCTCCCATGCAAACCTCAATGCGCTTCTTGAGGGGGTCTGCGAGCGTCTGGGCGGCCAGCAGGCGCTTGTGAGCACGCACAGCAGCTTCGTCGCCAACAAGCTCAACCTCGGTAACCTGCTTATCGTGGGCCCTGACGGCAACGCCGCAAGGCTAAGTGACACCTGCGATTCCGCTACATTTCGCTTCTTCGAGAAGCTGCCCGGCTACTCGACCCTGCGCTTCCTTCTTTGCAGGGCGGCCATCCTTGTGGAGGGCGATTCGGATGAGCTTGTGGTGCAGCGGGTATATATGGACTCGCACAAGGGGCGTTTGCCCATACAGGAGGGGATTGAGGTCATCTCGGTTGCTAACTCAGCTCAAAGGTTCCTGCAGATGGCTAAGGTCGTTTCGCAGCCGGTTGTTGCGCTGACGGATAACGATGGTGATGTGGATAAAAGGCGTTCGCAGTACGGTAGCTACTGGTTGCTTTGCGACGGGCAAGCACCCATCGACACCCGTATCGCCGTCAGCTTCCCTGGTAGATGCTTGGAACGAGGGCCCATCGAGGATTATTCGTACAACACGCTCGAACCTGAGCTTTTTAAGGCCAATGGCCTCCAAAAGACTGGGGTTGTCTTAGGCAAAGCCTTCAAAGACCGCGATGCTGCCCTGAGACATATGAAGACAAATAAGACTGAGTGCGCGTACAAGTTCTTTACGACCGATGAGGACATTGTCTGGCCCGAATATATCGTGCGCGCCATAGAGTTCATCGATGCTGCTTTAGGGCGTGGGTAGCATGGCCGGTGTGTTCTATGACGCTGCCGCTGGGTCGGGCAAGACGACGCATTTGGCGAGGTTAGCTGCGGCGCACACAGATGGGCGCGTGCTATTCACTACCTTCACAGACGAGAACACTGACGAGATCGGCCACGTCTTTTTGCGTGAGCATCGGCATGTTCCCGGAAACGTTGACATTGTGCCTTGGTACACGTTCCTTTTGCGGGAAGGCGTGAAGCCCTATCAGGGTTCAGTAGGGCTTGGCGATGAAGAGATCTGTGGTATCAAGCTCATCAACGGTGCTTCCGCTCTAAGAAGCCGAAAGGGCGATTTGCGGCATTACGCTCTCCGTCAGTCCGATGGGAGCCTTCGTGTTTATAGCGACAAAGTAGCCGAGTTAGCTCTCTATATTGATGAGAAGGTCGAAGGGCTTGTTTTTGACAGGATCTCGCGGCTCTACTCGATGGTCTGCATAGATGAGGTGCAGGACATGTCAGGCTACGACCTTGAGTTCATTGCCGCCATAATCGGCAAGGTTAAGGACGTACGTCTCGCCGGCGATTTGCGGCAGGCAACATATCGCACCTCCAACGTGACGAAAAACAAGCAGTACTGCGCAAAGGGCTTTGGGCAGTTCCTGTTGGATAGGCACCTTGATTGCTCTATCGACTCCGAAACTCTCCGAACGTGCCACCGCTGTTCTCAAGAGATTGTAGATTTGGCCGATGCGCTATACCCGAACTTTCCTGCAACCGTATCGTCGGCTGACACGTTTCCCGACGAGGACCATGCCGGTGTTTTCCTTGTCCGAGAGTCTGATGCCGCGGCGTACAACGAGCGTTATGGTGCGGCCTGCCTCGTTCATGACAAGCGGACAAAAGTCCCTCCGGACGTTCGAGCTCAGAACATGGGCGCCGTGAAGGGCAGAACCTTTGACCGGGTTTTGTTATTCCCGACTTCCAAAATGCGCGACTGGCTGTTCAATCATGATGCAAACCTTGAGCAGGCGACGAGGGCGAAGCTCTATGTTGCGATAACGAGGGCGAGGCTGAGCGTTGCTGTGGTAATTCCCGATCATCTGGCGTGCGACTTGCCTCGTGGATTCAGCGTGTGGAGCTGCTGAAGCGTGTCAGGCGTATAGAGTGCTGTCTGGCCGTCGATGCGGTCGTCAAGGGACGGTGCTCGTTCAACAAGGTGGCGGAGCCCGGCCTGTGCAAATGGATGGCCCGCTTCTGCGAGGCGGATTCCGGCGCTTTCCCCACAGGCGCGCCCCTGCGACTTCTGGGCGGTTTCGCAGGAAATGGGCGCCGATTTCGCCATGGGCCTTGGGCTTCTGGGCGGTTGTCGGCGGGAGTCGTTCGCCGTCGAGCTCGCTGACCTGGGGAAACGCCGGCGTATTGTGGCGTTTCGGGCAGGTTCGGCCTGCGAAACCGCCCAGAAGTTTGCAGTTCACAGGCGGAGTTCGCGGGCAGCAGCGGGACAGGCGGCCGCTGCAAGGCGTGCTGGTTACGTCGGCGGCTTTCTGACTGGCGCTCACGAAGCGTCGCCGCGAAGCTGTGGCGTGCTGATGATGAGGTGGATGCTAGGCAGGTTTATGGCCGTTTTTTGGCTATGGTGTCCGGAGAAGTGCTGCTGACGAGCATTTGGGTGAGTATCTTGGTGACGAAAGTTCGCCGAAATGGTGGGCTAACCGAAACCCTAGAAGGGCGACGTTTGAACTGCCTCCCATTTCTTGGACTGGAAGTAAAGTCCGAGAATGGGAGGTTTTTTATGGCGGGGAGGCACGCTGC
>CAKTWI010000007.1 GCA_934630815.1 uncultured Senegalimassilia sp.
CGCTTCTTGCTGTTTATCGACGGCTTTCCGAGGTTGCGTGTGGTGGAAATCGCTTCCGCTTCCCGTGCCCGTTATGCGCGCAGGAACACCTCGTATCCGCGTTCGGCCTCGTAGATGTCGGCTTTGCTGGTGGCCTCCCAGGGGCTGTGCATGGAGAGGACCGCCACGCCGGAGTCGATGACGTCCATGCCGTACTTGGCGGGGATGTACGCGATGGTTCCGCCACCGCCGGCGTCGACCTTGCCCAGCTCGCAGGTTTGGAACTGCACGCCGGCGTCATCCATGATCTTGCGGATGCGCGCCATGTACTCGGCGCGGGCGTCGTTGCTGCCCGACTTGCCGCGTGCGCCCGTGTACTTATTGAACACCAGGCCGTGGCCCAGATACGCGCTGTTCTTCGCCTCGAATACGCTGGCATAGGCGGGGTCGAAGCCTGCGGAGACGTCGGAGGAGAGCATGGCGGAAGCGGCCAGCGCGCGGCGCAGCGGCAGCATGCCTCCCTCGCCGGCAAGCTCCATGATCTCGGCGATGGTGTTCTCGAAGAACTGCGAGGCCATGCCCGTGGCGCCCACGCTGCCGATCTCCTCCTTATCCACGAGCACGCACACGGCGGCGCGGTCGAGCTCCTCGCCGGCGACGGCAAGCTGCGCCACCAGCGAGGTGTAGGCGCACACGCTGTCGTCCTGGCCGTAGCCCAGCACCATGCTGCGGTCGAAGCCCAGGTCGCGGGCGCGGCCGGCGGGAACGACCTCAAGCTCGGCGGACAGGAAGTCCTCTTCCTCGATGCCGTACTTGTCGGCAAGCAGCTTCAGGGCGAAAGCCTTCACGGGGTCCTTCTGCTCCTTTGCCTCGCCGTCCTCGTCGCGCACCACCAGGGGGCGGTTGCCGACCAGGATGTCGAGCGCCTCGCCTTCGACCACTTCGTTGGCCTTCTTGCCCATCTGCTGGTTCGCCAGGTGGATGAGCAGGTCGGAAATGCAGAAGACGGGATCGTCGGCGTCCTCGCCGATCTTCACGTCCACCACGCTGCCGTCCTTCTTGGCGATCACGCCGTGCAGCGCCAGCGGGACGGTGACCCATTGGTAGTGCTTGATGCCGCCGTAGTAGTGGGTGTCCATGAAGGCCAGCTCGCTGGATTCGTACAGCGGGTTCTGCTTGACGTCCAGGCGCGGGCTGTCGATGTGCGCGCCAAGGATGTTCATGCCGTCGGTCAACGGGCGGGCACCCAGCTGCATCAGGATGACGGCCTTGTTGCGCATGGTTGCCCACACCTTGTCGCCGGGGACAAGCTTGCGGCCTGCGGAAATGGCGGCGTCAAGGCTCTCGTAGCCGGCGGCTTCTGCGCTGCGGATGGCGGCGGCGGAAAACTCGCGCTCGGTCTTGTTCTCGGAGATGAAGTCGATGTAGCCGGCGGCAAGCTGCTCGAGCTCGGCCAGCTGGTCCTCATCGTAGCGCTTCCACGCGGATTCGCGTTCCATATACGCTCCTTGCATTCGGGGATCGTTGCTCGCTGACGATAGTACGCCAACCGGGGCGGGCACGCTAGGCGGGGAAGGGGCGCAACCGGGAAAGCCGACAACTGCGTCGGTGGCGTTCGCGGTTTGCGAAGAAGGTAACGGATTCCACGCAAACCGCGAAAACGGGGCGGATGGGGCGTGCGATAGCACAAACGGAAATCATCGAATATCGCTAACGATAGGCCTGGCAGCTCTATCAACAGCGAAAAGGTCGGATTGGGATTTCGGATGAGTCGCTGCGAGGACGCTATGAAATAAGCGGGATCCACTCGATGGAGCTGTCGGCAGGGTATTGCTGCTCGATGGCTTGATTCTCGGTTTGGAATTGCTCGGCGGTGATAGCCGTCTTGTTGCCTTGCGCATCGGTCTTTACGTAGGCCCCACTCTCCATGCCGAGCTTCTCGACTACGTTGAGGTTATCGGTGCGACCGTTAAAACCGTTCGTGTAGTCCGTCCAGGCGTCGCCGACGCCGGTTGGGTAGGCGCTCAGCGTGCTCACGGTGATCATCCAGTCTTGGAAGCCGCCGCTTCCGCGTTCGTAAAGATAGCCGCCGGCGCAAACACGCATAATCGAGCGTTCCCACGAATAAGCGACGCGAACGGGGGCGTTGTTGACGTAGGACCAGATGTCGAACGCCTGCGTGTTGGACTGCGCATCTTTGCAGCCGATGATCAGCTCGGGGACGTCATCGCCGTTTAAATCGGAAAAGGCGTAGCAAACGTTCGAGAAGCCGCTGTCCGCCCAATCCATAAGATAACTGGGGCTGGCCATCGAATTCACGTAAGGATGTCTTGAAGCTAGGTCATCCTTGCTGAGTTTAGCGGAATCGTCTGCAAGCGAGCGATAGTCGTCGATGACCGCTTGCAGGGCGGTTTGCGCCTCTGCGGCGGGGTTGACGGGTGTGGGCGTGGGTTCTGGTTCCGGTGTGGCTTCGGGTGCCGGCTCTTGCTCCGGCACCGCAGCCGCCGCCGGCTCTTCCGGTTGCTTTGTTTCCGGGGCCTCTTGTTCGGTTGAGGTTTGCTCGTCTGCGGGTTTTGCCGGGCTGTTGATGGAGAGCGCGCCGAAAGCGACTCCGGTGGCGATAAGCGCGAACGCCACGGCAGAAACCGCGATCACGGCGGGCTTCCCGATGGCTTTCCGAGGCGCATCCGCTTGGGAGCAGGATGTTGTGCCGGATGCGTTTGCCGAAACTTGGCTATCGGCGGCGGATTGTTCGCTGGTTGCGCTTCCGCAGGTTGGGCAAAACCGTGCATTTTCGGAAAGCTTCGCTCCGCAATGCTCGCAGTACATCGACGCCTCCTTCGCGGTTGCAGTTATGCCTGCAACCGATACCTGATGCTAAAGACTATGGCAATCCGTTCAGAGTGGTTGCCTTGCTTGTGAATCGAAGTTATTTGTGATGGCTTATAAGCTACGGCCGGGGGTGTCCGCATTTGGGGCAAAACGATCCGGCGTTGCCCGTCTTTCCGCATGGGCAGTCCCATGTGCTCGTTACGACGGGGTTGATGGGCACCGTCGGCTGTGCGGGCTGGGAGGGTTGGGCAACCGTCTGGTCGGCCTTGCTCGTCGGGGTATCGCTGGAACGACGTTTTGCAGCGAATATCCCGCTCAAGTCGATTGAATCATTGAATGCCGAATCGGTCGATCCGAGCATTTTGTTGCGGATGTCGTGCAGATCGACTGCGCCGCGGATGAACATCATGCTCCATTCGAAAAGCAGGCGGTTGACGACCTCGAAAATCACGAATGCGAAGATGGCAATGATGAGGCCTTCGAAAAAAGACCCCATTGCTCTGACGCCCGATTTCGATGCGGCTGACATAAAGGGGAAGATGAGGCAAAATGCCGCAATCGAGGTTGTTGAGAACACATACAGAAACTTCGTGATGCTTTCGATGAACAGGTGATCGAAGCTGAAGAACTTGGTAAGCGGCTTCGTCTTGTCCGCTTTCTTGCTTGCGAACTTGATGAACAGCACGATCGCCGCCGCAATGGCTGCAATCCCCAAAATGGGCGCAATGATGTCGATGGCCGTAGACATTCCGTGAGAGCCAATTGAACCGTACATAACGATCCCTCCTTTTCGAACCCCTAAAGCGGCCTTCCTGCCGCAATGAAGATAGTATACCGGCAACGGCGCCCCGTGGCATTCGTCGCAATCGCCTTGGCGGGAATCGTCCCGGAGGACGAGTTGCGGAGCCGGACGGAGGAGCGCCAGACGCTGATTCGCCTGTTATCTTTGCTTGTTGTTCGGCTACTATGGAGCCATCATGTTGCTGTCGTGGCAGATGCTGTTTGGTGGCTAGCGGTAGGGGGTGCGCTATGTTCTGCGCGAATTGCGGAAAGCCGATTGAGGATGATGCCAGGTTCTGCGAGTTCTGCGGGGCCCCGGTTCTTGATGAAGAGCCTGCGTCGAATGCTGGCGATGTCTCGGACTGGCAAGTGGGGGATACCGTCTCCGTGCAGGCATCGCCGTCGCAGGATGCTGGGGGCAATCAGGGGTTTCGTCCGGCGATGGCGCAAGGAGCCGCCTCTCGGAGTAAAGGCATCTCCCCGCAGGTTGCGACCGTTGCGGCGGTATGCGCAGTTCTTGTCATCGCGGTAGCCGTGTTCGCCGTCCCTCGCATCATCGAAGCGACTGGTGGCTCGTCTAGTGAGACGGTAAGCCGGCAGCAGACCGACCAACAGGCCCAGCAGCAATCCGACGGGGCGCAGGGATCCGCCACGGAAAACGCCGTCTCTCAGCAAGTGCAGGTGAAAAGCGGCATCTCCGAGTATTCGTGGGCTGACCTTTCGAATATCGCTGCGGAAATAGAGCGCACGGCAAAAAATCGCGACGATGCCGTTAAGATGGCGGCAAGCTACAACCTTGTGAAGCCGGACGGCTCGTTTACCGGCGAAACGAAGATGCTGCAGACATCTATGGGAAACGTAGACGTGTTTATCGTCGATGTGTTCAAAGATAAGGGCTCGAGTGGGCGAAACGCAGCGTTCACGTTCATGACCTCGGGGATTTTCGCCGAGCATCCTATGAATTCCACGGCTTCGAACTCCGGTGGTTGGAAGTCGTCGGGTATGCGCGCTTGGCTGAACGGGGAAGTACTGCAGTCGTTTCCCGATGAGATGCGCTCTGGCGTGGTGGCGGTGAGCAAACTGTCGAACAATGCCGGTAAGACCACCTCGCCTGCAAGCGTTACCGAAACGCAGGATAGCGTATGGCTGTTCTCCTGGGTGGAATGCCTTGGCCCCATTGCGTGGAACAAGGGATCGAATCAAAGCTATATCGATACGGTGGATAATAAGGAGGGGTCGCAATACGCTTGGTTCAAGCAGCAAGGCGTTGCCGGCGAGCAGGGTCATGCTTCGCTTGATCGCAGCATTGCCGGATCGAGCAATCCCGGCGTTTGGTGGATGCGCTCTTCGGCTCCTAATGTCGCAACGTCGTTCGGGGACATGGGTCCGGAGGTAGATAACGGCGGCTATGCCTCCACCGCGGAGGGCGTCGTGTTCGGATTCTGCTTGTGATGGGCGCGGCAGTGCGGGCCGCTGGCGTCTGGGTGACGGCAATGACGGTGCTGTTTGCATCGTGTTTGCTTGCTGGATGCGATTCTGGCCAGGAGAAACGGGGAGAGATGACCGGCACCTCCGATGTTGAGGCGCTTGTCGACTGCGTCGATGATGCTCGGGCTGGCGAAGCTGTGGCGCCTGTTTCGGCGCCCGAGGGCTTGCGGGATGCGTTGGAGCAGGCAACGAAGGCTCATGCGGGGACTTATGCCGTTGCATGCGCATCGGCTGATGGGTCCTGGTCGGTCGACGTGAACGGTGACGAGCCTTTCGTTTCTGCCAGCATCATTAAGCTGGCGATATTGGGGACTTTGCTCGACCAAGCGCAATCCGGGGCGCTATCGCTTGATGATTCGGTAACCGTGGACCCGTCGGATGTAGTGGGAGGCACGGGCGTCATCCAGGCATCGGGTGCTGGCGGATCGTATACGTATCGCCAGCTTGCCGCTTACATGATTCAAGATAGCGACAATATTGCCACTAATCTGATTATCGACGCGGTCGGCATGCCGGCTGCGAACGAGTACGCGAGCGAAATCGGCCTCACGCAGACCGTGCTCAACCGTCGTATGATGGATTTCTCTACGGATGTCGAGAACTATACGTCGGCGAATGACGTTGCGCGTATGCTGCAGCTTATCTACCAGGGGAAACTGGTGAGTCCGGACGCGAGCGAGTTTGCCCTTGATTTGCTGAAAGGCCAGCATGATGGCGCTGGGCTGCTCGAGGGGTTGCCGACAGGCAGCGTTTTCGCTCACAAGACGGGCACGCTCGATGGCGTGTTCAATGACGGGGGCATCGTGCTTGCCTCGAACCCCTACGTGATGGTGGTTCTTTCCAGCGATGCCGAAAGGTCGCAGGCGCAGGATTGTATGGTCGACATCGCCCAAGCGGCAGATGCCGCTATCGGCTAAATCGCGCGCTCGAAGGTAACGGATTCCACGCATTTCGCGAAAGCGAGGCTGCCTGGGTGCGCGGCGGGGGATAATCACAGCGATTGTCTTCAAATTCGAAAGGCGGCTGCATGCTGCAACTGATAAACGTGTGCAAGTCCTATACCACTGCGGACTTCACGCAAACCGCGCTCGACCATGTATCGGTGGCCTTCCGCGACAACGAGTTCGTGGCGGTGTTGGGCCCTTCAGGCTCGGGCAAGACCACCATGCTCAACATCATCGGCGGCCTTGACCATTACGACGGCGGCAACCTGCTCATCGATGGCGTGTCCACAAGCGAATACAAAGACCGCGATTGGGACGTGTACCGCAACAACCGCATCGGCTTCGTATTCCAGGCATACAACCTTATCCCGCACCAGACCATCCTGGAAAACGTCGAGTTGGCCCTCACGCTTTCCGGCGTGTCCCGCGCCGAGCGTCGGCAGCGCGCCGTCGAGGCGCTCGGCCGCGTGGGGCTTGCCGAGCACGTGAGCAAAAAGCCCAGCCAGCTCTCCGGCGGCCAGATGCAGCGCGTCGCCATCGCTCGTGCGCTCATCAACGACCCCGAGATTTTGCTGGCCGACGAGCCCACGGGCGCGCTCGACTCCAAGACCAGCGTGCAGATCATGGACCTGCTCACTGAGATTGCGGACGACCGCCTGGTCATCATGGTCACGCACAACCCCGAACTGGCGCAGCGCTACGCTACGCGCATCGTCACCCTGGCCGACGGCGTCATCCGCGACGACACCTGCCCGTTCGACCCGGCGGCCGAGAACAGCCCGCGCCGGGCCGCCAAGCAGGCACGTCGCACCAGCATGTCGTTCCTCACGGCGCTCTCCCTGTCGTTTAAGAACCTGCTCACGAAGAAGGGCCGCACGCTTATGACGGCGTTCGCGGGCAGCATCGGCATCATCGGCATCGCCGCCATCTTATCGCTGGCGAACGGCGTGAACAGCTATATCGCCAACGTGGAGGAGGAGACGCTTTCCGAGTACCCGCTGCAGATCCAGGACCAAGGGTTCGACATGACCAGCATGATGGGGCTGGGCAGCGGTTCGGAAGGTTCATCGGCGGAGAAAGCTCAGGACGACTCCTCCGATGGCGATTCGGACAAGCCCGTGCACGAATCGAAGATGATCGCGAGCACGTTCGACAGCATCGGCAGCAACGACCTGGCGTCGCTGAAGGAGTTTTTCGACTCGGGCGAATCGGGCGTGGAGCCGTACGTGAGCTCCATCGAGTACGGGTACAACGTCACTCCGCAGATTTTCAGCTCCGATACATCCGGCACCGTGCATCAGGTGAACCCGGACAAGTCGTTCGCCAGCATCGGTCTGGGCTCCTCTACAGCTTCGAACGACATTATGTCGTCGATGATGAGCACCAACATCTTCTACAAGCTGCCCGACAATATGGGCATGGTCGAGGGTCAATACGACGTTATGGCGGGTCATTGGCCTGAAAGCTACAACGAGGTCGTGCTGGTGCTCACTCCGGGCGGCAGCGTGAGCGATTTCATGCTCTACTCCATGGGTCTGCGCGATCATGCCGAGCTCGAGAGCATGGTGCGCGCCTTCGCCAACGAGGAAGCCGTCAATGTGCCGAGCGATAGCCTGTCGTTTTCCTACGACGACCTGATGGGCGTCACCTTCAAGCTGGTGAACGCCGCCGATTTCTATCAGCGTGATGACGAGTACGGCGTGTGGAAGGACAAGTCCGGCGACGATGCCTACATGAGGAACCTGGTGGACAACGGGGAAACGCTGAAGATCGCGGGCGTCGTGAAGCCGAAGGAGGGCGCGAAGATCACCTCCTTGCAAACGGGGCTGTATTATCCCTCTAGCCTGGTAAACCACCTGATCGACCAAGCAGGGAACACCCAGATTGTGCAGGACCAGAAGGCGAACCCGGCAACGAACGTGATCACAGGCAAATCGTTCGCCGATGAGGAAAGCGACCAGAAAAACGGCAACGCCTTCGACATGTCCAGCCTGTTCACCATCGATGGGCAGAAGCTGCAGAACGCCTTCACGTTCGATCAGAGCGCGCTGGCCGCGGGACTGCAGGGCGCCGATCTGGGCGCCAGCATGGATTTATCGGACATGAACCTGGACCTTTCCAGCTTGCCCGCCTTCGACGCATCCTCTATCAGCATCGACCCGAGCGCCATCGACATGAGCAAGCTGAACCTTGACTTCAGCGGGTTGGACATCAGCTTCGACGGCGTGCAGCCCACCATTAAAACCGACGTGCTCACCGCCGGCGTCATGGATATCGTGAAGGGATATCCCGCGTGGTTGGCGGCGCATCCGGAATATGCCGGCAGCGCCGATTCGGCGGTGGCGGCATATCTAGCCGACCCCGTCACGCAGGCAGCCATGCAGCAGGTCATCGCCGGCTCCATCGATTTCGGCGGCATGTCGGGTCAGATCGAGCAGCAGCTGCGCGATCAGCTTTCGCAGCAGATCGGCCAGCAGATCCAGCAACAGCTGCTCCCGGCGTTGACGCAGGCCATCTCCTCGCGGCTGCAAACGCAGCTCGGCGCCGCCATGCAAACGTATATGCAAAGCGCCATGTCGCAGGCGATGACCCAGTTCGCAGGTGCGATGCAGCAGCAGGTGTCCGCCGCGATGAACTCGTACATGACCAGGCTCGCCGGCAATATGTCCAGCGCCATGGGCATCGATCAGTCCGCGTTCGCCGATGCCTTCCAGATGAACATGGACGAGAACGAGCTTGCCGAGCTCATGACAAGCCTCATGTCCACCGAGCAGTCCAGCTACGACAACAACATGAAAAAGCTGGGCTGGGCCGATTACGCCAAACCCGCCAGCATCGACATCTATCCGAAGGATTTCCCCAGCAAGCAAAGCGTCATCGACATCCTCGACGCCTACAACGATCGCATGGAGTCGAACGGCGAAGAGGGCAAGGCGGTCAGCTATACCGACATCGTGGGCGCGCTGATGAGCTCGGTCACCACCATCGTGAACATGATCAGCTACGTGCTGGTGGCGTTCGTCGCCATCTCGTTGGTGGTCAGCTCCATCATGATCGGGGTGATCACCTATATCAGCGTGCTCGAGCGCAAGAAGGAGATCGGCATCCTGCGCTCCATCGGCGCCAGCAAAGGCGATATCAGCCGCGTGTTCAACGCCGAGACCGTCATCGTGGGCTTCACGGCGGGCGTCATCGGTATCGGGTTGACGGCGCTTGCCTGCATACCCGCCAACGCCATCGTGTATTCGCTGTTCGATGTTCGCAACGTGGCCATTTTGCCGTGGCAGGCGGCGGTGGTGCTCGTGGGCATCAGCGTGCTCCTCACGTTCCTGGCGGGCCTCATCCCTTCAAGCGCTGCTAGCCGAAAGGACCCGGTCGAGGCCCTGCGGTCGGAATAAGGCGACCGCGTTCGGTAACGTTTCTGGCGGCAGACCCCGCTTTCCGCTACACTGCAAGGGTTGATTGTGAGCGCCCGGCGTATCGCTACGCCGGGCGTTTTTGCGTTACGCGCCGCGGCGCGCGGTTTGGAGGACGAATGGAACGCGAGAAGTTCGGAACCCGTCTTGGGTTCATCCTGGTGAGCGCGGGCTGCGCCATCGGCTTGGGCAACGTGTGGCGATTCCCCTATATCACGGGCGAGTACGGCGGTGCGGCGTTCGTGATCATGTACCTGGTGTTTCTGGCCATCTTCGCGCTTCCTGCCCTCATCATGGAGTTCGCTGCCGGGCGTGCAAGCCAGCGCTCCATCGCGCGCAGCTACGACGTGCTTGAGCCGGCGGGTACGAAATGGCACGCGTTCAAGTGGCCGGCACTGGTCGGCAACTACCTGCTCATGATGTTCTACACCACCGTGGGCGGCTGGATGCTCGCTTTCGTGGTGAAAAGCGCCTCGGGCGAGTTCGTGGGGCTGGAAAGTTCCCAGGTGGCGGACGTCTTCAACGGCCTGCTCGCCGATCCGGTGCAGCTTACCATGTACATGCTCATCATCGTCGGCGTGGGCGTGGGCGTCACGCGCGCCGGCGTGCAGAAGGGCGTGGAACGCGTGACGAAGGTCATGATGATGGCCCTGTTCGTAGTGCTCGTGGCCCTGTGCGTGCGCGCGGTCACGCTGTCGGGCGCGGCCGAGGGCCTGCGTTTCTACCTGATGCCCGATTTCGGCAAGATGTTCGCCGGCGCTACGCTGGCCGAGCAGCTGGCAACCTTCGGCGATGCCGTGTATGCGGCCATGGGCCAGGCGTTCTTCACCGTTTCGGTCGGCATGGGCGGCATGTCCATCTTCGGAAGCTACATCGGCAAGGACCACACGCTCACGGGCGAGGCGGTGCGCGTGGCCGGCCTTGATACGCTCGTGGCGCTGATGGCGGGCCTCGTCATCTTCCCGTCCTGCTTCGCGTTCGGCGTGGAGCCGGGTTCGGGCCCGGGCCTGGTGTTCATCACGCTGCCCAGCGTGTTCAACGAGATGCCGTTCGGTCAGCTGTGGGCGGTGCTGTTCTTCGTGTTCATGACGTTCGCCGCGCTGTCAACCGTCATCGCCGTGTTCGAGAACATCATGAGCTTCACCATGGACCAGTGGGGGACGCCGCGAAAGAAGGCATGCCTGGTCAACGGCGTGTTGCTGGCCGTGCTTAGCATGCCCTGCGTCCTGGGCTTCAACGTGCTGGCGGGCTTCACGGTCCCGGGCATCGGCGACATCCAGGCCATCGAGGACTTCCTGGTATCGAACAACATCCTGCCGTGGGGCGGCTTGCTGCTGGTGCTGTTCTGCACGCGTAAAAGCGGGTGGGGCTGGGAAGGCTTCCTGGCGGAGGCCGACACGGGCAGCGGCCTGAAGTTCCCGCGATGGGCGCGCGGCTACGTGACCTACGTCATCCCCGTGGGCATGCTCATCGTGTTCGCTATGGGTTACGCCCCCATCATCGCGAAATGGGCGGGGCTGGGCTGATAAGGCTGCAAAACCGCATATCGTACCTGGTAGGGCCGCTGGGGAACCGGCGGTCCTTTTCGTTGCCCGAGCGTTGTTCTCCGTGCGTTTCTCCACATTCTCCGCTATTTGCCGGCCCGCCCTCGCAATCGGGCCGTCGGCGTGACTATAATGGCTAGCAACGAAAATCCCGTTGCGAGAGAAGGAGCCGTCTCCCATGGCTTATTATTACGACGAGCCGTCACGTACGTTCAACGAGTATCTTCTGGTACCTGGTCATACGCCTGCTACGTGCGTTCCGGCGTCGGTGAGCCTGAAAACCCCGTTGGTCAAGTACCGCAAGGGCCAGGAAGAGTGCCCGCTTTCGCTCAACATCCCCATGGTCAGCGCCATCATGGCCGCCGTGTCCGACGACAACATGGCCGTCGCCCTGGCAACCGAGGGCGGTCTGAGCTTCATCTACGGCAACCAGACCATCGAGCAGGAAGCCGCCATGGTCGCCCGTGTGAAGAACTACAAGGCCGGCTTCGTCGAGTCCGACGCCAACCTTTCCCCTGATATGACGCTCAACCAGGTCGTGGCTCTGAAGGAGCAGACGGGTCACTCCACCATGCCCGTCACCGACGACGGCTCTGCCCATGGCAAGCTGCTTGGCGTCGTCACCGAGCGCGACTACCGCCTGTCCCGTATGACCGGCGAGGAGAAGGTCTCCGAGTTCATGACCCCGCTCGAGAAGCTGGTCACCGCCTCCGAGGACACCTCCCTCAAGGTTGCCAACGACATCATCTGGGACCACAAGCTGAACTCCCTGCCGCTGGTGGATGCCGAGGGCAATCTGGTCTACATGGTGTTCCGCAAGGACTACGACAGCCACAAGTCCAACCCCAATGAAATGCTCGACAGCCACAAGCGCTACATCGTGGGCGCGGGCATCAACTCCCGCGACTACGCCGAGCGCGTCCCCGCGCTGGTCGAGGCAGGCGCCGACGTGCTGTGCATCGACAGCTCCGAGGGCTATTCCGACTGGCAGAAGATGACCATCGAGTGGGTGCGCGAGCACTACGGCGACTCCGTGAAGATCGGTGCCGGCAACGTGGTCGACGGCGAGGGCTTCCGCTTCCTGGCAGAGGCTGGCGCCGACTTCGTCAAGATCGGCATCGGCGGCGGTTCCATCTGCATCACCCGTGAGACCAAGGGCATCGGCCGCGGCCAGGCCACGGCAACCATCGAGGTGGCCAAGGCCCGCGACGAGTACTTCAAGGAGACCGGTATCTACGTGCCCATCTGCTCCGACGGCGGCATCGTCTACGACCACCACATCTCCCTGGCCCTGGCCATGGGCGCCGACTTCGTCATGCTGGGCCGTTACTTCGCCCGCTTCGACGAGTCCCCGTCGGCCAAGGTCATGGTCAACGGCACTTACATGAAGGAATACTGGGGCGAGGGTTCTGCCCGTGCTCGCAACTGGGGCCGTTATGACCTGGGCGGCAAGAAGAGCCTGTCCTTCGAGGAGGGCGTCGACTCCTACGTGCCGTATGCCGGCCCGCTTAAGGACAATATCGCGGTCACGCTGCTGAAGATCAAGTCCACCATGTGCAACTGCGGTGCGCTCACCATCCCTGAGTTCCAGGATAAGGCCAAGCTCACCGTCATCAGCTCCACCTCCATCGTCGAGGGCGGCGCACACGACGTCGTGCTCAAGGACAAGGCTCCTTACGCCTCCAACATGCGCTAAGCTTATCGCCTAGCTAAACGAAAGCCTCGCTCGGTTCGTGCCGGGCGAGGCTTTTTGCTTGCGTGGCGTTTTGAGCACGCAGTTCCTGTGCGGGGCGAAGCTCTTGCGGGGTCGCTATCGAGCGGTCACGCCCTCGCTTTCCCCGATAATGCGATGCAGCTCCTCGATGTAACGGTCCAGAAGCTCGGAGGGTTTGCGTTCGTTGTGCATGATGTATCCCACGGTCATGCGCTCGTCGGTGTCAAGGGGGATGCTCACGATGCCCGTATGCATCTCGCTCGAAAGCACGCCCGTGGAAAGCGTGTAGCCGTTGTAGCTGGTCAACAAATTGGAAAGCGTTCCGCGGTCGGAGATGCGGATGTTGCGCGAGTGCTCGACGTAGCTGAGCGGCTCCTCGGAGTAATAGAACGAGTTCGCGGTGCCCTGCTCGAAGCTGTAGCGAGGCCACACGGTCAGCTCCTCGGGCTTGATGATATCGCGCCCGGCCAGCGGGTGGTTCTCGCCCACAAACACATGCACGCCCGCGTCGAACAGCGGGTAGAACGACACGTCGGCGTCGTCGAAGGCCTTCTGCATCACGCGCTGGTTGAACGCGTCCAGGTACAAAATGCCCACTTCGCTGCGGAATGACCGCACATCGTCGATAATCTCGGCGGTGGTGGTTTCCCGAAGGATGAAATCGAAGAAATCCCCTTCGCATTGCTCGACCACGTTCACGAAGGCCTCCACGCTGAAGGCGTAGTGCTGGGTGGAAACCGCCAGGCGCGCCTGGGGCTTTTCCTTGTTGGCGTAGCGCGATTCCAGCATGTTCGCTTGCTCGATGACCTGGCGTGCGTAGCCGAGCAGCTCGGTGCCGTCGTTGGTCAGCGTCACGCCGCGGTTGCTGCGCGTGAAGATGGAGATGCCGAGCTCCTGCTCTAGCTCCTTGATGGCGGTTGACAGGTTCGACTGCGACGCGTAAAGGTTCTGCGCGGCGGCGTTGATCGACCCGTATTCGGCAATGGCGATAAGGTAACGAAGCTGTTGAAGCGTCATGGTTGCGTCCTTCGCGAAAGTTAGCGTTGCAACGCATTGTAAGGCCCGCAGGTTGCAATTGAGGCGGCAAGATGAATTCCCCATTTTCCCGTTGACCGTTTCGTAGGGCACCGGTAGAATGAAAAGCCGCGCATATGCGAAGTGGGCCTTTAGCTCAGTCGGTAGAGCAGGGGACTTTTAATCCCAAGGTCGTGGGTTCGATCCCCACAGGGCCCACCACTTTTTGCGCAGGGCCGCCATGGCGGTTTGAATGCACTGGGCCATCGTCCAACGGCAGGACTCTGGTTTTTGGTACCAGCTACCTAGGTTCGAATCCTAGTGGCCCAGCCATTTAAGGTTTCAGCCTCCCGATCGGGAGGTTTTTTATTGTCCGAGAAGAGTCGGAACGCGTGATTTCTCTTGTGATGCTCTTGACGCATCGCATTAAAAGGGTATAGTTGCAAGAATCTGAACGCGAATCTCATCTCAATCATTCTCACGCGTTAAGCCGACAAGGCGGCTGCGCAATGCGCGAATACCTGGCGGCCTCGCCCAATCTCAGCGGCGAAGGCTGCGCGGCATCTAGACCGCACGCCTGACATGCAGGTACTGAAAAGCCACGAGCTCCTCTGGTCTTGTGCGCTTTGTGTATTTTCCCCACACAACTCAATAAGTTTGGTATCATTCCGGATTGCTGCGAAAAGACGAAATTAGTTTGAAGGAGCACCGTTGACCAAGCAAGATGTTATCGAACTGGGTGGTAAGGTTCTGGAAGCCCTGCCGAACGCCATGTTCAAGGTGGAGCTGGAAAACGGCCACCAAATCCTGGCCCACATTTCCGGCAAGATGCGTATGCATTACATCAAAATCTTGCCCGGCGACAAGGTGACGGTCGAACTGTCCGTCTACGACTTGAATCGCGGGCGCATTACGTACCGTTTCAAGTAGTCTCAGCCCGCGCGCAAGCCGGCGCGCCAGTGTCCCCGAGAATAATCACCTGCGGCTGGGTGTGTACATATAGGACCGCATTAACCGAAAGGAAATTGAAATGAAGGTACGTCCTTCGGTCAAGAAAATGTGCGACAAGTGCAAGATCATTCGACGCCATGGCAAGGTCCTCGTTATCTGCGAGAACCCCCGTCATAAGCAGCGTCAAGGCTAGGAAGAAAGAGGAGATAAACCTATGGCACGTCTTGTTGGTGTCGACCTTCCTCGCGACAAGCGCATTGAAGTCGGCTTGACCTACATCTACGGCATTGGCCTGACCACGTCCAAGAAGATCTTGGCCGAGACGGGCATCAATCCGGACACGCGCACGAACGACCTCACCGAAGAGGATCTCGTCAAGCTGCGCGACTACATTCAGAACAACATCAAGGTGGAGGGCGACCTGCACCGCGAGGTGTCTCAGAACATCAAGCGCCTTATGGAAATCGGCTGCTACCGTGGCCTGCGTCATCGCAAGGGCCTGCCCGTTCGCGGTCAGCGCACCCACACGAATGCCCGTACCCGCAAGGGTCCCCGCAAGCAAATCGGCGGCAAGAAGAAGTAAGTAAGGGAGCTAAGAAGTGGCAACTAAGAAAAACGTGCGCACGCGCATCAAGCGCTCCGAGCGCAAGAACATTGCCGTTGGCGCTGCGCATATCAAGTCTACGTTCAACAACACCATCGTCAGCATCACCGATCCTCAGGGCAACGTGATCTCTTGGCAGTCCGCCGGTACCGTCGGCTTCAAGGGTTCCCGTAAGTCCACGCCGTTTGCCGCGCAGATGGCTGCTGAGGCTGCTGCCAAGACGGCTATGGAGCACGGCCTGAAGAAGGTCGCCGTGTACGTGAAGGGCCCCGGCTCTGGTCGCGAGACGGCTATCCGTTCGCTGCAGGCTACCGGTCTGGAAGTCGCCAGCATTCAGGACTGCACCCCCATTCCGCACAACGGCTGCCGCCCCAAGAAGCGTCGTCGCGTGTAACTGAAAGGATCTATTTACTATGGCTATCAATAGAACTCCGGTTCTTAAGCGCTGCCGCCAGCTGGGCCTGGATCCCGTCGTGCTGGGTTACAGCAGCTCCAAGACTTCCAAGCGCGAGCCCAAGCGTCGTCGTAAGGAATCCGAGTACGCGATGCAGCTTCGCGAGAAGCAGAAGGTCAAGTTCATCTACGGCGTGCTGGAGAAGCAGTTCCATGGCTACTTCAACAAGGCCAAGTCCATGCCGGGCATCACGGGTGACAACCTCATGATCATCCTGGAGTCCCGTCTGGACAGCGTGATCTTCCGTCTGGGCTTTGCCCGCACCCGCAAGGAAGCTCGTCAGATCGTGACCCACGGCCACATCACCGTCAACGGCCGTCGCGTGGACATCCCGTCCTACCGCGTCAAGGCCGGCGACAAGATCGCTGTTGCCGACAAGTCCAAGGAACTGCTGGTCATTAAGAGCGCTCTGGTCTCCAACGCCCGTTTCCAGGTTCCGGCTTGGCTTGAGGTTGACATCGAGAAGCTGCAGGGCAGCGTTCTGGCTCTTCCGACCCGCGATCAGATCGATCTCGACATCCGCGAACAGCTCATCGTCGAGCTCTACTCCAAGTAATCGCGCTAGTAAGGAGGCTTACCCAACATGACAGAGTTCATGAGGCCGACGGTAACAACGGAAGAAGTCAACGATACTGTTGCGCGTTTCATCGTGGAACCGCTGGAGCGTGGCTACGGCTATACGCTGGGTAACAGCATGCGTCGCGTTCTGCTGTCGTCTCTCGACGGCGCCAAGGCGACGGCCATCCAAATCGACGGTGTGCAGCACGAGTTCACCACGGCTGAAGGCGTCATCGAGGATATCACCGATATCGTCCTGAACGTCAAAGGCCTGGTCTTCTCGGCTCTCAATGACGACGTGGAAGAGGCCACGGCTCATGTTTCTGCCGAGGGCCCCTGCGTTGTGACCGGTGCGGACCTGCAGGTTCCCACCGAGTTCACGCTGATCAACCCCGAGCATGTCATCGCCACGGTTGCCGACGGCGGCCAGCTTGACATGACGGTTCGCATCGGCGTGGGCCGCGGTTACGTTTCCGCCGAGCGCAACAAGCGCACGGAGGATCCTATCGGCGTCATCCATGTCGACTCGCTGTTCTCCCCGGTTCGCCGTTGCACGATGAACGTGACCGACACCCGCGTGGGCCAGCGTACCGACTACGATAAGTTGGTTTTGGAGGTTGAGACGGACGGCTCCATCGAGCCTATCGATGCGGTCACCCGTGCTGCCAACATCATCAACCAGTACATGGGCGCGTTCCTCAGCCTGACCAGCACCCCCGAAGAGGAAGAGGGCGAAGTCCCGTCCATCTTCGCTCCGGAGGGTCAGGAGTCGAACGCCGAGCTGGACAAGCAGATCGAGGACCTGGACCTGTCCGTCCGCTCGTACAACTGCCTGAAGCGCGCCGGCATCCATTCGGTGCGCCAGCTGGTCGAGTTCTCCGAGAACGACCTGCTGAACATCAGGAACTTTGGTGCGAAGTCCATTGAGGAAGTGAAGGACAAGCTCATTTCCATGGACCTCAATTTGAAGCAATAGGAGAAACCTACCATGAGGCATAACTACAAGGGCCGCAAGCTGGGCACCGACTTTGCCCATACCAAGGCCATGAAGCGTAGTCTGGTGCAGGCGCTGTTCCTCAACGACCGCATCAAGACCATCGAGTCCCGCGCTAAGGAAATCCGCCCCGATGTCGACAAGATCATCACCTGGGCGAAGAAGGGCGACCTGCATAGCCGTCGTCTTGCCATCGCTGCGCTGGGCAACGACAAGGAACTGGTCCGCGAGATCTTCGAGAAGGTCGAGCAGGGCATGTTCGCCGATCGTCAGGGTGGCTACACCCGCATCATGAAGCTGGGCAACCGCAAGGGCGACAACGCTCCCATGGTCATCATGGAGCTCGTCACCGAGCCGGTGGCCAAGAAGGCTGAGAAGCCGGCTGCCAAGAAGGCTGCTCCGAAGAAGGTCGAGGCTGTTGAGGAGCCCAAGGCCGAGGAAGCTGCTGAGGCTGTCGAGGCTGCTGAGGAGAAGGCTGAATAAGCTTACCCCCACATGCTATTGAGAAAGGACCCTTCGGGGTCCTTTCTTTTTTGGCGACACGTTTGCAGAAACACCTAAAACTTCTTTCTCGCGAGCGTTCATTGCGCGCTGCGGCTTAAGGGGCGCAGTGTTCTTCTATTTGGATCTCATGCTGCGCTATACTTCACGCATGCAATTACGAGTAAACACGTATATCGACGGCGATTCCTTCGTCCACACCTGCGATGCCCGGGTAAAGGTGCTGTTGCTGTGTGCATACACCGCAACCGTTTTCTGGGTTGAAACGTGGGTCGGACAGTGCCTGCTTGCCGGTGTATGCCTGGTGCTGGCTTTGGCGGCCCGCGTCCCGCTTGGCCGTATGCTGGCCATGGGAATCCCTGTCTACATGATGGCGGCTCTCACCATGTTGTTCGCATCGATCAATAACCAGGTGGGGTTCGTGCTGGGTTGCTTTTACGGAGCAAGGATGATCTTGCTCGTCCTTGGCAGCTTCATCGTCGTGCTTACCACAACGTCTACGGCGCTTACCGATGCTCTGCGGTCGTTCGCGTCCCCGTTGCGGGCTTTGCATGTGCCAGCAGATGATATCGCCATGGTGTTCAGCATGGCTATTCGCTTCATCCCCTTGATGGCTCAAGAGCTCTGCGCGATCCATGATGCTCAATTCTCACGAGGCGCATCGTTTCATCGAGGTGGATTATGGCAACGATTGTCGGCTTGGCCTCCGGTCTTCATCCCGTTGTTCGTGGGAATGTTCCGAAGGGCGGACAAGCTTTCGGTTGCCATGGATGCCCGCTGCTATGGCGTGCGTGGCGGCCGGCGAACCTCGCTTCGGGACTATCATATGACGATGTCTTCCGTTGTCGCGCTGACCTGCGGTCTAGGCCTTCTTGCCGCCATAGCGTTTTTGCTTTAGCCGTAGCGGCGCTCTTCTAGTAATCGCTTCCGTGCGCAGGCCCGCATTCGGCCACGGTAAACGCCGCCGCCATCGTCGTTCCTTGGCGATCGCCTCCGCGCACAGGCGCATTTCGCCGTCCGCCCGCTGGTTCGCACATGTCGGGGCGGGCATGGTATCATTTGCCCGTATGGCCTGGTGCAAGGCGCCGGGCGCAAAAGGAAACATCCTACGAGGAGGCATTCAATGAGCGTCATCATCGATGTGTTCGGGCGTGAAATCCTGGACTCTCGCGGCAACCCCACGGTCGAGGTGGAAGTTGTGCTGGAGGATGGTTCCTTCGGTCGTGCGGCCGTTCCCTCCGGTGCGTCCACGGGCGCGTTCGAGGCCGTTGAGCTGCGTGACTGTGACAAGGAGCGCTATCTGGGCAAGGGCACGCTGGATGCCGTTGGCCATGTGAACGATGAGATCGCCGACGCGCTCGTCGGTTTCGAAGCCGACGATCAGCGCGCTATCGACGACGTGATGCTGGAGCTGGACGGCACGGACAACAAGGGCGCTCTGGGCGCTAACGCCATCTTGGGAGTGTCCCTGGCATGCGCCAAGGCCGCTGCCGAGTCCGCCGGTCTCCCGCTGTACAAGTACGTGGGCGGCGTGAACGGCCATATCCTGCCCACGCCCATGATGAACATTCTCAACGGCGGCGTGCATGCCGACAACAACGTCGACTTCCAGGAGTTCATGATCATGCCGGTGGGCGCCGAGTCGTTCGCCGAGGCGCTGCGCTGGTGTGCCGAGATCTATCACACCCTGAAGAAGGTCCTGCACGAGGCCGGCCTGGGCGGCGGCGTCGGCGACGAGGGCGGCTTCGCTCCCAACTTCACCACCAACGAAGAGCCCCTGCAGTACATCGTGAAGGCTTGCGAGGCGGCAGGCTACAAACCCGGCGACGACATCATGTTCGCCATGGACCCGGCTTCAACCGAGTTCTACAACGCTGAAACCGGCAAGTACGAGCTGAAGGGCGAGGGTCGCGAACTGACCAGCGCCGAGATGGTGGAATACTGGGCCGCGCTGGTCGAGAAGTACCCGATCATCTCCATCGAGGACGGCATGGCCGAGGAGGACTGGGACGGCTGGAAGCAGCTGACCGACCGCATCGGCGACAAGGTGCAGCTGGTGGGCGACGACCTGTTCGTCACGAACTCCAAGCGCCTGGCGAAGGGCATCGAGCTTGGTTGCGCCAACGCCATCCTCATCAAGGTCAACCAGATCGGCAGCCTGTCCGAGACGCTGGACGCCATCGAGATGGCCAAGCAGGCGGGTTACGCATGCGTTATGAGCCACCGTTCCGGCGAGACCGAGGACACCACCATCGCTGACCTGTCCGTGGCGCTGAACACCGGCCAGATCAAGACCGGCGCTCCGTGCCGTAGCGACCGCGTTGCCAAGTACAACCAGCTTCTGCGCATCGAGGAGGAGCTCGACTCCCAGGCTCAGTACGCTGGCAAGAACGCTTTCTACAACATCAAGCGTTAATCAAGGCCTCGCCGAGCTGGATTCGGCGAACAGCGTAAATCATGCAGGCCGCTCAGGCGCGCCGTTCCGCTGCGTTTCGCGCAGTCAGGGGTAAACCCTGGCTGCGCGCCGCAAGCGGGTCCGGCCGCCTGGGCGGCTTGTCGTTTTCCGGCATCGAACCCGCAATGTCGGCACGAAAGCCGGACGAGGTTTCCCCAGGAGCCCGCTCGGCTTTCCTTGCCTGGGATGTTGCCGCTTTTTCACCTCGCGAAAACGCGGGGCTGTTACAATGAACCCTATGTGTATTACCGCGTCAGCCAAGGAAGATGGACGATGAAACAGTACAACCCTCACGAGATCGAACCTCGTTGGCAGAAGGCTT
The DNA here is from genome assembly GCA_934630815.1 of uncultured Senegalimassilia sp. Taxonomy (GTDB): domain Bacteria; phylum Actinomycetota; class Coriobacteriia; order Coriobacteriales; family Eggerthellaceae; genus Senegalimassilia. Next base: position 20,551 of record CAKTWI010000007.1, read on the forward strand.
GGGAAGATGCCGACCTGTACAAGGTCACGGAAGATCACGCCAAGCCCAAGAAGTACGTGCTCGAGATGTTCCCGTACCCGTCGGGCGACATCCACATGGGGCATGTGCGCAACTACACGATCGGCGACGTCATCGCCCGCTATTCCAAGATGCGCGGCTTCGACGTGCTGCATCCCATGGGTTGGGATGCGTTCGGTCTGCCGGCTGAGAACGCGGCCATCAAGCATCACAGCCATCCGGCGAAGTGGACCTACGCCAACATCGAAACGCAGAAGGCCAGCTTCAAGCGCATGGGCCTTTCCTATGATTGGGACCGCACCGTCGTGGCATGCGACCCCGAGTACTACCGCTGGGGTCAGTGGATCTTCCTGCAGTTCTGGAAGCGCGGCCTGGTGGAGCGCCGCAACTCGCCGGTGAACTGGTGCCCGAAGTGCCAGACCGTGCTCGCCAACGAGCAGGTCACCGAGGGCGAGTGCTGGCGTTGCCATAGCGCCGTCGAGAAGCGCGACCTGACGCAGTGGTACCTCAAGATCACCGATTACGCGCAGGAGCTTCTGGACGACCTGGATCAGCTGGACGGCTGGCCGGAGCGCGTCAAGCAGATGCAGGCGAACTGGATCGGCCGCTCCGAGGGCGCCGAGGTGAAGTTCACGCTGTGCGACAAGCAGGGCAACGCACCCGAGAACCCCACGGAAGACGACCTGATCACCGTGTTCACCACGCGCGCCGACACCCTGTTCGGCTGCAGCTTCTTCCTGCTTGCCCCCGAAAGCCCCATCCTGAAGGGCCTGGTGGAAGGCACGGAGTATGAGGCCGCGGTCATGCAGGTGGTCGAGGACGCGAAGAAGATCACCGCCGTCGAGCGCGCGCAGGGCAACAAGGAGAAGCACGGCGCGTTTACCGGCCGTTACGTAGTGAACCCCATCAACGGCGAGAAGGTGCCCGTGTGGGTTGCCGACTACATCGTGGCCGATTACGGCACCGGCGCGGTCATGGCCGTGCCGTGCGGCGACCAGCGCGACTTCGAGTTCGCCAAGAAATACGACCTGCCCATCATCCCCATCATCCTGGGCGACGACGATCCACTGTTCGAGCAGTTGAAAAACGAGCAGGGCCGTGTGGTTACCAGCGTCGATTGGGACAGCGCCATGGAAGCCGAGGGTCGACTGGTCCAGTCCGGCAAGTACACCGGCCTTACGGGCGGCAAGCACTCCGAGGGCGAGGAGGCCATCGTCGCCGACCTGGAGGCTGCGGGCCGCGGCAAGCGCAAGGTGGAGTTCCGTCTGCGCGACTGGCTGATCTCCCGCCAGCGCTATTGGGGCAACCCCATCCCGATGATCTACTGCGACAAGTGCGGTCTGGTGCCGGTGCCGGAGGAGGACCTGCCGGTGCGCCTGCCCGAGGATATCGACCTTTCCGCTGGCGAAACCTTGGCAACGCACGAGGGCTTCGCGAAGTGCACGTGCCCGAAGTGCGGCGGCGAGGCTCGTCGTGAGACCGACACCATGGACACGTTCACGTGCTCGAGCTGGTACTACCTGCGCTACACCGACCCGCACAACACCGAGCTGCCCTTCGACAGCGCGAAAACCAACCGCTGGATGCCGGTCGACCAGTACATCGGCGGCATCGAGCACGCCATCCTGCACCTGCTGTACAGCCGCTTCTTCACGAAGGTGCTGCGCGATCTGGGCATGCTGGATTTTGACGAGCCGTTCAAGAACCTGCTATGCCAGGGCATGGTGCTCGACGAGCACGGTGACGTCATGAGCAAGTCCAAGGGCAACGTCATCTCCCCCGAGGAGATGATCGCGGGCTATGGTTGCGATGCCGTGCGCGCCTACATCCTGTTCATGGCCCCGCCCGATAAGGAGCTGCAGTGGAACGAGGACGGCTTGGCCGGTATGCACAAGTTCCTCAACCGCGTGTGGCGCATGGTGTACGACTTGGTGGGCAAGGCCGACGAGGACACGCTGTACCAGCCGGGCGCATCCGATGCAGAGGCAGCAGCGGCTCGCAAGGTGCTGCTGCGCGAGCGTCATCGCGTCGCCGGTAAGGTTGTGGACGATTTCGATCGCAACAACTTCAACACCGCCATCGCCGCCATCATGGAACTGGTGAACGCCATCGGCGATTACCTGCGCAAGGTCGGCCCGGAGCAGCGCGCCGCATCTGCTGACGAGCAGGCGCTTGCGACCGAGGTCGCCAATGTGCTGGTAAGGCTGCTGGCTCCTATCTGCCCGCATATGACCGACGAGCTGTGGCATGATGCGCTGGGCTGCGAGGGTTCCATCCATACGCAGGAATGGCCCGAGTTCGACCCCGAGAAGGCCAAGGACGACGAGGTCGAGCTTGCCGTGCAGATCAACGGCAAGGTGAAGGCCCGTATCACGGTTGCCGCGGATGCCGATCAGGAATCCGTGAAGGCTGTGGCGCTCGAGGCCGTGCAGGATGCCGTGGCAGGCAAGGACCTGAAGAAGGTCGTTGTGGTGCCCGGCCGTCTGGTGAACATCGTGGCGAAGTAAAACGCTGACATTGCAGTCGAAACGACCCGGAGGATGCTCCGGGTCGTTTTGTTTTCGGGGTTGGGTTTCGGTGGCGTTGTTGCGCCGTTCCGGCGAAATGCTTGCCGTGAGGTTTCGGCGTTTGCTATTGTCTGTTTCCTATGAGTAGCGCGAAGAAACATAAGGGATGCCTGAGGCGGGTGCTGGATATGGTGCTGGCGGCGGTATTGGCCGTGGTGGCGGTGTTCACCATTACGAACGTGGTGACCATCGTGGGATCGAAAGGGTCCATCGTCACCCCCGAGAAGGCCAGTATCGGCAATGCCGATGCCATCGTGGTGCTCGGGGCATCGGTGCTGCCGGACGGAACGCCTTCGGGCATTCTGGCCGATCGTCTGGATGACGGCATCGCGCTGTACTTCGCGGGCGTGGCGCCGAAGATCATCATGAGCGGCGACAACGGCACCGCCTCGTACAACGAGGTGAAGGCCATGAAGCAGTACGCCATTGCGCAGGGCGTGCCAAGCCAGGACATCTTCTGCGATCACGCGGGTTTCTCCACGTATGAGAGCATGTATCGGGCGAAGTACGTGTTCGGGTGCGAGCGCATCGTGGTTGCCACGCAGACGTATCACCTGTATCGCGCGCTGTGGTCCGCGAAAAGCCTGGGAATGCAAGCCGAGGGCGTTCCCAGCGACTATCACGAGTACCAAAAACAGCTGCAGTATGATATCCGCGAGATTCCCGCGCGCACGAAGGACTTCTTCAAGGCGCTGTTCCGCGTGCCGTCCACGTATGTGGGCGAAGCGATCAGCCTTGACCAAAGCGGAGATGTGACGAACTAGAACAAGACGGCCGCGCGGAATGCGCGGCCGTCGTCCGTTCAGGGGGGGCTAATCTTCCAGGTCTTTCGGATTGAACGTTTCCAGCAGGTCGACGAGCTCCTGCTTCTTGTGGATATCCAGCTTGGCGTAAATGCGCTTGCTGTGGGTTCGGATGGTGTTTTCCGAAACCACCAGCTGCTCGGCGATGCGCGCCACGGTGTTGCCGCGGGCGATGAGCTCCATGACCTCGGTTTCGCGTGCGGATAGGCGGTAGTGCTGTCGAACTAGCGCAGCCTGCTTCGACAGGCGATCCTGGTAGTTGGGTGCATCGGAGCTGCGGGCATGGTCGCGTTTCTCGAGTTTTGCGGTATCCGTCGGGAAGGGGCCGTTGTCAGGCGCCATCGCAGGCTCTTCGACGGTCAGGGCGTTCTCGGTATCCGTCCGTGCGATGATGATGGGCCTCATCTCGAACAAGCCGATATCTTGCATGTTGAAAGGACAGGGGCCCGCGCATCCGGCGTTCGCCGCGGGAGACGCTTCGCTTTCCGATTCGGCCTCATCGAGGTCGGTTTGGCGCTCGTTGATATCGGCGATTTGCAAAGGCATGCCAGCGACGAGCTCGATATCCTCTGCTTGGCTTGCGGCCAATGCTCGCTTGAAGCCGCCCTGGCCGATGAAGAACATGAGACCGAGCAAATACACCGCCACCAGCGCGACGACGGCATCGGGCTGCATGCCCATGACGCGGATCTGCTCGGCGAACGTGCCGGCAAGGAACCCGACATCATGCAACGCGTACACGATGCCGGCGAAGAAGCCGTAGATGAACACGGGGTTGATGCCTCGGTCGCGCGATGCCTGCGCGCACTGGATCATCATGAGCGCGATGGCGACACTGTATACCGCATACAGGATGGCGGCTTGCCATCGCGCATAACCGTCGCTGCAAAACGGAAGCACCAGGAACGAGGTGATGAGCAACGGGAAGGCGATGCGGTAGGCGTTGGCGACATTCATTCTCACGTTCTTGAACTGCCAGAGCACCAAAACGCCGATGCCCGCAACCAGGCATCCCGTCATCGACAGCAGGTTCACAAGGCTGCCGACTCGCGGGTTGCCGATGGCCAGCGAGCGCATGACGCCGGTGCAGAATGCGATGGCGCCGACGCACAAGGCGCTGCGCCAGTAATCGCGCAGCACGCGCCTATACACGTTCGGGTGCTCGCGCGGAACATCCTCGAACATGGGCTGCTTCAAGTCGATGTGCCGGCTTTTCAGCACGATGGCAAGCGCGAACAGCGGCATGAACACCAGCGGGATGAGAAACGCGGTCACGGCTTGCGGGATGGCGTACAGGGCGAAGTACAGAAGCGCACCATAAGCGGTGCCCAGGATCAGATCATGGTTGCCATGGTCTGCGTCGAAGCTGGCGAACAGGCGCTGCCACAGCATGTAGAAACCGGCAGACCCTAAGCCCAGAAGCGCACCGCCGGCGATTACCAATATCTGAGCGATTCCATGCAGGTAAATGGCCCCGATAAGGCAGCACCAGCCAAGTAGATATGGCGCGCTTGCGAGCATCACCATGAATCGGCGCGTGGGTCCGGGAAGGTAGTACACTCCGATGGCGCTGGCGAAATAGCATAGCGAGAACACGAGCGACTGCATAAAGAAGAACCAGAACATGACATCCGGGGTTTGGAAGCTCATGGGTAAAAACGGGAACACGCCACCCCAAACGCCGGCTGCGTTGATGGCCAAAAAGAGGGCGTATCCAAGCGATGCGGTGTTCGGCTTGAACGTGCGGGCTATGTTGGAAATGCGTGTGCGTGCCACAGAGATCCTCGTCGTCGGGCACTGCCGTTCGCCCGCCTGAAGGTGCCGGCGGCGGATGGTCGAGTGCTCTTCTCCCTTGCGTGATTTCGCCGCTGCATAGCAAGAATGCGAAATCGATTGCTCAAAACAGTATAGCGCGCAATCGGGTTCAGGCTGTCACATACTGTAATGGGTGATAGCCTGTGAACTGGGCAAACGTGAAATTCGCACGTTTTATGTGACACGGTGGGGCAAACAAGGCGATAAGGTTTCATCACCAAATCCGCGCTTGGAGGGTAGACGAGCCCCAACTAAGGAAGCAAGGGTGGTGCGCGGCGAAAAGGTCGCGAAAGGAAGAAGCCGTGTCGCGGCGCGCGATAGCGCAGCCGTTTCGGCAGAGGCGAAAAGGAAAGAATGAAGGGGGAGGCAATGCAAGACATGCCAAGCATGAACCGCCGCACGTTCGTCAAGTCGACGGGTGCGCTGGGTGCTCTGGCCGCCGTCGGCGGCGCCGCTGCAACGGGCGCGAACCTGTTCGGCGCAACCGAGCCGGCACTCGCGGAGTCCGAGGAGAAGATCACGTGGGGCCATTGCGCCATCAACTGCCCGGGCCGCTGCAGCCTGAAGTTCCATGTGAAGGACGACGAGGTTGTGTGGGTGGACACCTGCACGAGCAAGGACGCCGGCTTCGACGACCCGCAGCCCCGTGCGTGCCTGCGTGGCCGTACGTATCGTCGTTGGATGAACCATCCCGATCGCATCAACTACCCCATGAAGCGCGTCGGCAAGCGCGGCGAGGGCAAGTTCGAGCGCATCTCTTGGGACGAGGCTATCGATCTGGCAGCCACGAAGCTCAAAGAGGTTATCGAAAAGTATGGCAACGAGGCCGTGTACCTGCCGTATGCGACCGGCGTTTCCGCAACCACGGCTCGTCCGTTCAATCGACTGCTGAACATGCTGGGCGGCAGCCTGAATCGCTACGGCGATTATTCCACTGCCCAGATCACGGCCATCACCCCTTACATGTACGGCTCCAAGAACAATGGCGGCAGCTCCTTCAAGAACGCCGAGGATGCCAAGCTCATCCTCATGTTCGGCACCAGCCCCACCGAAACGCGCCAGGGCGGTCTTACCACTCATTACGATTGGGTCCAGCTGCGCGAGAAGACCGGTGCGAAGATCTATGTGATCGACCCTCGCATGAACGACTCCATCATGGGCCATTCCGACCAGTGGTTGCCCATCAATCCCGGCACCGACGCCGCGTTGGTCGCGGGTATCGCCCATTACCTGATTCAGCACGACATGTGCGATATGGACTTCCTGCACACCTACTGCGTGGGCTTTGACGAGCAGACCATGCCCGAGGCATATCAGGGCAAGAACATGTCCTACTTCGATTACGTTATGGGCATGGGCTACGACAAGGTGGAGAAGACGCCGGCGTGGGCTGCCAAGGTCACCGGTATCCCCGAGAAGAAGATCGAGGAGCTGGCTGAAGAGATCGGCACCACCAAGCCGCTGTTCGTCTGCCAGGGCTGGGGCCCGCAGCGCCGCAGCAACGGTGAGTGGACGTCCTGGTCTATCATGGCCCTGCCGTGCCTGGTCGGCCAGGTCGGCCTGGCGGGCACCAATAACGGTTGCCGCGAGGCGCGCAACAGCCCGACGCTGCAGTCCCTGCCGGCGGGCACCAATCCGGTGAAGGCCTCCATCTCGTGCTTCGTGTGGACCGACGCCATCAAGCATGGCGCGGACATGACGGCCAAGAACTGGGGCGTGAAATACGTCGACAAGCTGAACACTGGCATCAAGTACATGATCAACTATGCCGGCAACTGCCTGACCAATCAGCATGGCGACATCAACTACGCGCATGACATCCTGGTGGACGAGTCGCTGTGCGAGTTCATCCTGGGCATTGATATCGTGATGACCGATTCCCTGAAGTATTCCGACGTCATCCTGCCCGACATGTTCCGCTTCGAGCAGAACTCGCAGATCGCCACGGGTTCGAACTGGGGCTATGTCATCACCGGCACCCCTGCTACGTCCGTGAAGTACGAGCGCAAGACCTGCTACGAGATGTGCGAGCTTATCGCCGACAAGTTCGGCATTAAAGATAAGTTCACCGAGGGCAAGACCGAGCTCGAGTGGATGAAGGAGCTGTACGAGAAGTCTCGCGAGAAGGACGAGGAGCTGCCCACGTGGGACGAGGCGGTGAAGATGGGCGTGTACACGCGCGAATACGCCCCCACCATCTCCATGAAGAAGTTCCGCGACGACCCTGCGGCCAATGCCCTGACCACGCCTTCCGGCAAGATCGAGATCTTCTCTGAGAAGCTGCTGAAAGACACCGAAGGCTGGGAGCTGACCGATGGCGATACGCTTGCGTGCCTGAATACGCTGCCTCCGATTCCTGCGTACGTCCCCGAGTGGGATGGCGTTGAAACGACCACCGACGAGTATCCGTTGGCGTTGGGCGGCTTCCATTATCGCGGTCGTCTGCATTCCTCTTGGGGCGGTATCGAGGAGCTGAAGGAGGTCAACCCGCAGGAGGCTTGGATCAATCCCGCCGACGCGGAACCTCGCGGCATCAAGCAGGGCGACACCGTCCAAGTGAAGAACGAGTTCGGCACCATCGAGCTGCTGGCGAAGGTTACGCCGCGCGTTATCCCGGGTATGGTCGCCATCTCCCAGGGCGCTTGGCACAATGCGGACATGTCCTCCTCCGATCCCAAGGCTCGTCTGGACAAGGGTGGTTGCATCAACACGCTAACCACGCATCGCCCGAGCCCGTTGGCAAAGGGCAATCCGCAGCATTCCAACATCTGCGAAGTCGTGAAGGCTTAAAGGCAGCGAGTACGAGAGGAGTAAAAGATGACTCGATATGCATTTCATTTCGACGGCACTCGCTGCACGGGTTGCAAAACCTGCGAGATGGCCTGCAAGGATTTCAAGGACCTGAGCGTCGGCACCGCGTTCCGCAAGGTGTACGAGGTGACGTTGGGCACGACCGAGCGCGATGCGAACGGCTGCGTCATCAGCAGCTGCGTGAGCTATCCGCTGTCCATGTCGTGCAACCACTGCGATGACCCGGCGTGCACCAAGGTGTGCCCGACCACCGCAATGCACAAAGACCCCGAAACCGGTCTGGTGTCCGTGGACGCCGACAAGTGCATCGGCTGCGGCTACTGCCACATGGCCTGCCCGTACAACGCGCCGAAGGTCGATCGTGAAAAGGGCCACAGCGTGAAGTGCGACGGCTGCGCCGAGCGCGTCGCCGCAGGTGAGAAGCCGGTATGCGTGGAGGCGTGCCCGGCTCGCGCGCTGGACTTCGGCACGATCGAGGAAATGGCCAAGCTGGGCGAGCGCGGGAACATCGCGCCCCTGCCCGAGCCCACCTACACGAAACCGAATCTGTACATCAAGGCTTCCGCTGATGCCCTGCCCGCAGGCGCGGAGGACGGCAAAGTCGTGAATCCCCTGGAGGTGATGTAGCATGATGGCAGAGCTGCCTTTGGCCCTGTTCACCACGCTGGCGCCTATCGGCGCGGGCGCGTTCATCGCGCTGGCCGTGGCTTTCTTCACCACGAAGTTCTCCGATGAGCAGCTGAAGAAGATCGACCGTATGACCACCATCCCGGTCGTCGTGCTGGTGGCCGGCTTCATCTGCGCGTTCTTCCACCTGGCTAGCCCCATGCATGCGTTCGGCGTGTTCGCCGGCCTGGGCGCGAGTCCGCTGTCCAACGAGCTGCTCGCCGGTGTCGTGTTCGCCGTGCTGGCTATCGTGTACTGGATCGTGGCGCTCGCCGGCAAGCTTGGCGAGGGTGCTCGCAAGGGTTTTGCCGCTGTGGTAGCTGTCATGGCGATCGTGTTCGCGTGCTTCACGGGCGCTGCCTACATGATGGAGACCATCGCTTCCTGGAACACCCCGATGGTCCCCGTTGCCGTGCTGGGCTTCAGCCTGCTGGGCGGCGTTTCCCTGGGCGTGCTCGTGCTGGCGCTGTCCGGTGCGCTTGAGGACGCTGCGAAGGGCGGCTTCAAGATGGCGGCTCTGGCGGTGCTGGTCATCGGCCTGGTCCTTGGTGTTGTTGGCCTGTTGGTGCAGGTCATGAACGTGTCCGGCATGAGCAATGCGCTGGTCGATGGCGCGGACCTGGTCGCCGCCGCCTCCGCTCCCATGTGGATCGGCGTGGTGTGCATGGTCGTTGCCGCAGCCGCCGCCTTCATGGCTCTGCGTAACTCGAAGTCCACGGCGCTTGCCGCTGCGGCTCCGGTGCTGGCAATCGTGGGCGTGTTCGCCGCTCGCCTGGCGTTCTACGCGGTGCAGCTGAGCGTTGGCCTGTATATCGGCTAATCGCTGAGGTCGATGCTTTTTCGGGGCGCGTCCGGTTTGCGGGCGCGCCCCTTGCCGTATGATGGTTGCCTTAAGCGATAAGGAGAGGATCGCATGACGGATCTTGATGCTGCGACGCTTGAAGGCGTTGCGTTTTTAGGGAACACGCTGGCCCCGTTTTTCCTGCAGGACCCGCGCACGGGCGATGCCGGCGCCGAGTTTGCGGCGGTCGCTGCGCTTGATGCGCAGGCTGCCGGCGCGGAATGGCCCTTCGTCGGCGAGGCGCAGGCCGCTCGCTGTTTGGGCATGATGGTTGAGGGTCTTGCCCCGAGCCGTGCTGCCGGAGAGGGCGGCGCCTTTGTCGCAGACGATGATCTGATGTGGGAATATCGCCGCTTGTTCATCGGCCCGGGCGCAAAGCCGGCGCCGCCGTGGGGCTCGGTATACACCGATCGCGAGTGCGTGGTGTTCGGTGCGACCACCCTTGAGCTGCGCGCATGGATGCGTGAACACGGCGTTGCGCGAACCGCTGACGAGAAAACGCCGGAGGATCATATCGGGCTCATGCTTGCCCTTATGGCGTGGCTTGCTCAAAACCAGCCCGCTGACCTGGGCGAGTTTCTGAGCCTTCATTTCCTGACGTGGGCGGGGCATTTCCTGGACGAGCTTGCCGATGCCGCCGAGCATCCTTTCTATGAAGGGCTGGCTCGCTTAACGCGTGCAAGCTTGGACGGCGTTCGGGAGGCGTTGGGGTTGGAGGTCGTCACGCCTCGCTTCTATCGCTAAAATACCAAGGAATCGTTTGGTCCGGCGCGTCGCTGCAGGCTGACGCGCCGGACCATGCGGGCGTTATGCGCGTTTCGCGTCGAGCAGTGCTGCAAAGAGGGGGAGCTGATGATTTCCGGGTTCGATACCGCGTTAAGCGAGGTGACGTTGGTGCTGTTCACCACGTTTGCCCCCTCGGGCGCCGTCGCCCTTGTCTTGGTTGCGGCGGTGCTGTTGTTTCCGAAACTTGAATCGACGATGCGGGCGCGCATCAGCACGTTCATGTGCATCCCCCTTGTGGTTACCATGGTGGGGCTTGTCGCGTCGGCTACGCATCTTGGGAACCCGGCCAATGCGCTGTACGTGTTTTTGCATTTCGGCTCCAGCCCTCTTTCGAACGAAGTCGTCAGCGCGGTGGGATTGTTGGCGTGCAGCGGCCTGTATTGGCTGTACTCGTTTTCGGTCAAACCCCTTGTATGGCTGCAGCGGCTGCTGCTGATGATGATCGCGGCAATGGGCGTCGCGTTCGTGATAATGGTGTCCCTCGCGTATTCCGTTGACACCATCGTCACTTGGAGCCTGCCTACGGTTCCGATTTCATTGTGGTTGAATGCCCTGATGGGAGGGCCTCTGCTGGCGGCGATCACGTTGTATGCCGCCCAGTGGCGCGCGCTTGCGGGGCGTTTCGGCCTGCTGCTGATGACGGTGCCCTTCATTGCGTTTGCGGCGAATATGGTCGTGTATATCGTGCAGGGGCGGCTATTGAACGGTATTGCGAATTCGGTGCTCGCGGCAGCCGACCTTGTGCCGCATTACCGCACGATGCTGCTGGCGTTCGCGTTGATGTGCTTTGCCGGTTGCGTGCTTGCCGCCTTCACGATGCATGTCGTGTCGAGGGAAGCGGTGGTGCGCGGCGGGGATGAGCTTGCATTCTCCAAGCGCGTGCTTGTTCGCCTGCTTGTCTCGTGTCTGCTGGCGTTCGCCGGCATCTTCGTCATGCGTTTCGCGTTCTACATGATGCATTTGACGGTCGGCCTTGCCGTATAGGCCCAGAAATAGGTTCAGGTTGCAAAAAATCCCACAACCGCAAATAGCGCGGTTGCGGGATTTTTTGCGTTCAGGGGGGATCGCTCGCGTTGAGGCTCCCCTTTCGTGCCTCAACGCAGGGACTCTACGCCCCGCGCTCTTCCAAATATTTTTCCATGCTGAAGTGCGTGATGTCGCTACGGTTGATGACGCCCACGATCACGCCGTCTTCGAGCACGGGCACCTTCTTCAAGTGGTTCTCGCCGAGCACGCGGCAGACCTCGGGCAGGTCGGCGTGCACGCTGACGCCGATGATCCCCTTCGCGCCGATATCGGAGGCTTTCATGCCCATCAGGTGCTCCAGCTTGTGGGCGTAATCCTTGTGGTCGGAGTATGCGTCCACGGTTTGCACGATCATCACCACAGGGTCCATGATCATCTGGCCGCGCTTGGACAGGTAGCGCATGATGTCGCCGTCGGAGATGAAGCCGGTCGGCTTGCCGGCGGCGTCGACCAGCGGCGCGGCGCTGATATGGTTGTTCACCAGCAGCTGCATGGCTTCGAGCACGGTGGCGTTTTCGGGCAGCGTGTACACGTCGCGCTTCATGATCTGCTCGATGAGGGAGCGGTGCGCGTTATCTTCGTCGGCGGCCGCCTCATCGCCGGGCTTATTGCGCACGAGCGCTACGGTCAGCACGAAGCCCAGCACGCACAGGGCCGTGGCAACGGCGAACGCCATGTGGATACCGAACACGCCGGCGGTCATGGTATCGGTCGAACCGGAAACCATGTTGGTGGCAACGGTGGACGCGGACACGATGACGGCTGTACCCAGCGAGCCCGCCACCTGGCGAAACGTGTTCTGCACGGAGGTTCCGTGGTTCATCAGCTTGTCGGGCAGCGCATTCATGCCCCAGGTGGAGATGGGCATGTTCACGAGCGACAGGCTGAACAGGCGCACCGTGTAGATGACCGTGAGCGTGATCAGCCCCATACCCGGCCCCATGAACATGAACGTGGCGGTGGTCAGCGCCAGCACGCCGGTGCCGATGACGGCCAGCACGCGCGGGCCGTGCTTATCGAACAGGCGGCCGGCGACCGGGCCCATGGCGCCCATGACGATGGCGCCGGGCAGCAGCACAAGGCCCGACGTGGTGGCCGAGAATCCCATGTAGGACTGCAGCAAGATGGGGATGAGGATGCCGCCGGCGAGCAGCGCGCCTTGCACGAGCATCACGATGATGGTGGCGATGAGGAACTTGCGGTTCGTCAGCACGCGCACCTGCAGCATAGGCTGCTCCATCCGTAGCTGGCGGCGGAAGAAGAACACCAGTGCAACCACGCCGATGATGACGCCGGCAGCCGAATCGACGGTCACGCCGTAGCTGCCGATGGCGGACAGGCCGTACAGCAGGCCGCCGAACCCGAGCGTTGACAGGACGACCGAAACCACGTCGAGCTTCACATCCTTGTTCGCTTCGCCGCCACGTTCAAGCGCTGCGCCGGCGAACACGATGACCGCAGCGCATAGCGCGGCGATGATCCAGAACATGATGTGCCAGTTCGCCTGGTCGATGATGATGCCTGCAACGGTGGGGCCGACGGCAGGGGCGAACGCGATGACGATGCCGAACACGCCCATGGCGGTGCCGCGACGGTCGATAGGGAACGTCCACATGAGCACCGTCATCACGAGCGGCATGAGGATGCCGGCACCGGCTGCTTGGATCAGGCGGCCGGAAAGCAGCACGGGGAAGTTCGGGCCCCAGGCGGCAAGCGCTGTGCCGGCGGTGAACAGGACCATGGACGCAAGGAACAGCCGGCGTGTGGTGAAGCGGTCGGTTAAAAACGCGGTGATGGGCACCATGATGGCGTTGACCAGGGTGAATCCGGTGGTCAACCACTGCGCGACGGCGGCGTCGACGCTCATCTCGCTCATGATCGACGGCAATGCCGGTGCCACGACCGTCTGGTTCAGCACGGTGACGAAGGTACCGAACACCAGCACGATCAGCATGACGATTTGTTTGCGGGTAAGCCCCCAATCAGCCATAGCGGCTCCTTTCCGCGCACGTCCTTCTCCCGTAAGGGCGCGCGGGTCGGCCGACGAGCGCACGGGGCTAAGGCGGCTTTCGGGCTCGCTTAACGCGTTGCGTTGTCGGATTCGGATAGAGAAAGCGTCAGGCGAAAACAACGTCCCCGAAGCGCGAATGCGCAACGGGGACGTCGCGGATGACGCCATTGTGTTGTCGACAATCATAACGCGCGGAAGCTTGCCCGGTGCGAGTTGCTGGCGGCAGACCATACAATCCTTGCGCGCGTGTCAAATCTTGCTCACAAATGCCGGCGGCGTTTCTCCAACTGTTTGCCGGCGATATTTCGCGGCTGTTAATTCGCGAAATATAGGGGTTGCGCATCTCTGCGGCATCTTTTATAGTTCGTGCCACAACTTAATACCTTGAAACCGTTGAGGCGAAAGTCAAGCCATCATAAGCGCTCACAGAGAGCGGGTGTTGCTGGGAATCCCGCAGAAATGCTGGGTGGTAAATGGTTCGCCGAGGGAAAGGGGAAAGGTTGACGGTTGCCGCGTTACCACGTGGCGGTCGGCAGCTGAGTATCTGGACCGTGAGCCTGCGTTAAGGGCAGAACATGTGTTGGCATGTTCGTGAGAGGGCTCCTTCGGGGGTCAAGTAAAGGTGGCACCGCAGATGTTACGTCTGTCCTTTATCTCAAAGGACAGACGTTTTTTATTTTGCGGGTTATTCGGGCCACGGGGCGCGGCGAGTCGCCATAGCTGCAAACCGGCCTTTGCTTGAAACCTGTAAGCCGATGATTCCTCATTCGCGTTCGTTGCCGGCAGACCGAAAGCCCGGGGACGGGCGATGACCGGCGGAAACCCCGCCAAGAAAGGAATGAGGATCATGACTCAGAACGTTGCAGCCCAGAAGCGTACGGTGGCAATCTCCGCGAAGAAGGAGGGCCTGTCCGTACAAGATCTTATCCTGGTGGCCGTGCTTATCGCAGCCGGCGCCGTCCTCAAGCTGACTGTTTCCAGCTTCCTCAGCTTTGCGGGCATGAAGCCCAATTTCATGATCGCCATGTACTGCCTGGCAATCATCCTCACGCGACCGAAAGTGTATCAAGCCGTGGTGATCGGCCTGTTGGTGGGCCTGGTCAGCCAGCTTCCCATGCTGAACGCCACGCCGCTGGTGAACATCGCCTCCGAGATGTTGGGCGCTTTGGCGTGCGGCTTGCTGGTCACCGCGCTTGCGAAGGTGGCTGCCGATAACAAAGGTTTCCAGAACGTCGTCGCCCCTGTGATCATCACGTTCCTGTCCACCATCGTCTCCGGTTACACGTTCGCCATGATCGTGGGCGTCGCCGTTGCGCATCTTGAGCCGCTGGCGGTGTTCGGCGTGTATGCCGTCATGGTACTCGGCACGGCAACCATGAACGCCGTGCTGGCAGCCATCCTGACCCCGGTTCTGCGTGCCGTCCTGAAGCGATAACCGTTCAAGCGCCTGCTGGCAGCCGGATCGCCCGCCATCGCGACCGGCTGCGGCGCAGCCTTCGCTTTCGCCTGCATCGCTGGATACTCGCCTGTTTCAGTGAATCCGGCGCATCGCTTCGACATCGTCGGCCTCCGCGCAAACCGCCTGATCATCTTCCGAGAACCCATCGCTAAGAAGGGAAATATCCCATGATCGAGATCTCGCAATTGTCGTTTCGCTATAGAGAAGGAGCCGAGCCCATCCTGCAGGGCATCGACCTGACCATCCCCGATGGCTCGTTCGTTGGTATCACCGGCGCCGCGGGCAGTGGGAAATCCACGCTCACGTATGCGTTCAACGGCATCATCCCGCACTGCTATCCCGGCGACTTCTACGGCAGCGTGACCATCGACGGGCTGGACACGTGCGAGGCGTCCTTGACCGACATCAGCCGCCTGGTCGGCAGCGTGTGCCAGGACATCGACTCGCAGATGGTGTCGTCAGTGGTCGAGGACGAGGTGCTATACGGCCTTGAGAACTTCGGCGTGCCGAAAGACCAGGTGGAGGGCCGTATCGCCGAGGCGCTGGATGCCATGGGAATTTCCGATCTGCGCCATCGCGGTATCGCCGAGCTTTCCGGCGGGCAAAAGCAGAAGGTGGCGGTGGCATCGGTCATCGCGCTGAAGCCGCGTGTGCTGGTGCTTGACGAGCCGACGGCCGAGCTGGATCCGGCGTCATCGCTTGCCGTGTTCGAGTTGCTGGCGCGCTATGCCCGGGAAAACGGCACCACGGTCATCGTGGTGGAGCAGAAGATCGCGCTGCTGTCCGATTTCGCCGACATGCTGCTTATCGTGGACGGCGGCAAGGTCCGCTTCCAAGGAACGCCCTCCGAGGTGCTCGAGCATTCCGACGAGCTGCTGGAGATCGGCGTGAACTGCCCGCGCTCCACCAGCTTGGTGAACCGCTTGCGTGCGCGGGGTCTGGTGGACGCGCCGGCGGCGCGCAACGTCGACGAGGCGGTCAGGGCGTGCAAGCAGGTTTTAAGCGGGGAAGGGGTTTCGGCATGATCGAGTTCGAGAACGTGAGCGCATCATACGATGGCGAGCTGCCGATCTTGCGCGATGTGAGCTTCCGTATCCCCGACGGCGATTTCGTCGCGTTCGTGGGTACGAACGGTGCGGGCAAATCCACGACAATGCGCCTGGTCAACGGCTTGTTGAAGCCGTCGTCGGGCCAGGTCCTCATCGATGGCGTGCCCACCACGCAGCTGCGCACCAGCCAGCTTGCCGCGAAGGTGGGCTTCCTGTTTCAAAACCCCGATCGCCAGATCTGCTGCTCCACCGTGCGCGAGGAGCTGCTGTTCGGCTTCCGCGCGCAAGGGCGCGCAGATGCCGAGGCCGAGGCGAAGGTGGATGCGATGATCGAGCGGTTCGGGTTCGACGGCGACGCCGAGCCGTTCCTGCTCAACCGCGGCACGCGCCAGCTGCTGGCGCTGGCGTCGATCATCGTGATGGAGCCGCCCGTGGTGGTGCTCGACGAGCCGACCACCGGCCTTGATTTCCGCGAGTGCGCCAAGGTGATGGACGTCATCGCCGAGCTGAACGCCCGCGGCACCACGGTGATCATGGTGTGCCATGACATGGAGGTGGTGGCCGACTACGCAAAGCGGGTGATCGCTATGACCGCAGGTCAGGTGGTCGCCGATGGCGAAACCTTCGCCGTGCTGCGCGACCGCGACGTGCTGGCGCGCACGCATCTGCTGCCGCCGCAGGTGGTGGACGTGTCGCTGCGCTTGGTCGAGGACGGCGCTGTGGCGGCGGCATCGCCGGTGGCGTTGGCCGATACGCTTGATGAGATGACCGATGCGCTTGCCGTTGCGGCGGGCGCTTGCGAAAGGACGGGTGTGCGATGAAGGGCTTCCTGGAATACGTGCCGGGCGACAGCTTGCTGCACCGCATGAACCCAGTAGCGAAACTGGCGGCGGCGTTTCTGCTGGTGATCGCCTGCTTCGCCACCAGCAACCTTGTGCTGCTGGCGTTGGTGATCGTGCTTGATGCAGTGCTCGCCGTGCAATGCAGGATGGTTTCGCAAACGCTGGGCCTGGCGAAGGCCGTGGCGCTGTTCTCGCTGGTGTTGGCGCTGATCGCGCTGCTGTTCACGCCGCAAGGCGATGTGCTGGCGCAGCTGCCATGGGGCTACATCGGCACGGAGAGCGTGGCCGCGGCCGTGCTCATCGTGGTGCGGCTGGTGGCCTGCGCGGTGCCGCTGTTCCTGGTGTTCTACGTAACCAAGCTCACCGATATGGCGAATGCGCTGGTCAAGGTGCTGCACGTACCGTATAAGTATGCGTTCACGTTCATGTCCACCGTGCATTTCATCCCCGTGTTCATGAACGATATGGCGGGCATCATGGAGGCTCAGACCGCCCGCGGTGTGGAGTTCGACGGCGGCTTCTTGAAGAAGATCCGCCTGATGATGCCGTTGTGCGTCCCGCTGCTGGTGTCGTCGGTGCGCAAGACCAACAGCGCCGCCATCGCCGCCGAGGTGCGAGGCTTCAACCTGCGCACTCGGGAAAGCGGCTTCAAGGAGTACCCGTTCGCAGGCATCGACTTCGCGGCGCTTGTCGCGGCCGCTACGATCGCGGCGACGGCTGTTGCGTTGAACGTGCTGCTATAGCCTCGATTCGCGGGGCGTGGGAACGATTTCGGCATATCGTGTCCGAAATTGCGAGTTTTCCGAATTTGAGAAGGGCCTTCTGTTGAAATAGTCGCTCTATGAAGCCGAGAAATGTACCGAACGCAATAATATATGTAGCGAACGAAGGCCTTGGGGTTGTTTCCGGGGCCTTACTTTCGGAAAACAGCCGATTTGGGGCGGATTACCCCAAAACCTTCCCAGCATCGTTGAGGCAGGGCGGGCAGAGCGAGGGCCTACTCCTCCGTGTCGCTCGCGGGCTTCTCGTCTTCGCCGAGGATCGCGCGGTAGAGGTTCTCGTCCTGCTCGGTGTACACGTCGAAGATAACGTGCATGTCGGCGCCGGGCTCGTCGGCGGCGCGGGAGTCCAGCCATGCCTTCACCGCCTGTACGGCGATTTGCGCACCCTCCTGCTGTGGGAATCCGAACACGCCGGTGGAGATGCAGCAGAACGCCACCGACTTCGCCTTCGCCGCACATGCCGCATCCAGACAGCTGATATAGCACTGCGTCAGCTGTTTGCGCTGCTCAAGCGTAGGATTCCCTTTCGTCATGGGACCCACCGTATGGATGATGCTTTGGGAGGGGAGGTTGTAGGCGGGCGTGATCTTCGCGCGGCCGACGGGTTCCTCGTAGCCTTGCTCCCGCATGATCTGCGCGCACTTCAGGCGCAGCTGCACGCCGGCGAAGGTGTGGATGGCGTTGTCGATGCATAGGTGTCCGGGGATCCAACAACCCAGAAGCGCGCTGTTCGCGGCGTTGACGATGGCGTCGCAGCGCAGGGCGGTGATGTCCCCGCGCCAGATGCTCAGGCGCGGGTCGGAGGCTATGCGCGCAAGCTCGTCGGCCTCCGTGATGCCCGGTTCGGCAACCATAAGCTGAAGCACGCGGTCCTGCACCTTCAGGAACTCCGGCGACGCGGGCTTCGGCTCGCGCGTGTTCACCAGCGCGCGGAACTGCTCCCACTGCTCCATGAACCAGCGCGGGTCCTCTTGCGGCTGAACGTGCTTGCTCCCCGCGCCCCGTTCGTCCATCAGGTGATTTACCAGGAAGGCCATATCCTTTACCAATTGCATCATGGGGTTCGCATCTCCTTGCCCGCGTTGCCGTTTTGCCAGGCGGCCGTTGGCGGCGCGCCTGGGCGCCTCGCCGTCCGCCGTCTGGGCATATCGATTCTTGCTGGATAGAATAGCGCAAGGTTCGAGATACCGCGTGCTCGTGCCGGCGCATCGGCGTTTTCGGTGTGGGTGCGGTTCGTAAAGGGGATGGCGCGAAAGGGGTCCGTTATGGTGGCTATGGGAAAGGATGAGGTGCTGCAATACCTCGATGAGCAGGGGGTTTCCTATCAGAAAGTCGAGCACGAACCCGTGTTCACCATGGAGGGGATGGAGCAGCTCGACCTGCCGTTCGCTGCGGAAGTGGTGAAGAACCTGTTCCTGCGCGACGACAAGAAGCGAGCCTATTATTTGGTAGTGATGCCAGAGGATAAGCCGGCGAATCTGAAGGCGCTGCGTGCGACGCTGGAAAGCCGTCCGCTGCGCTTCGCCTCCGGCGACGACCTCGAGGCCATCCTTGGGTTGCGCGCCGGCGCCGTGTCGCCGTTGGGCGTGCTCAATGATGACGAGCGTCGCGTGCAGGTGGTGCTCGACGAGGAGCTGCGCGGTTATAAGGGGCTGGGCATCCATCCCAACGAGAACACGGCAACGTTGCATGTGCCGCTTGCCGATGTGCTGGCCTTGTTCGATGCGCACGGCACGCCGTATCGCTTCGTTCCCATGGAGCGTCCCAAGGCGTAGCCTATCACGGTTGCGGTAACGTTGCGCCCCGTGGGTGAAACAGGCGAGGATGCGTTCCCCGGTTGTTTCTCTCTGGAGCTGTCGGTCCTGCCCCTGGCTGCGTTTCGGGCGGCGCCGGCCCCGGACGCTTACCGCTGCTTTTTCGGGCGCTTTTTTTCAGCTTGTTTTCAGCTAAGGGTCGCCGATGCGGCCCTTAGGCGTTTTGCGGGTCGCAAACCGTACACCAAAGAGTGTAATTCAGTGACATGCGGGTGACGAAACGGTGCAAGCGCCGTCGTGGTGGGCTGCGGCGTGGTAAGGTTGCCCTGTCAAACAAAACGCAGGGCGATAAGGGCCCTGCGCCTCCGATAGCAAGGAGCCTGCCATGACCGATCAGTTCAACAACCAAAACGGCTACGGCCAGCCTGGGCAGCCGATCCCGCCTGCGCAGGGCTACCAGCAGCCCGGCTATCAGCATTCTTATACGCAGCCGGTGGTCGATGCCCAGAACCCCCGCAAAACCTCTTCCGGCCGCACGTTCGGCACTGCGTTTGCCGGTGCGGCGCTTGCCTGCGTTATCGCGTTCGGCGGCTTCACCGTCTATCAGAATGTGACGGGGACCCCCTCCGGCGGCAACGTTACGCTGGGCGCGTCCACGAACACCGAGATCCAGGCCCAGTCCACCGACGACACGCTTCCCGAGGCCGTGGCGCAGAAGTGCCTGCCCTCCGTGGCCGCCATTGACGTGTACACGGCGCAAGCCTCCACCGACATGTTCGGCCGCAGCACGTCCAGCTCGGGAACGCTCACCGAAAGCTCCCTGGGCAGCGGCGTGGTGCTTTCCGAGGACGGCTACATCATCACGAACAACCACGTGGTCGCAGGCGCCGATGCCTTGAAGGTCACCGTGGGTGGCGAGGAGTATGACGCCGACGTGGTAGGTACCGACGAGTCCAGCGACATCGCCGTCATCAAGCTGCGCAATGCCAGCGGCTTGACCCCCGTCGAGATCGGCGATTCCGACAATCTGACCATCGGCGAATGGGTCATGTCCATCGGCAGCCCGTTCGGCCTCGAGCAGTCCGTGGCAACCGGCATCGTGTCGGCCACCAGCCGTTCGCAGATCATGAGCAACTCCGAAAGCAGCGGCAGCGACGGCTATGGGTACGGTTACGGCGGGTCGTCTTCCCAGTCGAGCGGCTACACCATCTACCCGAACATGATCCAGACCGATGCGGCCATCAACCCGGGCAACTCCGGCGGCGCGCTGGTGGATTCCAACGGCAAGCTCATCGGCATCAACACGCTGATCACCTCGTATTCCGGCAACTACTCGGGCGTCGGCTTCGCCATCCCGGTGAACTACGCGGTCAACATCGCGCAGCAGATCATTGAGGGCAAAACTCCCACGCACGCGCAGCTGGGCGTGTCCCTTTCCACGGTCAACTCCCAGAACGCGAAGCGCTATGGCCTGAAGGTCGATAGCGGCGCCTACATCTCCGCCGTCAACAGCGGCTCTGGGGCTGCCGAGGCCGGTCTTGAGGAAGGCGACATCGTTACGAAGTTCGATGGCAACTCCGTTGATTCCGCAAGCGATCTGATGCTCGACGTGCGTTCGAAGAACCCCGGCGACAAGGTCACGCTGGAGGTCAACCGAGATGGCGAAACGAAGCAGATCGAGGTCACGCTGGGCTCCGACGAATCGTCCCAATCCGCGGCCACGCAGCAAAACTCCGGTAGCAGCTCCAGCGAGATGCTCAATC
Source organism: uncultured Senegalimassilia sp. (assembly GCA_934630815.1). Lineage (GTDB taxonomy): Bacteria > Actinomycetota > Coriobacteriia > Coriobacteriales > Eggerthellaceae > Senegalimassilia. The sequence continues at coordinate 41,544 of CAKTWI010000007.1, forward strand.
GCCTGCTGAACAACAGCGGGTCCTCTAGCAAGAGCGACGCGGCTTAGCAGCTACGGTCTTGACGGGCCGCTCGGGCAAATGCCGAGCGGCCCCACGCGAGGCGAGCGATCCGCGCGCCTCGCGTGGGGCCGAAAGCCCCTTTTCCTTTCCTTTTCCCTTTTCCCGCGGGAACGGCCCCTGTTTTGGGGCCGTTCCCATTTTTTCGGACATTTGCACCCGTCGTGGCCGGTTACCATTCATGAGCGGGCAGGCGAATCCGCTGCCTTCCATTGGACGGGTCGCTCCGCATGCGGTTTGACCGATAGCCGGCTGCCTGAAAATATCGTAGTAAGCCCATTGCACTACTAGGTAAAGTAGGCGCATAATTAACGGCACGCTGTAAGCAGGAGCTGCGACGGGCGGGCGAGTGCTCCCGGGTGCGTTTCCCGGTGGCTCGCCCGCCCGTCGCATCGCTTCGAAACGGAAAAGGGAGACGAGAGACATGTCGTTTGACGTATTGGGGCCGGTGCTCGCCGTGCTGGTCATCTTCGCGGCGCTCATCGCGGTGCTGCGTTATCTGAAGGCGAAGGATAAAAGCTTCACGTTCCGCGTGTTCACGGCCTTGGGGCTGGGTATCGTGCTGGGCGCGGGCATCCAGTTGGCGCTGGGCCGCGGCAGCGAAGCCGCCACCACCGCGCTTGACTGGATGTCGCTGGTGGGAACCGGCTACATCGACCTTTTGCGCATGCTGGTCATGCCGCTCGTGTTCGTGGCCATCGTCGGCGCGTTCACGCGCACGAAGGCCGTTGACAACCTGGGCAAGATCGGCGGATCGGTGCTCGCCGTCCTTTTGATCACGGTGGCCATCGCGGCGCTGTTCGGCTGGGCGACCATCGCCTTGTCGGGCCTGGCCGGGGCAGACTTCACGCAGGGCAGCGTCGACGCAACCAAACTCGACGCCCTGCAGACGCGTCAGGACAAGGTCGCCGATACCACCATCCCGCAGACCATCCTGTCCATGATCCCCGTCAACGTGTTCGCCGACCTTGCCGGCACGCGCTCCACGTCCACCATCGCCGTGGTCATCTTCTCCGCCATCGTGGGCCTGGCCTACCTGAAGCTGCGCGACCGCGATTCCGAGCAGGCGCAGTTCTTCAGCAGCCTCATCGACAGCCTGTACGGCATCGTCATGTGCATCGTGAAGATGGTTGTGGGCCTTACCCCTTACGGCGTGCTCGCCCTTATCGCCAACGTCACGGCCACCAGCGATTACGCCGCCATCCTCGACCTGGGCAAGTTCATCATCTTCAGCTACGTGGCCATCATCGCCATGTTCCTGGTGCACCTGCTCATCCTGGCCGGCAACCGCGTCAACCCTGTGACGTACCTTAAGAAGGCCTTCCCCGTGCTGTCGTTCGCGTTCGTGTCCCGTACCAGCGCCGGCGCCCTTCCCATGAACATCGAGACGCAGTCCAAGGCGCTCGGCGTCGATCCGGCGACGGCGAATTTCGCGGCAAGCTTCGGCATGTCCATCGGCCAGAACGGCTGCGCGGGCATCTACCCGGCCATGATGGCCACGCTCATCGCTCCTACCGTCGGCATCAACGTGTTCGACCCCACGTGGGTCATCGGCCTGATCGCCGTCATCGTCATCAGCTCGTTCGGCGTTGCCGGCGTGGGCGGCGGCGCCACTTTCGCCAGCCTCATCGTGCTGGGCACCATGGGCCTGCCCATCGAGATCGTGGGCCTGATGGCCTCCGTCGAGCCGCTCATCGACATGGGCCGTACCGCTCTCAACGTCAGCGACTCCATGGTGGCCGGCGTCACGTCGTCCAACTTCACCGGCGGCCTCGATCGCGATATGTACAACGATCCCGCCGCGGTCATCAACGCCGACGGCATCGAGAAGGCCTAGGGCCTGCTCGTTTGTCCTTTGCGTGAAAAGCCTGGAAACGGCCGCCCCGATGGGCGGCCGTTTCCGTTTTCAGGTAAGATAGGGAAGCTTAAACGCTTTACGATTTAACCGGGAGGTTGTATATGGCCGAGGAATACCGATATAAGCGCGTGCTGCTGAAGTTGTCCGGCGAGGCGCTGGCAGGCGACCTTGGCTACGGCATCGATCCGAAGGTGGTCGATTCCCTGGCCGACGAGATCGCCGACGTGGTGCATGACGGCGTGCAGCTTGCCATCGTGGTGGGCGGCGGCAACATCTTCCGCGGCGTCTCCGGCGCAACCGATGGTATGGACCGCGCCCAGGCGGACTACATCGGCATGCTGGCCACGGTCATGAACGCGCTGGCGCTGCAGGACGCCTTCGAGCGCCACGGCATCTTCAGCCGCGTGCAGAGCGCCATCAACATGCAGGAAGTGTCCGAGCCCTACATCCGTCGCCGCGCCATCCGTCACATGGAGAAGGGCCGCGTGGTCATCCTGGCCGCCGGCACGGGCAACCCCTACTTCACCACCGACACCACCGCGGCGCTGCGCGCCTGCGAGCTGGACGTCGACGTGCTCATGAAGGCCACGAAGGTCGACGGCGTCTACGATTCCGACCCCGTGAAGAACCCCGATGCGAAGCGCTACGACCGCATCAGCTACATGGAGGTTCTCTCGCAGGGTCTCAACGTCATGGACTCCACGGCCACCAGCCTGTGCATGGACAACAAGGTCCCCATGATCGTGTTCGACCTGACGGTGCAGGGCAACATCGCCCGTGCGCTGAAGGGCGAGGACGTGGGCACCACCGTAGAGTAGTAACGTCTTCCGCGTCGCCCGGGCAGGGCGGGCGCTCAAGGGAAAGGAACCGAAATGATCGACGAGATCATGCTTGAAACCGAGGAGAAGATGCAGCGCGCCGTGAACGGCCTGCACAACGCGTTCGGCACCGTTCGCACGGGCCGCGCCAACGCCATGGTGCTCGACCGCATCAAGGTGGACTACTACGGCGTTCCCACGCCCATCAACCAGATGGCCGGCGTGAAAACGCCTGACGCGCACATGCTGGTCATCGAGCCTTGGGACAAGGGCGTCCTGGGCGCCATCGAGCACGCCATCATGGAAAGCGACCTGGGCGTCACCCCGAACAACGACGGCTCGGTCATCCGCCTGCCGTTCCCCGCGCTCACCGAGGATCGCCGCCGTGAGCTGGTGAAGCAGTGCAAGGAGTACGCCGAGGAGGCCCGCGTCGCCATCCGCAACGCGCGTCGCGACGGCAACAGCCATGTCGCCAAGTCCGTCAAGGAAGACAACCTTCCCGAGGACGAGCAGCGTCGCGCCGAGGCCGAGATCCAGAAGCTTACCGACAAGTACGTCGCCGAAGTCGACGCGGTGTTCAAGAAGAAGGAAGCCGAGGTCATGGAGATCTAGAAGCGGCGTTCGCCTGCCGGCGAATCCGTCGCTCGGAGCTGCGGGCGCCCCGGTGCGTCGCGCGCTCATGGCTTGCATGGGTGCGGCTGGCTGCCGCCTGTTTGCGCGGCCGGGCCGACGGTGGGGGAGCGGCCCCTGCTTTCGCCCAGCGCATCTCCGATCTCCTCGCAACCCTGGTTCGCAACCGGGTTGCGTCATCCGGCTCTTATGAGCGTTCCCTAGTGCCAGCCGGCGGTTTCCCCGCCGGTTGGCTTTTCCCTTATGTAAGAGGCTGCCCATGAACAAGACGCTTGATTACATATTCCCGAATCCGCCCAAGGGCCTGGACCCTGCTGCCCTCGACCCACGGGCGATCCCCGAGCATGTCGCCGTCATCATGGACGGCAACGGCCGTTGGGCGAAGAAGCGCGCGCTGAATCGCCTGAAGGGCCACAAGGCCGGCATCGAGGCGGTGCGTGAGACCATTCGTTGCGCCTCCGACCTGGGCGTTCGTTATCTGACCATCTATTCGTTCTCCACGGAGAACTGGAAGCGTCCTCAGGAAGAGGTTGTTGGCCTGATGGACCTGTTCGCCAAGACCATGCTGGCGGAGGTCGATGGCCTGCACGAGGAGAACGTGCGCGTGCGCACCATCGGCGACCTTTCGGCTCTGCCCGCCGAAACGCGCGAGGCCTTCGAGGAAGCATGGCTGAAAACGCGCGACAACACGGGTATGACCTTGGTCGTTGCGGTGAACTACGGCTCGCGGCAGGAGATTTTGCACGCCGCCGAGGCGTGCGTGCGCCGTGCGCTGGCAACGGCGGCCGAGGGCGGCGACCCTACCGCGCCGCTGACGGAGGCCGAGTTCGCCCAGGGGCTGTACACGGCCGATATCCCCGATCCCGAGGTGGTTATCCGCACGTCCGGCGAGATGCGCCTGTCGAACTACCTGCTGTGGCAGGTCGCCTACTCCGAGTTCGTTGCCACCGACGTGCTCTGGCCCGATTTCAACCGCTACGAGTTTTTGCGCTGCTTGTTGGAGTTCCAATCCCGAGATAGGCGTTTCGGGGCGGTGAAATAAATGTCCGGGAACCCGCAAGGCGGCGAGCAGCAGCGCGCGGATGAGCGCTCGCGCGGCGAGCGTTTGAAGGATTTCGCGTACCGGAAAACGCCGCAGAAGTTCAAGAACGCTTCCGACCTGCAGGTTCGCTTCCGCACGGGGTTCATCTACGTTACCGTCTCCGTGCTGTGCATCCTTGCGAGCGAATGGACCACGCTGGCCTTGCTGTCCGCCACCGCCGCGGTTTGCGCCGGGGAGTTCTATTACATGCTGCGCGCCGACGCGAAGCTGCCCAACGAGATGCTCGGCATCGTGGCGGCGGCGCTCTATCCGCTCAGCGTGCATTTCTTCGGGCTGTCGGGTGCGCTCATGGTCAGCCTTGTGCTGCTGCTGGCGCTCATTGTGTGGTATGTGTTCTGGATGCGCGCCCGCATCCCCGATGTGGGCGTCAGCTTCTTCGGCGCGGCATACTGCGGCATGCTGCTGTCCGGCCTGGTGGTGGTTCGCCAGGCGCTGCCGCACCCGTGGGGTGGCGTGTTGGTGCTCGGCATCTTCTTCAGCGTGTGGGCCAACGACTCCTTCGCATATCTAATCGGCAGCAAGTTCGGTAAGCATAAGCTGGCGCCGCGCGTGTCGCCGAAGAAAAGCTGGGAAGGCTTTTTCGCGGGTTTGGTGGGATCGGCGCTGTTCTGGTGTTTGTTCACGCTTATTCCGGGACTGAACCTGGGCATTCCCATGGCAATGGCGTTCGGCGTGATCAGCGGCTTATGCGGCGTGCTGGGCGACCTGGCCGAAAGCCGTATCAAGCGCAACGTGGGCTTCAAGGATTCCGGCAAGCTTCTGCCGGGCCACGGCGGCCTGCTCGACCGTTGCGACAGCCTGTTTCTGGTGGCGGTCGCCTCTGCCATCCTGCTGGTGGCAGGCGGGTGCATCCCCTTTAGCTGGTAAATCGGACGAGCCAACGTTCTAGCGGCGTTGGCTCGAGTTGTTTTCGCAGATGATTCGGAGGGTTTCATGAAACGCATCGTTGTTCTCGGGTCCACGGGTTCCATCGGAACGCAAACGGTCGACGTGGTTCGGCAGCATTCTGACGAGCTTAAGATCGTCGGCTTGGCGGTGAACTCGCGCGTGGGCGACATGCTCGAACAGGCGCGCGCCCATAACGTGCGCAACCTTGCCGTGGGCGATGAGCGCTTGGCCGACCAGGCCATCGCGTCCGAGGTGCGCGAGCAGGCCGGTGCCCAAGGCGTGTGGGGCTTTGGCATGGACGCCGTGGTTGACCTGGTGCGTCTGCCCGAGGCGGATGTGGTCGTCAACGCGCTGGTGGGCGCCGCCGGCCTGCGCGCAAGCTACGAAACGCTGCGCGCTGGCAAGGTTCTTGCGCTGGCGAACAAGGAGAGCCTGGTGGTGGGCGGCGATCTGATCATGCCGCTGGCGGCGCAGGTTGATGCGCAGCGTCGCGCGGCGGGCACGGCCCCGGCGGTGGGCCCGGCCGGCGCCCTCATGCCCATCGACTCCGAGCACGGCGCCATTTACCAATGCCTGCTCGGCGAGTCCGAACGAGAAGTCTCCCGCTTGTGGGTGACGGCCTCCGGCGGCCCGTTCCGCGGCAGGAAGCGTGCCGACCTTGAGGGCATCACGCCTGCTCAGGCATTGAATCATCCCACGTGGAACATGGGGGCGAAGATTTCCATCGACTCCTCCACGCTTATGAACAAGGGCCTGGAGGTCATCGAGGCGCATCATCTGTTCAACATGCCTTACGACAAGATCAGCGTGGTGGTCCAGCCGCAAAGCGCCATCCATTCCATGGTGGAGTTCGCCGATGGCAGCGTGAAGGCTCACCTGGGTACCACCGATATGCGTATCCCCATCCAGTTCGCGCTTAGCTACCCGCAGCGCTGGGAGGCGCCCGTCGAGCCTTTGGATTTCACCAAGCTGGGAAGCCTGGAGTTCGCTCCGGCCGACACCGACACGTTCCGCTGCTTGGAGCTTGCCCGTCATGCGGGCGGCGTGGGCGGAACCCTGCCGTGCGTCATGAACGCTGCCAACGAGGTGGCCGTGGCAGCGTTTTTGGCGGAGCAGGGCAGTTACCTGGGCATCGCCGAGTGCGTGGAGGCCGTCATGGACGCGCACGAGCGCGAGGGCGTTCAGAAGGTGGAAAGCCTCGAGCAGCTGCAGGCGCTTGACGCATGGGCCCGCGAAACCGCCCGCAAGTCCGTGCGCTAAGGTTCGCTAGCTGCTAATCGCGTGCATCGTGTGGTTATGGTTCCGCTTCGGTAACGGGGCGGAACCTCTTTTTATAATGAGACGGATTCCATCGCGCGGGGCCATCAAGCGAAGCCCCGCTTCGTCTCATCCGCAACCAAGGCAAGGAGCCGGTTTTTGAACGTCATCCTCATGATCTTGTATTGCACCATCGTGCTGGGCATCTTGGTGGTCATCCACGAAGGCGGCCACTATCTGGCGTCGCGCGCTTTCGGCGTGCGCGTCACCGAGTTCATGCTGGGCATGCCGGGCCCGAACATCGGCTTCAAGAAATGGGGCACGAAGTTCGGCGTCACCCCCATTTTGCTGGGCGGTTATGCACGCGTGTGCGGCATGGAGCCGGGCGAGATGAGCCCGCATCTGGAGCCGGTGCTGGCGGCGCTGTACCGTCGGGGCACGGCGAACATGGAGGATGTCGCGCGCGATTGCGGCATCTTCGACGACGAGGCGCTCAAGGCGCTCGATGAGCTGGTGGATTGGGGAAGCTGCACCGGTCCCACGAAGAAGGACGAGTACAACACGTATCGCGCCGCAGAGGTCATTCCCTCCAAGAAGCAGATCCGTGCGGCGCTTGAAGCCGGCAAGCCCGCGCCGGAGCGCTACGCCGAAGGCCAGGCGCGCCCAGTCGAGGATGCCCATGCGCTGTTCGAGAGCGAATATCGGCAGCAGTACCGCAGCCTGTCGTTTTGGAAGCGCTCGGTCATCCTGCTGGCGGGCATCGCGGTCAACCTGCTGTTCGCCATGCTGGTGTTCGTGGTGCTGTTCAGCATCATCGGCTTCGATGTACGGATGCAATCGGGCGAGATCACGCATATGACGGTGGACCCGGGCCGCGCCATCGTGGCGGGCTTCACCTATATCGGCATGGTCGTGCAGGCCGTTGCGGGCCTGTTCAACCCCGCAACGGCGGCGCAAACGGTGTCCGATTCGTCTTCGGTGGTGGGCATCGCCGTGATGTCGAAGCAGTTCGCCGATGCGGGTTTGGTGCCGTTCATGCAGTTCATGGCCATGATTTCGGTGTCGTTGGGCATCATGAACCTACTGCCCATCCCGCCGCTTGACGGCGGCCGTTTCGTCATCGAGGTGTTCCAGAAGCTGTCGAAAAAGGTGGTCTCCATGCGTGCCATGAACGCCATGAGCGCTGCCGGCATGGCCTTGTTCCTGATGTTTTTCCTGGTCATGGTCAATCAGGATGTGCAGCGTATTATCTCGGGCACGCTCTTCGGGCAATAGGGCATTGCGTTCGCGTCGCGCACATCGCGCAAGCCGGCAGGGGGTTCGTCCTTTGCCGGCTTTTTTCTTCGCCTGTTGCTTGTATACGTTTCGCCAACGAGGGGCGCTACGCTGGTAGAATAGCCGCTATGGAAACTAACGAGAACATGGGCAACGCGTGCGCCGCGGCTCCTTCGGGGGCCGCGGCCTGCCCGTTGCCGCAGGACGCTATGCGTCCCAATCAGAAAACGCACCAGGTGCACGTGGGCAACGTGGCGCTTGGCGGTGGCGCTCCCGTGGTGGTGCAGTCCATGCTCAACGCCCCGGCCGATGATGCGCAGGCCAACCTTGCGCAGATCAAGCAGCTGGCCGATGCCGGCTGCGAGGTCGTGCGCATGGCCATCCCGCGCCGCAGCTGCCTGGATACGTTCCAGGCCGTGTGCGAGGAATCGCCCTTGCCCGTCGTGGCCGACGTGCACTTCGACGCAACCATCGCCATCGAGGCGGCGCGCCGCGGCGCGGCGAAGCTGCGCATCAACCCCGGCAACATCGGCGGCTTGGCGAAAACCGACGCTGTGCTCGATGCCGCCGGACAGGCTGGCATCCCTATCCGCATCGGCGTGAACGCCGGCTCGCTCGACCAGGCCTTGGCCGAGCGCGACGACCTTTCGCTTCCCGAGAAGCTGGCCGCCTCCGCACGCCAGTACGTGGAATACTGCGAGGGCCGCGGCTTCCACGACCTGGTGGTCAGCGCGAAGGCCCACGACGTCATGACCACGGTGCGCACGTACCGCCAGCTGGCGCGCGATATCCCGCATATCCCGCTGCACATCGGCGTCACCGAGGCGGGCACCACGTTCCAAGGCGTCATCAAAAGCGCCTCCGGCCTGGGCATCCTGCTTGAGCAGGGCATCGGAGACACCATGCGCATCTCGCTCACCGACGACCCGGTCACGGAAATGCGCGCCTGCTGGGCGCTGCTCGGCGCGCTCGACCTGCGCCGCCGCAACCCCGAGCTGATCAGCTGCCCCACGTGCGGAAGGTGCCAGGTCGACCTGATCGGGCTGGCGCAGGAGGTGGAGCGGCGCATCGCCGACCTGGATAAGCCGTTGAAAGTGGCCGTCATGGGCTGCGTCGTCAACGGGCCGGGCGAGGCCGCCGACGCCGATATCGGCGTGGCCTGCGGCAAGGGCGTGGGCGTGGTGTTCCGCCATGGCCAAACCGTTCGAAAAGTGGAAGAAGGCGCCATCGTCGACGCTTTACTGGAAGAGATAAAGGACCTGTAAATGAACAACGCCAACATCACGCGCATGAGCTCCCTGTATGCTCCCACGCTGAAGGAAGACCCCACCGATGCCGAGATCGCCAGCCATAAGCTGCTGCTGCGCGCCGGTTTCATCCGCAAGACCGCTGCCGGCATCTACACGTTTTTGCCCCTGGGCAAGCGCGTGCTGACCAAGATCGAGAACATCGTGCGCGAGGAGATGGATGCGTGCGGCGCCCAGGAGATCCGCATGCCCATGCTCCAGCCCGAGGAGCTGTGGCAGGAGTCCGGCCGCGCCGACGCGTACGGTCCCGAGCGCATGCGCCTCAACGATCGCCACGATCACGAGTTCTGCCTCGGCCCCACCCATGAGGAGCTCATCACCGCGCTCGTGCGCGCCGAGCTGCGCTCCTACAAGCAGCTGCCGCTGAACATGTATCAGATCCAGACGAAGTTCCGCGACGAGATCCGCCCGCGCTTCGGCCTGCTGCGAAGCCGCGAGTTCGTCATGAAGGACGGCTATAGCTTCCATGACACGCAGGAGTCGCTGCAGGAGGAATACGACAGGATGTACGCGGCCTACGAGCGCATCTGCGCGCGTTGCGGCCTTGAGTTCCGCCCCGTGCAGGCAGATGCCGGCCAGATCGGCGGCGCGGTCACCTGCGAGTTCCATGCGCTTGCCGAGGCAGGCGAGTCCGCGCTCGTGTACTGCGATTGCGGTTACGCCGCAAGCGACGAGGTGGGCGAGGGCCTGGCGCGCCCCACGGTCTACGACGTGCCCGAGATGGAGAAGGTGGCCACGCCCGGCGTGCACACCATCGCCGAGCTCGCCGAGTTCCTGGACATCCCGGAATCCTCCACGGTGAAGGCGCTTTCCGGCAAGAACGACGAGGGCAAGCTCGTCGTGCTGCTCGTCCCCGGCGATCATGAGGTGAACGAGGAGAAGGCCGCCCGCGCCGCCGGCGGCTTCACCATCCTCACCGACGAGGACATGGAGGCCTACGGCCTGCACAAGGGTTCCATGGGCCCGGTCGGCCTGCCCGAGGATGCGTTCGTCATCGCGGCAAATAGCCTGAAGGCGGTGCCGAAGTGGGTCGTCGGCGCCAACGAGGATGGCTATCACTACGTGGGCGCGCAGCTTGGCAAGGACTTCAAGGTCGACCAGTGGGCCGACATCATCACCGTTAAGCCCGGCGACTGCTGCCCGAAGTGCGGCATGGAGCTCAAGGGCGCGCGCGGCATCGAGGTCGCGCAGGTGTTCCAGCTTGGCGACAAGTACTCCCGCGCCATGAACGCCACCTTTATGAACAAGGACGGCAAGGAGCAGCCGTTCATCATGGGCTGCTACGGCGTGGGCGTGTCCCGCACCCTGGCCGCCATCATCGAGCAGCACAACGATGAGAACGGCATGATCTGGCCGATGTCCGTGGCTCCGGCGCACGTATGCATCCTGCCGCTCGCCACCGGCGACGACCTGGTGCAGCCTGCTGCCGAGAAGCTGGCGGAAGAGCTGGCGGGCCTGGGTCTGGAAGTGGTCATCGACGATCGCAAGGAGCGCGCGGGCGTGAAGTTCGCCGAAGCCGACCTGATGGGCTGGCCGCTGCAGATCGTCATGGGCAAGCGCGGCCTTGCCGAGGGCAAGGTCGAGATCAAGCGCCGCGCCACGGGCGAGCGCCGCGATATCTCGCTGGAGGCGCTGTCCGAGGCATTGACTTTTGCCAAGGGCGCCCAGCGTCGTTGGGGCAACAACCTGAACGCCTTCGCCGGCCTGTTCGTCGAGAAGGCCGAATAGCGCTTACGCGAACGCGTATTCCTTACGGGCCCGGCAGATGCCGGGCCCGTTTTGGTTTCAAGGCGACTTGCGTTCGACTGGCTGCGGCCCGCGGTTGTTCAAGGCGGCTTGCGTTCGGCGGGTTGCCGCGTCCGTGGGCGTTCAGAGACGGTTCGCGGCTGGGCGGGCCGTCTCCTTGCCCTCATCGTTGCTCGTAGCGCTGCCTCACCCATGTGCGCACGGTCTGTACGAACGCCCGCGTGGCGGCCGAGGCGGTGTCCGCAGATCGCATGGCGATGGATATCTCCCGGCGCATCTTCAGTTGCGGCGGAAGCACGGTCAAAGGGAGCGTGGCGTCTTCGAGCAGCAATCCCGGCAGTATGCTGAAACCCAGCCCTTTGCTCACCATGTTCATGACGCTGTAGTCGCTATCAACGGCGAAACGCACGTGCGGTTTCACCCCGCTGTTGCGCAGCAGCGCTTCCGCTTCCTGCATCGATCTGCTTCGCGGTTGGATGAAAGGCTCCTCGGCAAGCGTTCGCGCGGGGACGTGGTCGGCATGTGCGAGCGCATGGTCGGGAGGCAGCAGCACCATGATCGGATCGTCGTGCAAGGGGATGGCTTTAAGCGCCCGTTTCGCGGGCGCGACCAAAAACCCGCAATCGGCATCCCCGTGCCATAAGGCGCGTTCGAGCTCCGCTTCGTCGTCGATGCACATCAGATGCAGCTCCACGCCGGGGCATTTCCGTTCAAAAGCTTTCACCATGCCGGGAAACCAATGAGCGGAGATGCTGGTAGGCGCGGCGACGCGCACCGCGCCGCGCTCCAGGCGCCTGAGTTCGGCTATCCGGCTTGCCAGCTGCCGTTCGCCGTTGCAGACGTTGGAGATCCACGGCAGCAGGTCCTCGCCTTCGGCTGACAGGTGGGCTTCCCTGTAATCACGTACGACCAATTGCACGCCCATTTCCTTTTCCAGGGAAGATATCATGCCGCTGATACCCGATTGCGAGTAGCCAAGATCGTTCGCCGCTTGCGTGAAGCTGCCGGTCTCGGCAACGCGCAGCAGGGCCTTATATTTCGGGTTCACCATATGATGCTCCTTTGTGGGATGCAGCGGTTTTCGCAAGCGGCGGCGATGGTCTCGCGCCGTGACGACGCGGACGGGTTATCCACGCGTGCGAGCCCGGCAAGTTGGCACGATAAACGCCTGGGGGAGGCCCCCCAGCAATTGAGTATTGTAGCCGTAAGGGCATCTGCTCCATCCGACAAGGCAAGGGGGAAGGCCGCGAAGCTCCTGTTTACGCGGGGGACCGGCATTGCGGCGGCCCTTGGCGCGACCGCCGAGGCGCGTAAGGTATCGTTTCGGCTTCAACTTCGCGCTTGAGGTCACCTGCGCGGCCGGGCGTGTTGCATTATAGGTATGTAGGGGCTTGCCGAATGTGCGAGCATGTGAAGAAGGGGAGGCCGACATGGCAACGATCGGCGATGGTTTCAAGGACATCTTCCTGGCTGGCGTGGGGGCTATGGCCATCACGGGCGAGAAGGCCACAGATCTGGTGAGCACGCTTATCGCGAAGGGCGAGCTTACCGTCGAACAGGGCAAGCAGATCAACACCGAGCTTGCGCACAAGGCGGCCAACGCTGCGCAGTCCGCGCGCTTCGATGCGCTTGAGGCGCGCATGTCGGTTATGACTCCCGAGGAGCGCGAGGCCTTCGCCGCGAAGGCGGCCGAGATCGCGGCGCGCCCGGCGGCGCAGCCTGTGCAGGAGCAGCCGCAAGCCGAGGACTCCCAGGAGCCTTCCGAGCAGGCCGAAGCGTCCGCCGAGCAATAGGGGTCGCGTGCTTCCATGGCCGACAACACGCTGTTGAAGTACTTCTTCTCGTCGGGTTCCGAGGTGGACCCCGAGGGGCAGTTCAACCTTACGCGCAAATCGCGCACGCAAAGGCTGCGCGAGATATACACCATCATGCAGAAGCATCACTTCACGAAGGGGTTCACGCCCGAATCCTTCCGCAGCATGCTGGAGGGTTTGGGCCCCAGCTTCGTGAAGATCGGGCAGACGCTTTCCACCCGTTCGGAGATCTTGCCCAAGGCTTATTGCGATGAGCTGAAGAAGCTGCAGGCAAGGTCGAAGCCGCTTCCGTTCGATGAGATGCTTGCGGCCATGGACTCTATCTACGGTGACGAACGCGAAAAGATCTTCGCCGAGATCAACCCCAAGCCGCTCGGAAGCGCTTCCTTGGCGCAGGTGCACAAGGCGCGTCTTGCCGACGGCAGCGTGGTGGCGGTGAAGATCCAGCGGCCAGGCGTGCGCGCCACCATGGCGCAGGATATCGACATCATGCGTATCGTGGCTCGGCAGGCGTCGCGGTTCATCAAAGACGGGCAGATGCTCGACTTGCGCGATGTGGTCGAGGAGCTGTGGGCCACGTTTCTCGAGGAAACGGATTTCAAGCGCGAAGCGGCCAACTTGCAGGAGTTCGCGCTGCTGAACAAGGATGTGGCCTTCATCGCGTGTCCGAAGGTGTATCCGGAGCTGTGCCGCGAGAACATCCTGGTCATGGAGTACGTCGACGGCATCCCCATCGACGATTTCGAGAAGCTGAGCGCTGCAGGATACGACTTGCAGGAGATCGGCGAGAAGATCCTGGATAACTATGCCACACAGGTGTTGGATTTCGGCTTTTTCCATGCCGATCCGCATCCGGGCAACATGCTGGTGCGCGACGGGAAGATCGTCTACATCGACCTTGGCATGATGGGCCGCCTGTCCCCACGTGACCGCGCGGGGTTCGGCTCCATCATCAAGGCGGTGGGCATGCAAAGCGCCTCAGAGCTTAAAGATGCGCTGTTGGCGTTCGCCATCCAGCGCGACAACAACGCCATCGACCATACGCGTTTCCTGGCAGACCTTGATTTGCTGCTGAAAGACTACGGTTCATGCGACGTCAGCGCCATCGACGTCGGCCAGCTGCTCTCGGATATCCTGAACCTCACGCGTCAATGCAAGGTCACGCTGCCGCCGTCCATCACCAGCGTGTCGCGCGGCATCGTCACCCTTGAGGGCACTGTCATGCCGCTCATTCCCAACGAGAACATGGTGTCCATCATCAACGCGCATATCCAGCGTACGAAGGATACGAAAGCCGAGTTGATAAGCGCTATGCAGGAATTGGCGCTGGCGTTGCGCGCTGCAGGGTCGGGCACGCTTGATACGGCGAAGTATGCAGGTCAGGCGCTGCACATGCTCACGCGCGGGCAGGTTAAGGTGAACATGGAGGTTCTGGGCTCCGAGGCGCCCATGCGCAGCCTTTCGATCATCATCAACAGGCTGTCGCTGGGCATTATCGTGGCAGGCCTGTTTATCGGCTCTTCCATGGTCGCCCTGTCCACCATGGAGCCGCGCGTTCTCGGGGTTCCCGTGCTGTCCTTCTTCGGATACCTGGGCGCGTTGGTGCTGTCTATCTGGGTGGTCACGGACATCTTGAGGAAGCGAAGATAATGCCCGTTCGGTAAGGACTTGAGCGCGATGCGCGGCTTCTTGCGGCGTGCAGTGTATATCGGCGTGCGCGTCGGGAAGCGTTGAGCGATAGGGCGTTGGGGGGCTCCGCCGCGAAGATTGCTTTCCATTTTTTGCTTGAGCAATATCGGCGTGCGCATATTCCGTAGAGGCATGGTTTTGCCTTATAAGCCTGAAAAGCGCCTTTTCAGGCGCTTTTCACTGGCTTCTCGGTTTCGCTTATCGGCAAAATGCCGCTTGTTACGATTTCATCTTCGTCTCCGTCTTGCACTTCGGGCACACCACGCGCATCGTGCCTTTCCCGCGGGGTACGGAAAGCTCCTGTCCGCAGTTCTTGCAGCGGAAGTACTTCGTGGTCTTGCGGTTGGACCATTTCTTCTTCCCAAGCTCGTAGCTACGGCGGGGCTTGGCGGACAAGCGCAGATAGCTCTGGTTTTCCTGACGGCGTTTCCCGATGTTCTTCGAGCAGGTGCGCCAAATGGCCAGCGCCATCGCCGCAAGCGCGACATAGGAAAGCCACCCGCAGTGCGGCAGGATGGAAGTCAGCATGGCGATGATTCCCAGCGCTACCAGCGCGTTGCCAAGGTCGTCGTTGCCGTAGCGGCCCTGCATCCACACGGCGGTGCGTTGAGCCAATCGTTGGAAGAAGTCTTTCATGAAATGCCTAACGTTTCGGTGATGCGGCATATCGCGCCCCGCAAGGTGAGTTTGCCGCCTTGCGGGGCGCGATACCTACTGTACTGTTCTTTGTTTATGGGCGGGATGTGTGCTGGCGGGCGTTACCTAACGGTTTCCCGCCCGTTGCGCAGCGGGCGGCGGGCAATATCGCGTGCAGGTCGGGTTGCGCTCGGCATACCCGAGCCGTCGCGCTTTATCGTAGGGACGAGTTCGCTCGATCCAAGATATCCTTCACTGCCTGCGGCTGCTGGTCGCATAGCAGCGGGAAGGGCACTGGGGAAGCGGGGTCGTCCTCGAACCGGTCGGTCAAGAACTTCACGTACCAGGTAACATCATGCCATTGACCGCTTTTGAAGCCGGCGTGGCGCTGATGCCCCATCACCTCGAAGCCAAGGCCTTCATGCAGGCGCTGGCTAGGGTCGTTCGGGCTGGTCACAATGCCGTACACCGCTTTGATTCCTTGCGCGGCGCATAGCTCGATGAGCGCGCGGTACAGCACGGCGCCCAGCCCATGGCCTTGCGCGGTGGGCGCAAGATATACGGAAAGCTCGGAGTTCCATCGATAGGCGCCGCGCTCGCGCAGCTCGTGGGCATAAGCGTAGCCAACCACCTTGCCGTCAAACTCGGCAACCAGGTAGGGGTGGGCGGCAAGCACGCCGTCCGTGCGGGCCTGAAAGGCCTCGCGTGCGGGCACCTCCTCCTCGAACGTTATAGATGTGTCTATATAGGGCGCGTAGATGCCCAAGATGGCGTCGGAGTCGGCGCTGGTTGCAAGGCGGATGACGGGAGTGGTCATGAAAAGGGCTCCTTCTCGTTTTCGATCAAGAACCCATGGTACTACTGCTTTGCGGGGGTTGCGTGATGGTCGAGCTGCCGCCCGATTCCTACGCTGGACTCTTCTCTGCCAAGATCAGCTCGATGCCGTCATCGGTCGATTCGTGATTCGGGCGTGCTTTGTCGGCGTGATGCAGCCGGATTGCGGGATATGCTGCGGCCTCGCCCGTTCCAACGCCGGATGGTCCTGGCCTGTTTCCACGAGGGCTATGTCTTCTTGCATCGGGTGCGCGCGATATGGAAAACGCGACGAATCGCCGATGTTTGCGGTATACTCCGTAAGCACATGCATAGACGAAGACAGCGGCGCGTATCATCGCGGTCGGCAGAGACGGGTCTCATCGGCTGAAAGGACCCGGGCGGCAAGCGCGTCGATTCCCTTCCGAGCATCAGGGCTGAAAGCGGGGCGCGGCAAGCGCGGACGTTTTAGTAGGCCATGGCGGGCGCCCTCCGTTATCGGGGCGAATGAAGCGGGCGGTTCGTGCAGATGCGCGTCCGTCAACCAAGGTGGTACCGCGAGAGCCTTCTCTCGTCCTTGGACTGGGTAAATCCCAGGCCAAAGGCGAAGAGGGCTCTTTTTTATTGGCCGCATACGGCGGCCATCGGCAAATGTGGAAAGGATCGGACACATGGCAATCGTGGACGAGCTGTCGGCGTTGCGCACGAGCACGTTGGCCGCCATCGAACAGGCTGCGGACACTTCCGCGCTCGAGGAGGTGCGCGTGGCAGTGCTGGGCAAGGCCGGCACGCTGACGGGCTACCTGCGCGGCATGGGCCAGGTGGCGAAGGAGGAGCGCGCCGCCGTGGGCAAAGCGGTGAACGAGGTGCGCGGCGCCGTGGAGGCGGCGCTCGAGGAGCGCAAGCGTGCGCTTGCCGCGAAGGAGCTCGAGGCCGCCATCGACGCGGCGGCCGTCGACGTCACGCTGCCGGGCCGCGGCCAGCAGGTGGGCACGCGCCATCTCATCAACGCCATCACCGACCAGATCTCCGAGATCTTCCTGGGCTTGGGCTATACCGTGGCCCAAGGTCCCGAGGTGGAAACCGACTACTATAACTTCGAGGCGCTCAACGCTCCGGCCGACCATCCCAGCCGCAGCATGCAGGACACCTTCTACGTGGTCGACCGCTCCGGCGAGGAGTCCGCGGTGCGCGGCGAGTCCAAGGTGCTGCTGCGCACGCAGACCTCCGGCGTGCAGGTGCACGTCATGGAGCAGCAGAATCCGCCCATCTACATCATTGCTCCGGGCAAGGTGTATCGCCGCGACGTCGCCGACCCCAGCCATCTGCCGCAGTTCACGCAGATCGAGGGCCTGGTCGTCGACAAGGGCATCTCGTTCGGCGACCTGAAGGGCACGCTGGACTACTTCTGCAAGCAGATGTTCGGCCCCGATCGCAAGACGCGCTTCCGCGCCCACTACTTCCCGTTCACCGAGCCGTCCGCCGAGGCCGACGTCAGCTGCGGCGTGTGCGGCGGCACGGGCCATCTGCACGACGGCGAGCGCTGCCGCATGTGCAAGGGCACGGGCTGGCTGGAGATCTTGGGCTGCGGCATGGTCGACCCCAACGTGCTCAGCATGTCGGGCATCGACCCGGAGGAGTATTCGGGCTTCGCGTTCGGCGTGGGCGTCGAGCGCGTTGCGTGCTTGAAGTACAACGTCCCCGACCTGCGCATGCTGCTTGAGGGCGATATGCGCTTCCTTCGCCAGTTCTAGCTTCGTCTACTCGACGACGGTCGGAATCGCTTGATCGCGCGGATGGTCGGAGCCCGACTTAGGGTTCCCGCTTTCGACGCAAGCGATCGCCTCGCTCGGCTGATCGGATGCGGTCGATGCGGCGCGCTTTGCCATCTGGGCCGATTCCGGCAAGCTCGGCCGCCCCACTGATTTTCGTCGGCCTTGGCCGATGTCATAGAAAGAGAATGTCATGAAAGTATCGCTGAAATGGCTGAACGAATACGTTGAGGTCCCTACGGACATCAAGGCGTTCTGCGACAAGCTCGACCTTACGGGAACGGGCGTGGAGGGCGTTGAGACGCTTGGCGCCGCGTTCGACCACGTGGTAACCGCCAAGGTGCTCAAAAAGGAGCATCATCCCGACTCCGATCACATGTGGGTGTGCTCGGTCGACGTGGGCGAGCTCAACGTCGATAAGGAAGGCAACCCCGAGCCGCTGCAAATCGTCTGCGGCGCGCAGAACTTCAACGAGGGCGATCATATCGTCACCGCCATGGTGGGCGCGGAGCTGCCCGGCGATGTGAAGATCAAGAAGTCCAAGCTTCGCGGCGTCGCCAGCTTCGGCATGAACTGCTCCGCGCGCGAGCTCGGCTTAAGCGGCGACCACGACGGCATCATGATCTTGCCCGAAGATGCCCCGGTGGGCGTGCCGTTCGCCGAGTACGCCGGCCTGACCGACACCGTGCTCGACCTGGAGATCACCCCGAACCGTCCCGACAGCCTCTCCATCGCCGGCCTGGCCCGCGAGGTGGGCGCGATGTATCGTCGCGACTGGAACGACCCGCTGGCGGAAATGGCCGCCAAGCTCCAGCTCGACGCCTCCGCAACCCCCGTTGACGAAGAGGTCCAGATCACGGTCGAGGATGCCAAGCGCTGCCCGCGCTACACGGCGCGCGTCATCCGCGGCTGTAAGGTGGGCCCCAGCCCCGACTGGATGGTCGAGCGTCTTGCGGCCATCGGCCAGCGCTCGGTTAACAACATCGTGGACGTCACGAACTACATCCTGTTCCTGTTCGGCCAGCCGTTGCATGCGTTCGACCTGGACAAGCTGAAGAACGCCGATGGCCGTGCGCACATCGTGGTGCGTGCCGCGCAAGACGGCGAGCCGCTGACCACGCTCGACGGCGAGAAGCGCACCCTTACCAGCGACATGACCGTCATCTCCACCCCCGAGCAGGGCGCGGTGGCGTTGGCGGGCGTCATGGGCGGTCTTGACACCGAGGTGACCGACGATACGGTGAACATCTTGCTGGAAGCTGCCACGTTCGAGGCGGGTCGCACCAGCCGTACCAGCCGCAACCTCGGACTTATCAGCGAAAGCTCCATGCGCTACGAGCGCGGTGTGGACGACCACGGCATCGAGGCGCGTTCCGCCGCCGCCGCCGCGCTCATCGTGGAGGTTGCCGGCGGCACCGTAAGCGCTGCTGCAGCCGACGACCAGGGCATCATCGACGTGTGGCCCGAGCCCAGCACCGCCGCGCAGCTGAAGTTCCGCATCCCGCGCTTCCGCTCCATGATGGGCGCCCAGATCCCGCGCGAGTTCATCGTCGAGATCCTGGAGCGCTTGGGCTGCAAGGTCGAGAACACCGCCGACGAGGACGTGCTTGACGTGGTTTCCCCCACGTTCCGTCCCGACCTGCCGCGCGAGATCGACCTGTACGAGGAGGTGCTGCGCCTGTACGGTATGGACCTCATCCCCGAGACGCTGCCCGGCGGCCGCGGCCGCTTCGGCGTGCGCTCCCATATGGAGCACGTGCTGGATACCGTCAACCGCACCATGACCGCATCCGGCCTGAACGAGACTATGACGTACTCCTTCGCCGAGCCTACCGAGCTCGAGCGTCTGCGCATGCCCGTCGAGGGGCTGGGCGATCCCGTGGAGCTCATCAACCCCATGAACTCCGACCAGTCGGTCATGCGCCAGAGCATCATCCCGGGCCTTTTGCGTTCGGTGGCGCACAACCAGGCTCGCGGCGTGAAGAACATCCAGCTCTACGAGCAGGGCATGGTGTTCTTCGCTCACGAAGGCAAGAAGCAGCCCAAGGAGCGCCGCCGCCTGGCCGGCGTCATGGCGGGCGCATTCGGCGACGCTGCCTGGAATGCGCAGCCTGCGGCGTTCGACTTCTTCGACGGCAAGGGCGTCGTGGAGAACCTGATGCGCGAGCTGGCCATCCCGAAGGTCCGTTACAAAGCGTTGTCCGCGCAGGAGGCTCCGCATCTGCAGCCCGGCCGCGCCGCCCAGGTGCTCTCCGGCGGCACGGTGCTCGGCTGGGTGGGCGAGCTGCATCCGCTGGCTTGCGCCGCCTATGATGCGCAGGCGCCCGTGGTTGCCTTCGAGTTGGACGTCGAAGCGCTCGCCAAGGCCTGCTGCCCCGCGCGCGATTACGTCGACGTGCCCACGTTCCCGGCCGTTTCCATCGATCAGGCGTTCGTGGTCGACGAGGGCGTCACGCACGAGCGTCTGGAGCAGTGCATGTCGTCTGCGGGCGGCAAGCTGCTGGCCGAGGTGCGCCTGTTCGATGTGTACCGCGATTCCGAGCGCATCGGCCAGGGCAAGAAGTCCATGGCGTACGCGCTGACGTACCGCGCCGCCGATCGCACGCTTACCGGCGAAGAGGTCGATAAGGCGCATGCGAAGCTGGTGAAGAAGGTCTGCGGCGCCACCGGCGCCGAGGTCCGCGCGTAAAGGCGATCAGCCCACGTGCTTTGGGAAACCGCCGAGTCCATACCCGGCGGTTTCCTTGTTTCGGATGGTTTCTGAGACTTAGCCATGGCTAACAGCGTTACAATAGGGCGCAAACGAAAGGATGCGGTATGTACGACAATCTGAAAAGCCCCGGTCGCAACGACGAGTGTTGGTGCGGCAGCGGGCGTAAATACAAGAAGTGCCACCTTGATTTCGACGAGCGCCTGCAAAGCCTCTATGAGCAGGGCTTCGAGGTTCCCCAGCGCAGCTTGCTGAAAACGCCGGAGGAGATCGAGGGCATCAAGAGAAGCGCCGCCATCAACATCGGCGTGCTGGATCTTGTGGCGGAGCGCATCGGAGCGGGCGTCACCACCGAGGAGATCGACAAGTGGATCTACGATTACACCGTCGAGCATGGCGGCATCCCGGCCGATCTTGATTACGAGGGCTATCCGAAAAGCGTCTGCACGTCCATCAACGAAGTGGTCTGCCACGGCATCCCGTCGCCCGACGATGTGCTAAAAGACGGCGATATCGTCAACGTCGACTGCTCCACCATCCTGGACGGCTACTATTCCGATTCCTCACGCATGTTCTGCATCGGCGAGGTGTCCGACGAGAAGCGCCGTCTTGTGGAGGAAACTAAGAAGGCGCTGGAGGCCGGTCTTGCCGCGGTGAAGCCATGGGGGCTGCTGGGCGATGTGGGCGCTGCGGTGCACGAATACGCGCATGCGCAGGGCTTCTCGGTGGTGCGCGAGTTCGGCGGCCACGGCATAGGCCTGGAGTTCCATGAGGACCCCTTCGTCAGCCATGTGTCCGAACCCGGAACGGGCATGGTGCTGGCGCCGGGCTGCTGCTTCACCATCGAGCCTATGATCAACATGGGACGCCACGATATCGATATGACCGATCCCAATGGCTGGACCGTTCGCACGGCGGACCGCAAGCCCTCCGCTCAGTGGGAAGTGCAGCTGGTGGTCACGGAAACCGGCTATGAGCTTCTGAGCTGGTAATCTTTCATCCCGGCAGGGGAATTGGGCAATAGCGTCCTCCCTTGCCGGGATTTTTTCCAACTTTATAACGAACAAACGTACGAAATCGTGTTATACTCCCGTCAACACATCAGAGCCAGTGCAAGCGCCTCCTTCCAAGGTCGCCCGTAGATGGCAGCGGTGTTCCTCGCTGCCCGTTCCACGCTTGCAAGATCCTCTCCGTTTTTGGAACAATCGAAGAAGGTGTTTGCCATGTCCGGTAACGGGTCTGTGTCTTGCTGCGCGCAACCAGGTGCATTGGTGGTTATAGCGGCACTTCCGCTCTGTCAGTTGCGCGATGCGCTCGATTCGATGGAGTATCAGCTGTTCGAAGAGGGCTTTATCCCGGTGGGATGCGACGGAGAAGGCGCTGATGATTGGCGGGAGTTCGATCAGCTGGGGTTTGGATCCGCGCTTAATCGGGTTTTGCCCGGCGCCTTCCCGCTTCGATGTGCATGCGTTATGGATTGCGCCGATGCGGTGTCCCTTGTGCAGGAGGTCGGCCATGTTGTGCTCTGATCTTCTTTGGGATGCGCAGTCGGTGTCTCGAAAACAGGTTCCCACGTTACAGGATGCCTTTCTGTGCTGCGATAGGGAAACGCTGCTTTCCATGGTCGAGCAGGGTTATGCGCGTCATTTGCCGGGGTGGGGTCAGTCCACTCCGCAGCAACGCCGCGTTGCTCGCAAGCGCATGGGCCGCGCTTTGGACGCCATGCTCGATTGCGTGGTGAAGCGCAAAAGCGGCAAAGCCCTGTGCATATTCCCCGAAGAACGCTTCGTCGTGCATGCGCGACGGGGTCAGGCAAGCATCGAGCGTTTGGTGCAGGCCCGCGTGGCAGACTTGTCTGCGGGCGCAGTGCGGCAAGGTGTCTCCGAAGGCGGGCGCCTGTTCGGCTGCGTTCCCTGGTCGCAGGGGCTTTCGTATCGCGTATGGCTCGAAGGCCCCTGGGATTGCTGCGAGCGCTACATGGTCCTTGCAAGCGCGTTCTGGCATCTGACGCACCAAGCGCCGGCGTCGAGGCAAGGCGATTCGGGCCTTGGGATTCTCGGCACCTCCTCGGAAAGCGCGACCTCTAAGGTGGGGGCGCAATCGTTGCCTCGTTGCGATTGCTCGTTCGTAAGCTGCGAAGAAGCGTTTCCTTCGGCCGACTCCGTTGGCAGGCTTGCGGCGGTGCGAGCCGCGTCCATGGGCTTGTATGTTCCCGATGCTTTGGAAGAAGCGTGCCAAGAGCGCCTTATCGCCAGGGTCGATAGGCTTAATCAAGCTTGTGAGGGAGATTTTCTCAACAGGGTGGAAAACCTTATGGGTCGGCTGCAGGCAGCATAGCATCCTGCAATGAAAAGGGCCGCTCGAATGAGCGGCCCTGAGGTACCTTGAAAAGCTATATCGACTAGTCTTCGATCTCCACCAGCGTGATCTCGAAGTTGAGGTCCTTGCCTGCCAGCTCGTGGTTCATGTCGAACGTCGCAATACCGTCTTCAATCGACTGTACGAATACGGGAAAGATCTGACCATCGCCGCTTTGCATGTATACCGTCTGGCCGACGGGGAGCTCGCCGCCGTTGGGGATCTGGTCCAAGGGGATGCGCTGCACCAGCTCTTCGTTGCGCTCTCCGTAGGCGTCGGCAGCGGGGATGTGCACGGTTTTGGTCTCGCCCTGCTCCATGAGCTCAACTGCCGCATCGAATCCGGGGATCATCTGCCCGGCCATGCACGTGAACTCCAAGGGCTCGCCGCGATCCAGGGAAGAGTCGAACTTCGTACCGTCGTCCAGCGTGCCGGTGTAATGAACCTTGACCTTTTTGCCTTTATTGCTCATTGAAACGTCTCCTGTCGTATGGGTCTTTCGCTCGGTTAAGTCTACCCGACAAACCTGAAGCCGGGCTCGGTAATGACGGGGGAACCGCGAAAAGTTCCTTTGCCGTTGCTTTACGCTTTCTTGGATTCCCTCTCTGCCAGGTCAGCAAGCGTGACTCGTTGGGCTACAAGGCCGGAAAGGGGTTCAAGGAGCGTGCGGTCATCGGGATTCAGGCCATTTTCAGCCAACCCGATAACGCGGTCGCACAGGTCGGCTACCGGCACTCCGTAAACATCAGCATTGTAGCCGCCTTCCATCAGGGCATCTTTTGCCCTCTCGAAAGCATCGGCGTCTACATCGGCGAAAAGGACTTCAAGCTGTTGCAGGTTGTCTTCGTCGTAGAACAAGCCCCTGATAAGGGCGGCATAGGCGATCACATAGGGGATGGGCATAGAGTCCGCCGGGCGGATCTCCAAGTACGTTTTCAGCCGCACGTCGGGGAATTGCATGGAAACCGCGTGCTCTACTTGCTTTCGGGTCATCGGCTTGTCGGCGTACAGTTGTCCAAAGGTCTGCTCGCAGTAGCGCCAGCCCTCGTTTTCATCGGGCGCCACTATAGCGGGCGTGTCCAACACGTACTTCGCATAGTCTTCGAACGTGAAGCCGCTTGAAAGGGCACCGGGCACAAGGCCGCATCGGTCGCTGTCGGTATGGCGCCATATGTCGGTCCTCATCAGCTTGTGCGAGCGGGGTTTGCCTTCGAATACCGGCGAATTGTCGCAAATCAGGCTCAAAATAGGAGTAAGCGCATAGGCGACCCTCATTTTTCGAAGGCAGTCCTGCTCGCTTGTGTAGTCGATGGAGATCTGCGTTGAGGCGCTGCCTCGCATCATGCAGGGGCCGTAGATATCCTTTGCGCCAAGATATCGGTTCATGAATGCGTAGCGGCGCTTAGGTATCAGGTCCAAGCTGCGTGCCGTGGCGGTGGGATGGTATCCTTGCGCCACCACACGCATGCCTTTGGGGGCAAGCAGCTCATCAAGCGTTTTCCGATATGCGGTAAACGTCTCCAGGGCTTTTTGCAGGTCATCGAACGGACCCGCCGATAGCTCGATTTGGGCGGCAGGTTCGATGGTGATCGCCTCTCCTGGGCGAGCTACGCCAAGAAGGTCGCCTTCTTCATCTACGGTCGCTTGCGGATAGGATCCCCCTAGCTGTTCAAGCAGATGCGCAACGCCGTTCTCCTCGCTATAGGAGACAGGGGAGCCGTCAGCGCGCACAATGGTCTGTTCCAGCTCGATGCCCAGTTTCCCGTGCGATTCAGCGGGTTTTATGCCGCTTCGGAAGAAAGCCGTCAGCGCTTCGATATTGTGGTTACGAGCAGGTTGGGAGACGTCGCCGGGGGTGGCGTCGGTATGGTTTTCGGGGGCTGGAATATTCATGTAACAAGCTCCTTGGCCGGTAATATCGCTGCAATCATACGCCAGTTTGGCTACAATAGGCCTTCAGTCGGCAGCCTTTGTAGGTAATCTGACACTATGAACTGTTCTATTTGAAGATGAAGACGGGGCCGGGTTTGGACGTGCATATCACAAAAAGAACAGCGCTTTTGTTGCTGCTCGACATCATCGCCACGTATCTGTCGTATTGGCTTGCATCTATTCTCACCAACGTTAAGGGAGAGGTGTTCGTCAATAACGAGATTTACTTCGTATTGGGCATTCTCGCGTTTATCAACGTCGTGGTTTTGGCGACGTTTCGCCTGTACAACAATTTATGGGAATATGCCAGCATCGATGAGGTCATCCAAATCGTCGGCGCAACCGTGCTCGGCACGTTGGGCGGCGCCGTGTTTCTGTGGATTATCGGCACTAGGCTTCCTATCAGGGTTTTCGTCGTTTCGTGCTTCCTTTTGATCTTCTTCATGGGCGGTATCCGCTTCGTGTTCCGCTTCATGCGCCAAAAGGGAAGGGCCATCGCCTCGTCGCAGCGCACGTGCGATCGCCCGCGCACGCTGGTGGTCGGCGCGGGCGAAACGGGCTCGCTGGCAATCGGGCGCATGGCGTCGAAAGATCCGCTCATGCCCGGTATCCCCATTGTCGCCACTGACGACGACCCTGCGAAGCGGGGTCAACGCATCCATGGTGTGAAGGTTTCTGGCGGAACCTCCGACATCGTCGATCTGGTTGATCGCTACGATATCGAGCAGATCGTCGTCGCTATCCCCTCGTCCACGCCCGAGGAGCGTAAGCGCATTTACGGCGAATGCACGAAAACGGATTGCCGTTTGCGCACGCTGCCCAACGTTCGCGCTTTGTCCCTTGATGAAATCGGGGATGTAAGCCTGCGCGACGTCGATGTGGCGGACCTGCTTGGTCGCGAGGAGATCGTTCTGAACACTCGTGCGGTTTCCGGCTATATCGCCGGTGAAACCGTGCTGGTCACTGGCGGCGGCGGTTCCATCGGCAGCGAGCTGTGCCGTCAGCTGTGCACGGTGGCGCCTGCTCGCATAGTCATCTTCGACATTTACGAGAATGATGCGTACATGCTGCGCAACGAGCTTCTGTCCGAATACGACGACATCGATATCATCATCGAGATCGGCAACGTATGCGACAAGGAGCGCGTCAATGAGGTGTTCGCGAAATATCGCCCGGGCGCGGTGTTTCATGCGGCTGCCCATAAACACGTTCCTCTTATGGAGCATTGCCCGCGCGAGGCCGTTCACAACAACGTGTTCGGCACGTTGAATGCCGTTCGTGCCGCTGATGCCTACGGGGCGGCGCGCTTCATCTTCATCTCCACCGACAAGGCGGTTAACCCCACGAGCGTCATGGGGGCGACCAAGCGCATGGGCGAAATGATCGTGCAGTACTATGCGCGTACGTCGAAAACCATTTTCACCGCAGTGCGTTTCGGCAACGTGCTTGGCTCTAACGGCAGCGTGATTCCCGTCTTCCAGCGTCAAATCGCCGCCGGTGGGCCTGTTACCGTTACGCATCCGGATATCGAGCGCTTCTTCATGACCATCCCCGAGGCGTCGCGATTGGTTATCCAAGCGGGAGGCATGGCGCATGGCGGCGAGATCTTCATTTTGGATATGGGCGAACCCGTCAAGATCGTCGATTTGGCAAAAGGCCTTATCCAACTGCAAGGCCTTACGCCGGACGTGGATATCAAAATAGAGTTTACGGGTCTGCGTGAAGGTGAGAAGATGTACGAGGAACTGCTCATGGACGAGGAGAGCACGCTTCCCACCGATAACCAGTCCATCATGATCTCCACGGGCCAGGAAATCAGCTATGATCAGGTTGCCTCGAAGCTCGATGAGTTGGAAAACGCGCTTTCGGCAACTGATGGGGAAGCTATTCGCATGCTTGAACAGGCGGTCCCAACGTACCATTACACCTCGAATGGGAAGGGCATAGTATGAGCATCAAATGCGGTATTGTCGGTGCAGCCGGCTTCGCTGGCATAGAGCTGGTCCGAGTTGCGCTGCGGCACCCCGAGTTCGAATTGGTCGCCGTTACCTCCAATGAGCTTGCTGGAACCCCCGTGGCCAAGGAATACCCTTGCTTCACGGGAGCAACC
Organism: uncultured Senegalimassilia sp.; assembly: GCA_934630815.1. Lineage (GTDB taxonomy): Bacteria > Actinomycetota > Coriobacteriia > Coriobacteriales > Eggerthellaceae > Senegalimassilia. Next base: position 68,316 of record CAKTWI010000007.1, read on the forward strand.
GACCTTGCCTTCTCCAGGCATGACGACCCGGTTCTCGATCAGTGCGATGTCGTGTTCCTTGCCGTGCCTCATACCGCGGCAATGGCAATGGCCCCTCGTATCGTCGATCGTGGGGGTGTGGTGGTCGACCTGTCTGCCGATTTCCGCTTAAAGGACCCTGCGGTTTACGAGCAGTGGTACAAAGTCCCTCATACTCAAACCGAGCTGCTCAAGCGCGCCGCCTTCGGCTTGCCCGAGCTGTTCCCCGACGATCTTGTCGCCGCCGCGCAGCAGCGCAAGGAAGGCAAAGGGGCGGTCGTCGGTTGCGCTGGCTGCTATCCCACGGCAACCACGCTTGCTGCAGCGCCTGCCGTGCGTCTCGGCCTTGTCGATGACAAAGCTCCGATTGTCGTAGATGCCATTTCAGGTGTGACGGGTGCAGGCAAGAAGGCTACGGCGCGCACCCATTTCTGTTTCGCCAACGAAAATCTCGAGGCTTACGGCGTTGCTACGCATCGCCATACGCCTGAAATCGAGCAGATCCTGGGCGTTTCCGACCGCTTGGTGTTCACCCCTCATTTGGCGCCGCTGAACAGGGGCCTTCTGTCTACGGTGAACCTGCCCTTGGCGGCCGGGGCAACGCATGATGTGGCGAAGATCGTCGAGAGCTATAAAGAGTTCTATCGAGACAGCGCGTTCGTAACCGTGCTCGATGCAGGGGTTATGCCCAAGACGTCTTCCGTCGTGGGCACGAATTGCGCTCATATCGGGCTTGCCGTCAATGAGCGGGTTGGCATGCTCATTGCCGTCGGAGCTATAGACAACCTTTGCAAAGGCGCTGCTAATCAAGCTGTTCAGTGCGCTAACATCGTATTCGGGCTGCCAGAGGACCTTGGCCTTGATAAGGTGGCGGTTCCCGTATAGCCAATCCGCCCGCCGTTTCGGCGGGCGTTTCAGAAGGAGGGCGTAATGACTCATGCAGTTTCCGCTGCGTCTAAGGGGGACGCGGTGAAACCTTTGCATAACGCAAGCACCGCCGACTCCTACGCAGATCTGCCGTTTTTGCCGGCAGGCGGCGTTGCGTCGGCGAAGGGTTTCAAGGCTTGCGGCATCCACGCAGGATTCCGCGCTGATCCAAAGCGTTTGGATTTTGCGCTGGTGGCAGCTGATCAACCGGCGGCGTGTGCCGCGGTGTTCACCACGAACGTATTCTGCTCGGCTCCGGTCACGGTGTCCAAGGAGCACCTTGATGGTGCAGGGCATGGCATCGCGCGTGCAGTGGCCATCAACTCGGGTATCGCAAATGCGGCTACCGGAGACAAGGGCCTTCAGACGGCGCGCCAATCGTCCGGCATCGTCGCCGATGCACTCGGTTGCCCGGTGCAAGAGGTTTTGGTGGCGTCCACGGGCGTTATCGGCCAGCATCTGCAGATGGAGCCTTTTGAAAGCGGCGCGCCTCTGGCCGTCTCGGCGCTGTCTGCTGCGGGAGGTGCCGATGCGGCTCGCGCCATCATGACGACGGACACCAAGCCGAAGGAATTCGCCGTAACGTTTAGCGGTAACGGCTTGGGCTACGATGGATGCATGTTCACGGTGGGCGGCATGGCAAAGGGCTCGGGCATGATCATGCCCAATATGGCCACCATGATCAGCGTCATCACCACCGATGCGCCCATTGCCGCAAACCACTTGCATGAGGCTCTTTCGAAGGCGGTGGGGATCAGCTTCAACAAGATCACCGTCGACTCCGACACCTCCACGAACGACTCGTGCTTCCTTATGGCAAGCGGTGCGGCAGCACCGCAAGGCGCTGCGTGCATGCAGCCCGGTACGCCGGCTTTCGATGCCTTCGAAAACGCATTGCGTACCGTCTGCGTTGCGCTTGCCCGCGAGATGGCGGTCGATGGCGAAGGCGCCACGCGTCTCATCACCGTTAACGTGGCAGGAGCTGCAAACGCGGAAGACGCAGACAAGGCTGCGCGTACCGTAGCCAATTCGCCGTTGGTGAAAACAGCGGTTTATGGGCACGATGCGAATTGGGGTCGTATCGCCGCAGCGCTCGGCAGGTCCGGCGCGGCGTTCTCCCAAGGCGATGTGGCTATCGACATCATGGGGCTTCCGGTATGCCGAGAAGGCTTAACCGTGGAATTCGATGAGGATGAAGCGCTTCGCCGTTTCGAGGAGCCCGAAGTGGTCATCGACGTCGACCTTGGCGCCGGCAACTGCGCAACAACCATGTGGACATGCGATTTCTCGCACGAATACGTCACTATCAATGGAGATTACCGCTCATGAAGTACGCAAAGGATACGCGCCCCGAGGGCGCATCAACGGAGGCAGCTAAGATCCTCGTCGAGGCGCTGCCGTGGATTAAGAACATCACCGGTAAAACCGTCGTCATCAAATACGGCGGATCCGCCATGGTCGATGAGAAGCTGCGCGCGGATGTCATGAGCGACATCGTGCTGCTTAAGATCGTCGGCGTGAACCCCGTCATCGTCCATGGTGGCGGAAAGGCCATCACCAGGGCGATGGACCTCATGGAGATTCCCGTTGAATTCAAGGACGGGCAGCGTGTTACCACTCCCGAAGCCATGAATCTAGTCCGCACCGTCCTTATGGGCGAGGTCAACCAGGAATTGGTCGAGGCCTTGAACCATCACGGTAATTTTGCCGTGGGCGTCTCCGGTGCTGATGGCGGCGTTATCGTAGCCGAGCAGGCGAGTCCTGATCTGGGTCGTGTCGGCCATATCACGCGCATCAATCGCCCTCTGCTCGATGACTTGGTGGCATCGGATTATATTCCGGTTATCGCATCGGTCGCAATCGGAGAGGACGGCGGCTTCTACAACGTGAACGCCGATATGGTTGCCGGCCATATTGCTGCCGCCATCGGCGCTCACAAGGCGGTGTTCCTTACCGACGTCGACGGTCTGTACGAGAACTTCGAGGATAAAAGCTCGCTTATCTCCAACCTCACCGTGTTCGAAGCGCGCTATATGGTCGAGAACAACGTGGTGTCCACGGGCATGATCCCGAAACTGAAGTCGTGCATCCATGCGCTGGAAAACGGCGTGCAGCGTGCGCATATCATCAACGGGACCACGCCTCATTCTCTGCTGCTCGAAATGCTTACCAGCACCGGCGTCGGCACGACCATGCATTCCACTGAGGAGGCCTATCGTTTCGATAGCCACCCTCTGGGCAAATTCGCTTCGAAGCTTCTGGAGAACCGTGAAGAAGTCGAGGCCGCTCAGAAGGCCTCTATCCAGAGTTCATCCGCACATTAAAGCAATCGTTACCTTACGAAGGAAGTTGATAGCATGTCGCTAGAGCAACAGCAGGAACTCGAATCGCAATATGTGATGCATACGTTTGCCCGTAAGCCCGTCGAGCTGGTTTCCGGCAAGGGTATGGAAGTCGAAGATGCTGAGGGTAATACATACCTCGATTTCATCGCGGGTATCGGTGTGTGCAGCCTCGGTCATTGCCATCCTGCCATCACCAAGGCTCTGCAAGACCAGTCTCAGCGCCTGATCCACGTGAGCAATTACTACTACATCGAGGGTCGCGGCGAGCTCTCCCGTAAAATCTCTGGACTGCTCAATGGTGGGGATCCGGCAAGCCCCGAGCCTTGGCAGACGTTCTACGCAAACTCTGGAGCCGAGGCGAACGAGTGCGCTATCAAGCTCGCTCGCTTGTATGCGCGCAAGAACGCCGAAGAGGCTGTTCGTGCCGCAGGAGCGGACGATGCCCAGATCAAGCAGGCGTTCGATGGCGCTCCGCGCACCATCGTGGTCCTTGATCGCAGCTTCCACGGACGAACCCTCGCAACGCTTGCGGCAACTGCTCAGCCTGCGAAGCAGGAGGCGTTCCAGCCCTTGCCCGGCGGTTTCGTAAGCACGCCTATCAATGACGTCCCGGCTCTTACCCGTTTGTTCGAGCAGCAGGGCCATGATATCTGCGCCGTCATGCTCGAGTGCATCCAGGGCGAAAGCGGCGTGCATCCGTGCACGAAGGAATTCCTGGAGGCGGTGCGCAATCTTACCAAGGAGCATGATGCTCTTATGGTGTGCGACGAGGTCCAAACCGGAATCTTCCGTTGCGGCACCCCGTTCGGCTTCCAGCATTTCGGAGTCACCCCCGATATCGTGACCATGGCGAAGGGCATCGCCGGCGGAATGCCCATGGGTGCCTGTGCTGCCCCCGCCCATATCGCAAAGGCGTATCAGCCTGGTGACCACGGCACCACGTTTGGTGGCAGCTGCTTGGCAGTGGCGGCCGCAACGGCAACGCTCGACACGCTTTCCAATGGTTTTCAGCAGCATGTGCAGGAAACCGGCGAATACATGCGCCAGCAGCTTGCCGGTGTGTCCAAGGTCAAGGAGGTCCGCGGCGTTGGCCTCATGAACGCCATCGACCTTGATGAATCGGTTGATGCGCCTGCTTTGGTTCAGAAGGCGCTGGGCAAGGGCCTGCTGCTCAACGCAACGGGCGCCCATACCCTGCGCTTCCTTCCGCCGTTGGTGTGCGAGAAGGGCGATATCGATGCAATGGTCGAGCGTCTGAACCAGATGATCGAAGCTTAAAGGCTCCATAACGCCTGCCAAGGGTCCACGTTGCGGCGTGGACCCTTGGCATCCATACGGATGAGATTCCGAGGCAACGTTTCGTCGATGCAAAAGAAGCGGCATATTCTTCGCAAATTTCAATTTCATCTCGCTGATCGCGAAATGTTGCGGTATTATGAATTGCATATTCTTGATGGCACTTACACTATTTTGCATATGCATCAAGAATCATTGGAGGAAACCGGGTAGAATGCCCCACGTGGGGCGGGAAGTAACGAGGCATGAGGAAACGGCAACAAAGACATGACGTGATTCGCGACATCATTCGCGATCGCAATGTCAAGACGCAGCGCGATCTCGCTAATCAGCTGCAGTCTGCCGGCTACGAGTGCACTCAGGCTACCATTTCCCGCGATATCATGGACATGGGCCTTGTGAAGTCTCGCGAGGGTTATTACGTCCTCCCTGAGGAAATGCGTCTTCAGCGCATGGTTTCCGAATTAGTTGAAGAGGTGCACGTCGCTGGCAATCTGGTTGTCGTGAAGACGTTCTCCGGCGGTGCTGCCGGCGTCTCCGCAGCCCTTGACAAAGCCAGCCTGCGTGGAGCGCTCGGCACCGTTGCCGGCGACAACACCATTATGATCGCAGCAGAAAGCCCCGAGGCTGCGGTGGAGGTCGAGCGAGCCATCGACCGTCTGCGACGACGATAATCGTCTAGTTTTTCTACCGTTGCAAAACGGTTATCTTTGCATATTCCACGTTGCATTTACAAGTTGTTACATCATTGCGCTGCGCGTCATCTCTGGATAATTGTGCACGTATAATTCCTAAGGGATTACTGTAGTTTCAGGAAATTTCACTTGGGAAACTAATCTGTAACCAGGCAGTACGGGGCATACCTGTATCTTGTGGCACTCGTGGACCCAACTCACCTTATTGCAAAACAAATCGCAGACGAAGGGGCCGATTATCATGGCAGAGCAGAAAGACAAAGTAGTACTTGCATATTCCGGTGGTCTTGATACATCTTGCTGCATAAAGTGGTTGCAGGATGAAATGAACCTCGACGTCATCGCCGTAGTTGGCGATGTGGGGCAGGAGCACGATGGCCTTGAGAAGGTCAAGGAAAAGGCTTTGCGCGTCGGTGCCCTCGAGTGCATCGTAGTGGATATGCGCCAGATGTTTGCGCAGGAATACCTTACGAAGGCGCTTGCGGCTAACGCCATGTACGAGAACAAGTACCCGCTGGTGTCGGCGCTTTCCCGCCCTTTGATCTCGAAGCATCTTGTGGATGCTGCGCATAAGTTCGGTGCGAAATATATTGCCCATGGATGTACGGGCAAGGGTAATGACCAGGTGCGTTTCGAATCCAGCATCACCATGCTCGATCCGTCGCTGAAGATTTTGGCCCCGGTTCGCGAGTGGGATCTGCTTACCCGTCCCGACGAGATCGAGTGGGCTCAGGCTCATGGCGTGGAGGTCGGTGCCACGAAGGATTCCCCATACTCCATCGATGACAACCTGTGGGGCCGCGCAATCGAGTGTGGCGTACTGGAAGATCCTTGGATCGAGCCGCCTGCGGATATCTATACCATGACCGCTGATCCCATGCAGGCGCCTGATCAGCCGGAATATGTGGAGCTCACCTTCGCTCGTGGAGTGCCCTATGCGATCAACGGCAACCAGAAGAGCTATCTGGGCATCATTTACGAGCTCAATGAGATCGCGGGCAAGCACGGTTACGGTCGTATCGACATGATCGAGAACCGCTTGGTAGGCGTCAAAAGCCGCGAATGCTATGAAGCCCCTGCGGGAATGGCTCTGATCGAGGCGCATAAGGCGCTGGAGGATCTGGTTCTTGAGCGCGAGGTCCTGCATCACAAGCTTGCGCTGGAGCAAACCTGGGCGAATTGCGTTTATAACGGCCAATGGTTCTCGCCGCTGAAAGAGGCTATCGATGCATTCATGGCTTCTACGCAGCGCTGCCTGTACGGCACCATCCGCTTGAAGTTCTTCAAGGGCTCTTGCACGGTGGTCGGTCGCAAGTCCGCATACTCGCTCTATGATCAGGGTCTGGCAACGTACGACAAGGGAGATACCTTTAATCGCGACGCAGCCAAGGGCTTTATCGAGATTCAAACGCTGTCCACGAAAACCTGGGCAGTCAATCGTCGTCAGGAAGGCGCTCCTGCCGAGCTGTTCGATGCTCAAAACGAAAAAGGCCCCCTCAAGCGCGGCCGTTACGAAGACGTCACGCCGCTGTTCCGTCAGGAAGCTGCCGCTGAGGCCCACAAGGAAACGGAGTAACCTATGGCTCTCTGGTCCGGCAGATTCACGGAAAACGTTAGCGAGTTCACGCAACGCTTCGGCGCCTCGCTGCCTGTCGATAAGGTTCTGTATGCACAGGATATCGCAGGGTCGAAGGCCCATGCGAAGATGCTGGCGAAGGTCGGCGTGATCTCGGAAGAGGACGCTCGGCAAATCGCTGTGGGGCTTGATCGCATTAAAGCCGATATCGAGTCAGGTGGTTTCTCGTTCGATATCAACGACGAGGATATCCATATGTCGGTGGAAAAGGCTCTGACGGCCGATATCGGGGATGCGGGAGCGCGTCTGCACACGGGTCGCAGCCGCAACGATCAGGTTGCAACGGATACGCGTCTGTACGCCAAGCAGCGTGCTACCGACTTGATGCATGCCAACATCGCGCTGCGTCATGCGCTCATAGGCCAAGCCGAGGCGAATTTCGATGTTATCCTGCCTGGTTATACCCACATGCAGCATGCGCAACCGGTCCTGTTCTCGCACCATATGCTTGCGTATGTGTGGATGCTTGCACGCGATTATCGGCGCCTTCAGGCTGCACGAGATGCGGCCGACGCCTGTCCGCTGGGCGCAGCTGCGCTGGCTGGGACAACGTATCCGCTTGATCGGCAGATGACGGCAGGGGAATTGGGTTTCGCTTCGGTTGTCCCGAACTCGCTCGATGCCGTGTCGGACCGCGATTTCCTGCTTGACTTGGATTACGCTTGCGCCGTTTCCTGCATGCATCTGTCGCGTCTGTGCGAGGAGCTGGTGCTTTGGTCAACGTCCGAGTTCGGCTTCATCGAGCTGTCCGACGCGTTCTCCACGGGTTCGTCCATCATGCCTCAAAAGAAGAACCCCGATTTTGCCGAGCTGATCCGCGGCAAAACCGGTCGCGTGATCGGCAATTTGGTGTCGTTGCTGGTGACCATGAAGGCGCTTCCCCTTGCCTACAACAAGGACCTTCAAGAAGACAAGTACGGGGTAATCGATTCGGCGAAAACGCTGGAAGATTGCCTGCAATGCGCCGCGGGAATGATAGAAACCATGAGCATCAAGCCGGAGAACATGCTCAAGCAGGCGAAACTCGGCCATTTGGCGGCGACGGATGTGGCTGACTACTTGGCGAAGAAGGGCCTTCCGTTCCGTCATGCGCATGAAGTGGTGGGGCATTTGGTGTTGCTGTGCGAGCAGCGCGGTTGCAACCTCGATGATCTGTCGTTCGACGACTTCAAGGCAGCAAGCCCGTTGTTCGAGGAGGACATCGTCAAAGCGCTCGATCTTCCCAGCATCGTGGCTGCTCGAACCACGGAAGGGGGGACGGGCGAAGCGGCTGTGGCCCAGCAGATGGAGAAAGCTAAAGCGGCGCTTGCCGCAGATGAGTCGCTGCTATAGCCGCAGCGCCTCGAAAAGCAAAAGGGCGGCCAGGGGAATGACAGTCGATTCCTTGGCCGCCCTTGGCTTTTTTGCTACGAACTTGTGTGCTTTGAAAACCCTATTTCCCCCGATGGTACAATTACCCAAGTTTCTTGGAGGTGGTTCGTGGCTTCTCGTTCGATAAAGAACAGGCCGAGCATTAAGAAAAAGCGTCCTTTTGTCGGCCTGCTTGCATTTCTCAGTATCATCGCGGCTATTTGCCTCGCCGGTTGCATAGGCGTTTTCGTCTTGGGCGATTCCTGGATCGGCGATCTGAAAACCTATGATGTCTCGGAAGTATCCGAGCTGAATTCGTCTGCGCCGACTACGGTGCTTGCATCCGATGAGAACACGCAGCTTGCGCGTTTCCAGGTGGAAAACCGCGAGCCGGTGGAGCTGAGCGGTATCAGCAAATACGTGATGCAGGGCACTGTGGCAACGGAGGACGAGCGATTCTACGACCATGGCGGCTTTGACCTGGTTGGCATCGCACGTGCCGCGTTCGTCACGCTTACGGGGTCTGGTCGCGAAGGCGCTTCCACCATTACGCAGCAGTTCGTGCGCAACACGGTGCTCGCCGACGAGATGAACGATATCTCGCTTAAGCGCAAGGTCCGCGAGATGTACCTTTCCGTCAAAATCGAAGAGATGTACTCGAAAAACGACATCCTTCTCATGTACCTGAACACCGTGAATTACGGTTCGGGCGCTTATGGTATCCAGGCGGCTTCCCAACGATATTTCTCAAAGGATGCAACCGACTTGACGCTGGCGGAAGCGGCAGCGCTTGTCGGCATCCCCCAATCGCCTACCTATAACAACCCTATCGATTATCCGGATAATTGCTATGCGCGTCGTAATCTGGTTCTCGATCGCATGCTGACGAATGGCTATATCACCCAGGAAGAGCACGACTCCGCAAAAGCCCAGGATCTTGTGCTCAATCCTTCCGTACCCTCTTCGGATGGCATTGAGAAGTATCCGTACTTCACCAGCTACGTCAAAAACGTGCTTTCCGACCAGTACTCCCAGCTCGATGTGTTCAAGGGCGGGCTGACCGTTGTCACCACCCTTGATGTCGATACCCAAGAGGCCGCAGAGGATGCCGTCCGCGCGAAGGAAGAAGGACTGAGCGATGCGATCAGCGGTTCGCTTGTAGCAATCGACCCTTCCACGGGTTTCATCCGCGCATTGGTCGGCGGCAAGGATTGGGATACGCAAAAGACCAACCTGGCAACCGGTGAAGGAACCAACGGCGGCCGTCCTTGCGGTTCGTCCTTTAAGACGTTCACGCTGATCGCGGCTCTGGAAGAGGGCATCGACCCGCAAACGATGGTGGATTGTTCGTCGCCTTCGGTGATTCCCGATACCGGATACGATAGCTCCAATCCGCTGCAGAACATCAACAACATCAACTACGGAACCCGCAGCATCGCACGTGCTTTCGCCGTGTCGTCCAACACCGGTTTCGTGCGACTGCAAATGGCGTTGGGAACCCAGAAGGTCATCGATGCCGCGAAGAAGATGGGGATCACCTCCACGCTCAACGCTAACCCGTCGCTGACGCTCGGCCAGTCCAACGTCACCATGCTCGACATGGCGGATGCGTATGCCTGCATCGCCAATGGTGGTACGAAATACGACGCGCAGCCCATCTTGAAGATCTACGACAAGAACAACAACCTTATCGTGGATAACAGCCATCCGTCGGGGACGCAAGTCATCTCCGCCGAAGTCGCCCACGCGGCAACCGAGGTCATGAAGGGCGTCGTGAACACCTCCGAAGGCACCGGCACGCTGGCCAAGCTCGATAACGGCCAGGAGGTGGCGGCGAAGACGGGTACTTCCAGCGAGTACCATGACATCACGTTCTGCGGTATCACGCCGCAGCTGTCCGTTGCCATCTGGTTCGGCGATCCATCTAACCAGGAAACCATCCCCACCGACGTTAGCGCGGCGGATGTGTTCAAGAAGTTCATGACGGCGGCGCTGTACGGCAAGCAAACCGAAACGTTCCCCCAGGCATCGAACCCCACGTACAAGGCGTTCTCGAATGCCACGTACCATATCGGGACGACGTCTTCCAGCTCGTCCTCCAACAGCGCGAACTCTGTCGGAAACTCGAGCAACAGCCAAAACGGCAGCTCAACCGGCTCGAGCAACAGCCAGTATGGCACAGCTAACGGCAACGGCAACTCCAATAGTTACGGTACCGGCAACACAAACGGGAACGCCTCAGGTGGTACGGGGTCCGGTAACGGCAGTGAAACCGGCGGCGGAACGACCGGCGGCGGAACGGGAGGCGGTACCGGGTCGGCAACCGGCGGTACGACCGGCGGAGGCGGTACCGGGTCGGCAACCGGAGGGGGCACAGCTTCCGGGGGCGCATCCGCCGGCGGTGGTGCGGCAACCCAGTAAGATATGGTTTGGCAACAGGTAGAACAGGACCGGAAATGGCTCATACGATGGTAAAACTGACGGCAGCGGTTTGCGCAGCGGCGTTGAGCGTTGCCGTGCTGGGCGGCTGCATGCCCCAACAGCAAACCTCTGCGGCTTCGCAGGCGCAGTCCGACAACCGTGCCTACATGACGCAGGTCAATCAGACCATGGAAACGCTGCAAACCCGTCTGAACGGTTTTTCGGATGCCGTGTCCCGTGGCGATGTGATCACCATGCGCACTCAGGCGGACAATGCTTTTAAAGCCCTCGATGAACTTGATAGCCAAGAGGCACCCGATGCTCTCAAAGACGTGAAGCAGCGTTATGTCGACGGCAGTGAGCAGCTGGAGAACGCTTTGAACGCCTATATCGAGCTGTACACGGAAATCGACAGCGCAACGGATGCGCAGCCGTTCGATTGGTCTACGTACGACCAGCGCCTTGCTGATATTCAGGCTGCTTACAACAGCGGCATCGAAAAGCTGCAGGAAGGCGACAAAACCGCCGCTGATCTTCCGCAATAAGGCTTTCTAGAAGAAGGAGCCGTCATCGAGCTTAACGCCGAGACGGTAAGATGAAAACGAAGACGATCCCTGCGATGCCATTTCGCGGGGATCGTCCTCGTTTTGGCGGCTTTTGGGCATTCCGGTGTCTAGCGCTTCTCTGCCAAGCTGCCTTAGATAGCTCCTCGATTAATCGGCTTGTGCCGACTTTGCCAAGCTGCCTGCGACGGCTTTTCGTCGAAGGCAGCTAGCGCCGGCTTCGACGCGCAACCAGCGGCGATTCGATTTGCTAGTTGGTCTTTGGACCGGTGGATAACACGACCACCACCATGCCGTCGCTGGCAATGTATTGCCTGATCACGCTATCATTCGGTATCGTGCTCGAGTATTCCGTCACCGAGCCGGCCTTCCAATCTTTCAGCAGCTCTTTCGCCTCTTCAAGCGTTTTGCCTGTGACGTCCGGCGGCGTTTTCGCGTTTGCCGTGCCGCTGGCCTGCGATGAGGTTGCGGTCTGAGAGCCCGAGGTTATCGTCGTAGGTGTCTGTTTGTCGGAGGATTTCTCCTCCTCGGTGCCAAGTGCTGCTTTCTGCTTCTCGTTGAAGGCGTTGTTGTAGCTAGGGGCTTTCGTCTCGGGGAATTGCTCGACCGCCTTGCCGGCGCATGCGCGATCCATGAAGTCCTTCCACAGGGCGTTGCAGTTCAGCTGCGTGTCCGTGGCTATGCTGCCGGCAGGATTGCCGATCCAGGTTGCCACCGAAAGCGATGGGGTGTACCCGACCAGCCAATGGTCGGCGAAATCGGTCGAAGTGCCCGTTTTGCCCGCAACGGGCTGGCCGTTGCCAAGCTTCGCGGTTTGCGCCGTGCCATCAGACGCCTCGAAGACCTGTCGAAGCACTTTAGTGGTCGCGCCGGCAACTTCTTCGCTTATCACGCGTTTCGAGGTGTCATCGGCCTTGTAGATGATGTGGCCGTCTTTGTCCTCGATCTCCGTGATCACAATCGGCTCACGCTTGGTGCCGCCGCTTGCAAGCGTTGCGTAGGCGCTGGCCATGTCGAGCGGAGTTACGCTGGCCACGCCAAGCGTCGTGGTGTACACCGTGTTCATCGGCGATTCGACGCCCAGCCGTTCGGCCATCTCCGTTGTTGCGGCCTGCCCGATTTCCTCGGAAAGGCGCAAATATCCCGTATTTGCCGAAACAGCGGTGGCGCTTTGGATGGTGCGCACCCCGTAATCGATGTTGTCGAAGTTCTCGAACGTTTGCTCCCTGCCGTCGACCTCCTTGGTCATAGGGGAGGAGCAGTCGATGCGCGTTTGAGGCGAGATCCCCTTTTCTATAGCTGCCGCAAGCGTGAACGCCTTGAACGTCGAGCCTGCTTGACGGCCTCCGCCGCCCGTTCCCGTGGCGATGTTCACCTGGCTGATATCATAGTCGCCGCCGCCGACCATGGCTTCGACATAACCCGTTGCGGGGTCGATGGCAACCAGGGATGCGTCAAGATCTCCGCTCATGCGGGCTCGCTGCGCGGCGCATGCCGCCTCCGCGTCGTCTTGCAAGGAGGGGTTCAAGGTGGTGCGGATGGTCAGCCCGCCTTCGAACAGGCTGGCATACGAGCATCCGAAGGGATTGTCCTCCTCCATAAGGAGGTTGCGCACATAGCTGGTGAAATACGGGTATGCGTAAATGCCGTCCTCCGGAACCTCCGGAGCGGGATCGAGGTTCAGCGGCTCGGCCTGCGCGGCGTCGCACTGTTCTTGGGTGATATCGCCGGCGGACAGCATGCGCTCAAGGACAAGGTTGCGGCGTTCCAGTGCTGCGTCGGGGTACGTTTTCGGATTCAGGAACGTTGGCGACTGCGGAATGCCGGCCAAAGTGGCGGCTTGCGTAAGGCTCAAATCGGCGGCGTCGGTTTGGAAATAGTTTTGCGCAGCTGCCTGTATGCCATAGCAACCATCGCCGTAGTTCACGGTGTTAAGGTACATCATAAGCAGTTCGTCTTTGCTGTACTGCTTCTCAAGATCCATGGCCAACTGCGCCTCGCGCACCTTGCGTTCGATCGATATCTCGTTGGCCTCTTGGGTGAGCACCGTGTTGCGCACAAGCTGCTGCGTGATGGTGGATGCGCCTTCCAGGCTGCCTCCGGCAAGGTTGTTGACGAATGCGCGCGCAATGCCCGGGAGGTCAACCCCTCCATGCTGGTAGAAGCGCACGTCCTCGGTGTCCACTGTGGCTTGTTTCACGAGGTCGCTGACCTGGTCTGATTCAACGGGATCACGCTTTTCCAGCTGGAATTCCGCCAACACCGTGGAGCCGTCGGCGGCATACATCACCGATTCCCGTGCGTGGTTGGTGAAGTCAGTGTCCTCGATGGGTGGAAGGTCGTCGCACCAGCCGTCCATTACCCGCAAGGCGCCTTTGGCTCCCCAGTAGCTCGTGAAGCACAGGCATACAACGATAACCAGCAAAAGCCAGGCAGCGGCATGGGTGCGCATTTCACGCTGTTTTCGTCTGAGTTTCATTGTTCGATTATACTACCGTGGCTTTTTTCTTATGCTGTTGCAACTGGAATTAACAAGGCGGCTTCTGCCGCGTGAAACTTGCAGCTGTCTTCTCTACTCTATGGGGGTTGGATATATGGATCAAGAAGTGGAGCTTTTGGCGCCGGCTGGCGGCATCGCGGCCTTCCATGCCGCTGTGCGTGGTGGCGCCGACGCGGTTTACCTGGGCCTTCAATCGTTCAATGCGCGACGTGGCGCCGACAATTTCACCATCGACACGTTCGCCGATGCTTGCGCTTTCGCGCATCTGCGCGGCGTGAACGTCTACGTTACGCTCAACACGGCCATTCTGCCCGGCGAGGTCGACAGCGCCATGGAAACGGCGCGCCAGGCATATCGCGCCGGCGCCGATGCGTTCATCGTGCAGGATATCGGCATCGCCTCCGAGCTTTCGCGAACGTTGCCGCAGGCCCGTTTGCACATCTCCACGCAAATGAACACGCACAACGAGGCCGGTATGCGAGCCGCTGCTCAGCTCGGAGCGGCGCGCGTGACGCTCGCGCGCGAGCTTTCGCTGCCCGAGATCGAGCATTTGGCGAAGGTCGGCGACCAGCTGGGCCTGGAAATCGAGACGTTCGCCCATGGTGCGTTGTGCGTGTGCTATTCGGGCCAGTGCTTCATGTCCTCGCTCATCGGCGGGCGCTCGGCCAATCGCGGCTTGTGCGCGCAAGCGTGCCGCCTGCCGTACGCATTGCATAACGTGGCGAAGAACAAGCCGCTCCCGGCACCGGGCGACCACCTGCTGTCCCCGCAGGATCTGTGCAGCATCGATCTGCTTCCCGATTTGGTACGCGCCGGCGTGGCGTCCCTGAAAATCGAGGGCCGTATGAAGTCGCCTGAGTATGTCTATGCTGTGACCAGCGCTTATCGCGCCGCGCTCGACCGCGTTCTCGCGGCGCGCGATGCCGCACGTGAAAGCGGCGTGCAGGATTGGACCGCTCCGGGAGGCACGGAGCAGGAGCACGCCCAGCTTGCCGAGGCGTTCTCCCGAGGCTTCACCACTGCGTATCTGGAGGGCAAGCGCGGAAATGAGATCATGAGCTACGGTCGTCCGAACAACCGCGGCGTGTTCGTCGGACGTGTGGCGTCCGTCAAGAACGGAAAGGCCGCCGTGGCATGCGAGCGCCCCATCGTCGCGGGCGACGTGCTCGAGTTTTGGACGAACAAAGGCCATTTCGCCTATACCGTCTCCCAGGTGGATACCGATCGCAACGGCAACCTGCTGCTTGCGCCTGAGCGCGCGGTGGGGAAGGGCGATCGCGTGTTCCGCGTACGCAGCGCCGAGGCGGCGTTCGTCGATGACGACCGCCTGCCGCGCATCCAGGTGCAGGGTTGCGCGCGTCTGCGCATCGGACAGCCGCTTCGCATAGAGTTTTGCCTGGCCGACAACCCCACCGACCCGCGCGCGCTGCGCGGCGCCCGCAAGCGCTTTGCAGAGGGCGCTCTGCCCGTCGGGGCCGCCGAGGGGCAGCAAATCGAACCCGCACGCACCAAAGCGGTCAGCGAAGATGACGTCCGTGCCCATATCGACAGGTTGGGGCAGACTCCATTTTCCCTGGTGAATCTCGATATCGACATGGATGAGGGCGTGGGAATCGGCTTCTCGCAGCTGCATCATGTGCGCGCAGAGGCGCTCGATTCCCTTGAGCAAGCTCTGCTTGAAGGCACGTTCCAGCGCCCGCTGCCGCGCGTGGAGGCGGGGAGCCGTATGCTTCCGGTGCATGCTGGCGGCGTCCATATCGCGGTGCTGGCCACTAATCCGGCTTGCGCTCGGGCGGCGAAGCGCGCCGGTGCCGACGAGGTGTACGTTCCCGCGGTCAACCTGGCGCACGGTCAGGCTACCATCGCCGGTCAGCTCTCGGAAACCGCCGAGCAGGCAAGCTATCCGAAGGCATGCGCCGTCGTGCTGCCCGTCGCCGATCATGACGATTGCGAGCTCACGCGCGAACATGCATGCGGCTTCGACGCCTGGCGCAGCGTTCACGCCGATCAGCCGGTCATGGCCGAAAGCCTTGGGCAGCTCGTTCGCGCTCACGAGGCGGGCGCCTGCGTAGAGGTGGGGCCGCACCTGCCCGTCACCAATGCGCTTGCCCTGCAAACCGCGGCGCGCCTTGGCGCAAAGCGGGTCTGGCTCTCGCCCGAGCTCAACCTGGCCCAAATCTCCGATTTGGCGAAGGAAAGCCCCGTCGAGCTCGGCCTTACCGTCATCGGACGTCAGGAGCTCATGACCACGGAGCATTGCATGCTCATGAGCCAGGGCCCCTGTGCTCAGGAGTGCGCAACGTGTGCGCGCCGTAAAAGCCCGCATTTCCTGAAGGATCGCAAGGGTTACGACTTCCCGGTGATATCCGATCAGCTCGGCCGCAGCCATCTTTATAACAGCGTGCAGCTTGATGTCGCGCATGCCATCCCCGATATCGTTCAGGCTGGCATCACCTGGCTTCTGGTGGACAGTACCCTTATGAACGTGCAAGAAACCACTCAGGCAGTGCAGCGAGTCGTCCGTGCTCGCAATGTGGCGCACGCCCAGGGCGCGGCGCTACCGAAAGAGCCCGGCTGCACCAGCGGACACCTGTTCCGCGGCGTGCAATAAGCCGCATGTGCTAGAATCCCGAAGATACGCGTTTAGAAAGAGGAAACCATGCTGTCCGCAGAAGAACAACTGCACATCATCGCATCGGGCGCTGCGCAAATCGTGCCCGAAAGCGGCCTGCTCGAGAAGCTCAAGCGCGGCAAGCCGCTCAACATCAAGCTGGGCGTCGACCCGACCAGTCCCGACCTGCATCTGGGTCATGCGGTCCCGCTGCGCAAGATGCGCCAGTTCCAGGATCTGGGCCACAACGTCACGCTTATCATCGGCAACGGCACGGCGCTCATCGGTGACCCGTCGGGCAAGAACACCACTCGTCCGCAGCTCTCCCAGGAGCAGGTGCAGGCCAACGCCGAAACCTACGTCGCCCAGGCTATGAAGATCTTGGACCCCGAGAAAACGAAGATCGTCTACAACGCCGACTGGATCTTGTCGCTGAACCTGAAGGACCTCCTCGGCCTCATGAGCAAGTTCACCGTCGCCCGTATCCTCGAGCGTGACGACTTCACGAAGCGCTATCAGTCTCAAACTCCTATCGCTATGCATGAGTTCCTGTACCCCATTATGCAGGCATATGACTCGGTCATGGTGAAGGCGGACGTCGAAATGGGCGGCACCGACCAGCTGTTCAACCTTCTGGCCGGCCGCGACCTCATGGAGAAGATGGACATGGAGCCGCAGATCGCGCTTACCATGCCGCTGCTCGAGGGCACCGACGGCGTGCGCAAGATGTCGAAGAGCTACGGCAACTACGTAGGCCTCACCGACGATGCCAATGATATGTTCGGCAAGGTCATGTCCATTCCCGACGAGCTTATGGTCAAGTACTATCGCCTGGCATCCACGTTGCCCGTCGCCGAAATCGATCAGCTCGAGGCCGATCTGAAGGCGGACAAGCTGCATCCCAACAAGGTCAAGCGCGCATTGGCCCGCAACATCGTCGCAGCCTATCATGATGAGGCTGCTGCCGAGCAGGCGGAAGCCGACTTCGACCTGAAGTTTAAGGACCACGGTTTCCCGGAGGACGCGCCCACGTTCCAGGCCGACCTCACCCCGGGCGATGACGGTACCGTGTACTTTGCCAAGCTGCTGGTGAACGCTGGTGCGGCGCAAAGCGTTTCCGACGCACGACGCCTCATCGACGGCGGCGGTGTCAAGCTCAACGGTGAGGCGCTCGAGCCCAAGTCCTACAACCTGGAGCCCGCCCGCCTCGAAGGCGCGCAGATCCAGGTCGGCAAGAAGAAGTTCCTGCGCCTGGTCTAGCTGCAAAGCTAGAAGCCGTAACTATATATAGCGAATCGAACGGAGGGGGTCGAAGATCGGCCCCCTCCGCTTGCGTACAGGGATGGGATGCCCACGATGTGTCGCCTCATTATCCTGGCGAATGTAAATGGGGCACCCGCCTGGATCCGCCCCGCGTCGTCCAACGCTCTGCCCTCGGTAGTTGCGATTGCCGCTATGCCGAGCGGCGCATCCCGCCCCGGTCGCGCCCCATCTATATACACGGAAGGGCGCAAAGCGCTCGAACCCCTCCTGGCTACAAGGGGACCGCAACGCGCCCTCGAACCCCTCCCGAACCCCATATGTGTGCAGAATGTGAAGATGACGCCTATCGCAAAATAGTTCTGGACACGGCCCGGGGAGGCGCGTATTATTCAATCTTGCGCCAAGCACGAAAGCGCTTGAGCGAA
>CAKTWI010000008.1 GCA_934630815.1 uncultured Senegalimassilia sp.
GCTTACGTGAAGCCCGAGGCCAAGAAGCAGGAGGCCACCGGCTCCAAGAAGGCTGCTCGCAAGGCTGAGAAGGCTGCCGCTTACAAGGCCGCTGCCGAGGAGAAGGCCAAGCGCGTTGCCGAGCAGCAGAAGCTCGAGGCCGCTGCCGCCGAGCGCAAGGCCAAGGAGGCCGCTGAAGCCGCTGCCGCCGAGGCCGCCGCTGAGGCTGAGGCCGCTGAGGGCGAAGAGGCTGCTGAATAGCATCTCACCTGCTGGTCAACCAAGAACGGCTCCGGATTTCCGGAGCCGTTCTTTTTTATACAAATACGCATCTAACGCGATGATCGGGCGGGCTGGGCTCGAATCGGACGCGCACATCTCACCCGATCAACCAAGTATTCGAGCACGAACCGATGACGCAAAACGAGCTCGAATCGCACCGTTACCCCCGCTTCGCGGTGACGTTCACCACCCATTCCCGAAACGCCGCATCAGGGTCGGCGCCGCTTTTCATGGCCTGCTCGGTATCACGAGCGGTGATAAGGGCTTGCCGCAACTCCTGCGGTGTGTACTTCCGCGCCCATGCCGCATGGTTTTTCACACGCCAGTCGGGCTGCTTGAGCGCGGCAGCTATCCCTCGCCCCTGCCCACGGGCGGCAAGGCTTTGCGCGCACATGAGCTCGCGGATGCGCGTGACGCACATAGGAAGAAGCGCGTGGGGCGATACCGATTTCATGCGCTGCAAATCGAGCAGGCATTTTGCCGTGTCGCGCGCGGCGAACGCGTTCGTGAACTCCCAGGGCTTAACCTCAGCAGTGCGGCTGACAAGCGAGCGAACTTCTTGTTCCCCAACCGCAGCAGTACCGGAATGGGCAAGGGCCACCTTCTTGATCTCGGCATCAAGGTGAACGGTATCCTCGCCCACCAAGTTAACAAGAGCGATGGCCGCGCCTTCCGAAAACGTGACGCCATGCCCCACCGCCATGGAACGCACCAGCTTGGGCAGGTCGCGAGCCTTCGGCGGGGCGCAGTCGATCACCGCGGTCTTGCCGTGCTTGGCAACCGCTTTGTACAGGCGCGTGTTCTTCGCAAGCTTTTCGGCGATAAGGGCGAGCACGGTGGTCTCGCAAGGCGCATCCAAATAGCTAACGATTGATTCCGAATCGGCCTTCTTCAGTTTATCGGCATCCCGAACCTCCACCAAGCGGACAGGTGATGCGAACGGAATGGTGTTGCATGCATTGACCACATCGTCGCCGGTGAATTCGGGCCCTTCAAACACGTCGGAGTTGAACGACAGGTCGCCCATGCTCGACAAACGCGCGCGAAGACGCTTCATGACGGCATCGCGCTTCAAGGCATCCTCACCGGTGATGAGGTACACGGGAAGCAGGGATTGGTTGTTCTTCGAATCAGTCATAAGGCTATTCTACCGCAGCGTTTTCACGCTGATATAATCCTTTGCGAATCTGCACGCCACATCCCCGTGCTCGTCGGTGCGCATCACCGCACTGCCTGCATTCTCAAGAGCCTCGACCGTCGATGCAGCAGGATGTCCGTAGCGGTTCCTTTCCCCCACCGAGCAGAGGGAAACCTGCGGTGACAACAGAGCGGCCTGATCTTGCGTCAGAGCGTTCTTGGACCCATGATGTCCAACCTTGTACACGTCGACGTCGTCTATCAAGCCGGCGGAGAGCATTTCCGACACTTCCTCATGCTCAGCATCTCCCACCAACAAGCTTCGCCATTCCCGGCTGCCGTCCCCATCGATATCGGTGTCGACGGTAAAGCACAGGCTATCGCAATTACCCCCTTCATCTCGAAACACAGCCGGCCAGACGCAGGTGAATTCGAAAACGCCGAACCGAAGCTTATCTCCTTGCGACACGCCCGCGACCTGCTCCTTCCCCACCAGTGATACAGCTTGTCCCCGGAGCTTTGCACAGGACGCGCATGAGCACGTAAGGCCATCACGCGCGAGAAGAACGCGGTCGACCTGCACCACGCCGTCAAGCGACGCCAGCGATCCCATGTGGTCATCGTCGGGGTGCGTGATGATAAGGGCATCAAGACGGGCGATATGGTGCCGCGCCAAGGCCTGGCGAAGCAAGGTGTCTTGATTTCCCGTATCCACCAACACCGAATGCTTACCGCTGCGAATCAGGATGGCATCGCCTTGTCCGACATCGAGCGCGACGATCTCGTAGCCTCCATGGGCGATGGGCACCTTCAACAGGGCGAATACGACAACGCAGACGATGCCGGTGACCGATAGCAACCGATGCACATAACGGTGATCCGGCTTTGGCCACCACAGCCATAGCCCGACCGAAACTACGAGACCGACAAACAACGAGACCGAAACGGGAGCAACGACCGGGATGCTCGCATAGGGAATCGACGCACAAGCCTGGACAACCTTGAGAAGCAGCGAAGCGCACCCGCAGGCAAGGGAGGCAACGATATCAGGCGACGGCAACAATGCGCAGGCAACCGCCCCTATGATGCCGGCTGCGCATATCGGACCGAACAGCGGCGCGATAGCGACGTTGGCAATCGGAGCTGCTAAAGGAAGCTGGCTGAACAAGGCTACCGAAAACGGCGTCGCAAGCACCGATGATGCGAACGTTAACGCCAATGCCTCGCGGATAAAAGCCGGCAACCATCCCATGCAAGCCTTCAGCCACGAGTTGATCAACCCACCGAACACGACGATTCCCAGCGTGGCCAAAACCGACAGCGCGAACGAAGACGACAACGCCGCCTGGGCATCGAGGGCAATCATAAGAGCGATGCAGCATCCGAGCGCAGATAACGACGATGCCCGGCGGCGGGCCGTCCACGACGTCATGCCGGCGAGCGTCATAAGCGTAGCTCGAATGGCGGAAGCTGGCATAGCGGTAAGCGCAAGATACGCGGCAAGCAACGCGATTTGAGCAGCTATCGAAATCGGCTTGGGAAAGCGCAAAGCACCGAGTATCGAGGCCACAAGCGCTGCCACGATGGACAGATGGGCGCCCGAGACCGCAACCATGTGCGCAAGCCCGCTGACCTGGAATTGCCGGTATACCGTCTCCGGCAAATCGGCCCTCCATCCACAGGCGATGGCGGCCTCAAGGCCAGAATCTCCACGCAGCGGTTCAGTAAGCGCCCGCACAGCACGTTCCCGAAACGATAACAGCGCAGCACCTGGACCCTGAAGCTCAACACGCTCGCAAGTTCCCAACTTGATATTTGCAGTAATGCCCCGTTGCCAGCCCCACGATGCACGATCCTCCGAAAGTTCCGATACCGTACCGTAACCGGTGAACCGCTGGCCATACATTGGAGCCTTGAACTCGCCGGGGAAAGCAACTTTCGCCGTAAACGATCGCCCAGACCCTTCGGCTTGCACTCGCGCTGTGCAGGAAACGCCGAATTCGCCCTGTGCGCCATCGGATAAGACGGTGACATGCAACAGGCCTTGCGACCCAAGGGCCGTCTGTTGGGCTTGATGAAGTCGCGCGCCTTGCGCAAAGCCCAGAATGCTGCCGCCCAACAACCCCACCATAAGCACCAACGCAAGCAGGTGCTTTCGACGGCGCCAAAGCAGGCAGAGGCAGCATCCGCAGCCAATGAGAGCACCCGCGCATAACACGGAGCAAACGACGACCGAAAGGGAACGCGCCCAGAGCAAAGCGGCAACACATCCCGCCCAAACGCCTAACGCAAATGACAGCACGGGAGGAATAGCAGGACGCGAGGGAAACGATACAGTGTCCTCCACGACCAGGTTGTCAGGGACAACCAAGTCCCGAAGCAGCTCGCTTTGAGCGGCGCCTACCCGACGCAAATCGAATCCGACAACGAAGCATACTTCTTGTCGCCGATCCCGGATACCCGTTTGAGGTCTTCAACGGTTTTGAACGGGCCGTTTGCTTGTCTGTCTGCGACGATACGCTGAGCCAATGCTGGCCCTACTCCGTTGAGCTGCTGCAGCTGATCGACCGTTGCCGAGTTGATGTCGACTTTCCCGTTTGCGAAAGCCCCACCTGATGACGCCGCCGCCATACCGAAACCCGACGCAGCAGGTACCTCCGTACCGGCAGCTTGCTGCATGCTGGGAACGATGATCTGTTCCCCATCCTGCACCTGACGGGCAAGGTTGAGCGCATCAACGGCAGCGTCTTCGGCAAAACCACCCGCCGCATCGATGGCCTGCTGCACCCGCGCATCGCCGGCAAGCTCATATAGCCCGGGATCCGCAACCGACCCTCCAACATGCACAAATAGAGAAGCACTCTCGCTTTGCACAGGATCCGCCTGCCCGGATTCACCATCCGAAGCGTCGGCCTTCTCAACGGTGAAAGCGGAATCCGGCGCGACCACCGAAGCCAGGCCCACACCGCCTGCAACCAAAACGCAAATCGCAACAGCCGTAATGCCTATCACAACGGGAAGGCGCACCCCGCCCATATGCAGCTTGGCGCGAACCGAATCGGCGTACCGAACGAAATCCATAAGAGCCCCTTTCCTTGATTTCGGAAAGCATAGCTCCGCCATCTTGCAGAACCCTTGTCGAAAAAAACGGTCCTGGTCGCATAAACCTTGCAGGATAAGTAAGAAGCAATCCGAGACGCGTGTCTTCCAAGCACCACGAAATGTCGTTGGAAGCTCGAGAGCGTCTCGAAGCAGCGTCAAGAAACCTTTCCTTGTATCAAGAGCCAACGGCAAACGAATTCGAATGACCAATCGACTCTCGCAAATCGGCTCCTCTCGATACGCGCCTTTGATCAAATTCGATGACTGCACAAACTGCCGAGTCTTGCTTGCGTATTGCCGAACACGCGAGAAGGCCGCGCAAAAAGCGCGGCCTTCTCGTTTGCATCTCATGTTGCGCCTGAAAATGAGGCGCCGACCCATGACGATATACGCCGGAAATATTATTCCTTGCGCGGTTTTTTCTTCTTGTAGCCGGGGCACTTGTAGTCGTGCGGCTCCGCGGCGTCGGCGAGCTCGGACACCCATTGCTCGATAGGAAGCGCAGACTCTGCTTCAAGCACGTCCTCGAGCTGCGCATGCGTTTCGGGGTTGCGCGGCATGAACAGCGTGCAGCAGTCCGGGGCATCCTGGGACGAGATCTCGAACGTGCCGACCTGTTGGGCCATATCGATAATCTCAAGCTTGTCAGTGCCGATAAGGGGACGGAACACCGGCATATCGACCGCCGCATCGGTGCAGCGGATGTTATCCAAGGTTTGCGAGGCAACCTGGCCGAGCGACTCGCCGGTTACCAAGGCCTTCGCGCCTTCCCGACGGGCGATTTCCTGCGCGACCTTGAACATAAGGCGGCGATACATGATAACGCGCAGCTGAGGCGGCACCGTCAGCGAGATCTCGCGCTGGTAATCGCCGAACGGCACGACGTACACGCGGCCGATGCACCCGGTCTTCTCAAGCACGTGCGCGATATCGTCGACCAAATACTCGCTGGTATCGCTGGTTTGCGGACGGCCGGAGAAATGAACGCCGATGCATATAGCGCCGCGACGAGCCATGCGCCACGTTGCCACCGGAGAGTCGATGCCGCTTGACAGCAGGCAGGCTACCTTGCCCGAGCTTCCAACCGGAAGGCCGCCGACGCCGCGCACGCTGCGAGCGTACACGTAAGCAGCGTTCTGCACCACTTCGACGCCCACCACCACATCGGGGTTCTTCATCTGCACCTGTTTTTCGGGATGCGCCTCGCACAGCGCAGCGCCGATGATGCGGTTCATGTCCATGGAACCGACTTCGAAATCGGTGTGATTGCGTCGAGCCTGCACCTTGAAGCTGGTGAAATCATCGACGTCGGCCATGGCTGCCAGCGCAGCTTGCTCCATTTGCGCCAGATCGCGCTCGCACTTGTAACCGGAGGACACGCGGGCAACGCCGGGAACCTTGCGGATGAAGTCGGCGCAACGCTTCTCGGTCTCCCAATCAGTGCCCTCGCGCAGAAACACGCAAAGGCGGCCGGAGATGCGATGGATGGTGACCACGTCGAAATCGGAGAGCAGCGCCTCAAGGTTTTTGAGCAGGCGCATCTCGAACGTGGAGCGGTTGTGGCCCTTCAGCCCGATTTCGTGATAGTGGACCAGGCAAATGCGCTGGAATTCGGTCATATGAACAACCCTTCGAAACATGCGGTAAGCGGGTAAACGGAACAAACCCTCTGCCATCCTGCAAGCCTTTACGCTACTTGCAACGCACGCAGCGCAGCAAATTATCAGCGAGGCAGGCGCAGGACGCCAGAGGGTTCACACGTCAAACGAAAACAGCTTGGCGTAGTAAGGTTTAGTGGTTCTCGGCGTCGATGGTTTCCGGATCGTAGGAAACGTCGCCGCGGGCGATTTCGGAGAAAGCCATGGAAAGCGGCTTCTTATCTGCAGCTTTGGCGATCTCGACGGCGGTTTGCAGCTGGATGGCGCGATCGCGCTGGCCACGCATCATGTCGTTGATGTCGTGGGCGCGCTTAGATGCCAGGGCGCACAGCAGGAAACGGTCGTTATCGGTTGCGTCCAGAAGGTCGGTGATCCTGGGTTCGATGATGCTCATAGGGTAGTTAACCTCGCGTTTTCTCGGCTTGTTCGTTCACGTATGAGACGAGCTGCGAAACAGCTTCGTCAAGATTATCGTTCACAAGCTGTATATCATACTCCATTTTGCGGGAAAGCTCCACCCTCGCAGCCGCAAGACGCTGCTGGATGACTTCCTCGGTTTCAGTATCGCGGCCGCGAAGGCGCTGTTCGAGCACCTCCATGGAAGGCGGCTCGATGAAGATCAGGTGGGCCTCGGGCACCTTTTCCCTGATTTGGAACGCCCCCTGCACATCGATCTCAAGGATGACCTGCTGGCCTGCGGCCATATGCTCCTGAACGCTGGCCTTAGGCGTGCCGTAATGGTTGGACCCGTACACCGCCCATTCGAGCAGGCCGTCGGAATCGATGAGCTGCTGGAACTGCTCCTTGGTTTTGAACTGGTAATGAACGCCGTCGACCTCGCCTGCGCGGGGGCTGCGCGTGGTGGCCGAAACCGAGACCCACGCGTCGGGAACCGCCTGCACAAGTCGGGCCACCAGCGTGCCTTTGCCAGCACCTGATGGCCCGGAGATGACGAACAGATTGCCGCGGCGCACTGCCTAGCCCAGACGCTCGAGAAGCGCGACCTGCTGACGCTCGCCAAGACCGCGAAGGCGGCGGCTTTCGGCGATCTGCAGCTCCTTCATGACCTTCTCGGCCTTGGCCTTGCCGTAGCCGGGAAGGGTTTCGATGAGCGTGGAGACCTTCATGCGGCCGATGACCGGGTCGTCTTTCATATCGACCACCTGGGCAAGCGTGAGCTTGCCGGCCTTGAGATCATCGCGGACCTGAGCGCGCTTGATGCGAGCAGCCTTGGCCTTTTCAAGGGCCGCCTGACGATCTTCAGGGCTGAGTTGGGGAATAGCCATCAGTAATCTCCTTCGTGTAAATCAAGCGTTGTCGAGATACTAGCACGTCAACCGTCATCGGCAACAACCAGTTACCCAAATCACAAAAAAGTTTTCGCAGAAAAATGGCCCTGCACCTGGGATTCTTCCGAATCTAACGCAAAGGCGCCCTTATTCAGCGACAAAACATTATGCACGAACGATGCCAGCAATGCCACGAACGCGCGAAATTCCCACTAGTCCAGCTCGGCCACGACGGCGTCGAAGGCGGCAGCCGGATCGCCGGCCTGCGTGATGGGGCGGCCGATGACGATGTGCGATGCGCCGTTTTCGAATGCCTGCTTGGGCGTGGCGACACGGGACTGATCGCCCAAGGCGCTACCAGCGGGACGCACGCCCGGCGTGACGATATAGCCCTCGGGGCCGAGCACCTCGCGAAGCATGGCCGCCTCCTGCGGGGACGCCACGACGCCGGAGATGCCGGAGCGCTTGGCCTGCTCGGCAAGCACGTTGACCTGCTCGAACATGGGACGGGTGACGCCGGTGTCGGCAAGGGCGGCCTGGCTCATGGAGGTGAGCACGGTGATGCCCAAGGTGATGGGCACATCGAAGCCGTATTCGGCAGCCGCGCGCTCGGCGCCCTTTTGCGCCGCGCTCATCATGGCGACGCCGCCGATGGTGTGCATCGTCATCATGTCCGCGCCGCTAGCGGCCGCAGAATACGCCGCGCCCTCGACCTGATGCGGGATGTCGTGGTACTTCAGGTCCAAGAACACCTTGAAGCCGCGCTCTTTCAGTGCGTACACGACGGCGGGGCCGTTGGCGTAGAACAGCGTCATGCCGATCTTCATCCACGTGGCCTTGCCCTGCAGCTTGTCAGCCAGCTCGAAGGCCTCTTCGATGTCGCAGTCCAGGGCGACGATGACGCGGTCGCGCTCGGGGATATCGGAAAACGTGGTTAGCATTGCAGCGCTCCAATCAGTTCGTTGACGTCTTTGACGCCATGACGCTCGCAATACTCGGCGATGCCGTCGATGACGTCGATGGTTGCCTGGGGGTTGACGAAGTTCGCGGTGCCCACCGCCACGGCGGTGGCGCCGGCAAGCATGAACTCCACGGCATCGGTGCCGTTCGAGATGCCGCCCATGCCCAGAAGCGGCACCTTCACCGCGTTATGGCACTGCCACACGCAGCGCAGGGCCACGGGCTTGATGGCGGGACCGGAAAAGCCGGCGAAAGGACGCGACGTGAGCGTGCAGCGGCGATCGGCGTCGATGGCCATGCCCATGAGCGTGTTGATGAGCGAGATGGCGTCGGCGCCGGCCGCCTCGGCGGCACGGGCGATCTCAGCGATATCGGTGACGTTGGGCGTGAGCTTCACGATGAGCGGACGGCGGGTGGCCTTACGGCACATGCCCACCACCTTCTCGACGGACTCCACGTGCGTGCCGATGGTCATACCGCCGGCATCGACGTTCGGGCACGAGATGTTGACCTCGTACGCGTCCACGGGAGCATCTTCAAGCGCCTCGATGACCTGCACGTACTCATCGAAGCTGTGACCGGACACGTTGACGATGGCGGTTGCGCCCACCTCGGACAGCCACGGCAGCTCGCAGGCCTTCAGATGCTCGACGCCGGGGTTTTGCAAGCCGATGGAATTGAGCATGCCCGAAGGCACCTCGGCGATACGCGGGGAGGCGTTGCCCTCCCACCCGTTGAGCGAGACGCCCTTGGTGGTGACGGCGCCGAGGGCGGAGACGTCCACGAAGTCGGAATACTCGCGGCCCGCGGCGAAGGTGCCGGATGCCGTGGTCACGGGGTTTTTCATGGAAAGCCCGCCGAGGTTGACGGCCATGTTGACGCTTGTGGGGGCCGCGGTTGCGGGAAGCATGGGGGTTGCAGTCATCTACCACACCACCTTTTCTGCATCGAAAACCGGGCCGTCGACGCACGAGCGCTTCTTGCCGTCGACTGTGTCCACCACGCACGACAGGCACGCGCCAACGCCGCAGGCCATGCGCTTTTCCAGGGAGATTTGGCACGGCACGCCGGCCTCGGCCGCCTGACCGGCCACGATCTTCATAAGGGGCTCGGGGCCGCAGCACGCCACGTACTGATACGGCGCGCCGTCGACGCCGGCGGCAAGCGCTTCCTGCACCAAGGAGGTGCAGAAGCCCTTACGGCCGAGCGTGCCATCGTCGGTTGCCACGCGCACATCGCGAGACAGAAGCTGCTCGTAGCGCTTCAAGCACACGAGCGCATCGGCGGTTTGCGCGCCGAGCACCACGTCCACGTGCACGCCGGAGCCGACGAGCTCCTGGCACAGCATGAACAGCGGGGCCGCACCCACGCCGCCGCCCACGAGCAGCGCGCGCTGCGTACCGGCGGGCGCCTGCCAGCGACGACCGACTGGCCCGATAAGCTCGGCGGATTCGATTTCATTAGCCACATCGGGGGCAAGCGCGGCAAGATGGTTCGTGCCGAAACCCACCGTTTGATACAGCACGTCGAGCGTGCCGCCGGCCGTATCGGCCGCGTACACCGAGAACGGGCGGCGCAGCACATGGCCTTCCATTCCGGGAATCTTCATATGCACGAATTGACCGGGTTCGATCGCGGCCGCGATGGCCGGCGAGGAAAGCGTCATGAGATACAGATTCGGACCGACGCATTCGTTTTCCAGAATGCGGACCCGCTCGTTCACAAGCGCCACAGGGCTCCTTCCGTCACGGTGGCCGCGATGCGGCCCTTGCTATGTTGTGAGCGATTGTACCATTGCTGCAGCTGGCAAGGGGAAATGCAGACAGTTCGAACGCAAACGGACCACGAGCACGCCCGAGTAACCGCATGCAAGGGACGGGACGGCGCATGCGACGAAACGAATAAGGGCGACGGCATCGGGAAGGGGACGGGTCCGGCAAAGCAAGAAAAGCCGCCGTACGAAGCCCGTCCCCTTCTTCCCTTCCCCGCCGGCTCACGCGCTCACGGGGACCCCAAAGCGAACGCGATGTCCATAACGCTTGCAAACCGGCCCACCGGCCCGCAAGCACTATGGGGGGGCCATAAGCCCTACTGCGCCGAATCGCCCTCAAGCGGCAAAGGATGCTGCGGAAGATCCTGCAGCGCGATGGCCGATAGCCCGTTCGCGCGCATGGCCTCCAAGCCGGCGGCCATGGCCTGAGCGCCCGCAAGCGTGGTGATCTGCGTCACGCCGTGCTTGACCGCCTCGGTTCGAAGCTCGTACCCGTCGTCGCGGGTAGCATGGCCGAACGGCGTGTTGATCATCAAGGCTATCTTGCCGGCGACCAACATGTCGAGCACGTTGGGCGCGCCTTCGCTGATCTTCTTGACCGGTGTACAGTCTACACCGGCTGCGCGAAGCGTACGCAACGTGCCCTCGGTTGCCACGATATGGAAGCCGAGGCGCACGAAATCGCGCGCGATGGGCACGATGCCGCGTTTGTCGCGATCGCACACGCTCACGAACACCGTTCCCCCTTCAGGGAGCTTATAGCTGATGGCAAGCTGCGTCTTATCGAACGCGCAGGGGAAGTTCTCCGCAATGCCCATGACCTCGCCCGTCGACTTCATTTCAGGTCCAAGGATGGTATCAGCGCCCGGGAATCGACCGAAGGGCATGACCGCCTCCTTGACGCTGAAATGGTCGAGGCGACGTTCGTCGCTGGGAAGATGCAGATCGGCGATGCTCTCCCCCGCCATGATGCGGGCAGCTGCCTGAGCCAAGGGCACGCCCGTGGCCTTCGAAGCGAACGGCACGGTGCGGCTTGCGCGCGGATTCGCCTCGATCATGTAGATGACCTGGTCCTTGATGGCGAACTGGATGTTGAGAAGCCCAACCACGCCCAAGCGGAGCGCCAGGCGGCGCGCGATAGAGCGCAGATGTGCCTGGATAGCGTCGGAGAGCGAGAACGGCGGCGTGCAGCACGCCGAGTCGCCGGAATGGATGCCCGCCATCTCGATGTGTTCCATGATGGCTCCGACGTAGGTCTCGGTGCCATCGCACAGGGCATCAAGGTCAAGCTCGACGGCTCCCTCGAGGAAACGGTCGAGATATACCGGATGATCCGGCGTGATCTTGGCCGCTTCCGCCATATAGCGCTTCAACTGGCTGTCATCGTAGACGATGCCCATGCCGCGACCGCCGAGCACGTAGCTCGGGCGCACGAGCAGCGGGAACCCAATGTCAGCCGCAACCTTTCGCGCCTGTTCGATAGTGGTCGCCTGCCCGGCGGCCGGATACGCGATGTCGAGCTCGTCGCACACGGCGCGGAACCGGTCGCGATCCTCAGCAAGGTCGATCGCCTCGGGCTTCGTGCCCATGATATGGACCCCCGCAGCCTGCAGAGCCGCCGCCAGCTTCAACGGGGTCTGCCCGCCTAGGGTGACGACAACGCCCTCGGGCTGCTCGACATCGACGATGTCCATGACGTCCTCGAACGTGAGCGGCTCGAAGTACAGCTTATCGGAGGTATCGTAGTCGGTCGACACGGTTTCAGGGTTGCAGTTGACCATGATGGTCTCGTACCCCGCATCGCGCAACGCATAGCTGGCGTGCACGCAGCAATAGTCGAATTCGATGCCCTGCCCGATACGGTTCGGACCGGCGCCTAAGATCATGGCGCTTTTGCGACCCGGCGTGGGAACGGCCTCGTTTTCGTCCGCATCATAGGTTTTGTAGTGATATGCCGTGGTACCGGGGAACTCCGCCGCGCAGGTGTCGACCGTCTTGAACGCCGGCACCACGCCAAGGCGCTTACGCTGAGCACGTACCTCCAGCTCATCGGCACCGACTAGGTGTCCGATCTGCACATCGGACAGGCCCATACGCTTCAGCAGGCGGAAGGCGTCCGCATCAAGCTGCTCAAGAGACATGCCGCGAAGGTTCTCCTCGATGACGACGATATCGCGCATACGGTCGATGAACCACGGATCAATGCCCGTGGCCTCGTGCAACCGCTGCGTGCTCCACCCGCGGCGAAGCGCCTCGGCCATATAGAAGATGCGGTCTTGCGTGGGGCGCCCGACCAGCTCATCGAAGCCGTCCTGTTCCAGCACGTCCTTGCATTTGCCATCGGCGTTCAGGCCGGCGCGCCCGTTCTCCAGCGAGCGCATGGCCTTGCCGAGCGCTTCCTCGAACGTACGCCCGATCGCCATGACCTCGCCCACGGCCTTCATGCGCGTGGACAGGACGTCGTCTGCGCCCTGGAACTTCTCGAACGCAAAACGCGGGACCTTCACCACGCAGTAGTCGATGGACGGCTCGAAGCATGCGGGCGTGGCCTTAGTGATGTCGTTGACGATTTCATCAAGCGTATACCCGACGGCAAGGCGCGCCGCTGCCTTCGCGATGGGGAAGCCAGTGGCCTTGGAAGCAAGCGCCGACGAGCGCGACACGCGCGGGTTCATCTCGATGACCACCATGCGGCCGTTTTGCGGGTTCACAGCGAACTGCACGTTCGACCCGCCAGTTTCCACGCCCACCTTCTCGAGGATGGCGAGGCTTGCGGCGCGCATGCGCTGGTATTCCACATCGCTGAGCGTTTGAGCAGGGGCGACGGTGATCGAATCGCCCGTGTGCACGCCCATGGCGTCAAGGTTCTCGATGGAGCAGACGATGATGCCGTTTCCAGCCTTATCGCGCATGACCTCCATCTCGTACTCTTTCCAGCCCTCGATGGATTCCTCGACGAGGACCTCGCCGGCTGGCGACAGCTCAAGGCCCTGCGACACGATCAGGCGCAGCTCCTCCTCGTTGTGCGCGATGCCGCCGCCCGCACCGCCCATGGTAAAACTCGGGCGCAAAACCACCGGATACCCGAGCCTGTCCACAATGGCCAGCGCATCGGCTACGCGATAGGCATAATCGCTGCGAGCCGTCTCGATGCCCAGCTCGGCCATGCACTCGTTGAACAGCTTACGGTCCTCGCCGCGCTTGATGGCGTCAAGGTCGCAGCCGATCATCTCGACCCCGTATCTTTCCAGAATGCCCGATTCCGCCAGCTCGACTGCGGCGTTCAAGCCGGTTTGCCCGCCCAAGGTGGGCAAAAGCGCATCCGGATGCTCGCGAGCGATGACCCGCTCGATGAACTCGGCGGTAATGGGCTCGACATAGGTGCGGTCGGCCATGGCGGGATCGGTCATGATGGTGGCCGGGTTGGAGTTGACCAGCACCACGCGATAACCCTCGTCCTTGAGCACCTTGCAGGCTTGCGTTCCGGAGTAGTCGAACTCGCACGCCTGGCCGATGACGATAGGGCCCGAGCCGATGACCAGAATGGTT
The DNA here is from genome assembly GCA_934630815.1 of uncultured Senegalimassilia sp. Taxonomy (GTDB): domain Bacteria; phylum Actinomycetota; class Coriobacteriia; order Coriobacteriales; family Eggerthellaceae; genus Senegalimassilia. Next base: position 13,728 of record CAKTWI010000008.1, read on the forward strand.
TCGATTTCGTTGCGTTTAGGCATTCGCGGGCTCCTTCGCTGCTTCGGCACCGAACCGCCAGCCAGCCAAGCGGTCGACGGCGATATCGATGTCCAGATAATCCTTGCGTCCCTCCATCAAGCGCGCGAACGCCATGAACAGATAGTGCGCATCAGTCGGGCCCGGGGCAGCCTCGGGATGGTACTGCACGCAGAATGCGGGGACGTCCAGGAACGCCACGCCTTCCACCGTGCCGTCGTTAAGGTTGACATGGGTGAGCTGTATGCGCCCGAAGCGTTCGTTTCTCACGACGGGAGCGATGCCGACGCGTACCCAAAAGCGCAGGTCATCGTGATGCTCGGTATGCCCGCCCGACAGCTCGGGAACAAGCTCGCCCATGCTGGGGAACAACACGCCGAACCCGTGGTTTTGCGCCGTGATCTCCACACGGCGCGTGAGAAGGTTCATCACGGGATGGTTGCCGCCTCGATGGCCGAACTTCAGCTTCTCTATATCGGCGCCGGCGGCCTTGCCCATCATCTGGTGGCCCAGGCAAATGCCGAACATCGGCACCTGGCCGAGCAGCTTCTCCACCTGGGAATACGTCCCCGAAACCGCATCGGGGTCACCGGGGCCGTTGCTTAGGAACACGCCGTCGGGATGATGCGCGAGCACATCCTCGGCCGGAGTGTCCCACGGCACGCACGTGACCGAGCATCCGGCGCGTACGAGCCCGTCGAGGATGGAGCGCTTCACGCCGCAATCGTAGGCGACCACGCGGAAGCGGGAAGCGGGCGCTTCAGTCAAGGCGAACCGCACGCTGTTCGGCGCATCACCGGCGGTATGCGCATAGGAACGTTCGCACGACACCGTGGCGGCAAGGTTTTGCCCCACGATGCTCTCGCTCGCGCGCACTTTCATGAGCAGGCTTTCCACGTCATCATCGACGGTGGAGATGATCGCGCGCTGGGCACCATGGTCGCGCACGTGGCGCACGAGCGCGCGCGTGTCCACGCCCTCGATGGCCACCACGCCGTTGCGTTGCAAGTACTCGCCAACAGACATGCCACTGCGCCAATTGCTCGGCGTTGCGCACATATCTCGAACAACCAGGCCTCGCAGGGCGGGCTTGCCCGATTGCGCGTCCTCAAGGTTCACGCCGTAGTTCCCGATCTGCGGATATGTCAACGCGATGATCTGGCCTGCATAGCTGGGGTCGCTGATCACCTCGAGATACCCCTCAAGCGAGGTGTTGAAGCATATCTCGCCAAAAGCCTCCCCCGCGGCACCGCAGGAGGCGCCGAAGAACACCGTACCATCTTCTAAAGCCAACGCAGCCTTCGCGCCAACCCCCTTCGAGGTCCCGCGAAGCAGCTGTTCCGTGATGTCGCTCACATGCAACTCCTTTCGTGACGGCAAGCGCGCACCGACTCCGCAAGGCCGAATCCCCACGTCGTGGGCCGAACACCATGTAATCAAAGCCGGCCATCGCCTGCCATATTCCTTTTCGGTCTCTCCGTACCGCCCTTAAAGGACTTGGAGGAGTATACAGCTGAATAGCTGTTTCGCTTTGCGATATGCGGTTTTATTACCTATTGTTAACGTAATATGCATTGCAATCGACTGCCGATTTTGTGCAAGCGCACATAAACCCCTGGTGGGACGCGGATTTCGGCCCGCTTTCCCATTGAGGGGAACCTCCCATACGTAGTAGGATGTCTGCTATACGGGGAAATATTCCGGAATCGGGAAGGGGAAACCGATGGGAATCGATGAACAGGCGACAAGCCAACCTCCAGGTGCGATGCGCGGCGCCATCGTGGGAACGGTGGCTTTGGTAACGGTGTTCGCGGCAGCCTCCGCGCCCATCCCGCTTTACGCCACGTGGCAGCAACAGCTGGGTCTTTCCGCCTCCGACGTTTCCATGACCATCGTCATGTACCTGTTCGGTGTGCTTTCCGTCCTGTTCTTCGCCGGATCGCTGTCGGACGCATCCGGGCGCAGGCCCACGGTGGGCGCCGCGCTTGCCTGCGGCGTTGCCGGCTGCCTGCTGTTCATCGGGCTGTCAAGCGGCCCCATGCTGCAATTCGCCCGTTTCGTGCAAGGTGTTTCCTGCGCGCTCTCCATGAGCGCCACTTCCGCGTTCGTGATCGACTGCACCTCAGAGCGTCATCGCACGTTCGGCATGACCATCGCAAGCACGGGGTACTTGATCGGGCTCACCGTCGGCTCCCTGGGCATCGGGTTTTTCGCCACCGTCTCCACCGCCTATTGGCAGGTGTTCGCCGTGATGGCCGTAATCATGCTTGTCACGATGCTCGCCCTGCCCTTCACTCCCGAAACAGTGCACAACCGCATCACCTGGAAAAAAGCCGTGAAGCCGATGGTGCACGTTCCTCCCCATCTTCGAAAGCTGCTCCCCATCGTGGCCGGCGGCTATATCTCCACCTGGTCGGTTGGCTTCTTCTTCCAGTCGCTTTCCACGCCGGCATCGGTGGACTACTTCGGCGCAACCGACCCGCTCATCCCCTCCCTAGTGCTGGCTTTGGCCATGGCGCCAAGCGCGTTGGGAGGGCCTGTTTCGGCGCGCATAGGCACGCGACCTTCTATGATTGTCGGCTACATCATCATGTTCGGCACGATCATTGCGCTAGGGGTGTGCATGGTGTTGGGGCTTTTGATCCCCTATCTGGTGCTTGAAGTGGTGTTCGCCGTTACCACGGGCATGATTCTATCCTCAAGCCTGCATATGCTCATCAGCGCATCCACCCCGCAGGAAAACGCCAGCGTGGTGACACTTGCCAACCTGACCGGCTATGTGGGGTCGACCGTGGTCTCAACCATTCAAACAGGGCTCACCGCCACATTCGACCTGGCAACAGTGTACGCCTTCATCGCGCTCCTGGCCGCCATCTCCATCGTGCCGGGATGCATATCCATGGCCAAGCATAAGCGATAACTGTAAGCGAAAGAGCCTTCGCGTCCGGATAGGGAAATGCGTTTCGACGCTCCCCCATGCAATGCGACGGGCTGGCAATGACGAGGAGGGGACATGACCGAAAACTGCGAAGCATCGAACGCGAAAGACTTAAGAAGCGCCATCATCGCGGCGTGCGCCATGCTGCTGACCTTCGCCGCGGTGGCGGTGCCTGTGCCGCTGTATGCCGAGTACAAGATAGCCCTGGGGCTGACCGACGCCGACATCTCGTTGACCATGGTTTCCTATCTTACCGGAGTACTGACCACGTTATTCCTAGGAGGGTCGCTCTCGGATGCGCTCGGTCGCAGGCCGCTTGTGGCCGCTGCCCTGCTATTCGGCTCGCTTGCCTGCGCGCTGTATATCTGGCTGCCTAACGGGGCCGCCTTGCAGATCGCCCGTATGGTGCAAGGCATATCGTGCGGTCTTACCATGAGCGCAACCTCGGCTTTCATGCTCGACTGCACCTCGCAGCGCTATCGCACCTTCGGCACCACCATCGCCAGCACCGGATGCCTGATCGGTATGATGATCGGGTCTTTGGGCATCGGCATATACGCCACGTTCTCGCGCAACTATATCCCCATGTTCGCCGTGCTCATCGTGCTGATGATGCTCAATGCCATCCTGCTTCCGCTTGCACAGGAAACGGTCACGCAGCGGATCACCATCCGCAAGGCCATCAAACCGCTCGTGCATATCCCGAAGAACCTTCGTCCGGTATTCCCGCTTGCTGCAGGATGCTATATCGCGGCTTGGGGCACCGGTGTGTTTTTCCAATCGCTGTCAACCCCTGCCGCTGTGGCGTACTTCCAGTCAACCGACCCGCTGATCCCCGCGCTCATGTTTGCGCTGGCCATGGCCCCGAGCGCCCTGGGAGGCCCCATGTCCGCCCGCACCACCACGCGTTTCGCCGTATACGGTGGCACGGCATTGCTGTGCGTCACCTACGCGATCTTGTGGTTCACGTTGACGAAGGGCATGACGGTGCCGTTCCTGATCGCCGATGGCGTGTTCAGCGTTTCCACCGGCATCCTGCTGTCGGCTAGCATGCACATGCTCATCAGTTATAGCGATCCCGCCGACAGCGCAAGCGTGGTGTCGCTCATCAACTTCACCGGCTATGTAGGTTCCACCGTGGTGAGCATCGCCATGAGCACCATCGCCAACACCTTGCCTTTGAGCACCGTGCTTATGGTCGGTTTCGCCATCTCCATGGTCTTCATGATCCCCGGTTTCGCGACGAGGGCGCTGCGCAAGTAACGAGAATCACCTGCAACAGCATAATTAACCTATTCGAACGCAAAAAGGGACGTCCCGGATTCCGTCCAGGACGTCCCTTCGTTTATGCGCTGATAAAGTCCGGCGCTATTCGACGATCTTGCCGTCTTCCATAGTGGCGTATCCGCCGACGTACACGTCGGTTGCACGGCCGGTGAGCTCGGCCCCAATGAAGCCGGAGTTCTTCGCCTTGCTGTAGAAATCCGCAGCGTCGACGGTCCAGGCGGCCTCAGGGTCGATGACCGTCAGGTCGGCGGTACTGCCGGCCTCGAGGGCCACACGCTCCACGCCCAGGATAGCGCGCTGGTTGGCGCCCATGAGGTCGGTCATGCGCTCCCAGGTGATCTTGCCGGTGGCGACCAGATTGGTAATGACCAGGCCCAGGCTGGTTTCCAGGCCGATCATGCCGAACGGCGCCAGCTCGAACTCGCGGTCCTTCTCCCATGCGGTGTGCGGGGCATGGTCGGTGACGATGGCGTCGACGGTGCCGTCGACCACGCCGGCGATAAGGGCTTCAGCGTCGGAAGCCGTGCGCAGCGGCGGGTTGACCTTGAGCGCCGTGGAGTAATCGTCGCCGATGTTGTCCTCGGTAAGGAACAGGTGATGCGGGGTGACCTCACAGGTGACCGGCAGGCCCTCGGCCTTAGCGGCACGGACCATGTCAAGGCCGCGAGCGGTGGAGATGTGCTGGATATGCAGCTTGCAGCCGGTCAGGCGGCACAGCGCGATATCGCGAGCGATCTGCAGCTCCTCGCCTTCAGCCGGCCAGCCCAGAAGACCCAGGCGCGTGGAGGCGACGCCCTCGTTGACCTGACCGTCGCCAACCAGGTCCTCGTCCTGGCAGTGGCTCATGACCACGCGGCCGAACTGGCTGGCGTAATCCATGACGCGGCGCATCATGCCGGCCGCCTGGATGCCGCGGCCGTCATCGGTGAACGCGACGGCGCCGTGTGCGGCCATGTCGCCCATCTCGGAGAGCGTCTCGCCCTTCAGGCCCTGCGAGCAGGAGCCCGACACGTGCACGCGGCACTTGCCGGCCTGAGCGGCGATGGATTTCACATACTCGACGGCGACGGCGTTGTCGACGACCGGGTTGGTGTTGGGCATGGCGCAAACCGCCGTGAAGCCGCCATGGGCTGCGGCGCGGGTGCCGCTGGCGATGTCTTCCTTCTGCTCGAAACCCGGCTCGCGCAGATGCACATGCATGTCCACCAGGCCCGGGACGACGATCTTGCCAGCCAGGTCGCGCTCGACGCCCTTCTCCAGGGTGAGACCCTGACCGACCTCGACGATCTTGCCGTCGCGGATGAGGATGTCGGCGGTTTCGTTCAGACCGACCTGCGGGTCGATCACGTGCGCGTTCTTAAGCAGTAATGCCATCTTCGCTCCCTCCAAGCAGCAGGTACAGGGCGGCCATGCGGGTCAGGATGCCGGCATAGACCTGGTCAAGGATGACCGAACGCTCCGGGTGGTCGGCCATAAAGGAATCCAGCTCGACGCCACGGTTGATGGGGCCGGGATGGCAGACGATGCAGTCGGGGCGCATGAGCTTGTTGCGCTTCTCGCTGAGGCCGTAGAGCATGTTGTACTCGCGCAGGCTGGGGTACGGCGCGCCCTCGAGGCGCTCGCGCTGGATGCGCAGCATGTACACGACGTCGAGCTCGGGGAGCACCTCGTCGATGTTGTGCGAGATGTGGTCGACGCCAAGCACCTCGGGACGTGCGGGCAGCAGCGTGGGCGGGGCGATGGCGGTGACCTCGCAGCCCATGATCTTCAGAGCCGGGATGAGGCTGCCGCACACGCGGGAGTGCCCGATGTCGCCGACGACGCCGACCTTCAGGCCGTCGAGACGGCCCTTGGTCTGCCAGATGGTGTACAGGTCGAGCAGCGCCTGCGTGGGATGCTGATGCTTGCCGTCGCCTGCGTCGATGACGTGGACGCCGGACACATCGGCGATCTTGCGCGGCACGCCGGCGTGCTTATCACGCACGACGATCATGTCGATCTTGTAGGAGCACAGCGTTTCCACCGTGTCCACCAGGCTCTCGCCCTTGACCGAGGAGGTGGAGCTGCCGCCGAAGTTCAGGCTTGCGGCGGACAGGCGCTTCTCGGCCATCTCGAAGCTCGAGCGCGTACGAGTGGACGGCTCGTTGAACATGTTGACCACGGTGAAGCCTTTGAGCGTGGGCACCTGCTTGATACGGCGCTCGTTGACCTCTTTGAACTTCACAGCCGTTTCAAGGATGGCCATGATGTCATCGGCGGAATACTCCTTGATGTCGATAAGATGCTTATGGTTGAAAGCCATTCCCTATTCACCTCCCAGCGGTGCGGCGCCGATGTGCGCGCCGTCGGACATTTCCAGAATCTCGACCTCGGACTTGCCGTCCACTTCCTCCAGGAACAGGCGCACGTTCTCCTGTGCGGCGGAAGGCACGTTCTTGCCGACGTAATCGGCGCGGATGGGAAGCTCGCGATGCCCGCGATCGACCAGCACGGCCAGCTCCACACGAGCCGGGCGGCCGATGTCCATGAGCGCGTCGAGCGCGGCACGGATGGTGCGGCCGGTGAAGAGCACGTCGTCTACAAGCACGACGTCCTTGCCGTCCATATCGAAATCGATTTCGGTGGAATGCACTTCGGGGGCGAAGTGAGTGGCGAAGTCGTCACGGTAGAAGCTGATGTCGAGCTTGCCGAGCGGCACCTTCGTGCCCTCGATCTGCTCGATCTTCTCAGCCAGGCGCTTGGCGAGCAGATCGCCGCGCGTGACGATGCCGACGAGCGCGAGGTTATCCGCGCCCTTGTTGGTCTCGAGGATCTGATGCGCGATGCGCACCAGAGAGCGCTCGATCTCGTCTGCGTCCATGCAGACGTTCTTGACCGTCCCTGCGTCAGTCATACACACCCTTTCTCTAGTCGAGTGCGTACAGACAGACACGTCTTTCGGGAAAGCCGCCGAGTTTTTCGGCCCGCCCGAACCTTGACGCCATGTCGCAAGGCATAAAAAACGCCTTTGCGGCTGACAAAGGCTTCATCTCAGATCCGCTCTTGTGAAAGCGAGCGATTCGGGTGTTACCTTGTCGGTCTCTCTGTACCGCATTTAAAGGAACTGTTGGCAGTTTATGCGGAGCGGCGCGGTTTGACAACCCCGAATATCGAAAAACACAACCCTAGCGGTCGGTTTTTATGCAGCGATTGATCCGCAAGTTCATCCGAACGCTAAGGTTTCGTTCTCGGACTCAGCCGAACACGTCCGGATAACCCGAGAACCACATTCAGAAGATGAGGGCCGAAAGAAGGTGACAACGAGCAGGGGACGGAGGTGCGTTCGCCAGTCAATCACCGCGCCTTTAGCAACGCGGCGCGAACACACCTCCGTCCCCTGTTCGGGTTCCGTTCACGTCCGCATTCCTCCCACGCACTTATGCGATACGCATCAACGCTAGCCTACCAGCGCCGCCATGCGGGCGGCCAGCGAATCCCACGACACGGCGGTGGCGTCGAACCCCGTACCCTCCAAGGGCTGCGCCGCGGCCGCTTGAAGCTGTTCGAGCAGCGCATCGGAAAGACGCTGCTCAAAGGCCGGCAGATCCTCGGGCACGGGCACGTCGACGCCCTGGATACGCGGCGGCTCCACGAACGAGACGGGGGCATCGGGGAGGCACGCGTCGAGCCAAGGCTTGACGCCGGGCAGGCTCGTGACCACCGCACGGCACCCGCTTGCAAGCGCCTCCACCGTGACGAGCGGCAGTCCCTCGAAAAACGAGGGCAGGACGAAAACGTGGCTTCGGTTATAGGAAAGCACCAGGTCGTCTTGCGAGACGCGCCCGCCGAACACCACCGGGAAACGACAGCGGCCGGCCAGCTCGACGATGCGATCGAATTGCGCCTGGTCGCTGTAACCGCCGACCAGGCATAGCTCCACGGCTTCCGGTTCGAGGGGAAGCAGGTCTATAGCACGTATGAGGCTTTCCACGCCCTTGGCGCGGCAGATTTTGCCCACGTACAGCACGCGCAACGGGCAGGCGGCGCGCAGACCGCCACGAGGGGCGAACTCCTGGGCGTTGTAGCCGGTGCCCACGACGCGGATGCGATCGGCCGGCAGGTCGAACAGCTCGGCGATCTCAGCCTTCTGCGCCTCGTGCAGCGCCATCACCCCATCGAGCGAGTGGACGGCAGCCGTGATGCGGTCCTTCTCCAAGTCATGGTTGTGCAGCTGGCGAAGGTCAGTGGAATGGCAAACCGCCCAGATCGGGCACGGGCGCTCCTTCTGACCCGCCGCTTCCCCATTCGCGTCCGGTAACCGATTTTCACCGGCTAACTCATCGAGCACGTCGCACGCAGTCGAGCACGCCAAATACAAGTGATGGCAGATGATCGCATCGGGGCCGAAGTCGAGCATCGCCTGGCGGATACGCTGCCCGAACACGTTACGGAAAGCCTGGACCATCTCAGGCGTCATATCGCGGTATCGCGTGGCCTCGTAAGGCATGACGTCGCTCATGCCGCACACGGGAAACGGCAGCTCGGGGGTGCGGAAGCGCACCGGAAGGAACTCGACGCCGGGGGCAAGCTGCGGAGAGTCATCTTTATCGATGCCGGCGATGACTGCCACCTGATGCCCGGAAGCGGCCATGGAGGCGACCGTTTCCGCCAGGTACACGCCGCTGCCGGTGCTATCGGGCTTTTGAGCGGAGATGCAAAGGATGCGCATGAAGGTCCTTTCGGAATCTGGAGAGCGTTAGGTTCGGGAGCGTCGCGGGAGACGCTACGAGCAGGCGATATCACGCAACGCGCTCAAGGCGTCGTCGCAATCCCGCTGCGAGTTCATGGCGCCGAAGCTGAAGCGCACAACGCCCTGCTGCTGCGTACCGAGCGCCGCGTGCATGAGCGGGGCGCAGTGCGCGCCCGGGCGGACGCACACGCCCCATCCCTGCGCCAGCCGATCGGCAATCTCGCTGGAATCGGCATCGCCTACGTTGACGGCGACGATGCCGCAGCGCCGCCCGGAGCCGCCGCCCAGGACCTTCACGCCGTCAATATCGCTGACTCCTTCCAGGAAACGCGTCACCAACCCTTCGATATACGCTTGCACATCCGCCACCCCGCGCTCCGCAAGCCAGCAGCACCCCGCCGCAAGTCCCGCCAAGCCGTGTGCGTTGGCCGTTCCGGCCTCGAGCGCCTCGGGCATGAAACGCGGATGTCGCTCGTCGAAGCTGTGCACGCCCGAACCGCCTTCCACAAGCGGGGTGATATCAAGGCCCGGGCGCACGCACAGCCCGCCGGTGCCCTGCGGCCCGTACAGGCTTTTATGTCCGGTGAAGCACACGACGTCGGCGCCGATGCCCGATGCCGAGAACGCCCATGCGCCGGCCGTCTGCGCCGCGTCGAGGACGAACAGCGCGCCGGCCTTATGGGCGGAGGCGGCCATGCGCTCGATGTCGTACACATCGCCGGTCACGTTGGAGGCATGCGTGACCACGACCAGACTGGCGTCGACAAGCGCTCGCTCGTAGGATTCCCAGTCAAGCGAACCATCGGGCAGGATGGCAGCGACGCGCACCTGACAGCCGCGCTCATCGCGCGCGCGGTTGAGCGGGCGAAGCACGGAGTTGTGCGAAGCGGCCGTGGTAACCGCGATGCCGCCCGCAGGCAACAGCCCTTCGATGGCGATGTTGAGAGCCATGGTAGCGTTCAAGGCGAACGAAACGCTGCCGACGCCCCAAGCGTCGAGCAGGTCGGAAACCGCCTGTCGCGCTTCGAACACCGCCATGCTCGCATCGAGCGCCGCCTGGTGCGAACCGCGCCCAGGCCCGCCGAACGACGTCATAGCGCCGCACACCGCATCGATGACGGCCTGGGGCTTGTGCATGGTGGTAGCCGCATTGTCCAGATAGATCATGGTTTGTGCCCTATCGATCGAAAGAGATAACGGTTACCGGATTTCACCGGCATCCTGAGAGCGTCCCGCAAATAGACGGAGACGACGACTGCGCCCGCGAAACGCGCAAGTCAAACCGCAAGGCGAAAGCCGCGCAGGCGATCCGCGAACAGAAACGTCGACATCGCCGCGAAACGCTACGCTTCGCCATCCATCTCGACGGCGATGATAGCCGCTCCCAACGCCCCTGCGAAACGTGCGTCGGGGCAAGAACCCACCGGCGCGCCCAACTCAGCCTCCAAGCGTGCGCGAACGTAATCGTTTTCGCACAAGCCGCCCGTAAGGTGATACCGCGTTGCGGGAACCTGCCCCACCAGCGTGCATACGCGCGCCACGACCGAGTCGATGACGCCACGTGCGATGTTCTCACGCGGCTCGCCCTTTCCCACCAAGGAGATGACCTCGGATTCCGCGAACACCGTGCACATGTTGGAGATAACGGTAGGCTGTCCTGCCGCCGCCAAGCGGGCAAGCTCGGCTTGGCTTACGCCCAATCGGTCGGCCATGATCTCCAAGAAGCGCCCGGTTCCCGCGGAGCATTTGTCGTTCATGACGAACTTGCGCACCTTGCCGCCGGCAAGGCCGATGGCCTTGGTGTCCTGCCCGCCGATATCGATGACGGTGCCGTCTTCGCCGAAGAGCGCCGCCGCGCCGCGAGCGTGGCAGGTGATCTCGGTGACCACCTTGTTGGCATACGGCACGGCCACGCGGCCGTAGCCCGTGGCGACCACCGGCATCTCGCCCACTTCGAAGCCCTCGCAGGAAAGCGCACGGCGCACCTGCTCGGCAACTTCCACACTGGAGAACCCGGTAGGGATGACCAGCTTGAAGGCGATAGCGCCGGAAGGGTCCGCGACGACGGCCTTCGTAGCCGTCGATCCGATATCGATGCCGATACCCGCCATGTACGTAGCTCCTTGTCTTGGGTTTCGGGCCCATGAGGCTCCGCCGTTGTCGCGCTGAGGCTTTGATGCAAAACCATGCATACCATCTTGCGACTATACTATACTGGCAATGATACCAACCCGACCCCATAAGAAAGGACCGCGCATGAGCACGGACGACCCTGCGAACGGCGCAATGTGCGACGGTGATCGCATACGCCTGACCACGCTCACCGACAAAGGCGGTTGAGCGGCGAAATGGGGTCCGGGAGACCTCTCCGAGATTTTACGCGACATCGCGCCGGCCGTGCCCGACCCGAACCTGCTGCTAGGCTTCGACACCGCAGACGACGCCGCGGTTTGGCAGGTGGACAAGGACAACGCCGCTGTGCTGACGCTCGATTTCTTCACCCCTGTAGTGGACGATCCGTACGAGTTCGGCGCCGTTGCCGCGGCCAACGCCCTGTCCGACGTGTTCGCCATGGGCGGAAGGCCCGTCACCGCGCTCAACATCCTGGCCTTCCCCAGCTGCATGGGCACCGAAGTGGTGGGAGACGTGCTGCGTGGCGGCGCGGACAAGGTGCGCGAAGCCGGGGCGTTCGTGGTGGGCGGCCACTCCATCGAGGACGACGAGCCCAAGTACGGCCTTTCCGTATTTGGCCTGGTGCACCCCGAGCGCATGGTGCGAAACGGCGGGGCGCAGCCAGGAGATGCGCTGTACTACACGAAAACGCTCGGCACGGGCATCATGAACGCCGCGCTGCGGGCGAAGCTGCGCACCGACGAGGACTTGCGCCCGGTCATCGACGGCATGATGGAGCTCAACCGCGCGGCAGCCGAGGCCATGCTGGAATGCGATGTGCACGCATGCACCGACGTCACCGGCTTCGGCCTTGCCGGGCATCTGCATGAGATGCTCGAAGCGTCGGGGTGCGCAGCGCGCCTGGACTGGGACGCTTTGCCGCTGTTCGACGGCGTGTACGAGCTTTCGTGCGATTATTGCCGCCCCGGCAAGACGTTCGGCATCATCGACTGGGCAAGCGCGTTCGTGGAACAAGGCGACATCGACGATTTCGAGTTCGACGACCGTATGGGCGTGCTATGCGACCCGCAAACCTCCGGCGGTCTGCTCGTGGCCATCCCGCCCGAGAATGCAAGCCTTTTCGAGGCGGAATGCGAGCAGCGGCAAGGGCGCAAACCCTCCCGAATCGGAACGTTTGAAGCCGGTCCGGCGGGTAAGATCTTCGTGGACTGGTAAACGGGAAGGCTCACGCCCCGCAGCGCCCCAGCCAAACCGACGCCGCACGTGACCGCAACAAGCCATCCGCAAAACGTAAGGGGAGCCGTCAAACGACGGCTCCCCTTACGTTTAATACAAATCCACTTCGGTGATGGCTTCGAAGGCAAGCCCTCGCTGCCCAAGCGCTTGCTCGAGCGCTTCGCGCTGCTCGACCGGAACGCTCCAAGCAAGGCCGCACCCCGCCGAGATCTCGGAAGGCACCGGGATGACGCGCCCCGGCAGGACGCCTCCTGCCGCAGCAGCCTGCACGGCCATCGCATCGGCCGTGCTATGGAAGGTCACCACCGCATGCGGCGTTTTGCATCGCTGCATCGCACATACCGCCAAGGCTAAGGACGCACGACGACGCCGGCCTCAAGCTGCTTCTGGACGATGACGTACATGTTCGTCACCTCGCCCACCGCAAGCTTGTCGGCGATGCCGAAATGGTTGAGGCAGGTTCCGCAGCTGAAGATTTCCACGCCTGCTTCGGCCAGCTTTTTCAGATCGTCGAGCACGGGGCTGCCCTCGACGGTCAGATGCACGCCGCCGTTGTAGGCCAGGATAGCCGCCGGCAGCTCGTCTTGCTGGGTGAGCGCGAACACGAACGCCTTCATGAGCGTGGCGCCCAGCTCATCGTCGTCTGCGCCCATGAACTCGCTGGACAGCACGACCACCTTGCTGCCCGCCGGCACGAGCGGCTGGCATTCCTCGCATACCTCGGCGGCAGCTTGAGCGCCCTTCGTGAAGGTCACGGCGAACTCGGCTTCGCCGCGCTCCTCGGAGACAGTTTCGACCTTGAGCGACTTACCAAGGTTTTCCAGGTTGTGCATGGCCGTCTTGTTGTCCACCACCACCTCAAGGACGCCCTCGCCCATGCCGGCAAGGGCCTTCTTCGCGTTCACCACGGGCAACGGGCACGCCTGCCCCTTGCAATCGAGCTTCTCCATGAGCATCTCCTTTCCGCGGCGTTTTGCGCCGCACTTGCGCAAATCTTCCCGCTACAGCATCTCGATGAATGCGCCCAGGCGGGTTTCCACCTGGCCGGCATCGTTGGTGGAATAATCGGTTTCAAGCTTCATATAGGGCACGCCAGCCTGCTCGCAGGCGCGCTGCACGCGCACCGCCTCGATGTTGAAGGTGTGGCATGCCTGCAGCACCACTTCAACCACGCCGTCCACCTTGTATTTCTCCACCATGTCCATCATATGCTCGATGCGGCCGTCGTTGGGCGACATGACCGAGCAATTGATCTGCAGGTATCGGTCGGAGATGGCGCGCAGGATGTCGGGCGCGTCCTCGTCGACGAGCATGCCCTGCGTGCGCTCGCCCGAGCAATCGTCGATGCACACGATCACGCCGCCGGCGCGCTCGGCGGTCATGCCCACCTTCTGGATGACGCCGCCGGTGGGGCAGCCCGTGATCATGATGCGCTTTGCGCTGGCGGAAACCGGACGCTCCCCGGCCTCGTAGGCGCTGCGGCGCTTTTCCGCCAGGTCCTCGAGGGTTTGCGCATAGGAATCAACATCGAAGCTGAACGTTGCGCGCAGCAAGGTGGCCATAAGCTCCACGCCGCTCATGGCGGGAGGCTCGTTTTGCTGCAGGTTGTACAGGCCCATCATGGCGCGACGGACGCGGTTGCGTTTGCGCACCGCCTCGCGCAGCGCCTCGTCGGTGATCTCCACATCGAAGCGCTGCTCGAGCTCCTGTTTGAGCAGCTTGCATTCCTCGTACCAGATGTCGCCGGCGTAGGCGCGGTTGCGAGCCTGAGGCAGCTGCATGACATGCACCGGCTTGATGTCGGCGAGCAGCTCGTACATCTTCTTCTTGCCGTCGCACGTGGTTTCGCCCAAAATCATGTCGCTGAAGTAGGTGAAAGGGCATTTGTCGGTGAGCGCGAAGCCATACGTGCCCTTGATGAGCGGGCACAGGTTTTTCGGCAGCACCGTCTCGGCATCGGGGATGGTCTCGTTGTTCATGCCGCACAGGCCCACCGCGCCCGCGCCCGCGGCGTCCACCAGCTCAAGCGGGCTGTAGGAGCACAGGTAGCCGCACAGTTTGCCGCCTTCCTGCTTGTAGTTCATGGCGTTGACGAAGCTGGCGCGGCGCGCCTCGTCGAAGGTGCCGTAGATGCCGGGCAGGTCGATGGGCACCGCCGGCTCGTTTGCGGGGTCGAACATGAAAGCCTCTATTCGTTTCTCGTCTGTGATGATGCGCGCAAAAGGGCATGCGCTGATAACGCAAGCGTGCTTGCGTATGCAGAATGATGCGCGCCCGATGGCAGAAAACGGCGCGTCTTTCGACCGACTATAGCACCGCCGCCCAACCTCGCCTTCGCGCAAAACGAAAACGGCACCTGCAATCCGCAAGTGCCGTTTTCGAAGTCGATGTTGACGCGAATGCGCAACCGCAACGCTACTTCGCGTTGTTCCTAGCGTACACGAACCAGTAGGCAAGGCCGATCAGGACGCCGCCGATGATGTTGCCCACCGTCGCGGCGGACAGGTTGTACAGGATGGCAGTCACGTCAAGCGCGCCGGCGTTGGCGACCGCAGCGCCAAACCCGGCGGACTTCATGAGCAGGCCCGTGGGCAGGAAGAACATGTTCGCCACGCAGTGCTCGAAGCCGGCTGCCACGAAGAAGCTGATGGGAAGCATGATGCCGAGGACCTTGTCCACCACGGTACGCGCGGAGAAGCCGATCCACACTGCCAGGCACACCATGACGTTGCACATGATGCCCTTGGCCATGAGCACGAGCCAATCAGGGGTGACCTTGCCGACGGCCACCGACACCATGGCGTCGCCAACGGCGCCGCCGTTCATAGCGCCGACGCCGCACCAATAGATGAGCGCCACCACGATAAGCGAGCCGGCAAGGTTGCCAAGCCACACGATGACCCAGTTGCGCACCAGACCGCCAAGCTTGATCTTCTTTGAAGCCAGGCCCGTGACCATGAGCATGTTGCCGGTGAACAGCTCGGCGCCGCAGCACAGCACGAGCACCAGGCCCAAGCTGAAGCAGATGCCGCCGACCATGCGCTGAGCGGCGAACGGCACGGCCGAATCGCCCAAGAATACCAGGAAATACGTTGCGCCGAACGCGATGAACGCACCGGCGAGCATTGCCAGCACGAAGCACTTCGCGCCCGCCATGCCGGCCTTGCCCACGGCCAGCGTCTCGGCCTTCGCCTCGATCTCGGCGGGGCCGAGCGCATCAGGTCGTAGGGCTTTCACATCCGATTGATCCATTGCCATGGAAACCTCTCCCTGTTCGCGATCTTTCGTCTTTAGGAAAAACACGGTAATTCTTACATGACAACGCACATGAAACGACCTCATTGGCGCGAACGGCGTGAATTGACCCGTCTGCGATAGCATTTGCCGGGCATTTGGCGCACTCGCCGCCTTGCCCCGAGCCGTTGCGAGCTTGCCTGCTATATTGAGGTACGGAAAACCTGCGGCACCGCGTATAAACGGTGCCGCCGCACGCTATAAGGAAAGAGGATCCATGCCCGAACCACGTACCGACCTTTTACGCGCATTGCCCCAGGTCGAAGAGCTTATGCATGCCGCCCCTATGAAGGCGCTCGAGGCCATCGTCCCCCGCTCCATGCTCATCGACCGCGCCCGTGCAGCCGTGGATGCGCATCGCCAGCTCATCTTGGCGGGAAAGGCGGACAAGGTCGACGTCGAGGCTATCTTGACCGATGCCGTCAACAGCGCGCTGGCAACGCTGCGCCCGAGCCTCAGGCGCGTCATCAACGCAACCGGCGTGGTCATCCACACCAACCTCGGCCGCAGCGTGCTTGCCGAGCCCGCCGTGCAGGCGGTTGTGGAAGCGGCGCGCGGCTATTCCACGCTTGAATACAGCATCGAGAACATGGCGCGTGGAAGCCGTCACAACCATGTGGAGCATCTGATTTGCGCGCTTACCGGCGCCGAGGCGGCCATAGCCGTGAACAACAACGCGGCGGCCGTCATGATGGTGCTCGCCGAGTTCGCCGCAGGCCACGAGGCCATCGTCAGCCGAGGCGAGCTCGTCGAAATCGGCGGCAGCTTCCGCGTACCCGACATCATGGCCCAATCAAACGCGCGCATGGTGGAGGTTGGCGCCACGAACAAGACGCATGCCTTCGACTACGAGCGCGCCATCACGCCCGACACCGCCATGCTGCTCAAGGTGCACCCTTCCAACTACCGCATGATCGGCTTCACCGAAAGCGTCTCGAAGATCGACCTACGGCGCATCGCCGATGCGGAGAACGCCCGCCGCGCCGCCGCCGGCGAAGCCTGCCCCGAACTGCTGGTCTACGAGGACCAGGGCTCGGGCGCCTTCATGCACCTCGACGTGTTCGGCGAATACGCCGAGCCCACGGTGTGCGAATCGCTTGCCGAGGGGTGCGACCTGGTCAGCTTCTCGGGCGATAAGCTGCTCGGCGGCCCCCAGGCCGGCATCGTGGTGGGCCGAAAGGAATACATCGACCGCCTGAAGAAGCATCCGCTCGCCCGCGCGCTGCGCCTGGACAAGATGACGCTCGCCGCCCTTGAGGCTACGCTGCGCCTGTATCTGGACCCCGAGGACGCGCGTCGCCGCATCCCCACCCTACGCATGCTCACCGAAGACGCCGAAACGGTGCGCGAACGCGCCGAGGCGCTGATGGCGGCCCTAGCCGAGCGCGTGACGCCCGGCCAAGCGCACCTGGAGATCGTGGAGGAAACGGGCCGCGCGGGTGGAGGATCGCTTCCCATGTGCGACATCCCCACGTTCTGCGTGCGCATGCGCTTCGAGGATGGCAACGCGCAAGGCTGCGAGGAGCACCTCCAGCGAAAGCGCGACGTGCCCGTGATCGGGCGCATCAAGCGCGAATGCGTGCTCTTCGATGCACGCACCATCACCGAAGAGGATATCCCCGAGATCGCCTGCGCCGTGGCCAGCTATTTCACGGCCATCGAAGGGCGAAAGGAGTCGTAGCGCGCCATGGAAACCGAATCGAAACGAGACCTGGTGCTCGGAACCGCTGGCCACATCGACCACGGTAAATCCACCTTGGTCCAGGCGCTCACCGGCACCGACCCGGACAGGTTGAGCGAGGAAAAGCAGCGAGGCATCACCATCGAGCTCGGCTTCGCTCAGCTTAAGCTGCCCGACGGAAGCGCCATGGGCGTGGTCGACGTCCCGGGGCACGAGCGCTTCGTGCGCCAGATGATCGCGGGTTCCACCGGCATCGACGTGGCGCTGCTGTGCATCGCCGCCGATGACGGCATCATGCCGCAAACCGAGGAGCACCTGGCGGTGCTGCAGCTTCTGGCCGTGCCCACCTGCGTGGTGGCGCTGACGAAATGCGATCTGGTGGACGAGGAATGGGTGCTGTTTATGGAAGACGAGGTGCGCTCGCGCCTGGCTTCTACGCCGTATGCCCAGGCCACCATCGTGCCTGTTTCCGCACGAACCGGACAGGGTCTGGACGAACTGCGGAAAGCCATACAGCTTGCGGCCCGCGCCACCGCCGGCCGCGCAGAGCAGGAGGCGATGCGCCTGCCCGTGGACCGCAGCTTCACCATCAAAGGCGCGGGGACCGTTGTCACGGGAACGCTATGGAGCGGCATCGCGCATGTCGGCGACGAGGTGGAGGTGCTGCCCTCGGGCCTGCGCACGCGCATCCGCGGCATCCAGGTGCACGGGCAGGCGGTGGAGCAGGCAGCGTCAGGGCACCGCACCGCGCTGAACCTGAACGCCGTGACCACCGACGACGTGCGGCCGGGCAGCTTCATCTGCACGCCCGATGCCGTGACGCCCACCGACCACTTCGATGCGGACATCACCTATCTGGGCATCCCCAACCAGGACAAGCCGCTTGAAACCGGCTGCCGCGTGCACGTTGCGCATGGCACCACGGAGTGCATCGGGCGCGTGCTGCTCATGGATGACGTGAAAAGCATCTCCCGAGGTCAAACGGCTGCAGCGCAGATTCGTACCGAATGCGATTTACCGGTTGCATACGGTGACCGATTCGTCATCCGTTCATACTCCCCCGTCCACGTGATCGGCGGCGGCGTGGTGCTGCGCGCCCACCCGAAACGCACCACCACGGTAAGCGAGGTGGACCGAACGCTGCTCGATGCGCTACGCGCGGGAGATGGTGCGAAGGCGACGCAAACCGCCTTCAATGCGGCCGAGTTCCCCGTGACGCCCGCCGAGATCGCCCACGCAACCGGGCTTCCCCTCACGCAAACCGCTGATGAGCTTGAAGCGCTCGCCGAACGCGGCACTGCAGAGAAGCTGTCCGGGGCCGCGGGAGCGAGCATCCGGTTCGCAGCCAAACGCATGCTGCAGAAGCTTTCGGGGGCGATCGAGAACGCATTGCTGCGCTTCCATAGCGCAAACCCCGCGGCAACCGGCATATCGAAAGACGCGTTGCGCCAAGCCTGCATGCCCCGCTGCGCGCCCGACGCCTTCGACGCGGTGCTTGCGCGCGCATGCGCGGAAGGCAAAGCCGTGGCCGATGGCGGCATGATAAGCCACCCGCAAGCCGGTGCCGGCGCCCGCAAACTCGAGGAAGACAATGCCGAAAAGCTGGCCGAGCTGCTAGCTACGGCGGGCCCGAAACCGCCTACGGTTACCGACCTGCTCAAGCAGGCCGACCTGGCGTCAAAGCAAGGCTACAAAGCGCTCGGGCTGCTGGAGAGGCAAGGCCGTGCCGTCAAGGCCAGCGAGGAGTTCTACTTCGATGCCGACGCACTTGCCTCGCTCGAGCAGGCGGTTCGAGACGCATTGGCGAACGGCCCCGCTTCCGCGGCCGACCTCAAAGACGCCATGGGCCTGAGCCGCAAACACGCCATCCCCGTGCTCGAGCACTTCGACGATACGGGCATCACCCGCCGCGTCGGCGACGCTCGCGAGCTGGCAAGCTAATCGAAAACGCCCGATCGGGGTTGCAACAAACCGATTCAAACGCCCACCGCCGAATGCGAATCCCGTTCAAACGCACGGTGGGCATACATGCGCCTCCCTTCCGCTATGCATGGAAGGGAGGCGTTGTCGCTTTCAGGGCGAACGGAAAACGAACCGTCAACCCGATAACCGGCAATGCTCCGCAGGAAACAACGACGCATATAAAAAGGAGCCTCGAAAGACTCCTTTTGCGTCTTATATGGCGGAGACGCGTGCGAATCGAACACACCCGAGACGTTCTGCGCGCCTCACAACGGCTTTGAAGGCCGCGGGGCCCACCAGGACCCATCCATCTCCACGTGATTGCATCATTGATTGTACCCGAACCGTAACCTGATGCGGCCCCATTCGATAAACGGCGCTTTATTTCCAAAAAATGGTTGGATAGCAGTAACAAATACTAGGATTCACGCAAAAACAGGACGCCGATAAGCGTGAGCACGACCATCGCGATTCCCATCATGCCCGCTGCCGCGATCACCCGTTGTTTGAGCGAAGGCCGTTCAAACCACGCGAAGAGCTTCTCTAGCGGCCGGGTGTCGACGAACAACGGGATCATCCAGTCCATGGCCAGCCACACGCATACATACGATACCGCGCATGCGACTGCAGGTAAACGCGCCATGTCCCCTTGCGGGTTCATGCCGGAGGCGACACATGCGTAGCCCATGAACACGCCCCAAGAAGCCACCAGGATATCCCATACCGCCCCCACGCCTAACGGCAGGCGGTGCGCGACGCCGGACCAAAACTCCCACAGCCATCGCAAGGCGGCTCTTGCGCCGTGCACAAAAGCATCGAATCTTCCCCACTCCTTGGCGCCACCCGATACCGATGCAAACGGCAGCGTAGCCGATAAAGCCGGCTCCACTGCATAAGGCGTTGCGCAAGCGCAACCCGAATCAGCAACATGCGAGGCATTCCAAGGCCGCGAACCGCCATCCATGCCGAAACCAGGGTTGGACCCGGAATCTTGCACACAACCCGCTTCGGCAGCAAGGACTCCTCGTCGAAGGTCACCGACGCCCTGCACGCCATCCGCTCCGCAAGCCGATCCACCACTCCGGATATCACCGGCACCCTGCGCGTAATACGCTTCAGCAGCAGCGGTTTTCCGTCGATAATCAACGGGGCGCCCCACCGCGTACATGAACGCCGCGCGCATCGCCGCCACCGACCCGAAGCGGTCAGCGGGATCGAAAGCCGTCGCCTGGGCCACCACGTCGCGCATCGATTCAGGAACCCCATGCGCACGCAAGCGCTGCTGCACCGTCGAGGGAACGGGCGTCTCCTCGCATAGCAGGTAAAACAGCAGCATACCAAGCGCATAGATATCGCTGCGCACATCGGTCTGACCGTAACCGAACTGCTCAGGCGGCGCATACGCGCGCGTTCCGAAATGGCTCGTATCGCACACGGCGTCCTTGTCGAAGGTACGGGCGATGCCCAGGTCTATCACCAAGACCGTATCACCCTCCACCATGAAGTTCGATGGCTTGATGTCGCGATGGATAAGCGGCGGGTCGAAACGGTTATGCAGCTCGGCGATGGCGTCGCATATGCCGGGGAACAGCCGCTTGGCCACATCAAGGGACGGACCGGTTTCGTAGAGCTCATCGGCAAGCGTGCGTCCGGGCACGAACTCCATCACCACCGCATCCTGCTCACCCAACGAATAGCAATCAATGATGTGCGGCAGGTGCAGAAACCGTTTACCCTGCCGCTGCGCAGCCAGCACCCGCCCGTACGCGCCACCCAGCCCCGATTCGGCTTCGAACACCTTGCGCACGTAGGGGCCCTGCTCGGCACCGTTGGCCCCGACGAAGAACACGCGCTCCGTCCGCTCGTACCGGCCTTCCTTCAATACGGCATCCACGCGATAGCACTCATCGCGCGCAAGGCTATCAAGATGTTGTTGGAGGGATTCGTTCATAATTATGATGATGGTAGCAGATGCGCCGGCCCGCCAATGCCCGCATGCTGCAAACGGGACCGGAAAGGCGGCGCTTCCCGGCACCGCCAGCTATTCGGTGATAGTATCCTCACGAAAGGCGTACAGCTGCTCATCGACGGCTTGCAGCGTTTCGCCATGGTTGATGCAGAAGATGATGATGGCGTCGCGGCGGTTCTTGCAATACAGCTCGTTGCAGCCGCCCGCCTGCAGCAGGCGGTTCGTCTCGCGCAGCGACAGCTTCATGGCGAATGCCAGCTGCAGCAGTTTGTTGCGCGAGGGGTTGCGCTGACCGACGAAGATCTGATACCCGAATGTGGGGTTGATACCAGCTTGGCGCACCACCTCGGGGCGCCTCAAGCCACGCTCGTCGAGCAACTGCTGAAGATAATCGGGCAAGCTGCGACATGCAAGCTTGTGCTTGCTGGCGAATGCGGCAGGGTCAGGTGAATCGAGCAGCTCGTTGAGCAGGTCCTCGGTCATGGGTTCTTTCACTCGCCGCTTCCTTCTGCGCTTCGCCGGTTTTCGTTTCCTTGGTTCCATAGTAGCAAAGATATGCCCATCGGATACAGGCACGACCGCCCGACCCGATGAGCACGACCTTTCGCAAAACTTAGACGATATCCCAAGAAACATCCGAACCGCGGCCGATGAAGGCGTTCTCGTACAGCACCTTCACCACGTCGCCTTCGAAGTACAGATTGCCCGAAACCGTGCCGCCTGCGGCAAGGGTGCCGGAATGCAACTCGTTGTCGCCATCGGTGTAGAACGCTTGCGAGCGCTGGGCACCTTGGGCATCCTCGGCCTTCCAATCGTACGGATTGAACGACGCCTGGCCGTTGCCGCTGTTCTGGTAAGTCACGCTCACCTGCGTGATCGGCTTTCCGTCATAGTTCTGAAGCCCGGTGACCACACCATCGACCGTGAGCACCAGGCCGTTCTTCAGCGTGATGGAGTTGCCAGCTGCCGCGGCCTGAGAATCATCGGCAGCGTCATCGGACGCAGGAGCGGTGGTCGCAGGCTGCTCGCTTGCCGGCTGCGGCGACACCGAGGTGCCGGAAAGCGCATCATCGATAGCTGAGCTGTACATGCTTTGCGTGGCCAGCACCACGGCGAAGGTTATGACATTCATCACCACACCGGCGATGGACAGGCCCTTACCCGACTTCCTCCCCTTCACGCACGCGATCGTGCCGATGAGCGCGAGAACAAAGCCAATTGCGGCAAGCAAAGCCGAGAAATTGTTGATGATGGGCAGAAACGATGTCGCCAGGGCGATAATCCCCAGAACGAAGCCGGCGATTCCCAGCCCTGATTTCGACAGCTGTGGCGCCGGCGCGACTTGCACGGTGTTGGTTTCCATGAGCATTCCCTTTCCCTAAACGATGCACTGACGTGCTGAAACGATGTCAATGCTAAGGAAAGGTCCTTGTGATTTCATTAGCTGGCAGCTACGATTCCGAAACCTTTTCGGCGAAAAGGGAGGGCGGCCACATGCGAACGAGACCAAACCTCCTCACCGAAAAGGACTAGCTACCGCATGCGAAAACAACGAAGCCCAACCGGTCACCATCGGTTACCGGTTGGGCTTCGGATCGGTTTCAGGACCCAAACTATCGAACTGCTCGCGATATCGAGCGCGGTGTGCACCCGCATACCCAGGCTATCACGCGGCTTTGAACCTGCAGCCCGGCCGCAACACCATGCGCAGATTGTGCATGCGTGCGCAGCTAGGCGGCATCAAGCGCGAATCACACCTGCACGCCCGGCACGCCACGCCAAGCAGCCGTCCTGCCCATGCGGTTAGCCTGCGTGTTGGTCGCAGACTAGGCCTGCATACCCAGCTCCAGGGCGCGCAGGTTGCCTGCCAGCTTGTCCTTCTTACGCGCCGGGACCACGGCGGCCACAGCCGCGCGGATGGTTTCTTCACTGCAGAAATGCGTTTCGGCGAACAGCTTGCCCACCAGGATGACGTTGGCCAAACCTTTCAGGCCCGCCTCCTCGGCGAGGGCCGTGGCGGGCACGGCGCACACCGTAGCCCCTGGGATATCGGGGATGCGCGGCACGAGCGTGCTGTCCACGATGACCAAGCCCCCAGGCTGCACGCTATGCTCGAACTTGTCGAGCGACGGCTGGTTCATGACCACGAGCACATCGGGGTTGAGCACGAGCGGGCTTCCGATAGGGTCGTCGGAAATGCACACGCTGCAGTTGGCGGTGCCGCCACGCATTTCGGGTCCGTAGCTGGGAAGCCAGGAAAGCTCGCGGTCCTCAAGCAGGCCGGCGTTGGCGATGATTTTGCCGGCGAACAGGATGCCCTGGCCGCCGAATCCGGCGAGGACGGCCTGCATGCAACGTTTCGGTTCGCTCATCGCGCACCCTCCTTGCCCTCGGCACGTTTCTCAGGATGGGCCACCGGGCAGTCGGCGCTGCGCGCAGCCGCGGCCTGTGCCGCATCGGCGAACCCGTCGGCCACCACATCGCGATACACGCCCAGCGGATAATATGGCAGCATGTTCTCACGCATCCACGCGAAGCTATCCTGCGGCGTAAGACCCCAGTTCGTGGGACACGTGGACACCACTTCCACGAGCGAATAGCCGATGCCGTCGATCTGGTTCTGGAACGCCTTCTTGATGGCGCGCTTGGCCTGGCGGACATGCTTAGGCGTGTCCACGGTCACGCGTTCCAGATACGCCGGGCCGTCAAGGCTGCTCAGCAGCTCGCACACGCGAACCGGGTAGCCGGCGGTGGAAACGTCGCGGCCATAGGGGCTGGTCTGCGTCACCTGGTTCGGCAAGCTGGTGGGCGCCATCTGCCCGCCGGTCATGCCGTAGATGGCGTTGTTGATGAAGATAACGGTGATGTGCTCGCCGCGCGTAGCCGCATGCACGGTCTCGGCCATACCGATGGAGGCGAGGTCGCCATCGCCTTGATAGGCGAACACCACGTTGTCCGGCAGCACGCGCTTGACGCCCGTGGCAACCGCCGGGGCGCGGCCATGCGCCGCCTCAATCATGTCGCAACCGAAGAAATCCGGCGCGGTGACGGCGCATCCCACGGGCGCGACGCCGACGGTGCGGCCTTCGATATCAAGCTCGTCGATGACCTCGGCGACCAAACGGTGCACGATGCCGTGCGGGCAACCCGGGCAGTAGTTCGTGACCACGGGCAGCAACGACTTCGGGCGCGAGAACACCACGCGGCCTTCGCCCTGTTTCTGCTCAGCCATGTTATTCACCGCCCTTCCCCGCAAGCTTGCGGATAGCACCCAGCACCTCATCGGGCGTGGGGATGATGCCGCCCGTGCGTCCGAAGAACTCCACGGGAACACGGCCGTTGACCGCCAGTCGCACATCATCGACCATCTGGCCCATGTTCATCTCAACCGACAAGAACGCCTTCGCAGTCTCCATGCAGCCCTCGATGGCGTCCACAGGGAACGGCCAGAGCGTGATGGGGCGCAAAAGGCCTGCCTTGATGCCCTCGGCGCGGGCGCGCACGACCGCCGAATGCGCGATACGCGCGGTGGCGCCGAACGACACGAGCACGATCTCAGCGTCCTCGCACATGAACGTTTCGGCACGCTGCTCGCGTGCCTTCACCGTCTCATAGCGCTCGAAACGCTCGATATTCAGGCGCTCGAGCTCGTCTGCCGTCAGGTAAAGCGAGTCCACGATATTGTGCTTGCGCGTGCCCTTATGGCCGGTGGTGGCCCAAGGCTTCTCCGGCAGCTGCTCCACGCGCTCGGGAAGCACGACGGGCTCCATCATCTGGCCGAGCATGCCGTCGGAGAGGATCATGGCCGGCATGCGGTACTCGTCGGCCTTCTCGAAGGACAGATACGCCAGATCGGCCATCTCCTGGACGGTGGAAGGCGCGAACACGAGCACCTGGAAGTCGCCGTGGCCCATAGCGCGCGTGGCCTGCCAGTAGTCGGACTGGGAAGGCTGGATACCGCCGAGACCCGGGCCGCCACGCTGCACGTTGACGATAACGCCGGGAAGATCGGCGCCCGCCATATACGAAACGCCCTCGCCCTTAAGCGACACGCCCGGCGAAGACGACGACGTCATGACGCGAGCGCCCGCGGACGATGCGCCGTAAACCATGTTGATAGCTGCGATCTCGCTTTCCGCCTGCAGATACGTGCCGCCCTCCTTGGGCATGCGCTTGGCCATATAAGCGGCAACCTCGGTCTGCGGCGTGATGGGGTAGCCGAAGAAGAAGCGGCATCCGGCGCGGATGGCAGCCTCGGCCATAGCCTCGTTGCCCTTCATGAGCACCTTTTCCTGAGACATCAGCGCATCACCTCGATCGCAACGTCAGGGCACATAAGCGCGCACGAGCAGCAGCCCGTGCACTTGGACGCATCGATCAGCCGGGCCGGATGATAGCCCTTCGCCGTGATGCGGGAGCGGTCAAGCTCGATGATATGAGCCGGGCATGCATCCACGCACAACCCGCAGCCTTTGCAGAAACCGTCATCGACCGTTATCGCTGCCATGAGCCTTCCTTTCTCGTCTAAGCCGGCCAAACGACCGGCATATGGTTATCGAACACTCCCCCGAAAAAACTCCTTGAACAGAGGCACGGCCCCGCCCGAATCCACCGACGCGGACTTTGCCCTTACTCCCAGGGTTTTCGCACATGTACCGAAACAGGATAGCGCACACCCGGGATATCGGCATCTTCGAGCATACGACGGGGCACCGCGGAAAACGCCAGAGGCAAACCGGCCAGCGCGGCGACCTCCTGCGCGAACCCGACACCGCGGCTGAGCACTTCCCCGTCGGTGAAGTCGGCCAGGTGCGTGTTGTTCGCAACCGCCGTGGCATGCAGATGGCTGACCGCCTCGATCTCTCGAAGCACGGAAAGCGCTTCATGCGCATCGTGCGTGAGATTGCGGCTGCGGTTCACCACATACAACAGGTCGTAATTCCCCTCGGCGACGCCGCGGGCGAACCTGCCGAGCGCCGTAGCGCCCACATCGTCGCCGCCTGCATCGATGAGCAGCAGCCTTCCCTGCTCCCCGCGCGCCCAATCGAGGGCGGCGGAAACCTGCCCGGAGATGGCCGGCGCGTCAAGCGTAGTGCCCGCATACCGCGGGGCGATCACCTGCACGCCAGCGTCCTCGAGAAGACCACGGTAGTCGCTGCTTCGAAAGTACGGATTGACGATATCTAGGTCGGCAACGCGCACATCGAGTCCAGCATACCGGGCATCAAGGGCCAGGTTGATGGCCAGATTGGTCTTTCCGACCCCATAATGTCCCGTGATAACGGTAACCGGTTTCAACCGTTTGACATCGAACATGTTCAAACAGCCTTACACCAAGCCCTCGGGCACCTTAGTCTTCGGCTTGCCCTCCTGGCTTTCGTCAGCCTCGCGGATGGCGGCTCGGCGGATCTTGCCGTTGACAGTCTTGGGTAGCGCGTCGACGAACTCCACGATGCGGGGATATTTGTACGGCGCCGTGCGCTGCTTGACCCATTGCTGCAGCTCGCGCACGAGCACCTCGGAACCCTCGAAACCGTCCGCCAGCACCACCGTGGCCTTGACCGCCTTGCCGCGCACGGGGTCGGGCACGCCGGTAACGGCGCATTCGCGCACGGCGTCATGCTCGAGCAGCACGCTTTCAATCTCGAAGGGGCCGATGCGATAGCCCGACGACTTGATGACGTCGTCGTTGCGGCCAACGTACCAGAGGTACCCGTCCTCGTCGACCCAGGCGGTATCTCCGGTGTGGTACCAACCGTCGTACACGGCCGCTTCGGTTTTCTCGGGATTGCGGTAGTACTCCAACATGATGCCCGGGGCCTTCTCATGTACATCGATGCAAATCTCGCCCGTCTCGCCAACGTCGCAGCGGCTCCCGTCGCCGCGCTGCACCTCGATGGTGAACGCCGGCGAAGGATGGCCCATGGAGCCGGGCTTGGGCACCGCATGCGTAAGGTTGGCCACGGTGAGCGGAGTCTCCGTCTGACCGAAGCCCTCGAAGATAGTCAGCCCCGTGTGTTCCTTCCAGAAGTCGAACAGGTCGGGGTTGAGCGCCTCACCGGCGGTAGTACAGTACGTAAGCGTGCTCAAATCATGGGCATCCACGTCGGCCTGCATCATCATGCGGTACATGGTGGGCGGGCAGCACAGCGTGGTGACCCCGTAGCGAGGAATCAAATCCAAGATCTCGTCGGCATGGAAACGGTCGAAGTCGTACGTGAGCACGCAGGCTTCCATGAGCCACTGGCCATAATACTTGCCCCACACGGCTTTGCCCCAGCCGGTGTCGGCGATGGTCAGATGCAGCCCGTCAGGCTTGACGTTGTGCCAGTGCTTCGCCGTGACCAGGTGCGCCAATGCGTAGTAGGAATCATGCAGCACCATCTTGGGGTTGCCGGAGGTGCCGGAGGAGAAATACATGAGCATGGGGTCGCCGACATGGGTTTCCACGCGGGAGAATTCCTCGCAGGCATTGCGCACGCCGGTGTTGAAATCATGCCAGCCCTCACGCTGCGCGGGCACGGCGCACACGCCCTCGAGGCCGGAGAGCACAGCTCCCACCGGGCCGTCAGCGGCAAGCCAATTGCCATCCGCGTCCTTCTCGGTCAGGCCCCCGCCGGCGCCATTGACCAAAAACAGGTTCTCAACCGAAGGACAGCGATCCACGACGTTGTCCACCACTTGTGCGATGGTGCCGATGGAGGTGCAGATGACAGCCTTGATGGAAGCGCCGTTCAGGCGATACTCCAAGTCGTGCTCCTTGAGCATGAACGTTGCCGGAACCATGACGGCGCCGAGTTTGGCGAGCGCGGTTGCCACGAACCAGAACTGGTAATGGCGGCGCAGGATCACCATGACCATGTCGCCCTTACCCACGCCGTGCGCAGCAAGGTAGTTCGCCGTCTTGTCAGACCAGCGTTTCATGTCGGCGAACGTGAACAGATGCTCCTCGCCTTCAGGGTTGCACCACATCATGGCGCGGCGATCGGGGTCGTTGTCCGCGATGTCGTCCACCACGTCATAGCCGAAGTTGAAGGTATCGAGGCACTTCACCTTGAAATCGGTGAGCACGCCCTGCTCGTCGTAGGTTTCCTCGCAGTAACGCAGATTGATGTTTCTCATGGTGTTGCCGAACTTCCTTGAAATTTGGTGCGCGGAACCAGACCGCGCACGATGCGGTCGATAAGAAGGTTGGTATCAGGCAAGCAACCCTAGGCGGGCGCTTGCCTAGATAATGTCTTCCTTCGCCTTCAAAACGACAGCCAGGAATTTGCACGGTGCGCCACCGATGGCGATCATGCCGTGCCCACGTCCGGAATCATAGAGCAGCATGTCCCCAGGGCCGAGCTCCTCGGTGTGCTCCTCGTACTGGAAGCGCATACGACCTTCCAGGATGTAATCAAGCTCCTGCCCGCTGTGATACGACAGGTGGATGGGCTTGTCCTGCAGTTCGGGGCGATAATCTGCCGTCACGAAGAACGGCTCGCACAGCTTGTTGCGATAGTGCGGAGCCTTGTGCAGGTACTCAAGGCCGCTGCGGCGCTTCACCGCCAGGCCCTCGTCGGCGCGCGTGAGCGTGTAGCCCGTCAGGTGCGGGGTTTCACCGGTAAGCAGCTCGATGGGGTCGACGCCCAGGTTCGCCGCGCACTTATACAAGAAAGTGAATGAAAGCTCCTCTGCCCCTGATTCCTGCGCCTGGTACTCGGCCAGGCTGCGGCCGGTGGCATCAGCCATCTCCTGCATGGTCAGGCCCATATCCTCGCGCAGCGCGCGGATCCTGTTCGCCACCTCTTGATAATTCGGCTCCATGAAAACCTGACCTCCTCACATGCAATTACGTCAAAATCATAGTAAATAAATGGTACGCGCGAAATTGTTTCCAATATGTTTCATGCCGGCGAAGAAGCCTTCGCCGGCATGAAAACGGGATCTTATATTATTCCTGCGGCTTACGGACGAAGCGCACGGCGAAGTGCGCATCGGACGAGCCAGGGGCAAGGCGGGTTGCAAGGCAGTTGCGGCCGCACAGTTGGTCGAGCGTGAAGCCGGCGCCCTCCTCGCTTTCCAGGAACGCCTTCACCACGCCGGCGTTCTCCTCGCGCGTGACCGTGCACGTGGAATATGCCAGCGCACCGCCCGGGGCAACATGGCCCGCCGTAGCCTTGAGCATGCCCAGCTGGGCTTCCACGAAACCCGCCAGGTCCTCCTCGCTCGTACGCCAACGGATCTCGGGGTGACGGCGAAGCGTGCCCATGCCCGAGCAAGGGGCGTCCACGAAGATGAATGAGAACATGCGGTCGGGCATGATGTTGTCCAGCTCCAGCGCATTGCCGGTGAAGGCCTCGGTCACCACGACGCCGTACTGCTCGGCGCGCTTCTCAAGCAGGCGCGTCTTGTAGGCGTGGTTGTCGATGGTGACGTATTCCTCGATCTGTGACCCGTACTTGCGGCAGGCGTTGGACTGCAGCAGGATGGTCTTCGTGGCGCGGCCGGCGCCGATCTCGAGCACGCTTTCGGGCTTCTCATCAGGAAGCACGTTGGCGGCCACCATCTGCGCAGCGGCGTCGGAGACCAAGATCTTACCCTGGTCGAGCTGGCGCGCAAGCGCGGGCACCAGCAGGGCACGGCTTTCAGGCACGCGCAAGCAACCCTGCACGTTCATGTCGCCGAGGGCCACCGGCTGCACTTCCTCTTCCGCACGCTCGAAGGCCTTGAGCACATGGTCATCGTCCACCTTGCAGGCGTTGACAGCCACATACAGCGGCGCCTGCTCGTTGGATGCGCGCATGAACTCGATGGCGGCCTGCGGGCCCATCTCCTCCATGAGCTTCTTGGCCATCCACGTGGGGAACGCCTGGGTACGGGCAAGCGCATCCAGGTCCGTGGCCGGGTTGCCGAACGGGAAATCAATGCGCAGGCGCACGATCTTGTGCAGCACGGCGTTTGCCACGCGCGCCGCGGGGCCCGGGCTGAACGACTTCACCATCTCCACGCCCTGGTCGACGGCCGCATGAGCCTCCTTGCCCAGGAAGATGAGCTCGTAGGTTGAGATCTGCAGCGCGTCGCGCGTCTCGCGGAAGATGTCCTCGGGCGTGTCGAGCGCTCGGTCGATGATCTCGTCGAGCGTGCCGCGGGCGCTGACCGTGCCAAGGGCGAGCAGCGTGGCGAACGCGCGGTCTTCAACGGACATGGTGGACTTGTCGATCACCTGGGCGATGACGTCCTGCGCGAACGCGTTGCGCTCGCGGACGGTGCGCACCACATCGAGCGCCGCCAAGCGGGCGGGCGTTGCGTTGGATTTACGGCGCGGACGTGCCGGCTTGGCCGAACCGCGGAAGCCGCCCTTCTCGCCACGCGGCGCGCCCTGGCCGCCCTGCTCGGGCTTACGGCGCGGGTCGCGTGCGGTGTTGCGGCCGCGGAAATCGGGCTTCGGCTCGCGCGCGGGGCGATCGCCGCCCGCATGCTGCGCGGCCTCGGGACGCTGGCCGCCCTCGGCGCCCTCGCGCTTGAAATCGGGCTTGCCGTCACGCTTGAAATCGCGCTTCGGGCCACGATCGCCCTTATAGCCGCCACGACGGTCGTCACGGCCCCCGTTGTAGCCGCCGCGACGCTCGTCGCGCCCGCCGTTAGCGCGATACTCGCGCTTCTCGCCGTCGCGCCCGCCGTTAGCGCGGAAATCCCGCTTCTCGCCGTCGCGGCCGCGATATCCGCCCTTGCCGCCATCGCAGCGCTGGCCGTCACGGCTACCCTGTCCGCGATATCCGCCGCGACGATCGTCACGGCCGCCGAAACCGCCTTTGCCGCCATCGCGGCGCGGGCCGCCCTGACGATTGCCGTGGCCGCCGTGCTGGCCGCCCTTTCGATAGCCGCCGTTGCCGCCTTCGCGGCGCTGACGCGGCGTGCCTTCGTTGTTATGCTGTTCAGCCACGCGGGCCCTCCCAAGTCTTGGTGTCTTCCTTGATTCCCTGAATGCCCGCGGCGAAGGCCTTGGCCGCCATGGCCGCCTTGCCGGCAGGTTTCACTTCCAAAAGCTCGATGACGCCATCCGCGGCGCCCAAGTACAAACGCTTTGCAGCGAAGCGCACGCTGCCGGGGCCCATGCCCGCGCTTCCCGCATCCGCCTGGTCGGCTGCTGCCGGTCGCGCGGCGAGCACGGTGACGTCCTTGCCCGCTACGGTCGCATGCGCCGGATGGGCAGCGCTTGATGCGCGCACCTTGCGGCACGCCTGCTCAACCGTGTCGGCCGGGCTGAGCGAAAGCTCATCCTTGCCGATCTTCTCGGCGTAGGTGACGTGCTCGGCGTCCTGGCGCGTCCAGCGGATGCATCCGGCCTCCAGCTGGGAAAGCGCCGTGAGCAGCGCGTGCGCGCCCAGATCGGCAAGCAGGTCGGTGAGCAACGCGACATCCTTGTCGCCCACTTCAAGCGATCGGCACACGCAGTAATCGCCCGTGTCGAGCCCCTCCTCCATGCGCATGATGCACACGCCGGCCTCCTCGTCGCCCGACAGGATGGCGCGCTCGATGGGAGCGGCGCCGCGCCAGCGCGGCAGCAGCGAGGCGTGCACGTTCAAGCAACCATGCTTGGGGATGGACAGCACCTCGGCGGGCAGCAGCATGCCATAAGCGGCAACGCAGATGACATCGGGCTCAAGCGCCACGAGCGCCTTCTGCTCATCGGCGTCGCGCAGCGTCTTCGGCGTGAACACGGGGATGCCGCGCTCGCATGCCTCGACCTTCACCGGGCTGGGCACCAGCTGCTTGCCGCGGCCGCGCACGGCGTCGGGGCGCGTGTAGACGGCCACCACGTCGTGCTGCGAGGCAAGTTCGGAAAGCACCGATGCGGCGAAGTCGGGCGTGCCCATGAATACGATGCGCATGTCCCCTATGCCTCCACCGAAATCTCGCCGGGGCGCGCTCCGGCTGCCAGGGCGCGCTCGTAATCCTCAAGGGCCTTCAGACGGGCCATGGGCTCGGCGCGCTCGAACATGGTGACGCCGTCAAGGTGGTCGGTCTCATGCTGCAGGCAGCGGCCAAGCAACCCGTCGCCCTCGATCTCCCAAAGCTGGCCGTCAAGATCGTAGTAACGGCAGCGGGCGAACGGCGGGCGCGCGATGGGCACGGAGATGCCGGGGATGGAAAGGCAGCCCTCGTCCTCCGCGACCGGGTCGCCCTCGCGGGCGACGATGACGGGGTTGAGCATGACGATGGGCTCGCGGACGCCGTCCTCTTGGTCGCAGTCGATGACCACGAGGCGCTTGAGCACGCCCACCTGGGGCGCGGCAAGGCCGCAGCCGGCGTTCTTGTACATAACGTGGGCCATCTGCTTGGCCAGACGCTTCAAGCTCTTGTCATTGAAATCGCAGGGCTCGCACACCGTGTTGAGCAGCGGGTCGGGCGATTGCACGATTGAAAGCATATGCATTTCCTTTTGCGGGTAGGTATGGTTGGCGGCGGGTGCGCAAAACGCCCGCCTTTCTAATCTGATTATTGTGACATGCACGCGCACCTAACGCCCTTGCGGGCGCAAAGTTCCACAAAACCCCTGCTCGGCATGAATGGAAACGAAGGTCTGCCAAAGGCGGCCGACAAGATGGTCGCACCATGCGAGCGCAATGCCGAGGAGCGCGACAGCGTTATCTGCCAGAAGCCGCGCTTTCGGCGTGGGCCCTTTTGCGGGCGGTCAGCTCGCGCTGCATGGCGGCCACGGTCTCGAACATAAGCTCGTAGTCCTCGGGCGACATGGACGCGGGGGCCGACATCTGCGCGCGCATGGCCGCAACGGCCTCCTCCGCATCGCCGATGGAAAGCTCCTCGACCAAAAACGCCGCCAGGTCCTCGGGCACCGCCGATTCGGGAACGCCCCTTGTCAGGAAGCCGGCCGCACGAGGCTCGGCCATGCTCGCCGCGCCCACGATGGCGGCCGGCGCCGCCCCGGGATCTTCGGCCAAGGTATCGAGCATGCTGGCGGATACGGCTGCGCACGCCGGATCGTGCCACTGCACCGAGGCAAGGGCGTCGACGTGGACCAGGGCCAGATCGGTACGGGCGGCGCACAGCGCCAGCAGCTGACGTTCGAACCTGCGCCGGTTCATCTCGGACTGGGGTAGGCGGCGACGCGCCGGGGCCGCAGGGGCTCCGTGATCGACACGACCGCCGGAAGCAGGCGCTTCCGCATCGAAAACGCGCGGAGGTTTAAGGGCCGCCAACTGCTCCAACACATCCTTCTCGTCCGCGCGGGCCCGGCTGGCGATCTGCCGTGCGTAGTCTTTCGCGAGCAGCGAATCCTTAATGGGCGCAAGCACGCTCAACGCATCGGCGACGGCGCCGGAGCGGCCTTCTGCACGTGAGAGGTCCCAGTTCCCCAGCCTTCGGTCGATACCGTATTCCAGCAAGGGCTTCGCCTGGTCGATCAAGGCCTGCAGCTCCTGGCCGCCGTGGGCATCGATGAACTCGGCAGGGTCGAGGTTGTCGGGCAACGTCACGGCGAACAGGTCGATGCGCGCGGCGCCGGCCTCGGGCGTCATGGAGGAGTCGATGAACTGCAAGGCTCGATCGGCGGCGCGCTGACCTGCGGCGTCGCCATCGAACAGATACACGATGCGGTTGCGGGCATGACGCGACAGCACGCGGATGTGCGTGCGCGTGAGCGCCGTTCCCAAGGTGGCGACCGCATTGCGGATGCCTGCCTCGTGCATGGCGATGACGTCGGTGTAGCCCTCCGATACCACGGCCACGCCCGTGGACGCCATGGCCGCCTTCGCCTTGTCGAGCGCATACAGCATGCGCCCCTTGTGGAACAGGGGCGTTTCCTGGCTGTTCAGGTACTTCGGCTCGCCCTTGCCGATCACGCGCCCGCCGAAGGCGATGCACTGCCCCTGCTCATCTTTGATGGGGAACATCACACGGTTGAAGAATCGGTCGCGCACCCGCCCGTCGGAGCCGACGACGGCCACGTTGGCCTGGATCATCTCGTTTGATTGAAAGCCCTTCGACGCCAGATGGCGCACGAGGGCGCCTTGGCCGGGCGCGAAGCCGAGCATCCAGGTTTTCGGGATATCGCCGCCCAGCCCGCGCTGCGAAAGGTAGGCGCGCGCGGCGCCGGCCTGCGGGCTTTTGCTGCGCATGAGCTGCATATGGAAGAACTCCGCAGACTCCGCGCACACGGCACGCAGCCGCGCTTTTGCGCCCTGCCCCATGCCGGGCCCTCGTTTGGCCTGATCGTCGGCAATGTCGATATGGGCTCGCTCGGCCAAGTAGCGCACCGCCTCGGGAAACGACAGGTCCTGGGACTTCATGACGAAGGCGAACACATCGCCGCCTTCCCCGCAGCCGAAGCAATGCCATAGCTGCAGGGCCGGGTCGATCTTGCAGGACGGGGTTTTCTCGTTATGAAACGGGCAGCACAGCCAGAAATCGCGGCCGCGCCGCTTTACCGGGCCCGTCTCGCCCATGATGGCCACCAAATCGCTGGCCTCGCGAACCTTTTGGATATCCTCATCGCTGATCGCCATGGATGTGAATGAACCCCCACCTGATGTCCGTATGCCTGATAACGGCCGCGCGAAGGCGTGCCGTTTTACTGTTTACAGTAAAGTATACCGCATAGAACCTATGTTCCCGTATCAGCGGCACCTGCGATACAATATGCCCGTAACATCTCGACATGCGGAAAGGAAGCGCCGTGAGCGAGCCCGCATACCTGCAACTCGAACCCGATGTGGAACAAGCCATAGCCGAGAACCTGCGCTGCGGGCGCATGCATCCGCAAAGCTTTCCCGATGATCGCGTGCTCCGTCGCGAGGATAACCCTCACGACGAGGCAACGCTGGCGCGCCCGGCGTTCTCGCGCGACATCGACAAGATTATGAACATCCCCGCATATAACCGCTATGCAGGCAAAACGCAGGTGTTCAGCCTGGTGGAGAACGACGATATCTGCCGTCGCGGGCTGCATGTGCAGCTGGTGGGGCGCATCGCGCGAAACATCGGAAGGCTGCTGGGATTGAACTGCCAGCTCATCGAAGCCATCGCGCTCGGCCACGACCTGGGGCACACGCCGTTCGGCCACGCCGGGGAGAAGTTCCTGTCGAAGTGCCTGCAAAGCCGCACGGGCCGCTGCTTTCACCACAACGTGCATTCCGTGCGAGTGATGGACCGACTCTACCCCCGTAACATCAGCCTGCAGGTGCTCGACGGTGCGCTGTGCCACAACGGCGAGTTCGCCCAGCAGGTGCTTCGCCAAGGCGACACGGAATCGTTTGCGCAGCTCGATGCGCTGGTTTACGAATGCGCGCTCGACGAGTCCGCTATCAAGCGCCTGCGTCCCTCAACGCTGGAAGGCTGCGTGGTCCGCTTGGCCGACATGATCGCCTACCTGGGAAAAGATCGCGACGATGCTATGGCTATGGGCGTGCTGCCGTCCCTTGACGGTTTCGAAACCGAGATCATCGGGCGCGACAACGCGCGCATCATCAACAACATCACCGTCGACGTGGTCAACCACAGCCTCGGGCAGGATGATATCCGCATGAGCCGCCAGGTTTTCGAGGACATCAAGCGCGCAAAACGGCAGAACTACGAGCGCATCTACGATTGCGAAGGCTGGCGCGCCGGAAGCGGCAACGCCGTCGGCGAGATGTTCGAGGACATGTACGACAGGCTTTTGACCGACCTGCAAGCCGGTGACGAACGGTCACCGGTTGTATCGCATCACGCTAATCAGCTGGCAACAAGGTCGCGCAGCATCACCGTGGAAGATTATCTTGCGCAGACAGACCGCGATCAGGTAGTGGTGGACTACATGGCGTCCATGACCGACCGGTACTTCATGGAGCTGTACCGTTATCTGTTCCCCAACAGCGAAAAGCACATCTTGGCACGAGGCTATTGCGCCGACCTGCCACCTATCGAAAGGAATGACCAGTGAAGTTCGTCATTGCATCCGACCTGCATGGCGCGGCGCCCGCCGTCCGCACTTTGATGGAGCGCATCGACCAGGAAACGCCCGACCGCGTGCTCCTGCTCGGCGACCTGCTCTATCACGGCCCGCGAAACGACCTGCCCGAGGGATATGCGCCCAAAGAAGTGCTTGCCGCCCTCAACGGCATTGCCGAGCGCATCACCGCCGTGCGCGGCAATTGCGATGCGGAAGTCGACCAGATGGTGCTCGATTTCCCCTGCTTGAGCGATTTCTCCCAGGTGTGGGCAGATGGGCATCTGCTGCATCTGAGCCACGGCCATCTAGCCGGTAACTCGCCTGATCAGCCGCCCTCGCTACCGCAAGGAAGCGCATTGCTGACGGGCCACACGCACATCAAGCGCCTTGAGCTCATCGACGGCATGATGTTCGTGAACCCGGGAAGCACCTCCATCCCCAAGGACGGCTGCGCAAGCTATGCCGTCTACGAAAACGGCATGTTCGCCCTGAAGACGCTTAATGGCGAAACCTTGCAGGAAACAGGCTGGGAATAGCGCGAAACCACCGGGCATAAGAAGGGGCCGCAGCTCGCAGCTGCGGCCCCTTCGTTCTTTATATGATTCGCAAACGCTCGACTACGACAATCTTCCGCGCTCGACGGTGTAGGAGGCATCGCAGATAGCCGCCGTGGAAGCGCGATGGCTTACCAGCACCACCGTCTTGCCCTGTCGAGCATCGAGCAAGGCCCGCAAAACCGCCGCCTCGTTGAGGCTGTCCAAATTGCTCGTGGGTTCGTCGAGCAGCACGAACGGGGCATCGTGCAAGAACATGCGCGCAAGCCCGATGCGCTGGCGCTCGCCTCCCGACAAGGTGTCGCCCAACTCGCCGACCGACGTATCCAGGCCTTGCGGCAGACGCTCGATTAAGCCAGTCAACGCCGCCTTCCTGCAGGCCTCAGCAAGCTCCTCGGGCGTAGCATCGGGTTTGGCAAACGTGATGTTATCCCCCACCGTGCCGGAGAACAGGTGCGTCTCCTGCGTCATATAGCCTTCAATGGCGCGCAGGCTTTCCGTGTTCACACCTCGGATATCCTGCCCGGATACGCGTATGCAACCGTCGCTTGGATCCCAGAACCGCATGAACAGCTTGCAAAGCGTCGATTTTCCCGAACCGCTCTTTCCCGCCAAATGCACGATCGAACCAGGCGTCACCTCAAGGGATACGTCCTTGAGCACCGAACTTGCGCCATACGAGAAGTCGACATGTTCGGCGGCCGCACCCGAGAACACACCTACCGTGCAGCCGTCCGCCACATCCCGGGTTTGCGGCTGCTCGTCAAGCAGGTCAAGTACGCGTGCTCCGCTGGCCAACGTCTGCTGCAAGCCGCTGCCCAGGTTCGCAACGGCGATCACCGGGCCGAAAGACGACATCAGCGCGGCCACGCACACGAACGCCTGCCCGGAATCGATGACGCCATGCGCGCACAGCGCGCAGGCTAGCGCGACCATGGCCACGTCAAGCCCCAACACCAGACCGTTCGTTGCCGCCATGCTGCGAGCTGCACGGCCCTTCAGGCGATCCTCGACCTTCGACAGCAAGTCCATACGGCCATCACACTGCTCGGCGCGCGCATGTTCTTGGCCGAACTGCAGCGTTTCGCGAAGGCCGCGCAAGCTATCGAGCACGAACGAGTTCATAGCGCCAAGGGCATTGCGCAGCTCCCTGCCGCCATCCCCCGCCGCACGTGATGCGACCCACGGCGCCACAGCTCCAACCAGGACGTATGCGACGAACGCGCCGATGGCGAGCTGCCAGCTGACGCTGCCGATGAAGGCGATCATAACGCCGCAGACCAGCACGGCGATGAGCACCGGGGAGAGGGTGTGCGCATAGAAGACCTCGAGCAGCTCGACGTCCGAGGTCACGAGCGACACCAGGTCGCCTTTGCTTCGACCCTCGAGCTTCGCCGGGGCAAGCGTTCGCAGCTTGCCGAACACGCAATCGCGGACAAGCGCCAAGATCTTGAACGCCAGATAGTGATTGCACATCTGCTCGCCATAATGCAAAGGACCGCGCAAAAGGCCGCAAGCGGCGACCAGGGCGATACCCGCGCCCACGCCGATCGCCGGCCCGAATCCCGCGATGCCCGTAAGCACCAAAGCGGCGCCCACCGTAAGGAAGATGGCGCACAAAAAGCCGACGACGCCTAAAATCACCGCGGCGATCATAACCGGCACAAGCGGCTTGACGAGCTTCACCATACGGCACATGATCGAGATGTTCGACCTACGGCGCGTCTGAGGCTCGCCGACAACCGCGGCAGTTCCATCGACGCCGGCACCTTGCGCCTCGTCGGCTTCGCCAACGTCAGCGGTATGTTGCTCTGCCCGCGACGCAAAAGCCTCAAGCTCCATCTGCCGGCCCCATAGCTTCGCGTACGCCCCATCGGCGGCGCAAAGCTGCTCGTGCGAGCCGCTCTCAGCCACGCGACCGTTTGCCAGCACGAAGATGCGGTCGGCTTTGGAAACCGATGCCAAGCGATGCGAGATCATGATGACGGTGCGGCTTTTCGCCAGCTCATGGATAACGCCGACGATAGCCTGCTCGCTGTCCGCGTCCACATTCGAGGTGGCCTCATCGAAGATGTAGACGGGAGTATCGTGCAAAAGCGCCCGGGCGAGCGCCAAACGCTGGCGCTGCCCGCCGGAGAAGTTGCCGCCCTGCTCGGACACGGGGGTATCAAGCCCGCCCGATGCACGAACGAACCCGTCGATGCGGCAGCGCCTCAAAACGTCCCAAAGCTCGTCGTCGGTCGCCTTGGGGCGCGCCATCAGCAGGTTCGAACGCACCGTTCCAGAGAACAGGTAGCTGGAGAACGGGACGACGGTGACCGTTTGGGCCATGCTTTCGCGGGAAACCTGGCCAAGCGGCACGCCGCCGATCTCGACATCGCCCTCAAAACCCAGATTACGCCCGCACAGGATGCCGGCCAACGTGGATTTGCCTGAACCGCTCTCGCCCACAATGCCGGTGAAGCTACCGGCAGGGGCGGCGAAATCAACATGCTCGAGCACCGCACGCTGCCCGTCATAGGAGTACGAGACATCGCGCACGACGATGCCAGCGTGCTCAGGGTCGACGCTGCGCGTCCCCTGCTCGGACTCGGGCGCATCTAGGATGGCGAACATCTTCTCGGCAACCGCCATGCCGTTCATAGCGGTATGGAAAAACGAACCAAGCGCACGCATAGGGATGAAGAACTCCGCCGACAGGAACACCACGCAAAACGCCGCATAGAACGGGATCTGGCCGTTTGCGAATTGCACCATAGCAGCAATGATACCCACGGCCGCGCCGCCGAACGCGAACACGTCCATCACGGTGATGGAGTTGAGCTGCATGGTGAGCAGGCGCATCGTCGCCCGTCGGAAACTCTCGGCCTGCTCGTTCATCTGGCGATGGCACGCCTCATCGACCTGATAGATCTTCAAGGTGGTCAAACCTTGCAGGTTCTCGAGAAACGCGCCGCCAAGATCGGTATAGGCGCCCCAATACCTGCCCATGACACGCTTGGCGATCTTCTGCACCGCCACGATGGAAATCGGGATGAGCGGCACGCAAACCAACAAGGCGATGGCGGCAGGCAAACACAGCGGCGCTAAGAACGCGAACACGGTAAGCGGAGCCAGCACGGCGTAGAGCAACTGTGGCAGATACTGGCCGAAGTAGCTTTCCAGCTGCTCGCAGCCCTCAACGCTGACTTGCACCGCCTCGCTTGTGGCAATGCGCTCGGAATAGCCGGGGCCCATGCGCACCAGCTTGTCGTATACCTGACGGCGAACCGAGCGTTTTGCGGCCATGGCGGCCGCCACCCCCATGCGCTGCGCGAAGGTCAAGCAAGCCATGCGCACCGCGATAACGGCAACGCCTGCGCACAGAAGCATCGCAACCCAGCCATCCACGGCAACGCCGTCGACAAGACGCTGCAGGAACAGCCCGATGAGGAGCATGAGCACGATATTCGCCACGAGCGCCACCCATTGCGCCGCCGCGTTGCGCACGATATACCGCATAGCCTGCGGCACCATCGATATCAACCGTTTATTGAACACGGAAAATGGCTTCCTTTCGATTCCAAATACTGCACAGTGCCGACTGCGGTA
Source organism: uncultured Senegalimassilia sp. (assembly GCA_934630815.1). GTDB lineage: Bacteria > Actinomycetota > Coriobacteriia > Coriobacteriales > Eggerthellaceae > Senegalimassilia. The sequence goes on from CAKTWI010000008.1 coordinate 54,055, forward strand.
CATCAACCTCGATGCAAACAGTCGAATGGTACCATTGGGAAACTTTGATAACCAGAGCAAACTATCGAATATCGATTATTGTTACACAAGACTAATCTATGCCGTGAAAAAGCCCGGCGTATGCCGGGCTAACCTATTCGATATACCATTGCGATCAAAAATCCGCTTGCGGAGCAAGCGCGCCCAGGTAGACCTTCTACCGAGCCTTCCTGTTCTTCTCGTGCAACAAGATCAACCCTTTGAGCGTGAGCTGATCGTCGGCAACCTCGATGCGTCGGGAAAGCCCGACCATGGCCTGGGCGTCATCGCCGGTGGCCACAACACGCGTTTCGTAGCCAAGTTCGTCCCATACCGCTTGAATCAAGCCGTCGATGCGGGCGACTTCCCCGATCACGATACCTGCCTGCATAGCATCGCGTGTGGATTTGCCGATCACGCTACGCGGCGCATGCAGCCCGATCACGGGAAGCTGGGCCGCAGCATCGGCCACCGCACGGGCAGCCAAACGCAGACCCGGAGCGATAAGCCCGCCCTGCACGACGCCCGCATCATCGATGACCTCAAGCGTAGTTGCGGTCCCGAAGTCGACGACGATAAGCGGGAATCCGTAGAGCTGCTTTGAGGCAACGCAATCTGCCACACGATCCGCGCCGAAATCGGCAGGGCTGTTCAGATGCAGCTTCAAACCGGATTTCAAACCCGGCCCCACCACCAAAGGGCGCACGCCGCAAAGCGTATACAAGGCTTCAACCCAAGCATCGGTAAGCCCGGGAACCACGGAGGCCACGATGGCGTCGCGAACCTGCCCATCGCAGCCGCGAACCTGCAAAAACGACGTCACGCACATGAGCGCTTCGTCTGCGGTCAAGCGATCGGGGGTGGTCACGCTCCAGGTGAAAACCAAATCCCCTTCGCAAGACAACCCAAGGTTAGTGACGGAATTCCCTACATCGACGGCAAGCACGAAACCCGATCCGCATCGGCCCGAGCGCGCCATTACGCAACCGCCTTCCTCGCCTTGAACACCTTGAACGCGACCGCGCCGAGGAAGCCGCCGACAATAGCGAACGGCAGCCAGCTAAAGCCCAGGTCAGTGAAGGGAAGCTGTTTGATGGCGGGCAGCACACCATAGGTGTCGTCAAGTGTGGCGAGCAAACTGATGACGAACGCCCCGAGGGCGGCGCCCTTGATCGGCCACGTGGTGCCCATCCGCTTTTCGAACAGCACCATGACCACGCACACCATGAACGGCGGGCAGACGACGGACAAGATCGGGGCGGCAAACGCTACGATGGCGTTCAAACCCAAGTTGCAGATGGCGAAGGACACCAACACAGTGACGATGACACCGGTGCGATACGAAATCTTGCCGTGCGTGGTGCGCTCGAAATACGATGCCGATGCGCCGGTAAGGCCGATGGCGGTGGTCAGGCACGCAAGCCCCACGATGATGCCGAGAATGACCACGCCGGTGTTGCCGAGCAGGTGCTTGGTGATCTCCACGATAAGCGTGGAGCGATCCATGCCGGCGCCGAAAGCAAGCGCGCTCGAAGCGCCCAGGTAAGTCAACCCGCCGTAGATCACAGCCAGAAGGACACCGGCAACCACGGAAGCACCGGCGATGACCTTGAGCTGATCCTCGCGACGCGTATAGCCGGCGGTACGCGCGGCGTTCTCCATGACGATGGCGAAGCCAACGCAGGCAAGCACGTCCATAGCCTGGTAACCGGCCAAGATGCCATCCTGCGCAGCATGGTTGGAAAGCGGGGCCCCGATCTCGCCGAGCGGATGCACAATGCCGACCGCGATGATAACGAACACGCAGATGACCAACAGCGGGGTGAGCACCTTGCCGATGATGTTGACCAAACGCGTTTGGCGAATGGACAGCGCAAGCACCACCGCGAAGAACAATGCGGAGAACACCAACATGTTCACGGAATCGCCGAACAACGGCACGATGGACATCTCGTAGGTGGTGGCTGCCGTACGGGGCTCCGCGATGATCATGCCCGTGCAAAGGATAACGGCGGTGTTGAGCACCAGACCGGGCACTCGACCCAACGACCCTTCGACCGCCACATTCGCGCCGCCGGCAGCGTTGAGCGCGAAGATGCCCAAACAGGAAAGCGCCACATCGATCAAGATGAAGCACAGAAAGCCGATCACCCAATCAGTTCCGCTTTCCATGCCCAGAAACGGCGGGAAGATCAGGTTTCCAGCACCGAAGAACATGGCGAACAGCGCCAATCCGGTAACCAAAGTGTTTTTCTTCAAGAATGCTCCTTTATGGATTTTCACTCGAATTCATTATTATGACGCAATCCGTTCGAAAAAAGAAGCAGGTAACTCGCTGCAATACCGAATCGTTGCCGCAAAAAAAGACCTGCAGGAGCAGGTCTTTTCCACTTGATGCCTAGTTGAACTTGAAAATCCTCTGAGCCACATGGTACCCGGTGATGCCGATCTTGCGCCCCAAGTTCGTGGGCAGATTCGTGCCCATATTCAACACGCTGTGCCTCACACGGCGGTACACATCGGAGTTGTTCTCCTTCAGATAACGCCAAATCGCATCGCGCTCATCCTCGGCGTCGACGGTGTTGATCATACGCAGGAAGATGCTGCAGATACACATCATCATGGACAGGTAATTCTCCATGTAGCGCTCCAGACGCTTCTCGGGCACATCACCGGGAAGCTGCACGGCATCGATCATGATGCGCGTGACGCGCAGCTGCTGATCGATGCGGCTCATCATGACCGATTCGTTAACGCTTTGGTCGTCGCGGCCGATGAAGTAGCGGTACATGTCGACGTCAAGGTAATAGATGGTCTTGACGTGCGGCAGCGGCACGTACACGAAGATGTTATCAACATAGAAGGTGTGCTTGGGCAGCTGAAGGCCCATGCCGCGCAGCAGCTCGGTGCGGTAGATGACCGAGTGCATAAGCAGGTATTGGCTGGGGTTGAAATGCCCCACCTCGGACCAGCCGAATTCGCGCCCCTCAGGGAACACGTTACGGTAATGCATGATGGTGCGCGTGCTCTCGTGTACCTTCTCGTACACGTAATTGGCGATAACCAGATCGGTCGGGGCGCTGCGCCCGACTTGGCTGCGCACATATGCCATGACGTCTTCCATAGCACGGCGATCAAGCCAATCATCGGAATCGACCACCTTGAAGTACAAGCCCGAGGCGTTCGCCAAACCGGTGTTCACCGCTTGCCCATGGCCGCCGTTCTCCTGGTGGACGGCCTTGATGATGCCCGGATGGAGCTCCTCCCAGCGATCGGCCTTTTCCGCGGTATCGTCTTTGACCGACCCATCGTCGACGATGATGATCTCGATATCATCGCAGCCCTTATCGCCCCCGCATGCAAGGATGGACTCGATGCACTTATCCATATATGCCGCGGAGTTATAGCACGGGATGGCGAAGGTGATGCTTTTCATGCCTGTCCTTTCCTGGAAACAACGGCGCGGATGCGGTTGGAATACGCCGCCGTTCATATGGTTCGCCCGCCATTTTACCGGTAGCAGGCCGCGCAGCCGCCCTATGATGGGACAATATGGATAAAATCCAAGTGAACAGCTCGGGCGCAGCCGAAACCATGCGCAAGCGGCAAGACCGCGCCCGACACATCGCAAAGAAAGGGTACGAACATGAGCTCGTTTTTGGACACTATGCTTGAGCGCGCCAAAGCCGACAAGCAGACCATCGTGCTACCCGAGGGCGACGACCCGCGCACGCTCGAAGCAGCCGAGACCATTCTCGCTCAAGGCGTCGCAAACCTGATCATCCTGGGCAACGTTGCCGCCATCAAGGAATCCGGCCGCGCGCTCGACGGTGCCACGCTGATTGACCCGCAGGACTCCGATCTGCACGACGAGTTCGCGAACACCCTGTATGAGCTGCGCAAGCACAAGGGCATGACCCTCGACCAAGCCGCCGAGAAGGTGCGCGACGTGCTGTTCTTCGGCGTGCTCATGGTGAAGACCGGCCGCGCCGACGGCATGGTCTCCGGCGCATGCCACTCCACCGGCGACGTGCTGCGCCCTAGCCTGCAGATCCTCAAAACCGCCCCGGGCGTTAAGCTGGTCAGCAGCTTCTTCATCATGGTGGTGCCCAACTGCGAGTACGGCCAGAACGGCACGTTCCTGTTCAGCGACTGCGGCCTGGAGATCCAGCCCACCGCCGAAAAGCTCGCGCACATCGCCGTGAACTCCGCGCAGTCTTGGAAAACCCTTATCGGCACCGAGCCCGTGGTGGCCATGCTCTCCCACTCCACCTACGGCTCCGCCAAAAACGACGACGCGAACAAGGTGGTCGAAGCTGCCGCCATCGCCCGTGAGATGGCACCTGAACTGGCGCTCGACGGCGAGCTGCAGGCCGATGCAGCCATGGTGCCCTCCGTGGGCGCATCGAAGGCCCCCAACAGCAAGGTTGCCGGCAAGGCGAACTGCCTGATCTTCCCCGACCTTGACGCGGGCAACATCGGTTACAAGCTGGTGCAGCGTCTGGCGCACGCCGAGGCCTTCGGCCCGGTCACCCAGGGCATCGCTGCCCCGGTCAACGACCTGTCCCGCGGCTGCAGCGCACATGACATCGTGGGCGTCATCGCCATCACGTGCGTGCAGGCCCAGGCGAAGAAGGTCGCCGACGCCCAATAGCCCAAGCCGGCGCGAAACCGCTCAAGCAATCGGAACCTAACACCCGAAACCGAAACGCCCTGCTTCCCGAACCGATCACGATGTTCAGGACGCAGGGCTTTCTTGTTGAATGCGCTGAGACAATCAAGAACCCCGCATACTCCGAGGCCGCGAACCTAGCCAATCTCGCAAACCTTATTGGCACCAATGCTGTCAGTAAGGTTTGAATCCGTCTTCGAAGCCGAGAGCGCCTCCATGAACCCAAGCAAGCCTGTCAATATTTCAAGGCGGCTCGCGACAGCAGCGCTCACGATGTGCAGCCCATGCCCGCAAACCAGCGAATAGTCTGCTAGCCGTCATCTCGAATCGAGCCGCCACATCAACGCGCGACACCCGGCCATACTTGACATAGCAAGCCAAAAGAAAAGCCCTCTTTCGAGGGCTTTTCGGCATTGCAGGTAACGCAGCGCTTTGCTGCTATGGGACAACCGGAAGTCTTACGGCTGGATACCGACCATCTGGTCGTGCACGATCTCATAGGTATCGCGTGCGATCATGTACTCCTCGTTGGTCGGGATGATGATGATCTGCACCGCGGAATCATCGGTAGAGATGATGCGCTCGAAACCGCGATGACGGTTCTTCTCCTCATCGAGCACGATGCCCAAAGGCTGCAGGCCGGAGAAGATCATGCGACGCATCTTGTCGCAATTCTCGCCGACGCCGGCGGTGAGCACGATGGCGTCCACGCCGCCCATGACGGCGATGTACTGGCCGATGTACTTCTTCACCGAGTTGGAGAACATGTCGTAGGCCAGCATGGCGCGCTCGTTACCCTCTTCCGAGGCCGTGCGAACGCTGCGCAGGTCGTTGGACACGCCGGAAATGCCCAGCAAGCCCGACTGCTTGTTCATGAGGTTGTTCATTTCCTCGGCAGTCAGGTTCTCGTGATCCATGATGAACGGCACGATGGCCGGGTCGATGGCGCCGCAGCGAGTGCCCATCATCAGGCCGTCGAGCGGCGTAAGACCCATGGAGGTGTCCACGGCCACGCCGTGGTCGATAGCGGACGCCGAGCAACCGTTGCCCAGATGCAACGTGATGAGCTTCAGGTCCTCAAGGGGCTCATCGAGCACCACGGCGGCACGCTCGGAAATATAGCGATGCGAGGTACCGTGAGCACCGTACTTGCGGATAGCGTACTTCTCGTACAGCTCGTAGGGCAGCGGATACATGTACGCCTTCGGAGGCAACGTGGTAAAAAACGAGGTATCGAACACGGCCACCATGGGGATGCCCGGCATGTGCTTCATGCAAGCATGGATGCCCATGAGCGCCGCGCCATTGTGCAAAGGCGCCAGCTCGGCAAGCTCGTCGATCTTCGCGATGACCTCATCGTCGATGAGAACGGAACGATCGAAGTACTTGCCGCCCTGCACGATGCGGTGACCGACGGCGTCGATCTCGGACAGCGAAGCGATAGCGGCACCCTCGCCCGAGACCAGGGATTCAAGCACGAGCGCCATAGCGTCGTCGTGGTCCGCCATCTTCGCGTCGATGACCACTTCGTTATCGTCAAGACCGTGCTTGTGGAACGCCTCGGCCGAACCGACACGCTCGCAAATGCCCTTGGCCATGAGCGTATGCGTTTCAACATTGATAAGCTGGTACTTCAGCGAAGATGAACCCGCATTGATAACCAAAACGTTCAACGGCCTGCCTCCTTACACAAAAGATTTCGAGTCCTCATTGTAGTGGCAAAACACGCAGCACGTTGCCGCAAGCGGCCCCCGCGCTGCACTCTGTCGGCAAGCGGCGCTACGAAAGCGTGGTGTCGCGCTGCTCGTCCGACACCTCCGGCTCAAGCTGGCCCATGAGCACGTCGACCTTCTGCTGCGCCGTGGCTAGGCGGCCCTGCAGGGCGCGCAGCAGCGCGACCCCGCGCTCATAGCTGGCAAGGCTGTCCTCCAGCTCGAGCGTGTTAGACTCCAGAACGCCGACGATGCCGTCCAGCTCGGCCATGGCCTCGCGAAAGGTCAGGTCCTCGACCGGTTTCAAACTTTCATTGCCCATTTCATGATTCCTTCCCTATAGGGCCGTCTTCATCAGCGCGCCGGACCCCCGACACGCTGCACTCGATCACGCCATCCGATACCGTCACATCAAGCGCCTGCCCTATTTGGGCTTGCTCGACCGACTTCACAACACCGCCGTCGCCGACGCGGGCAATCGAGTAGCCTCTGCCGAGAACTGCCAACGGCGAGAGCGCGTCAAGCTGCGCGGCCGAAAGGCCTGCTTGCCGGCGAAACGGCTCCAGCATCTGGCAGCCCGCCGCGCGCAAACGCCGCTGTTCGTGATCGAGCGCAACGTGTTGCCGCTCGCATGCCTGCGACATCGCCCGCATCAGCCGCTCGCGAGCGCGTTGCGTTTGCGCAGTCGGCACGTCGACGACCTGCGAAAGCGCATGCGTCAAGCGCTCGCGTTGCCGCTGAACGGCGGCCGCATCGAGGGTCAAGGCGTTGGGAAGCGCCGAGCCCAAACGCTCGCGCAAGCGATCGACCTGCGCACGGTCGCGATCCAGGCTAGAGGGCAGCGCCCTTGCCAGCCTGTCGGCGTACAAGTCGACACCCTGCGCCGAAGCCGCCAGCAAAGCGTTAGGGTCGCAAAAGACCGGGCGGCTGGCAATGCGTCCAACTTGCGCGGCACCGCCCTCAAGAGCACGCTGGACGCAGGCATCCAAGCTGCCTCGACGTGCGCGGAACAGCGCATCAAGGTTCTCGCGAGCAGGACTCACCGCCTCGGCGGCGGCCGTAGGCGTTGAGGCGCGCACGTCGGCGACCATATCGGCGATGGACGTATCGGGTTCGTGCCCGATACCCGTGACAACCGGAACGGGGCATTTGACGATTATACGAGCCAAGAACTCGTCGTTGAACGGCATAAGGTCCTCATATGATCCGCCGCCGCGCACCACCAACACCACCTCGGCGCCAGCATGGACCACGGCGCGCATGCCCTCGACGATGCCGGCCGGGGCCTGCGAACCCTCCACCGCCACGCCGGAGAACAGCACCCGCGCCACAGGGAAACGGCGACGCAACGTGCGCAGCACATCGTGCACCGCATCGCCGCGCGGGCTTGTGACCAAGCCGATGGTAAGCGGATATGCAGGCAAGGGCAGCTTTCGCGCGGGGTCTGCAAGGCCCTCGGCGGAAAGCTTCCGTGCTAGGTTTGCCACCTGCAATCGCAGCTGCCCCTCGCCCACCGGCGCCAACGAGAACACGTCGAAGTTCATGCGACCCTTAGCCGCATACAGCGTGAACCTACCCGTCAGCTCCACCAGCTGGCCAACCGCCACCTGCACGCCGGCGGCGCGGAAGCGGTTGTTCCACATCATGCACGGAAGACTTGCAGACTTGTCCTTGACCGTGAAGTACACGGCCTTGTACCCGGGCTTGTTCGACAGCTCGGAAATCTCACCGACCAGGCGCACCGTCACGCCTTCGAGCGCCCCTTTCGCCAGCTGCATGGCAGCGGATACCGATAAGGCGCGCGAAGCGGATCCCTGCGTTGCCGCTCCCCCGTTACGCGAAGCCGCGTTCGCACCCGCCGCCTTATGCGCTCCGTACGCGGCAGCGCAAGCGCGAGCCGCCTCCTCGGCGTTTCGCGCCGGGCCCGAGGAAGCCCCCGAGTTAGCAAAAACGCCGCGGGGTCCTCCCGCGGCGCCGTTATATGATCGATCGTAGGCCACGTTGCTACTCGTCACGGGACTGCAGCAGCCACAGCAGTTGCAGGATGGACGTCAAAGCGGCGGCAACGTAGGTGAGCGCGCAGGCGCGCAGCACGGAATACGCCCCGCCCTGCTCGGCCTGCGAGATGCCCTGGGTTTTGAGATACGCAAGGCCGCGACGCGACGCATCGAACTCAACGGGCAACGTGACCAGCTGGAACAGCACCACCACGGCGTACATGATGATGGCGAGCGTGGTAAGGCCGGAAAGCTGCATGAAGATGCCGAACATCAGCAGGAATACCCACGCATTGGATGCGAAGTTCACCGCCGGCACGAGCGCGCCGCGGATCTTCATGGGGGCATACCCCTGCGCAAACTGGATGGCGTGGCCGGCCTCGTGGCACGCCGTGGCGATGGCCGTGATGGAGGTTCCGCCGAACGCATCAGGGTCCAAGGTGATGGAGTTGCTGCGTGGGTCAAAATGGTCCTGCTGCGGGCCGCCGCGATAAACCTGCACGCCGTGGACGCCGTTTGCGGCGAGCATCATCTCGGCCATCTGCGCTCCGGTGACGTGCGTGGACGCGGGGACGTGCAGGTATTTGTTGATCTGGCGGTTCACGTACCACGACGCGCCCATGCCGATGACCATGGTGACGACGATCAGGCTCAAATAGCTCATGCTCATATGGGTGATGCAACTCCTATCGAAAGCGTACGGCGCATGCCCTGCGCCCCGGGGCGCGGCCGCAAGGCGGCGCGCTTGGTTCAACGAACCAAAAGTATACCGAAGCGAAACCCCTTGCCCGCAGCTTCACGAATGTTCCCGCGAAACGTTCGCAATCCGTTACCGGGAACGCATCGCAATCGCCGCGTTCAAGTTGCCGCGCAACGCGGCGACACGCTAGTTACTCTTCGCCATCCAGGCGCGTGACGCGCAGATCGTGGCCGTCCAAGGACAGCACGAGCTTGCCCTCGAGCAGCTCGATGAGCTCCTCGCCCACGAGCGCCCGGCGCCATCCGCGCAGAAGGTCGATGCCCTGACGATATCCACGGGCCATGCGCACCAGGTCATCGTGGCTTGCCAGCGTAGGGAACGCCACGCCGTTCTCCTTGGCGCGCAACCGCACAAGCGCGCTCATAAGGTCGAGCGGTGCATCCACATTAGGCTCGTTGCGCCCGCTACGATCGAGTTCGGGCCAGCATTGCGGACCGGATTCCAGCGCCTTCTTCATAAGGCTGGCGACCGTTCGGGCATCGCGGGTATTAAGCTTCTCGCGCATGCCGCGCACCATGAACAGCTCGTCGATGGTGCGGGCCTCGCGCTTGCACGCCTCCACGATCTGCTCATCGGTGATGACCCACTTACGCGGCACGTTGCGCTTCTGAGCCGTGACCTCACGCCATGCGGCAACCTCGCGCGCCGCCGCCAGCTGCTTGCGCGAAAGCTGGCCGACGCGCTTGAGCCTGCGGTAGCGCTCGCGCTCATCGGATTCGAAGCGCGCAGGGTCGCACATCTCGGCGAACTCGGGGTCAAGCCAATGCAAGCGCCCCTGCTGCTCCAATTCTTGCTTCATATGCTCATACATGCGGGGAAGATAAATAACGTCGTCGGCAGCATAGCGCAGCTGAGATTCCGACAAGGGACGGCGCGACCAGTCGGTGAAGGAATCGACCTTCTTGAGCGCCACGCCGCACTCGGCGCCGACCAAGGCCCCGTAGCCGATCTGCTGCGTGTGCCCCAAAAGCGCCGCCGCAACCTGCGTGTCGAACAGCGGCTGCGGAAGCACGCCCACCTCATGCCACAAGATCTCAAGGTCCTGCCCGCCGGAGTGCAGCACCTTCATGACGCCGGCATCCTCGAGCAGCGGGGCCAGCACATGCAGGTCCTCGATGCAAAACGGGTCGACCACCGCCACCTCGTCATCGGTGGCGAACTGGATCAAGCACAGGCGCGCATAATAGGTCTTCTCGCGTAAAAACTCGGTGTCGATGGCAAGGACGCTTGAGCGGCGTGCTCGCTCGACGAACGCCTCCAGTGCTTCTTGATCTTCGATATACACCCGGTAATTCCTCACGTTCATATCGTTGTGCTTTATGATGTAAGAATACCGCAATGGAAGGGAAAACCGTGAAACTGCTTGTCATCAACAACCTGGCATCGGGATACGGCGAAGGAGCCATCTACGATTTTATGCGCAGCTTCGCCGCCGACGGCGATGAGATCTGCATGCGCTGCACCAACGGCACCACGCCGGTGGGCTCGCTGCTCGACGACGCGAAGGCCTTCGATGCCGTGATCGCGGCCGGCGGCGACGGCACCGTGGCCACGGTATGCTACCTGCTTGCCAACACCGGCATACCCGTGTTGCCCTTCCCGGCGGGCACAGCAAACCTGCTGGCCCTCAACCTTGCAAGCCCACTCGAGCCCCACGCGCTGGCGAAAATGGTGCGCGCCGGGCAAACCCTTGATTTCGACATGGGCGAGATCTGCGTCGACGGGCATCGCTTCGGGTTCTCCATCATGGCCGGAGCGGGCTACGACGCCGTCATCATGCGCGGGGCGCAACGCGGCAAGCGGCTGCTCGGCCCCATGGCATACCTGCAATCGGCGGTGGCAAACGCCATGCCGCAACAGTCGAAGTTCACGCTCACCTTGGACGGCCGTCAGGTGCAAAGCGAGGGCCTCGGAGTGTTGCTGGTGAACTTCAGCAAAATCCAGTTCGATATCACGGTCACGCACGACAACAAGCCGCGCGACGGCGAGTTCGATGTGGTGGTGCTGAAAGCGAAGACCGCGTTCGACCTGATACCGGCTGCCATCGCAGGCCTTTTGGATCGAGACGGCGAATTCCCCGACCGCACGGATGCGCTCGAGCTCTTCCGCGCCAAAGAGGTCACGATCGAAGCCGACCCGGCCATGGAGGTCCAATACGACGGCGAGGCCACCGGCCTTTCCACGCCGTTCTCCGCGCGGATCCTGCCCAGGGCCACGCGCCTGTTCATCTCCGACGAAGGCTACTCGCAGTTCGCACGCTGACACGATGGCCAAACGAAGCGGCTCCACAAGCTCAAGGCCTGCGGGGCCGCTTCGTTTCAAGTTCGCCGTCCGAACCCGTTGCGCGAATCCTTTACCGGCAAGCACGCCGTCTGCCTCGGGAGACGACCGACGGCTGCCGTTCAGGCCCGTGTCGGCGCAGGCAGGTTAGCCGTCCGAACCCGCACCGCGCAGGCACGCTAGCTATTTGCCTGCTCGCTCTTGAGCTGCTCCTTCTTGCGCTCTTCCTTCCACTTCGCCAGATTCGAGCTATAACGCATTTGGATAAGCTCCAGCACCACCGCGAACACCATGGCGCAGTACACCATGAGCTTTTCCATGTGCATGTCGAGCACCTCGATACCGGAGTTGATGCCCAGCGAGTCGAAGAACAGCAGCAAGCCGATGACGGTGATGAACACCAGCGCCAAGATCTTCATCTCCGTATGCTTGTTGATGAAGTCGGCGATGGCATCGATAAACACCATCATGATGACGATGGCGAAGATGACCGCCATGATCATAATGATCAGATGCTCGGCCAAGCCCACCGCGGTGATGACTGAGTCGATGGAAAACACCAGGTCCATGACCATGATGGTGACGATAGCCTGACCAAGGCCGATGCGATGCAGCTCCTTATGCTCCTCAGAATGCTCGGCCTTCTCCTCGGTCAAGGCCAGCACGTCGCGAAGCTCGTCAATGCCCTTATAGATCAGGTATGCGCCGCCCGCCAGCAACACCAGGTCGCGAACGTTGAACGCATGCTGGAAAAAGCCCAGGTCTAAAGTGAACAACGGCTTGGTCATGTGCACCAGATAGCTGGCGAAGCACAAGAAGATGCAGCGCGATATCATGGCGCCCAACAAGCCGAGCTTACGGCCTATGTGCTGATGCTCGGGCGCCAGGCGGTTGGTGGTGATGGAGATGAACACGATGTTGTCCACGCCCAACACCACCTCCAAAAACATCAGCGTCAACAAGCTGATCCAAGCTTCGGGCGTGGCGAAGATGGAAAGATCCATACGTTGCTCCTTTACGTCGTTTCGTCCGAACCAAAGCGCGCCGTTTCGCACGGTGCGCGGTTTACCCCGTCTCCTCGGATGAGCAGCGCAACAAAAAAGACTCATGGCGCAACGTTTAAAAACGTCGCGCCATGAGTCTTGCAATTTCAGGTACGCCAGACCGTTGCCGGCCACGATGTTGAACGCACCGCAGGTATGTCCTGCCAGCTACTCCCCCATGGGCATTCCGTAGGCTACCATGAGCGCCCCCTCAGGGCAATGCTATACTTACCCACGCACACAAACCGACTAAAAACCGACAGGCAGGTACCCATGTCGTTATTCCATCGCCATACCGATTACTCCATCGAGCAGGGCAATATACGCTATATGGACGGCTCAAGCCTGCTGCGCCCCATGGACATGCCGCGCAGCCAGCAGATCGTCATGGTGGTTTTCGTCGTCATCGCCGTGATCATCGGCGTTCGCTTGGCCGCCGGGGCCATCACCGCGGTGAATGATTCGAACGCCCAAAGCCAAGCAAGCGTCGAGGAGAATCTCTCGCGCTCGGTCAGCTACAACCTCCCCGTCCTCACGCAAATGGCGGGTATGGACGACCAGGCCATTCTGGATTCGCTCGCAGCAGCCGGCTACACCGTGTACAACCAAACCGCGGAAGGCACCGCCGGCCTTGACCTGGTCAAGTTACCCGAGGACGTCACCGTTGCCGATGCCGCGGCCATGTACGCGAAGGGCGTCGGCAGCCTTTCGGCATCCCAAGCGGCTCTGCTGCTCAACGGCAGCTGGACGCTTACCGTCGACCGCTCCGACACCTTGTCCATGGCGGTGAAGTATGCCGACTTCTCGTCGAGCACGCTTGAAGCCGCTATCCAGGCAGCCGTCGCCGCCGAAGGATTCGAAGCTTCTAGCGCGTCCATGGACACCGACGAAGTGGGCAACACCTTCCAAACCGGCACCGTCGATATCGATGATGTCACCTATACCTGGCGCGTGTCCGCGGCCCCGCTGTCGGACAAATACGACATCAAGGGCCTGCCGAGCACCGCGGCATACGTGGGCATCCGCCTGACGGCCATGTAGAACGAGCTCCTATGCAGCAAGAAGCCCCGAAAATCGCGAAGCGCCGTGATCGCGAGGAGAAGACCATCTCGCAGATGGTGGCGCTGTACTGCGCTGGCAACCATGAGCCTGCCAGCAGGACCGAAACCGCCGTATGCGGCGAAGCCGTGTGCCCGCAATGCGCCAAGCTTGACGAATACGCGGCGTTGCGCACGCGCCGATGCCGCAAGATGCACGTGAAAACCAGCTGCGACGCCTGCGAGAACCACTGCTACAAGCCGGAAATGCGCGAACGCATCCGCCAAGTGATGCGCTACAGCGGCCCCCGAATGATGATGAAGCACCCCATTGCCGCCATCAGGCATTTGCTAGGAAAATGAAACCGAAACGGCCATGCGATCGCATGGCCGTTTCCCTTATGCCCACAAACCGTAGCACCTATCCCCTGGGATGCGCCCTATGGTGCTCGACGCCCAATCGCTCGGGAGTGGTATGCGTGTAAATCTGCGTAGTGGACAGGCTGGCGTGCCCGAGCATTTCCTGAACGCTGCGCAAATCGGCGCCGCCGCTCAGCACATCGGTAGCGAAGGTATGGCGCAGGTCGTGCGGCGTGATGGTGGACGGAAGCCCCGCAGCGGCAAGCGCCTGCTTGAACATCTTGCGCATCGCATCGGTGCCCATTTGGTTGCCGCGCGTCGAAACGAAGAAGTACGGGCATTCCTTATCCTTGACAAGCACGGGCCGCGCAAACAGCAGGTACGTGCGCATGCTCGAAAGGGCAAGGTCGTGCAAGGGCACGATGCGCTCCTTAGACCCCTTGCCGAGCACACGGCATTGGCCCTGATCGAAATCAACCGCGGAAAGCAATAGCCCCGAAGCCTCCGATACGCGCGCACCGCACGCATACAAGAACTCGAGCAGCGCCTGATTGCGCATCTCGGAAGGCGTGCGCTCATCGCGTCCTTGGGAATCAAGCCGTTTGCCGTATACGCCTAGCAGCGCGACAACGTCTTGCGGGCGAAGATGATGCGGCAGGCGCTGCGGCTGCTTGGGGCCCGAAAGCGCGCTGGCGGGATCCTCGCACACGATCCCGTTGACGTTGAGCCACTGAAAGAAGGTTCGCACGGCGGACAGCCTGCGATTCACCGTGGCACGCGAGTACTGCGCCTGTTCAAGCTGGCTTAAGTAGCGACGAAGTTGCCTGTGGCTGGGATGCAGGCCATCGACGCGGGTACGCTTTGCCCACCCGGCGTAATCGAGCAAGTCGATCCGATACGCGCGCAACGTGTTCTCGGATGGATTGCGCTCAGTACGCCACGAGCCGATGAACCGCTCGATGGCTGCGAACACTTGCGCGTCCTCATCCTTGGGCGCCTTGACGTCGCAAGCGGCTTCAGCCTTAGGCGCCATGCCCGGCAGCTTCCCCCGCGCAGCTCAAAAGCCCGCATGCGCGCAGCTCGTCGCAATAACGCTCAAGGGCCCGAGCCCCGCGCTCGGCATAGGCGGCATAGCGCTGCCCCTTGTTGCGGATTCGCTGCTCAAGCGGCTCCATAATGCCGAAGTTCACGTGCATGGGCTGATAATCGACGGTGTCGGGACCGGTAGCGTATGCCAGCAATGCGCCGAACGCCGTTTCTGCCGGCAGCTGCGGAGCCTCCACGCCGCCGAGCAACGCGGCGACATGCAACGCCGCATGAAGCCCGGAGCGGATCGCCTCGCAATAGCCCTCGGTGCCCGCCAGCTGACCCGCCACGAACACCGGCACATCAACGCCGTCGGTGCTGCGAAGCCTAAGCTCGGGCGTCAACAGCTTCGGGGCATTGATGAACGTGTTGCGATGCATGACGCCATAACGCGCGAACTCCGCCTGCTCCAAGCCTGGAATCATACGGAACACGCGCTTTTGCTCGGGGAACGTCAAATTGGTTTGGAAACCCACCAGGTTATAGCTTTCCCCATGCGTATCCTCGGCGCGCAGCTGCAACGCCGCCCACGGGCGCCTGCCCGTGGCGGGATCGGTCAGGCCGACAGGCTTGAGCGTGCCGAAGCGGGGCGCATCGACGCCCTTGCGGGCGATCTCCTCGATCGGCTGGCAAGCCTGGAACAGGTCGCGCGTCTCGAATTCGCGGCGAATCACGCGATCGGCGCCAACCAGCTGTTCGATGAACGCCTCGTATTCCTCGCGCGAGAACGGCGCGTTCAGGTAGTCGCCCACCTGCCCACCCGCATCCTCGTAACGGCTTTGGCGGAACAGCTTGCCCATGTCCAGCGAATCGGCCATGACGATAGGTGCCGCCGCATCGTAGAACGCCATATGGTCCGACCCTGTGATCTGGGACAGCGATTCCGCCAAAGCATCGGAAGTCAACGGACCGGACGCTAGGATGATGGCATCGGCGCCCTCGCAGGCCTGCTGCACCGAGCGCACCTCCGCATGCTCCAGGGAAATGCGCGGGTTCTCCTGGATGCGCTGCGTGATCTGACGAGCGAACGCCTCGCGATCGACCGCAAGGGCGCCGCCTGCAGCCACGGCGTTGTCAAGAGCGGCGGCGTGCACCTGCGAGCCGAGCGCGGCAAGCTCGGCTTTCAGCATGCCCGCCGCGCTTTCCGGCTTCATGCTCTTCAAGCTGTTCGAGCAGACCAGCTCGGCGCACAGACCGGTTTTATGCACGGGCGTGCCCTTTTCGGGGCGCATTTCCACAAGGCGGACCCAGAACCCTCGGTCCGCTAGCTGCAAGGCCGCCTCGCTTCCTGCAAGACCGGCCCCGATGATTGAGATTCGTTTCATAGTTTCCATAGGCCATAGCATACCAGACGCTAGGCGCGAGGCCCCCAACGCCCATCAGGATAACGCGCGAACGAACCTGCTTGCTCGCCTACCGCCAACCGCTCCATCAGCCAGGCGCGCGCATCCCGCTGGCCGCAGTGCTCGTTCGCCAGTTCGAAGAGCTGCTCCATACCTAACGGCTCCGCCTGCAGCGCAGCTGTAATCGGGTCCGCAGCCGCGCGGCTTGCGCCGCGGGCGCCCCTCGAGCCAGCCGACCCTGCTTCACTTCCTTTCCCGCTCAGCTCATCAGCATCTTGCATTTTCAAGCAGCCGAACACGCTGAACAGCACATCGGAAAACGATTCATCGTCGACTATGGGAAACGCCCCCTGCACGAGCAAACGATTCGCCCCCTTCGATGAAGCCGAGTTGATGGCGCCGGGCACCACCAGCACGTCACGACCCGCCGCAAGCGCTTCGTCAGCGGTGGAGAAGGTCCCTGAAGGCAAACCGGCCTCCACGATTAGCGTCGCCCGCGCCAAACCCGCGATAAGCCGGTTTCGCGTGCGGAACTGCTGGGGCAAGGCCGGCGCGTCCCAAGCGTGTTCGGATACCACCGCCCCGCCGGAAAGCGCTATCCGCTCGAACAGGCCCGCATGCTCTCGGGGGTACGGAACGTCGCAGCCGCCGCCCAAAAAAGCCACCGTGGGCGCGCCTTCGGAAAGCGCCGCCTCGTGCGCGGCGGCGTCGCAACCCCGTGCGCCGCCGGATATCACCGCGACACCCCGCTGCGCCGCAAGCCCCGCGAAGCGCTTCGCCGCGCCGATGCCGTAAGGCGTGGCCTTACGCGCGCCCACCACAGCAAGCCCTTCCGCAAGCGCCTCAGGGTCGCCCAGTATGTACAGCCGCTTCGGCGGTCGCGGGATGACGCGCAAAGCATCGGGGAACCTTGGATCGTCGGGCAACAGCACTGTCCTCATCCCCGCCAACCGCATACCCAGCCCATCAGATCTACTTGCCGTCATCATGCGTCCCCTTCGCGCAACCGGAATCCCACCGCTTCGCATAAGTGGTCTCGACCCACCTGAGGCACCTGCTCCATATCGGCGATGGTTCTCGCCAGCGCCAACGTGCGCATGATGGCGCGGCCGCTCATCGATCCGGATGCGGCCAGCTTCTCCAAAAAATCGCGATCGACTTCGCTCATCGCGCACGACTCGACCAACACCTCGGCTTGACGCGCGCGCTCATCAAAACCCGTGGTGCTGCGGCGCCACGATGCGTATTCTCGAGCCGCAAGCACACCTTCGCGAAGCTTCGCCGACGAGGTCCCATGCCCCGTGGACAGCACCTGGCCCGGCGGGATGCGCGCGACATCGATATGCACGTCGATGCGGTCCATGAGCGGCCCGCCCACACGTCCCTGATATTGATGCACCTGACGCTGCGAGCAGGTACACGTGCGCTCGGAGTCGCCGAAAAAGCCGCAGGGACACGGGTTGGCAGCCGCCACCAGCATGAAGCGCGCAGGAAAGCGGACGCTCCCATCGGCTCGCGTGACCACCACTTCGCCGGCCTCCATGGGCTGCCGAATGCCCTGCAACACCGAAGGAGCGAACTCGGGCAGCTCGTCCAAAAACAACACCCCGTTATGTGCCAGCGAGATGGCACCCGGTCTCGGAGGCGATCCCCCGCCCACCAAACCTGCCAGAGTCGCGCAATGATGAGGCGCATGAAACGGCCTGATGCCCGCCAGCAGCGGCGCGGCATCCCGACCGGCAACGGAATGGATGACCGCCGCCTCAAGCGCCTCCGAGCGCGACAAAGGGGCCAAGATCGAGGGCAGGCGCGACGCCAGCATGGTCTTACCGGAGCCCGGAGGACCCATCATCAGCAGACCATGGCCGCCGGCCGCCGCTATCTGAAATGCGCGCTTGGCCATGTCATGACCCGCGATGTCGCGAAAATCAAGTTCTTGGGGCTTTTCGGGCGTCAACGCGCCCCCAAGTTCGGCGAACTCACCACGGCGAAGCTGCCCAAGCGATTCAATGACGCGCCGCCTTATGCCCTCTATGCGCCCCGCGCCGTCCTCAGCCGCGCTGACAAGCGCAAGATTCTGCCGCTGGGCGCACAAGGCATAAGCAAGCAAGCCGGCAATCGGCCGCACCGTCCCTTCCAACGAGAGCTCCCCAGCAAACAGCACGCCATCGAGCACAGCAGGGTTCACTTGGCCCGTTGCGCACAGCAAGCCGACGGCTATGGGAAGGTCGAATCCGGAACCGGTTTTACGCAGCGCGCTCGGTGCAAGGTTCACCACCACTTTGCTGCTCGGCATGCTGAAACCGCAGGCTCGCAAAGCAGCTCGCACGCGCTCCCTCGATTCCTGCACCGAAGCATCAGCCATTCCCACAACCGAAAAGCCCGGCATGCCATTGCTCACGCACACTTCGACCTCAACGGGAACCGCCTGCACGCCGCGCAACGTTGCGGCGTGCACCACGCACGACGCGCTCATAGCGCCTCGGCCCCGAAGGCGTTGATGTAATGACGGATGGTGGCGTGCGCGTTGTCCGTGACGACCAGCGACATGACATCAAAGCGCACCTGCAGATCTTGCACATCGTATCTGCTTGCGAACAGCTCAGCGATCTTGAGATACTTGCCGCGTTTTTTGCTGTCGACGGCTTCGCTCGGAAAGCCCTTCTCAGTACTCGATCGCGTCTTCACCTCGGCAAACACCAAGATGTCATCATCACGTGCGATGATATCCGCCTCGCCAGCCTGGCACGTCCAGTTACGCGCGATGATCTCGTAACCGCGCGACACCAGGTAACGCGCCGCGACATCCTCCCCTAAACGGCCCAGGCGCTTGTTATGCAAATTGGGTTGGTTGGCAGCTCCCTCGGCGTCTTTGGAAGCCTGGTTTGCGCTTTGTTCGTCCTGTTGATCGTCATGGCGTGATTCGGCCATAGCGTGCTCCTTTCCTCGCTACGACCCACCATAACGACGCCATCTTGCGCAACCCTTGTGCGAACCTTGCAGATAACGCCACGCAAGCTTGCAGAGCCGCCTCGAATCACGCCAAAACAGGCTACAGGCACGTAAAGGCCCCACCTTCGCATAAGGCCTGCAGATAGAGCAAAGCATGCCAACCATTAAGAACAACGATCACCGCAGCCCGACCACACACGCAATTCCTAGACACTGCGCAGACACCGATCAGAACAAGCTTTCCTGTGTGAATGCATGGCAAAAGGAAGCCCGGTGAATCGGACAAAGCCCATGGTCCTTGATAGCCTGGATATGCGCGGCGCTGGCATATCCTTTGTTAGACGAGAAATCATACTCGGGATACTGCCGGGCATACTCGCACATAAGCGCATCGCGCTCAACCTTCGCCACAATGGAAGCCGCGGCGATGGAAGCGCATTTCCCGTCGCCTTTCACCACGTTCACCTCTCGCGAGTCCATATGCAACGGATTGCCATCGAGCAGCACCGTGTCGGGTTTCACGCCAGCTGCCTCCACTTCCGCAAGGGCAGCCCGAAACGCATGCAACAAGGAAGCCGTCATCCCATTGGCATCGATGTCCTCGGGTGAAACGTATTTGACCGTCCAGGCAAGCGCAATCTCCTTGATGCGACGAGCAATAACCTCGCGCGATTCCGGTTTCACCTGCTTGGAATCATTAAGCCCTGGGATATGCGGCAGATTCGGCAGCACCACTGCGCCAACCGCCAACGGACCCGCCAACGGACCTCGTCCAACCTCATCGAGGCCGACCACCAAGCCCCCATGGGCGATATCGCCTTGGAAGGCATACATTCCCTCCAGGCGCGCAGCTTCCTGAGCCTCGGCGGCAAGACGTTTTCGAGCCGACTCGACCGCCGTACGCACGCCCTTGCGCGTATCCGCTACCAACGACCGCTCAAGAACGGCGAACTCGGCAGCATCGGCAGCTTGCAGCTTCGTTTTGATTTCTGCAACCGTTGGACCCATGGTTTCCTCTCCTGTATGGCGTGCAGTAACGTATGGCCGCCAGTACCCCTGGTCTGGAAGCAGCCTATCTCGAAATCACGTCCGGAATCGCACGATTCACATTCAGCGCAAGCCACACGAAAAGGCCGGCCCTGCCGCACTCGGCGTTAGGATTTGCGCGATTTGCATTCAGCTCAAGAACAGCTCCGTGGACGATAGCCTCTCGAAGCTATCTGACTTCGCTCGAACCAGCACAGCCGCTACACAAAAATGAACGATACTCTCTTGGACCTTTTTCGTCCCAGCCGATAGAGCCAAATCCAAGCGCAAGTAAATTTAGACGTGTTACGAATCAAAAAGAACCCCTCCTCCATTCGGATGAGGGGTTCTTGAAGTCGCAAATGCCGAATGTCGGCTTAGCGGAAGGACTTCTCCTTGATCTTGGCGGCCTTGCCCACCTTGTCGCGGAGGTAGTACAGCTTGGCGCGACGGACATCGCCCTTACGGGTGACCTCGATCTTGTCGATCTTCGGGGAGTGCACCGGGAAGGTACGCTCAACGCCGATGGAGAAGCTGATCTTGCGGACGGTGAACGTCTCGCGAACACCATGGCCGTGACGACGGATCACGTCGCCCTGGAACACCTGGATACGCTCACGGTTACCCTCGGTGATGCGGTAGTGAACCTTGACGTTGTCGCCAACGTGGAATTCGGGGAGATCGGACTTGATCTGCTGCTGCTCGATTGCGCGAATGATATCCATTGCCTGTTCCTTCTTATATGTTCAGTAAAACCTTTACTTGTCACAAGACACGATTGGACAGTATACCGCCATTGCCCTTATCGTGCAAGTTTTTTGGTCCGCTAGCTGCGAATTCCTTCACAACTACCCGAGTTCGGCTAGCTGAGCCTCTACGCGGGCCAGCTGATCCTCGATCTCGGCAAGCTTGGCGCGGTCCTTCTCCACGATCTCAGGGGCAGCCTTTGCCAAAAAGCCCGGATTGGACAGCTTCTTGGAGAACTTGGCGGCATCGCCGGCCAGCTTCTTCTGCTCCTTAGCAAGACGGGTGCGCTCAGCATCGAAATCGACCATGCCGGTGAGCACGCTGTACACCTCGGCGCCCTCGACCACCACAGCCGCGCTCTCGGCCGGCTTAGGCGCGCCAGCTGCAACCGTGAACTCGGACACACGGGCCATGACGGAGATTTGCGAAGAAAGCTCCTCGAGCACGGATACGTTCTCGGGCTGAGCATTCACCACAACCGCAAGCTCCTGCTTGGGGCTGATGCCGTAGCGGGCACGCGTGGAGCGCACGGCGCCCACGACGCCGCACAGCATGCCGACAGCACGCTCGGCGTCGGGATCGACCCAGGACGCAAGCGTCTCAGGCTCGGGCCACGCCGCGACCATAAGCGCCGGCTTCTCGCCTTCGGCCTTGGGGAGGTGCTCCCAGATGGCCTCGGTCACGAACGGCATGGCCGGGTGCAGCAAGCGAAGCGCATTGTCCAGCACGAACACCAGGTTGCGCTGCGTCTGCAGGCGTTCCTCGCCCTCAGCGCGCAGGCTTGCCTTGGAAAACTCGATGTACCAGTCGCAGAACTCGTTCCAGAAGAAGTTGTGCAGCTCGCGCGCAACCTCGCCGAACTGGTATGCGGAAATTCCCTCCGTGACAACCTTGGACAGGCGGGCCAGGCGGCTGAAGATCCACGCATCCGCCTGAGTGCGCGCCACGGGCTCGCCAGGAGTGAAGCCCTCCAGGTTACCGAGCACGAAGCGGCTGGCGTTCCAGATCTTCGTGACGAACGAACGCGCCTGCTCGGTACGCGGACTGTCGATGAGCTCGCGGGTCTTCTTGTCGATGTTGGCATCGAAGCGGACGTCCTGGTTGTTGGTGACCAGCGTGAGCAGGTTGAAGCGCATGGCGTCGGCGCCGTACTTCTCGATAAGGTCCATGGGGTTGACGCCGTTGCCCTTGGACTTGGACATACGGGTGCCGTCCTTGGCCAAGATGGTGGCGTAAATGACCACGTCATGGAACGGGATCTCATCCAGGAAGTACGTAGATGCCATGATCATGCGCGCAACCCACAGCGCGATGATATCGCGCGCGGTGAACAACGCAGCCGTGGGATGATGTCCCTTCAACAGCTCGGTGTTGTCGGGCCAACCCTGCGTGGCGAAGGTCCAAAGCTGGCTGGAGAACCAGGTGTCCAGAACGTCCTCGTCCTGACGCACGTGATGGCCGCCGCACTTCGGGCACACATCGACATCCTCCATGAGCGCATCTTCCCAACCGCAATCCTCGCAGTAGAACACGGGGATGCGATGGCCCCACCACAGCTGGCGGGAGATGCACCAGTCCTTAAGGTTCTCCATCCAGGTGAGGTAGGACTGCGTCCAGCGCTCGGGATGGAACTTGATGTTGCCGGAGGTGACGGCCTCGGTGGCCGGCCCCTTCAGCTTATCGACGGCAACGAACCACTGCTCGGACAGCCACGGCTCCAATGCAGAGTCGCAACGGTAGCAATGCATGACCGAGTGATGATGGTCCTCGACGTGATCGAGCAGGCCGTGCTCCTCGAACCACGCCACCACGGCCTCGCGGCACTCCTCGCGGCTCATGCCGGTGAACTGGCCGTAGCCCTCCACGACGTGCGCCGTCTCGTCGAAGATGTTGATCTTCTCCAAGCCGTGGCGCTCGCCCATGGCGAAGTCGTTGGGGTCATGGGCGGGAGTGACCTTCACGAAACCGGAACCGAAACCCGCGTCGACGTAGAAATCGGAGAAGATCGGGATCTCGCGATCCATGATGGGCAGCATGACCTTCGCGCCCACGAACTTATCCTTGTCGTGGTCTTTCGGGGATACGGCAACGCCCGTGTCGCCCAGCATGGTTTCGGGACGGGTGGTTGCGACCACGATGTAATCCTGGCCGTCGATAGGCTCGACCAACGGGTAGCGCAGATGCCACAGATGGCCGTCTTCCTCTTTGTACTCGGCCTCGTCATCGGCGATGGCCGTGGTGCAATGCGGGCACCAGTTCACGATGCGCTTGCCGCGATAGATCAGGTCGTCGTGATACCAATCGCAGAACACCTTGCGCACGCCCTTGGCGTAATCGTCATCCATGGTGAAGTGCGGATCGGAGAAATCAACGGAGCAGCCCATGCGCTTGACCTGCTCGACGATGAACCCGCCGTACTCGTTGGTCCAGTCCCAGCACGCATCGATGAACTTCTCGCGGCCGATCTCGCGACGCGAGATGCCCTCGGCCGCAAGCTTCTTGTCCACCTTGGTCTGCGTGGCGATGCCAGCGTGGTCCGTTCCCAGGATCCAGCGCGTGGAACGCCCGCGCATGCGGTTGAAGCGCACAAAGGTATCCTGGATGGTGTCATCCATGGCATGGCCCATATGCAGCTTGCCCGTGACGTTCGGCGGCGGGATGGTCACCGTGCAATCACCGACGCCGGCACTGCGACGGTAATAGTCGCCCTCAAGCCACTTGTCCAGCATGCGCTGCTCAACGGCGGCGGTATCGTAGGTTTTCGGCATTTCTTCCATGTTAGACGCTCATCTCCGGTTGCTCGGGAATAGAGGCGATCACCGGGGAGGTCTCCCCCGTGATATCGGTGGCGCGAACCACCACCGTCGAAGCACCTTCGTGCTCCGGCAGGTCATACATAACGTTTTGCAGCACGCGCTCGCAGATGCTGCGCAGACCGCGCGCGCCCGTGCCGTGCTCCAAAGCCTC
Source organism: uncultured Senegalimassilia sp. (assembly GCA_934630815.1). Lineage (GTDB taxonomy): Bacteria > Actinomycetota > Coriobacteriia > Coriobacteriales > Eggerthellaceae > Senegalimassilia. The sequence goes on from CAKTWI010000008.1 coordinate 78,055, forward strand.
GCGCGCGATGGCGCGAAGGGACTCGTCGGTAAACGTCAGCTCGGATTCCTCGAATTCGAACATGCGCTTGTACTGCTTGACCAACGCGTTCTTCGGCTCGGTCAGGATGCGCACCAGATCATCCTCGGAAAGCTCGGACAAGCTGGTGACGACCGGGATGCGGCCGACGAATTCGGGGATCATGCCGAACTTGTTCAGGTCCTCAGGCAGAACCTGCGCCAGCAGCGCGGCATCGGCGTGCTTTTTCGACTCGGGCATATCGGCATTGAAGCCCAAGCCCGACTTGCCGACGCGCTCGGCGATGATGTCCGCCAAGCCCACGAACGCACCGCCCAGGATGAACAGGATGTTGGTGGTGTCGATATGGATAAGCTCCTGCTGAGGATGCTTACGGCCGCCCTGCGGCGGCACGGACGCCTCGGTACCCTCCACGATCTTGAGCAGCGCCTGCTGAACGCCTTCGCCGGACACATCCCGCGTGATGGAAAGGTTCTCGGCCTTACGTGCCACCTTGTCAATCTCGTCGATGTAGATGATGCCGATCTCGGCTCGCTCGATATTGAAATCAGCAGCCGTGATGAGCTTGAGCAGGATGTTCTCGACGTCCTCGCCGACATAACCGGCCTCAGTGAGCGTGGTCGCATCCGCGATGGCGAACGGAACCTGCAGCGTACGGGCGAGCGTTTGGGCAAGCAGCGTTTTGCCGGAGCCCGTAGGCCCCAACAACATGATGTTCGATTTCGCGAGCTCGACATCGCCTTCCTTGGCCTGCTCGCCAAGGCTGATGCGCTTGTAATGGTTATACACCGCAACGGACAAAGCCCGTTTCGCAGCCTCCTGCCCCACTACATGCTCGGACAATTCGGCATACAGCTCATGAGGCGTAGGGAGCTGCGAGAGCACGAGCTCGGGGCTAGGCGCCGCGGCTTGCTCCATATGAGCCTCTACAACCCTGTCGTTACCGGCTTCGCCCATGACAGGCACCTGCAAACCCAGGTCGCGCATCATGGCGTCAGCGCATACGGAGATGCACTCATCGCAGATATAGATGCCGTTCGGGCCCGAGATCATGGCCGCAACCTGATGCGGATGCTTACCGCAGAATGCGCACACGATGTCCTTGGGGTCCTTGCCCGCGTATTGATCGTCGTGTCTATCGTTCATCGAGATTATCGTTCCTATTCAGATTTGGCCATTGCCGCACGGGACGTGACGATACGGTCGACAAGGCCGTACTCGAGAGCCTGCTCGGCGGTCATGTAATTGTCGCGTTCGGTGTCGCGCTGGATAGTATCCAGAGACTGACCGGTGTTATCAGCCAGGATCTTGTTCAAGCGCTGGCGGGTTTTCAGCATGAAGTCCGCCACGATGGCGATCTCGGTCTGCTGACCCTGAGCCCCACCGGAAGGCTGATGGATGAGCACCATGGAATTGGGCAGGCACAGACGCTTGCCCTTCGCGCCGTTGGACAGCAACACGGCCGCCATGGAAGCGCATTCGCCCAAGCAGATGGTGGAAACGTCGCACTTGATGAAGTTCATAGTATCAAGGATGCCCAGACCAGCGGTCACGCTGCCGCCCGGGGAGTTGATGTAGAGGCTGATGTCCTTTTCGGGATCAGCCGACTCCAGATGAAGCAGCTGCGCGACAACGGAGTTGGCCACCTGGTCGTCGATCTGCTCGCCCAAGAAGATGATGCGCTCGTTGAGCAGGCGGGAATAGATATCGTAGCTGCGCTCGCCACGCGGCGACTGCTCCACAACGTAGGGAATCAGAGCAGAATGTGGGTTGAAACTCATGTAAGCCTCGCTTCTCTTGAAAAGCCGCCGCAGCGGCCAAAAGGTTTGATAGCTATAGTGCGGCAACATGGCCGCGCGCGCAAGCGCTATGACGCATTCATGGAGTAACCACAGCCCGCCCAGGCGTGCGCACGATCACGCGCGCACCTCCTGGGCGGGCTGAAAATGGCTGACAGCTTGTGCTATTCGGCGTCGTCGGCCTTGGCAGCCTTCTTAGCGGTCTTCTTGGCCGGCTTCTCGTCGGCGGCCTTCGGCTGAACCTCGGTAACAACCGCCTTGTCCATCAGGTCCATGACGGCCTTCGTGCGCAGCACGCCCTCGCGCACCATGTGCAGCTGGCCGTTCTTGCGCCAATCCTCTTCCAGGGCAGCCGGATCCTCGACGCCGGACTTCACGAACTCCATGGTGACGTCGGCGTCGGAGACCTGCATGTCGAAATGACGTGCCCAGGCATCCAGAGCCAGGTCCTGCTTGACGTTGTCAGCGGCCTGCAGCTTGATGTCGTCCTTGAAGTTCTCGGCCTTCAGGCCCATCTGCTGCAGATAGGCGTCGAAGGACATGCCGGAAGCCTGCAGCTGCTGGAACAGCTCCTGCAGCAGGTTAGCCTCGGCAGCCTCGGCCATGGCAGCGGGAACCTCGACATCCATGCGCTCGATGAGCTTGTTCAGGCAAGCGCGCTCCTTCAGGCCCGGCAGCATGGACTTCTTCTGAGCGGTCAGGCTCTCGGCCAGACGGGTGCGCAGGTCCTCGACGCTCTCGAAGCCCAGGGTCTCCTTGACCCACTCATCGGTGACCTCGGGGAGGATCTTCTTGCGGACGGCCTTGACCTCGACGTCGAAGTGAATTTTCTCGGTCTTGTCCTTGAGGGCGCGCAGCAGAACGGGCGGGTTGGCCGGCATGTCCAGGTCGAACTCTGCGGTCTGGCCCTTCTTCAGGCCCACCAGCTTCTCCTCGAACTCCTCGGGCAGAAGGCCGGCACCCATGGTGTAGGGGCGCTCCTCGGTGGACAGGCTCTCGATGGCCTCGCCCTTGTCGTCGGTGGACTTCATGGCGATAGTCAGCTCGGAGTCGACCTTGACCTTGGTGTTGGCCGGGGCATCCTTGAACGTGAAGTAATGCTCGCGGAAGTGCTCGATCTGATCTTCGATCTCCTCATCGGTGGCCTCTTCGCCGGGAAGCTCGATCTCGACGGGCTCGTAGCTGTCCAGCTCGACCTCGGGCTTGCACTCGATGGTAAAGGTGTAGGAATACTCCTTGCCGTCCTCGACCAGGCCGGGCTCCTCAGCGAACTCAGGCTTGCTGATCGGGAACAGGCCCTTTTCGTCGATGGCGATGGGGGAAAGCCCGTTCACCACTTCGTCGGCGACGGAAGCGCGGACGGCATCCTTGCCCAGAGCGTTATCGATAATGGGACGCGGGGCCTTGCCCTTGCGGAACCCGGGGAAGTTGTACTTGTTAGCGAATTCCTTATACGTATTCTTGATACGGGCGTCGACGTCCTTGGCATCGAGGGTGATGGTCACCTTCGCGCGGTTGCCCTCAAGAGCCTCAACTTTAGTTTCCACGTAGCTATCCTCCATCGTTACTTGCTCATAGGTGCTATAGCGCACCGACCTGTTATTATGGCACATTCCACCCGCTCGATAAAGCTAAGGTCCCGCGTTCACGAACGAACCACGGAAACGCAAGCATCGGCCGCGCAATGGGACGCGTGAAAACCACCGCGCCGCTTGCCACATTTGCCTACCAAAACGAACCTGTTCAGGGTATCATAACTATATCTGAAAACGCACACTCAACGCACCAGAGGAAATCATCATGGCTTCCATCGAATTGAACATCCTGCAAGAGCGGGAACTTGGCCGCTTGCTTGATTACGAACGCGCAACCTGCACCGTCGACGGCGAGCTGGTGTATCGCTGCGCATTCCCGTTGCGTCCCGACGATGATCTGCAGCGCGAGCTGATCGAACGAGGCGCGCTCGCCAAGCGCCCGGACGATCGCCGAGGCACTGTGGTAGCCATCACCACCGACGGCTACTCCTACTTCCCCGCCAAGCGCAAGGAGCAGGAAGAGCGCAACCGAGATAAGCATCATGACACCCGGCTTGTGGGTCTTTCGGCTTGCTTCGCTGCTGCATGCGTGATCATCGGTTTTTTGTTGGGCAGGTTTGTGGGATAACTCGCAATCCCCTCTTCCGTAAACGATTAAGGGCGCTTAGGCGCCCTTTTTCATTGCCCGCACCTATAACCCCGCATAACACAATCGAGCGTCATTGGCAGCGCCACACAAGGCGTGCCCCTTGTTGGTGCATGCTTGTCGCAACCGTTTCCGCCCTTGGAGGTTTTCGGTATCGGTCAACGGCATCCAGTGACCATCCCAACCCAAAACTCTCCTAAGCGAACCCCGAACGCCAACCGCCACACGCAGGGCGCGCCCAAATGCCGGACCGGACATCAAATGCAAGAAAGGGGCGCGACATTGAACTGCCTCCCATTTCTTGGACTGGAAGTAAAGTCCGAGAATGGGAGGTTTTTTATGGCGGGGAGGCACGCTGC
>CAKTWI010000009.1 GCA_934630815.1 uncultured Senegalimassilia sp.
GTTCAGGGCATGGCGGGTCCGGCGTTCATCCTGATCATGATGCTGCTGTTCTTCCTGCTCGGCTTCGTGGTCCCGTCCTCTTCCGGTCTGGCCGTTCTGGCAATGCCCATTATGGCTCCTCTGGCCGATACGGTCGGCATCGATCGCTACTCCATCGTCTGCGCTTATCAGTGGGGTCAGTACGCGATGCTCTACCTCGCACCGACCGGCCTGGTTTTGGCAACCCTGACCATGTTGGATATGAAGTACTCCAAGTGGTTCAAGTTCGTGTGGCCCATCGTGGTGTTCACGTTGGTGTTCGGCGGTATCCTCCTGTGCGCGCAGGTCATGCTCGCATAATGCCGCAAACATACTCCTTATGAAGAAGGCTCCCCGCGGGGAGCCTTCTTCACGTCTGTGCCGGTTGTGGAATCGACGGACCGTCGGGGCACGTCACGCTGCTGCAATAGACCGTGCATTCATCTGTTCGCTTTGCGCGGTCGCTCGTCAACCAAGCAAGGCGAGGTCGACGTTTCGGATTCCGATTCGAGCGGATCGGGCGATCAAGCTTGGGCGTGCTTTTGCATCGGACGGGCACTTAGTCGCGGCTTGATGCCAGGAAGAACAGCGCCATGGTGCCCGGGCCGGAATGAGCTCCGATGACGGGGTCGACGTAGTTGATGCGGATGTCTTGGACGCCGAAACGCTCCCGGATCTTCTTCTCGAGCCATTGCGCGTCATCGATGCAATCGCCATGGGTGATGAACACCGTCTGCTCGTCAATCGGCGCCGTGGCGGTACGTTCCATGTGGTCGAGCAATGCGGACAGCGACTTCTTGCGCCCGCGCACCTTTTCCAAGGGGACAAGGTGCCCCTCGTCGTCGACATGCATGACCGGCTTGATGTTGAGCAGCGTGCCGGCCCAGGCGCTCGTCTTCGAGACGCGGCCGCCGCGCCACAGGAACATGAGGTCGTCGACGGTGAACCAATGCGCCAGGTGAAGCTTGTTCGCCTCCGTCCAATCGCGCACCTCTTCGATGCCCTCGCCCTGCTCGGCGTGCTGGCATGCGTGCCATACCAAAAGGCCTTGGCCTCCCGAGGCCGCCAGCGTGTCGACCGTCAGCACCTTGCGCTGCGGGTATTCCTCGCGCAATTGCTTCGCAAGCAGCTCGGTGGCCTCGTAGGTTCCCGATAGGCCGCTGGAAAAGCCAAGGTACAGGATGTCCCTGCCTTGATCGAGCAAGCTGCGGAACAGCTTCTCGGTATCGGCAAGGTTGGGAAGCGAGGTGCGGAACACCTTTCCCTCGCGCATCATGGCGTAGAACTGCGAAAGGTCGGTCTTCTCGCCTTTGAGATAGCTGCGATACACCGTGTCGTCGCCATCGGCCATGAACGTGAGCGGCAGCACGTGCAGCTCGTAGCGGTCGATGGTTTCCTCGGTAAGGTTGCAGCAGGAGTCGGTCACTATCTCGAAGCTTCGGTTCATGGTCGTGCCTTTCGTAGCAGGTTGCTCGTCTGCGGGGTGAGACGTCGCAAAACCCTTGGATTCGATGCGGCGCATACGGCGCATCGCCCCGTATTCAGCTTAATGGTCTGTAACAGTATAACCTTACGAAACCATATCGCTGCGCTACCGCAATGAACGGTACCGCGTTTTCTCTGAGTGCTTTTTCGGAATGTGCCCTGCGTGCGTTTCGTAGCCGCGGATTTCCTATATACTAATCGGGTTTATAAGCAAGGACGGCATGCGCCGTCTGGGCATAGTTAGGCAAAGGAAGGCGCGATCTCGTGGCGAACACGTACAAGAACACCATGAATCTCCCGCAGACGGATTTCCCGATGCGAGGCAACCTGCCGGCATCCGAGCCGAAAAGGCTTGAGAAGTGGGAGCAGGAGCACATCTACGAACAGGTTCTCGAGAAGAACAAGGACGGCAAGCCCTTCGTCCTGCACGACGGCCCGCCTTACGCCAACGGCCCCATCCACATCGGCCACGCCTTCAACAAGGTGCTGAAGGACTTCGTGAACAAAAGCCATGCCCAGCGCGGTTACTTCACCCCGTATGTGCCGGGTTGGGACTGCCACGGCCAGCCTATCGAGCATATGGTCGAGGTCACCCTGGGCCCCGACAAGATGAAGGAAACGCCGCAGCCCGAGCTGCGACGCCTGTGCCGCGAGTGGGCAACGAAGTACGTCGGCATCCAGCGCGACGGCTTCAAACGCCTGGGCGTCAACGCCGACTGGGATCATCCGTACCTCACCTATATCCCGAACTTCGAGGCCGGCAACGTCGAGATCTTCCGCGATATGTACCTCAAGGGTCAGGTCTACCGTGGCCGCAAGCCTATCCATTGGTGCAAGAAGTGCCACACGGCTCTGGCCGAGGCCGAAATCGAATATTCCGACGAGGTTTCTCCGTCCGTTTACGTGAAGTTCAAGCTTGACGCCATGCCCGGCATCTTCGAGGCCGCAGGCGCCACGGGCGATGCCTACGTGCTTATCTGGACCACCACGCCGTGGACCCTTCCGGCCAACGCCGCCGTCTGCCTGATGCCCGACGCCGACTACGTCATGGTCCAAGTCGACGGCAGCAACGTCATCTTCGCCAAGGAGCTCGTCGAGGAAGTCGCCGAGATCGCCGGCTGGGAGGATTACGCGCTGGTGTGCGGCCAGGACGGTCAGCCCGTCGTGCTCAAGGGCACCGAGCTGTGCGGTCTTACCTATACCTGCCCCATCCGCCAGGACCTCAAGGGCAAGATCATCTACGGCGACCACGTCACGCTCGACTCCGGTACCGGTTGCGTCCACACTGCTCCGGGCCACGGCCAGGACGACTACCTGGTGGGCCTGCAGTTCGATATCCCCATCCTCATGCCCGTCGACGACAATGGCGTGCTCACCGAGGATGCCGGCCCGTTCGCGGGTCTGGATACCGATGACGCCAACCCCGTCATCATCGATTGGCTGCGCGAGCAGGGCACGCTCGTGGCTGCGCGCAAGATCAGCCACAGCTACCCGCATTGCTGGCGTTGCCATGAGCCCGTCATCTTCCGCGCCACCGACCAGTGGTTCGTCTCCATGGAGGAGAACGGCCTGCGCGGCAAGGCCATGGACGCCATCGAGCGCGATGTGACCTTCTATCCCGGCTGGGCCGTCAACCGCATCGGCTCCATGGTGTCCGACCGTCCCGACTGGTGCATCTCGCGTCAGCGCAGCTGGGGCGTGCCCATCCCCGTGTTCAAGTGCGCGAAGTGCGGCGAGACCGTTGCCAATGAGGCAACGTTCGACGCCGTTATCAAGCTGTTCTACGAAGAGGGCGCCGATGCTTGGTTCACCAAGAAGCCCAGCGAGTACCTGCCGCACGGCACGCACTGCGAGAAGTGCGGTTGCACCGAGCTCGTCCCCGAGAAGGACATCCTCGATGTGTGGTGGGAATCCGGCGTCACGCACACCAGCGTGCTCAAGCACCGCGCTGACGAGGGCCTGACGTTCCCGGCCGACATGTACCTGGAAGGCTCCGACCAGCATCGCGGTTGGTTCCAGTCCAGCCTGCTCACCAGCGTGGGCGCATATGGCTGCGCACCGTATAAGAACATCCTGTCCTGCGGCTTCACCGTCGACGAGCAGGGTCGCAAGATGTCCAAGTCCCTGGGCAACGGCGTCGACCCGGCCGATGTCACCAGCAAGTGGGGCGCCGATGTTCTACGCCTGTGGGTCGCATCCGCCGATTACGCGCAGGACGTGTCCATTTCCGACAACATCTTGAAGCAGGTCTCCGACGCGTATCGCCGCTTCCGCAATACGTTCCGCTTCCTGCTGGGCAACCTGTCCGATTTCGACGATCAGGCGAACGCGGTTTCCAACTGGGACGACCTCGAGCCCATCGACCAGTACATGATGGCCAAGACCGCCCAGCTGCTCGCCGACGTCGAGCAGGCCTACGACAGCTTCAAGTTCAACGGCGTCTACCGTGCCGTCTATGACTTCGTCAACGACCTGTCCAGCGTGTACATGGATGTCACGAAGGACCGCCTGTACTCCGAGTCGCCCGACAGCCCGCGCCGTCGCGCCGTGCAGACGGTGCTGTTCAACATCCTGGAAGTGCTCGTGCGCGTGCTTTCGCCCATCCTGTCGTTCACGGCCGATGAGGTGTGGGAGTGCTATCCCGAGGCCATGCGCAACCGCGAAGGCCGCGTGTGCAACGTGCAGCTGGCAGGCTGGCCGCATCGCTCCGACTTCGTGCCTGCGCTTCCCGGCAAGCAGGCCGAGGAGAAGGTGCTCGCCGCGTTCGTCGGCGCCCTCGAGGTGCGCGACGTGGTCACCAAGGCGCTTGAGGATGCTCGCGGCGCCAAGGTCATCAACAAGAGCCAGGAAGCTACCGTTTCGGTTACCGCTCCGCAGGCAACCCTCGATGCGCTTTCCTCCTTCGACGCCTCCGTGTTCGAGGAGCTGTTCATCGTGTCCGGCGTGACGTTTGCTGCAGGTGATGAGCTTGCATGCGAGGTTAAGCCCGCCGAGGGCGACAAGTGCCCGCGTTGCTGGAACTATCGCGAGCTCGGCGGCAACGCCAACCACGCGGATGTGTGCCAGCGTTGCGGCGACGCCCTCGACGCCATCGGCTTCACCGAGGAGTAAACGGTTTGACCCAGCATGAACCTATGAACATCGCTGGAAGCGAAGGGGCCGACGCGGTATGCGCCGGCCCCGCGCCTTCGGTGCGGTCCCAGGCGCTTCGCTTGGGGGCTATGGGCGCTTTGGCCCTTTGCTGGATCGTCTTGGACCAGGCGGTCAAGTTGTGCATGAACGTTCATGCGGCGGGCAGCGTCCTTTCCGGTCCCATTGCCGGTTTGTTCAGGCTCCACCTTGTGCATAACACCGGCGGTGCCTGGAGCATGTTTTCCGGCGCCACGGCCGCTTTGGGCGTGTTCTCCATCGTCATGTGCGCGGCGCTTGCGGCGTTCGCGGTGCACGAGCGCGCCCGCATCAGTTGGCCTGAGCTCATCGGGCTAGGGCTTGTTATCGGCGGCGGTATAGGCAACGCCATCGATCGTTTCGCCTTAGGCTACGTGGTGGACTTCATCGACCTCAGCTTCATGGATTTCCCCGTGTTCAATATCGCCGACATCGGCGTGACCTGCGGTCTTGCATTGTTTTTAATCGGATGGATCGTCCGCGAACGACATCATGAGGAGGTGCGCTAGATGGGCGCGTTGAAAAGCTATACCGCCTGCGCCGAAGATGCCGGTTCGCGTATCGACGCCGTGCTGGCCGCACGCGGGTTGTATCCCAGCCGCAGCGCTGCGGCCCGCGCCGTGGAAGACGGCGCAGTGTACGTCAACGGCGCCACCGTCGCCAAGAAGCATACGCTGTGCGCGGGCGATACGGTGGTGTACGAGGTGCCGGACGCCCCCGAGCAGGGTCCCGTGCAAGGCCAGGCCATCCCGCTCGATATCCGCTACGAGGACGACGACGTGCTCGTCATCTCCAAGCAGGCAGGGCTCGTTTGCCATCCGTCGGTCGATCATGCCGATGGCACGTTGGTCAATGCTCTGGTCTATCATTGCGGCGTCGAGCACCTATGTAACGTCCAGGGCGAAAGCGATCGCCCCGGTATCGTGCATCGCCTCGACCGCGACACTACGGGCCTTATGCTTGCCGCGAAAAACGATGCCGCCGGCTTGGCGCTTATGGCCGATATCCGCGATCGCGCGGTCGACCGTCGCTACCTTGCCTTGGTGCATGGTGTCATCCCGCACGATACCGGCATGATCGATGCGCCCATCGCCCGTTCGCTTAACGAGCGTACGCGCATGGCGGTTCGCGAATGCCCTTCGGCGCGAGATGCGCTTACCACCTTCCGCGTGCTCGAGCGCTTCGAGCACGGTCCGCGCGACAACGGCTACACCCTTATCGACTGCAAGCTGTACACGGGCAGAACCCATCAGATTCGCGTTCACATGCAGTACGCGAAGCATCCCCTGGTGGGCGATCCGGTGTATAACTCCGGTGCGCCAAAGGACGCCGATGCCAATTTCGGGTTGGATCGTCAGTTCCTGCATTCCTTCCAGGTAGGATTCACTCAGCCTATGACGGGCGAGGACTTGTTCTTCGCCGACAACCTTACCGACGACCTTGCTGCCGTGCTCGATAAGCTGGCATCTCGCAGCCGGGGTCGCACTGAAGCGGGTAGGGAAGTGTTCGAGTTGCTCGCCGATGCGCCGCATCCCATGGCCCCGGTACACCATCTGGAGGATTTCGGCATCCTATAGTATTTGGTAACGTGCTTTCCGTAAGGCGCGTTATTCGAGGCGGCTTCAATAGCCGCCTTCTTATTTTCGCAGGTCAAGTTTGGAGACGCTACCTATGACGGCATGTGAGAACACACGTATCGGCGTATTGCTCGCGAACACGGGCACGCCGAAAAGCCCCGAGCCGCGCGATGTTCGCAGGTACCTGGGCAGGTTTTTGATGGACGAGCGCATACGCCCTATGGCCAAGGCGCCATGGTGGCTGATCCTTCACTTGTTCATCCTTCCCACGCGTTCGGTGAAGTCCGGAAGGAAATACGGGAAGATCTGGACTGAAGCTGGGTCGCCTTTCGACGTGGAGCATGCCAAGCTCCGGGATCTGCTGGAGCAGCGCTTGCAAGACGACGGCATTGATGCCCGGGTACAGGTGGGGCAGAGCTATGGCGAGGACTCCATCGAGCAAGCCCTTGCCGCCCTTCGCGAGCAAGGATGCGCGCAGGTGGTGGCGCTTCCCCTGTATCCGCAAAGCGCCCATTCCACCACGCTGAGCGTCAAGGACGGCGTGGCGGCGGCTATGACCGAGCTGTCATGGCGGGCACCGGTGACATTCGTGGATTCTTATGGCATGGATAGCGCCTATGTCGAAGCGATCGCTCAAACCGTTTCGGCTGCGGGCTTCAACGCGCAGGCGGGCGACAGGCTGCTGTTCAATTACCATTCCATACCGATGAAAGATATCGAACAGGGCGATACGTACGAGCCTCAGACCGGCGCGACCGCTTTGGCGGTGGCGGGTCGCCTTCGTCTCGATCGAACGCAGTGGACCATCGGCTACAACTGCCGGTTCGATAAAAGCCGCGAATGGCTGCGGCCGTTTACCCGAGGCGTTCTCAAGCGTTGGGCGCAGGCGCGAGATGGCCGTGTCTTCATGGTTTGCCCGAATTTCGCGGTAGATTGCCTTGAAACCCTTTATGATATCGATTATGAATTAGTGCCTTGGTACCGGCAGGCCGTCGAGGAAGCTGGCCGACCGTACGAAGGTAGCGAGTTCGTATATGTCCCGTGCCTTAATGGCACGCCGATGCATGCTTCGGTGCTTGCCCACGTGCTCGTGCCGTATCTTACCGGGAAGGATCATCATGAGTAGCGAGGCTCAAAAACCTCAGAAAACAGTGCTGCTGGGCGTAACCGGCGGCATTGCCGCATACAAAGCCTGCGAAATCGTCCGCGGTCTTCAAAAGGCCGGGGTCCGCGTGAAGGTGTGCATGACCGAGCATGCCACGCATTTTGTCGATCCCGTCACGTTCCGATCGCTTACCCACGAGAAGGTGGCGGTCGACCTGTTCGACGACCCTACCGATCCCATTCATCACATCTCGCTTGCCGAGGAGGCCGATGCCTTCGTCATCGCGCCTTGCACGGCTAACGTTCTGGCAAAGCTGGCAAACGGCATCGCCGACGATCTGCTCACCACCACGGCCCTTGCGTGCACTGCGCCGCTGGTTTTGGCGCCGGCCATGAACGTGCACATGTACGAGGCGGCTGCCACGCGCTATAACATCGGCAAGCTCGGCATCCGCGGCGCCGTGTTCGTCGAGGCTGACGAAGGGTATCTGGCATGCGGGGACGTGGGACGCGGCCGTTTGGCCGACCCTGCGGCCATCGTCGCGCGCACGCTAGAGGTTCTGGGCGTGAAGCAAGATCTTGAGGGCAAGCGCATCATGATCACCGCCGGTCCCACCGTCGAGCCTATCGACCCGGTGCGCTATATCTCCAACCGTTCCAGCGGCAAGACGGGGTACGCCATAGCGCGCGCGGCCCGCCGCCGTGGCGCCAACGTAACGCTCATCACCGGGCCGGTTTCCATTCCCGCTCCCTCAGACGTTCACGTGGTGCACGTGAACACTGCGCTCGAGATGCTGCAGGCGTGCGAAGAGGCGTTCCCCTCGGCGGATATCGCGTTGTTCTCCGCGGCCGTCGCCGATATGCGCCCGGCGCATGCGGCGGACCATAAGCTGAAGAAGGGCGCGGCGGACGCCGACCTTGGCACCATCACGTTGGTCGAGAACCCGGATATCCTGGCAACGCTCGGGGCGAAGAAAGGCCCGCATCAGGTTGTGGTGGGTTTCGCTGCCGAAACCGACAATGTCATCGCTAACGCCCAGGCGAAGCTTGTGAAAAAGAACGCCGACGTTATCGTCGCTAATCGCGTGGGCGAGGGGCTGGCGTTCGGCACCGACGACAACGCCGTGTGCTTCGTGGATGCAGACGAAATCGACGAGACGCCCAGCATGCCTAAGGATAAGCTGGCAGATGTGATTCTCGATCATGCGTTGGAGTATTTGCGCTAGGCCGCTCAGCGTAGATACCGCGCACGGGCGGACTTTTTCATGATTCGCGAAAAAGTTTGAAATTACCCCTTGCGCGCTATCCTGGTTTTGGTATTATGAATGAGCTGCTTCGGACAGCAGCAGTTTGAAAGTTCGGGTTGTGGCGCAGTTTGGTAGCGCACTTGACTGGGGGTCAAGGGGTCGCAGGTTCAAATCCTGTCAACCCGACCAGCTTACACAAGCGGGTCTCAAGATTTCTTGAGACCCGCTTTTTCTTTTCCTTCGACAGATTCGGTATTGCATCCCGATAGGCCCCATCCGCATGTTACGGCCATAACGTTTGCTTATCGCGTACCTCGCATTTAGCAGCCTCGGCTTTAGTTTTGCGAGCACGTCGCATGTGACAGCCTCGGCTGTTGAATTTCGAACGCTCCGCATGGCGCATGCTATCTGCCGATGACGCTACATCTTTGTCTCTGGGAGCGGCCCTACATTGCGATATTGCGACGAGTTATGCGATTCGCCGTTTTTCCGAGGTAACACCTATGATTCGGTTATACTGCGTAGGGGGTGTCAGCGAGGTAAGGATGTACATGGGTAGCAAGAAGCTGTTTGCGCTTATTGCACTAATCGCCGTTTTGGCGTTATCGGCGTGCACGCTTGCTGCCTGCGTTTTCCCAAATCCAAGCGAACCTTCGGATTCAAACGAGTTGAAAACCCTCGTGATCGGCACCGATCCCTACCCTCCGTTCGTCTCCGACGATGCGGAGGGCAATGCAAGCGGCATCGATGTCGATATTCTCAACGAGGCGTTTGGCCGTATCGGCTATAAGCCCGAGTTCAAATATATCGCTTGGGAGAAGAAAAACGAGATGCTTGCCAGCGGTGAGCTTGACTGCATCGCCGGCAGCTTCTCGATGACGGGTCGCGAGGCCGATTATCGATGGGCTGGACCCTATATGAAGAGTCGCCAAGTGGTGGCGGTGGAGCCTTCAAGCCCCATCACCTCGTTTGCCGACCTTGAGGGCAAAACCATTGCCGTGCAATCCACTACCAAGCCGGAAGGCATCCTGTTGAATCGCACAAACCCCGACGTGCCGGAGGTGGCAAGCGTTCTGAGCTTCTCCGATCGCTCGTACCTTGTCCCCGCTCTCTTGAAGGGTTACGTGGACGCCATTGCAGCTCATGAGACCTCCATCTTGCAATACGAGCAGGATTATGGGGTCGATGTGCGCATTCTGAATGATTCTTTGCTCGATGTCGGCCTTGGGTGTGCCTTCGACCTCAACGATGATCGAGGTATCGATGTTGCGCTTGCGGGCGCGTTTCGGGACATGATTGACGACGGCACCATGCGCACGATCCTCTCGAAGTACTTCGAGGATCCCTCGCCGTATCTGCGAGTAGGCGATGTGCGTGGCTAGAAACAATCATCCCGGCAGACGCTTTTGGGCAATCGGCATCGCAGTCGGGGTTGCTGTGGCGTGCGTGAGCGGCCTGATCAGCTTCGGCTCGGTGTTCCGGCAAGCCGCTGAGCGCTCTGACAACGTGGTCGCCTTCGCAAAGTCGCAGAGCCTGACTTATGACTCATTCAATGATTCCGCTGCTATGACCAGTCAGGTGCTTGCGCTTGAAAACGCGGCGCAACTTGCTCGTAATATCTCCTACAGCATTGACGGCATCGACCAAGCCGGTCTTGAAGGATCTGCGCGGCAGCTCGGCTTGTCGAACGCTTTCGTGTTGTCCGCCGATGGTCAGCTTGTGCGGTCATACTCCAACAATGACGTCACCTTCGACATGGTGCAACGGGAGGTGACGGACGAAGTCGCCCTCGAGGTGATCGATGATCCTAGGAAAATGTACGCTACGCGTATCGTTTTAGATGACGGATCGTACATCGATGTAGGTTGTGCGGCGCGCATCGATGAACCGGGCATGGTCGTTGCGGGTTACTATACAAGCGAGGTGTTCTCGAATCGTTATCTGCTGCCGTTGCAGAATATGCTGGCGGGTTACGATGTGCGGGGCAGCGGCGATATCGTCGTGGAATCCGACGGCAAGGTGGTTGCCGCCAACATGCTTCCAAATCAGGTCAGCGGCGATATCCAGCTTGATGCCCCCGATACGAAGGTCGTCGAGGATATCAAGAGCCGCTGCCCGCTTGGCAAGACCACGCTGCTGGTCTCGGGTTCGAACCCTTATATCGCCTCCCTTGACAAGGCCCGTGATTATTACGTGTACACATTCATGCCCGTTTCGTCTTGTTTGGGCGAAGTCGCCGGGTTCGTAGCCGTTGCCCTTGCGCTGTACAGCGTCGTGGTCGCCGTGTTCGCTCTTTCCAGGCGCAAATCCGAGCACGAGCACCTCCATGAGCTCGTGGCGCAGGAGCGCGAATATGCGGAACGCCTGGCGCAATCCGCCCTTCAGGCGCAAAGCGCCAACCGCGCGAAGACCGAGTTTCTGCAGCGTATGAGCCATGATATCCGTACGCCTATCAACGGTATCCGGGGCATGGTAGAAGTCGCCAACGCCTACGACGACGACCTTGCCAAGCAGCGCGATTGCCGGCAGAAGATCTGGGCGGCATCGGGCATCCTTTCCGACTTGGTCAATGAAGTCCTCGACATGAGCAAGCTCGAAAGCGGTGAAGTGGAGCTCGATCTGCGTCCCGTGAATCTTGTAGAACTCATCAACGAGGTTTGCCAGATCATGGAGCGTCAGGCGCAACAACTTGGCGTGAGCATCAGCTGCGATCTAAGCGGGGTCGTCCATCCCTCTATCATGGCAAGCCCGCTTCATCTGAAACGGTTGATCATGAACATCGCGAGCAATGCGGTGAAATACAACAAGCCGGGCGGCGCGGTACGCGTCGCCTGCACGGAGCATGCGCATGAAGGCGAAGTCGCCGTGTACGATATCGTTATCGCCGATACTGGCATCGGCATGAGCCCTGATTTTCAGGCGCACATGTTCGAACCGTTTGCACGAGAGCAGCAAAAGGACGCCGAGCACGCGACCGGCACGGGTTTGGGAACCGCGATCGCCAAGCAACTCGCGGAGCTTATGGGCGGCGGTGTTGCGTATGAGAGTAGGTTGGGCGTCGGCACAACCTGCACCATTACCTTGCCGTCGATTATCGCCTTTGATGCGTCATCAGGACCGGCCGATCGTCGAGCGCCTAATATAGTCACGTTAGACGGTTTGAGCGTGCTGTTAGTCGAGGATAACGACCTGAATCGTGAAATCGCCGAATTCGTGCTCTTCAATGCCGGCGCGAAGGTGACATGCGTTGATGACGGCAACGAGGCGGTAAGCGCGTTCGAGCAGTCGGATGCGGGCACCTACGACCTAATCCTCATGGACATCATGATGCCAAACATGGATGGATACGAGGCGATGCGCGCCATTCGCTCGCTTGCGCGCGAGGATGCGGGCACTATCCCCATCGTGGCCATGAGCGCAAACGCCTTCACCGAGGATAAGGTCCGCTGCCGAGAAGCCGGTATGGACGAGCATCTTGCCAAACCTATCGATTCGCAGAAGCTCATCGAGGCCTTGTCTAAGATCATGGCGGGGAAGCAGAGGTAAGCTAACGCGATAAGGTTCGCGCGGCACGGTTTTCGACCGGTGTGGATGTGCGGCGTCGACTACAGCACGTCAGGCAAGGGTATTGCGTCGGCAACGGCGCTGCTGGCCGACGTCGTGCGCTCGAAGGACGTGTTCTCCAGGTGCGGGGAACGACGCGTCTCGATCGATTAGTGCCGATTTTGACGCATATGCCGCTCAAATGTGCGCGTGAAGGCGTAGGGTGAAATGAAAGGAACCGGCCCCGGGGTTGTTCCGGAACCGGTCCCTTGCGGTATCGATCTTGCTAGATAGCTCGTCCAAGCGTCTGTTGCGTTGGCGGGCAAGCGTGTTTTGCGCTACGCTACTCGGTTGCTTGCGCAGCATTAGCTGCCGTGTCGCGAATCACATGAGGCTGCTGTTGCGTCTCCTTCGAAACGCGGATCTTCAGCACGCCGAATATCAAAGCAACCAGGCCGATAGCGGCGCACGCCATATAAGCTGCGCTCGTCCCCGACACCGTCGCCTCTACGGTTGCCGCGCCTTGCAGGGCCGCGTTCGAGGTGACCGTGGTCATAAGCGTGACGATGATGGCGGTTCCCAGGCCGCCTGCAACCTGGCGCCCGGTGTTGGCGATGGCGTTTCCGTGAGCGATCTGGCTGTTCTCAAGCGCGTTGATGCCCCAGGTGTTCACCGGCATGTTCGCCAACGATTGACCTGCCGCTTGGGCGGCGCACAACACCGCCACCATCAAGATCGAGCAGCTTGCATCCATGCGCGAAAGAGCGAACAGCGCCGCAGTCATGAGTGTCAAACCGCCCACGGAAATGGCTCGCGGGCCGAACTTGTCGAAGACCACGCCCGAGATAGGGCTGATAAGAATGCCGACTGCGGCGGCGGGAAGCATCGCCATGCCCGTTTGCAGCGCCGTCGCGCCCATCGCGGTCTGCAGCAAAATGGGCAGAATGGTGTTGGTGACCAGGCATGCCGCGTTGATAAGGGTGACGACGATGGCGGCCACGGCGAAATCGCTCGATTTCAGGCACCTCAGATCGAGCAGAGGATCTTCCAAGCGAAGCTGACGGCGAGCGAACAACACCAGGCAGGCCACGCCTGCGATGATGCATCCGAGCACCACTGGGCTCGTCCAACCCATCGAGGATGCGCTGGAGAAACCGTACAGCATGCCTCCGAATGCCACGGTGGAAAGCGCGATGGACGGCACGTCGAGATGCGGTCGCTTTCCTTCTCCAACGTTATCGAGCAAGAATACGGCACAGACAAGCGCTGCAAGGGCCAACGGGACGATGCAGCCTAGGCATGCGCGCCATCCGTAAGCGTCGATGATGGCGCCGCCGACCACGGGCCCGATGGCGGGACCTGCTGACATCACGATGCCGGCCATGCCCATGGCGGTTCCGCGCTTCTCCACGGGAAACACGAGCATCGGAACCACCGATACCAACGGCAGAAGCACGCCGGATGCGGCGGCCTGCAGCACGCGTCCGCAAATCAGCAGGAAAAACGTTGGAGCAGCGGCGCACAGCGCCGTACCCGCGGCGAACGCCCCGGTTGCCGCGAAGAACAGCTGGCGGGTGGTGAAACGGTCGATCAAAAAGGCGGAAACCGGCACCATGATGCCGCTGACCAGAGGGTATATGGACATGATCCACTGCGCCGTGGAGGCATCGATGGCGAAGTCGGCCATGATGACGGGCAGGGCAGGGGACATGACGGTTTGATTGAGAAGCGCCAGGAAGGCACCGAAGACCACAACACCCGTGATACGCACACGGTGCGCTGCGGCGGAGCTTGCATTGTTCAAAAGAAGATCCTCCAAAAGCCGATATGATACGTGTTCGAAAAGCGCGGTTTGCGCGCACGCATCATATGAGCATGGAGGTGAGGCTGCAGGCGCCGAAGGCGCGCAGCGGGCATGGTGCGCACAGCATGGAATCCGTGCGGCGGATGCGTTGAAATATGTTGGCAAGCGTTTGAAACATGACGGGGGGTTATCCTAGCAAAACCATTGGCGTGCGTACGGACGTTTCTGTTATGTCATGGAATCGTCATGTGCGCTTTCGTTTCGCAAACCGGGCGAAAGAGCGGTTTTCGATTCCCCGCGGGTTCAGGTTGCAACGAAATATCGGTCCTTCTTGTACCCCAATATCTTCGGAATGGGCAATCCCTGCGCCCACGATATGCCGCCTACCGGTATTTTGTTGTCAAAACGGACCCATTTACCGAGCATACCGCCCGCCCTCAATGCGTGCAGGGGAAACGGCCGGTGGGATGGTAGAGTGCTATCCGTGCCCGACGTCCGGGCACGTTCGGCTTTATGCGGCGCTACAAGGTTTCGCGGGGTCGGATTCGGCTAGCAAGGAAAATGAAAGGGGGAGGCAGCGTGGCTCTCATCGGGTTTCTGATTCTGTTCCCGTTGCTCGTGGCCGGTGTGCTGCTGCTCGTGGGCAACGAGACGGCGCGACGCGTCATCGTGTGCTCTTCAGCGGTGATCATCGGATTCGGGTCGGTTTGGCTGGTTTTGGCCAACCTGGGCACGCCGTGGGTCGGGATCGAGTTCTCTTCAGGTGCGATCGATATCGTATGCACGCTCATCGGCTTGGTCATCGCCGCGGTCATCTTGTGCTTCGGCGTAAAGTACAAGAACGTATTGGCGTGCGTGCTTGCCGTGGTGCAGGTTGTGGGCTCTTTGGTGTTTGACGTGTTCGTCGCCCATGGCATCGAAGTGCAATATGGGTTGTACCTGGACAGCCTTACGCTGGTTACCACGTTCATCATCGGCGTCGTCGGCAGCGGCATCTGCATCTACGCTTTGGGTTACATGGAGGATTTCCAGGCTCATGAGCCCGCCGATGCCAAGGATCGCCGTCCGAGGTTCTTCGCCCTCATGTTCCTGTTCCTGTCTGCTATGTACGTCATCGTGTTCTCCAACAACCTGTTGTGGATGTTCACTGGCTGGGAAATCACCACGGTGTGCTCGTTCCTGCTCATCGGTTACACCAAAACGACGGAGGCCATCAACAACGCGTTTCGCCAGATCATCATGAACCTGGCTGGCGGCATCGGCTTTTTGGTGGCGCTGTTCGCCATCGCGCTGACTATGGATACGCTTTCGCTCGTGGAGTTCATCGCCGCCGGCGTCATGGCTCCGGCGCTTGCGGCCCTGCCCGCGGTGGCGCTGGCGTTCGCCGGCATCACCAAGGCGGCTCAAATGCCGTTCCACACCTGGCTCCTCGGCGCTATGGTGGCACCTACCCCCACCTCCGCGCTCCTGCATTCGTCCACCATGGTCAAGGCCGGTGTGTTCTTGCTCATCAAGCTCTCGCCGATCTTCCTCGTCTGCCCGGCGGCAGCAGTCATGACCATCCTTGTGGGCGGCCTGACCTTCCTGCTGTGCAGCTTCATGGCCATCTCGCAGACCAACGCCAAGCGCGTGCTTGCATACTCCACCATCGCCAACCTGGGTCTGATCGTGGCCTGCGCCGGCGTGGGTACCCCCGAGGCCGTGTGGGCGGCAACGTTCCTGGTGCTGTTCCATGCTGTGGCCAAGAGCCTTCTGTTCCTGTGCGTTGGCACCGCCGAGCACCACATCGGCAGCCGCGACATCGAGGATATGGACCTCATGTTCGAGCGTATGCCTCGTCTGGCCCGCTTCATGATGGCCGGCATCATGATCATGTTCGTGGCGCCCTTCGGCATGCTTGTGGCGAAGTGGGGCACGCTCGTCAGCTTCGCCGACACCGGCAACGTCGCCCTTATCCTCATCCTGGGCTTCGGCTCTGCCGCCACGTTCCTGTTCTGGGCCAAGTGGCTCGGAAAGCTTTCGGGCATCGCCGCCCATCCCCTGAACGTTGAGACCACCGTGCATCGCAGCGAGTGGATCGCGCTCATGGTCATGGCCGTGCTCTCCATGCTGTGCTGCGTAGGCCTGCCCGTCCTGTCCACGTTCCTGGTCGAGCCTTACATCTTCGATGTGTTCGGCATTTGCTCCCAGGGCGTCAGCCAGGCGAACCTGTGGGTTGCCGCTCTGCTGTCGGCTGTGGTGTTCGTGGTGCTGTTCGGCGGCTTGGGCTCCAAGCAGGTCAAGCAAGTGCCCGTTTACCTTGCCGGCGTCAGCGAGAACAACGCCAACCGCACGTTCCGCAACTCCTTGTCCGGTGAGACCATGGCAACGTCCCGCAACTGGTACATGGAGGGCATCTTCGGCGAGCCCAAGATCACCCCGGTGGGAGTTTGGGCCACCAGCATCATCATCGTCGTCGGGTACTGTGCAGCTATCGCCACGCTGTACGGGCTGCTCTAGGAAGGGAAGTGTCTCATGTATTTGATCCCCATCATCGTGGGCACCATCGCCTTCGCCGTGCTCGCTCCTGTGGTCGGCTGCCTGCTCGCCGGCCTTGACCGCAAGCTGTCCGCTCGCATGCAGGGTCGCGTCGGCCCGCCCATCCTGCAGCCTTACTACGATGTGCGCAAGCTTCTGGAGAAGGATCGCGCAGCGGTGAACAACGTCGAAGGCACTTACATCACCTGCGCCCTCGTGTTCGCCATCCTGGCAGGCGGCATCTTCTTCGGCGGCGGCAACCTGCTGCTGTCCGTGTTCGTTCTCACGCTCTCCAGCCTGTTCTTCATCCTGGCGGCGTACTGCACCCGCAGCCCCTACTCCGAGGTCGGTGCAGCCCGTGAGGCGCTGCAGATCATGGCCGAAGAGCCTATGAGCCTGTTCATCGCCGTGGTGTTCTTCCTGGCCACGGGATCGTTCGATGCCAGCGCGGTGTTCGGCCTGGAGGTTCCGGCTATCGCCGTAACTTGGATCGCCTTCCTGGGCTTCCTGTTCATCCTTACCATCAAGATGCGCAAAAGCCCCTTCGATCTGAGCTATTCGCACCACGCCCATCAGGAGCTCGTCAAGGGCGTCACCACTGAGATGAGCGGCCGCACGCTCGCGAAGGTGGAGGTCATGCACTGGTGCGAGAACGTGCTGGCGCTCGGCTGGATCGGCCTGTTCTTCGTGTGGGGCAACCCCGTCTCCCTCGTTGTGGCCGTGGTGGCAGCTCTTGCCGCGTTCTTCCTGGAAATCCTCATCGACAACAACTTCGCCCGCGTGAAGTGGCAGCTCATGCTCAAGAGCGCGTGGGCGGTGGCCCTGGTGGCCGGCGGCATCAACATCGCCGTCCTTATGTACCTGTAAGGAGGTCGCAATGGCTTATTTCGCGAAATCGCCGTGGGTCATCCACTACGACGCCTCAAGCTGCAACGGCTGCGACATCGAGGTTTTGGCGGCCCTCTGCCCGGGCTTCGACGCCGAGCGTTTCGGCGTGATCAACACCGGCAACCCCAAGCACGCTGACATCTTCCTGGTCACGGGCAGCGTCAACGAGCAGAACATCTCGGTCGTCAAGGAAATTTACGACCAGATGCTCGAACCCAAGGTGGTCGTGGCGTGCGGCATCTGCGCATGCTCCGGCGGCATCTTCCATGATTGCTACAACGTCATCGGCGGCGTCGACCAGGCCATCCCCGTCGACGTGTACGCTCCGGGCTGCGCGGTGCGCCCCGAGGCCATCATCGATGCGGTCGTCGAGGCCGTGGGCATCCTTGAGGAGAAGCGCGCCGCAATGAAGAACGGGAAGGAGGCGTAAGCGCCATGGCAATACCCGCACAGTACCAGGAGATCTCGGTCGAGGGCCTGCCTGCCTTGTCCGAGCGCATGCAGGCGGAGGGCCACCGTTTCGTGCAAGTGCTCGCCGTCAACACCGAGGCCGGCATCGACGTGCAGTACACGTTCATGAAAGATGGCGTGCTCGAGGTCTTCACCATCAAGGGCGTCACACCTGAGATTCCCATCCCCAGCATCACCGATCGCTTCATCGCCGCGTTCGTGTTCGAGAACGAGATTCACGACCTGTTCGGCGTGAACGTCCGCGACATCGCCATCGATTTCGGCGGCAACTTCTACGTGACGGCGCAGCCCACTCCTATGACCATCATCTCGCCGGCTCAGAAGGCCGCCCGCGAGAAGGCCAAGAAGGCGGCGGCGGCCAAGGCCGAGCGCGCCCGCCAGGCGGCTGCGGCCAATGCAAGCTTCGTCACGTCTCATCCCGACGCCAAGGGCAAGGTCGCAGGCGTGGCCCCTTCGGCGAACGCCGAGGATATCGAGTTGAAGATGGCCGGCGCCGACCCCGAGAAGATCGCCCGCGTCAAGGCTGCGCTCGCTGCGAAGGCCAAGCGCGCCGAGGCCGAGGCGCAGGCCGCCCGCCCGCAGGTCTACGACGAGGCGCTCGAGGCCAAGCTTGCCACCATGGACCCGGAGAAGGCCGCCAAGGTTCGTGCGGCCATGGCCGCGAAGGCCAAGCTTTCGGGCATGGAGCCTGAGAAGGCCCAGGCGGTGCGCGGGGCGCTTGCCAATGAAGCGAAGCTGGAAAGCCAGCGCGCCACCGGCCAGGCAACGGCCCAGCAACAAGCTGAGCTCGATGCCAAGCTTGCCCAGCTCGACCCCGAGAAGGCCGCCAAGGTGCGCGCCGCGCTCGATGCGCGCGCTCGCCAGGAGACCGCTCAGGCCGAGCGCGATGAGAAGGTCGCCGTGCTCGAGGAGCGTTTAAAGAACATGGACCCCGAGAAGGCCGCCAAGGTGCGCGCCGCGTTCGAGGAGAAGCAGCGTCAAGCGCAGGAAAACGGAAAGGCTGGTGAATAGCATGGGAAAGGCAACCGTCATCCCCTTCGGACCGCAGCATCCGGTTCTCCCCGAGCCGCTTCACCTGGACCTTGTCGTCGAGGACGAGAAGGTCATCGAGGCTATGCCCCAGATTGGGTTCGTGCATCGCGGTCTTGAGAAGCTCGTGGAAACGCGCGACTACAACCAGTTCATCTACGTAGCAGAGCGCATCTGCGGCATCTGCGCTTTCGGCCATTCCATGGGCTATGCCGAAACCGTCGAGCAGCTTATGGGCGTGGAGGTGCCCGACAGGGCCCAGGCGCTGCGCGTCATGTGGCATGAGCTTTCGCGTATCCACTCGCATGTCCTGTGGCTCGGTCTTGCCGCCGACGCCTTCGGCTTCGAGAGCCTGTTCATGCACTGCTGGCGCCTGCGCGAGCGCGTGCTCGACATCTTCGAGAAGACCACCGGCGGCCGCGTCATCTTCTCCGTGGTCAAGGTCGGCGGCGTGGTGCGCGATGTCGATGACGCCATGTTCGCCTACATCAAGCAAGTGCTCGAAGGTCTGAAGGACGAGTATCGCCAGATCATGAACACGCTGCTCACCGATACCTCGGTGAAGAACCGCCTGGTGGGCGTCGGCTACGTTAGCCACGACGATGCCGTTGCGGAAAGCATGGTCGGCCCGTTCGGCCGCTCTTCGGGCGTGAACTACGATGTGCGCATGCTCGGCAACGGCTGGTACGGCAAGCTTTCCGAGTTCCAGCCCATCTTGTCCAACGACGGCGATTGCTATGCGCGCGTCCAAGTCCGCTGCCTTGAGGTGCTGCAGTCCATCGACATCATTGAAGAGGTCATCTCCCGTATGCCCGCCGGCGATATCGAGGTAAAAGTCAAGGGCAATCCCGCCGATGGCGCCGAGGCTTGCAACGTGCTCGAGCAGCCTCGCGGCGAGTGCTATTACTATGCTCGCGGCAACGGCACGAAGTTCTTGGAGCGCATGCGCATGCGCACGCCAACCTCCCAGAACATCGCAGGCATGACCATCGCCCTGAAGGGCTGCGATCTGGCTGATGTGAACAACATCATCCTGACGATCGACCCTTGCATCAGCTGCACGGAAAGGTAGAGCGATGAGCGGATTCAAACTTGGAAAAATGACGTTCGGCTCGCTGTTCAAGAAGCCCGAGACCGTGCTGTATCCGGTGGTGAAGCCTGAGCCTCCCGCGGGTTTGAAGGGCCATGTGGTGGTCGACGAGTCCACCTGCATCCTGTGCAGCCTGTGCGTGAAGCGCTGCCCCTGCGGCGCCATCGAAGTGGACAAGAAGGCCCGCACCTGGGCAATCGACCACTTCCGCTGCGTCCAATGCGGCAGCTGCACCTATGAGTGCCCCAAAGGTAGCCTGACCATGCTGCCCACCTACGAGACCGTCTCAAGGCAGAAGCGCGTGCATACCTTCACCATCCCTGAGCGGCCCAAGGCGGCTCCCAAACGTGAAGATGCCGGTGAATAGGTAGCCCAATCGTAACCTTTGGATGCGCGGTAGGTTAGTATAATCGCATTCGAAACTTGCGCGGGGCGCTTTCGGGCGCCCCGTCTTGCGTTGCAGGCCACGGGGTAGGGAACACATGTCATCTCAGAAAACCGAAGAAGTCACCAATCGCATCTTCACGCTTCCCAACGTCATATCATTTATCAGGTTATGCATGGTGCCGGTGTATATGGTGCTGTTGCTCAACGGCTATGATCTGCTCGCCACGTTCATGTTTGCGCTGGCAGCGGGCACCGATTGGATTGACGGCCAGCTTGCGCGGCGTACGAACTGCGTGTCAAAGCTCGGGCAGCTGCTCGACCCTGCGGTAGACAGAATCCTTATGAGTTGCGGCGTCATTGGGCTTATGCTTGTCGGTCGCTTGCCCGTCTGGATCGTCGTGGTCGTCTTGGGCCGCGACCTTATGCTCCTTGTCGGGGGATCGTATCTGTTGAAGCGCTATCACGAGCGCGTCGCCGTCATCTATCCCGGCAAGGTGGCCACTACGTTTTTGTTCGTCGGATTCGCGGGCTTGTTGCTGAACATGCCGCTTATTGGCGGGCTTGGCTGGTTCGAAGCGTCCTGGTTGCCGGGTTTCGGTTCCGAGGCATGCTCTTGGGGCATTTGGTTCGTGTACGCCGGCTTGCTGCTGGGTCTGTTCACCACGCTGTACTACGTGTTGGCCGGGTATCGTAAGATGCAGAGGGCTCGCCGGCTTGAGGCGAAAGGGCGCGTAAGGTGAGTGCTCCGCAACATAGCAGGTCTTCACGAGGGGGTGCTTCGCGCCCTGGTTCGCAAACGCGCTCAGGTGAGTACGCCCGCGTAAACGCAGGAAGGCCCAGGCGCAGCGACGGATCGCCTCGACATGCGGCCGTGCGCCCTTCTTCCGGCGGATCTTCTCAACATGCATCCGCGCGCTCCTCTGCGGGTGCACGCTCGCCTCGTGCGTCAAGACAAGGGAATAGAACGTCATCGACGGCCCGAACCGCTCAGCGGTCGGGTCGTCGCATGCATTCTGCGGGGGCCGAACGTTCGGGCGTGCAGCCAAATCTGTGGACCAAGCAGCAGCGCGCCTCTTCGCGTCCTTCCGGTGCTCGCGACCGCGGGCAAGCGCGTTCTGACGGCGGGTCTGCCTTTGCGTCGGCTGCCGGAAGCGTGCTTTCCTGGTTGTTCGGCGTTTTTGCAACCCTTGTCCGCGCCATCGGACATGTGCTTGGTGCCTTGCTTCGCACTTGGTTCAAACTTGTGCGGAAGAGCAGGCCTGCGCTTATCGTGTCGGTGTGCGCTATCGCGCTCGTGATCGTTTGTACCGTCGATGGGGTCTCCCATGCCGGACGTGCATACTCCGGCGTCAAAGTCGGCGATATCGATGTCTCCGGGCTGAACGTCGAGGAGATTGAGCAAGCGCTCGATCAGGCGTATGAGCAGCCGCTTCAGCAGGCTAGCGCCACGGTGTTCGCTTCCGACGAGGCGGCGCAGCAAACCGACGAGGCCGCTGCGGCGCAAAACCAACAGGATGCTGCGCTTGCCGAGCAGATGGCGGTGGACGAGGCCATGGCCTCGAAGCAGGCGTGGCAGACCACCGGCGCCGAGCTGGGGGCATCGTTGGATTGCGGCCAGCTTGCCCAGCAGGCGCTTGCCGTCGGGCGTTCCGACGGCGGCGTGCTTGCGCGCATGGGCGCGGGCATGTTCGGCAAACGCATCGAAGTGGAGCCTTCCTTCGACGAGGGGGCGCTTGAGGAGTTCGCCTCAGGTATTGATGCGGCCATCGGGCAGGCGCGGGTGGATTACGATGTGAAGGTTTCCGGCGGCGTGGCCTATGTGGTGCAGGGCAATGACGGCTGGGAGGTCAACCGGCAAACGCTGGCAGGCCTTCTCGGCGATACCATGCTCGGAGCCTCTGATGGGCGCATCGTCGCGCATACCGAGTACACGCCCGTTCGCATATCATCCGAAGCCGCGACCCAGGTAGCGCAGGACGTCACCTCGGCGCTCGCCAGCGGAGCACGTTTTCAGTTCGGTGGTCATACGTGGCAGGCAACTGCTTCTGAGATCGGCGCCTGGGTGTCCACCTGTGTGGAGCAGGCGGGGGATGGTTGGCGTTTGCGCCCCTACATCGATCAGCAGCTTTCCAAGTCGGCCATGGCGTCGGGCATCCGCCAGGCTGAGGGCGATTCGCTCTCGGGCGTCGGTTTCGAGACGGATGGATCGGGCCAGGTGAGCGTCACTACCGACGGGCAAGGCAAGCTTCCCGATGTGTCGGATGCCGCCGAGGCTCTGTCCGCGGCGCTGTTCGGGCAAGGGGGTAGCGTAACTCCGACTCAGCAAGCTCCCACGATCGCAGTCGATGCTGAAGATATGCCTCAGCGCCTCACCTTCCAGGAGGCCGTCGATAAAGGCGTGGTCGGCCCTATAGGCACCTTCACCACCACCTACACCACGGGTCAAGGCACCGAGAACCGCAACCACAACATCGAGTTGGTCTCCCAGATACTCGACAACTCCATCTGCAAATCGGGCGAGACGTGGTCGTATAACGGGACTACGGGAGATTGCAACGAGGAGAAGGGGTTCCTGGGAGCGGGCGCCATCATCGACGGCGAGTACACCGATTCGGTGGGCGGCGGCATCTGCCAGGTTGCCACCACGGTGTTCGATGCGGTTTACGAGTCCGGCCTTCCCGTCGTCGAGCGTCACAACCATTCGCTCTACATCGCCAGCTATCCGGCCGGACGCGATGCGGCCGTCTCGTACCCCGAACTTGACCTTGTGTGGCGAAACGACACCGCCAGCGATGTTTTGGTAAAGGTTTCCACCCAAGTCGGGTCGGTAACCGCTACACTGTATGGAGTCGATCCCGGCTATCAGGTAACCACCGAAACCGGTCAATGGGAGGCGGGCAAGAAGTATTCCACCACCACCAAAGTGGACGATACCCTTGCGCCGGGCACCAGCTACGTGAAAACGCGCGGCACCGACGGTTCGACCATCGAGGTGACGCGTACGGTCAAGGACGTGAACGGAAACATCGTGCGCCAAGACCTGTTCGCCAGCGTGTACGATCCCATCAACGAGGTTATCTTGAAGGGTCCGGATCGAAGCTAGCGGGTTACTTCATATTTAAGCGGCGATACGCGCCCACCGCACGCCAGGCGCCGCGCACAAAGAAAGGTAAGAGAAAGGTGTACTTCCAGCCGGAAATCGAAACGATGTCACGTGAGGAGCTGCGCGACCTGCAGCTCGAGCGCATGAAGTGGTGCGTGCAGTATACGTATGACAACGTCCCTTTCTATCAGAAGAGCTTCAAGGACGCCGGCGTCGAACCGGGCGACCTGAAAACGCTCGAAGACATCACGAAGTTCCCGTTCGTCCTTAAGCAGGATATGCGCGACAACTACCCTGACGGTCTGTTCGCCGTGCCGCGATCCAAGGTCGTCCGCCTGCATGCCTCTTCCGGCACCACCGGTCAGGCCACGGTCGTCGGGTGCACGGAAAACGATCTGAAGCATTGGGGCGAGTGCTTTGCGCGCGGTCTTGCCATCTGCGATTGCGACGAGAACGCCACCATGCAGATCGCCTACGGCTACGGTCTGTTCACCGGCGGCCTGGGCGCCCACAGGGGTGGCGAAACGGCCGGTTGCGCCGTCATCCCCATTTCCTCGGGCAACACCAAGCGCCAGATCCAGATGCTTAAGGACATGGAGGTCGACGTGTTGGCGTGCACGCCGTCCTACGCCTTGCATATCGCCGATACTGCCATCGAGATGGGTATCAACCCTGCAACCGATCTGAAGGTTCGCGCCGGCATCTTCGGGGCCGAGCCCTGCAGCCAGGGCATGCGCGACGAGATCGCCGAGAAGCTTGGCGTGCAGTATTGCGACGTGTACGGCCTCTCCGAGGTCATGGGCCCGGGCGTGGCCTTCGAGTGCAAGGAGATGAGCGGCTTGCATCTGGCCGAGGACCATTTCTTTGCCGAAATCATCGATCCCGACACCCTGCAGCCCGTGCCCGATGGCGAATACGGCGAGCTGGTTTTCACCACGCTCACGCGCGAGTGCTGCCCGCTCGTGCGCTACCGTACCCGCGACATCACCCGCATCATCTCCGAGCCCTGCGCCTGCGGCCGCACGCATCGCAAGATCGACCGCATCATCGGCCGTTCCGACGACATGCTCATCCTGCGCGGCGTGAACGTGTTCCCGTCCCAGATTGAGCAGGTCCTCACCGGCTTCCCCGAGATTGCCACGCAGTACCAGATCATCCTCACCACGCGCGGCCCGCTCGACCATGTCGAGCTGCGCGTCGAGACCGTGCCCGAGTTCCCGTTCGACGAGATCCGCAAGCTCGAAACGCTCAAGAAGCGTCTGGCCACCGAGCTCAAGGGCAACCTACAGATCGCCGTGGACATCAAGCTCGTCGAGCCCAAGTCCATCGAGCGCAGCGAGGGCAAGGCCAAGCGCATCATCGACCTGCGAAAGGAGTAATGCCATGATTTCCCAGCTCACCGTATTTTTGGAGAACGAAAAGGGCCGTTTAGCCGCAGCCACTCGCGCGGTCGCGGATGCCGGTGTCAACATGCATGCGCTGTATTTGGCCGATACCGAGGATTTCGGCGTGGCCCGTATGCTGTGCGATACGCCTAACAAAGCCGCTGAGAAGCTGACGCTTGCCGGTTGGCGAGCCGCCGTCACGCCGGTCATGGCCGTTCGCGTCCCGGATGTGCCTGGCGGTTTGGCCTCGTTGCTCGAGTTTTTGGACGAGTGCGATGTCAATGTTGAATACGGTTACTGCATGTCTGTCGAAGGCGGGCACGCCATCGACGTATTGAAGGTATCCGGAGACGAGGAGATCGAGCGCAAGCTTGCCGATGCCGGCTTCGCGCCCGTTTCCGCGGAGGAAGTGTACATTGTCGACTAGCTTCACGTTGCATAGTGGGCTGAACAAGCACGCACGCGCCATCGCGTGCGTGCTTGTGTTCGTGCTGGCCCTCACCCCTGTCGCCGGCGGCGTCGGCAATGCGTACGCCGATGTGCGCAAAGCAGACATCGTCATGGGCGAAACGGTGGACGCTCGCGGCTTGGCCGTCGCGCAGTGTCCGAACATCGACGCCGAACGAGCGATCGTGGTGGATACCGACGGTACCGTGTATTTCGAGCGCAACGCCGATGATGCCGCCTGCATCGCCTCGGTCACGAAGATCATGACGGGCGTGGTGGCGCTCGACGCCGTCGCCTCCGGCTTGACGTCCCTAGATTCCACCATCACCGTTTCGGCTGCTGCCGCTGCGGTGGGCGAGTCCTCCGCAGGCTTGCAGGAAGGCGACACCATGACGCTGAAAACTGCGCTGTACGCGCTGTTGGTGCCGTCTGGCAACGATGCCGCCATCGCCATCGCCGAATCGGTGGGCGCGGCCTTAAGGTCGAGCGGCACCGCCTCGGGCGATTCGGATGTGAAGGCGTTCGTTGCGCAGATGAACGCTACCGCGCAAAAGCTCGGCTGCACGAACACGGTCTACGAGAATCCGCATGGCCTTGACTTCGACCAATATGATGGCAACTTGCATTCCACGGCTGCCGACCAGGCTAAAGTGGTTGCCTATGCTATGACTAACCAGACGTTCCGGTCGGTAGTCGGCGGCGGGTCCACCACCATTACGGTGAAACGTGGCGGGTCCTCCGCCGATGTGTTCCTTGAAACCACCGACGGTTTCTTCGATATCAACGATGATGCCATCGGCGTTAAAACGGGCTACACCGAGAAGGCTGGCGCGTCGTTCGCGGGCGCCGTCAACAAAGACGGGCAGGAGCTGTACGCCATCGTATTGGGGTCGACGTCGGACAGCCAGCGCTTTTTCGATGCGGACGAGCTGGTAGAGTGGGTATTTGAACATCGTAAGTCATATCAGCTTGCCAATTGCGATCAGAACACGCAGATGAACGGCACCTCCGTGCCCTTGGTGGCTCAGGTGGCGCACGATGACTGGATAGACCGTACGGTGCCCGCCACGTTTGCCGATCCGCAAAGCGCTGTGGAGGTCTTCGACTTGAACGGCAACGTCAGCCAAACCGTGCAGTTCAACGAGCTGCACGGTTCGGTGAAGGCGGGCCAAGTCGTTGGGACCGTCACATTCAAGCAGCGCAACCAGGTCATCGCAACGCAAGATCTGGTGGCTTGCAAGGATGTTCCCGCGCCGAACTTCTTCGAGAGCATCGGCATCGCCTTCGACAGGTTCATGCGCGGATTTTCTGGCGAGGCCAAAACGGCAACCTCGCAGCTTTTGAACGCCACGCCGCTTATCGTGGACAAAACCACGTCGACGCAATAGCGGCATGTAGGAAGGAGCAATCATGGCCAATGTATGCCCGGTATGTAACAACCCGGTAGGTCCCGAGGATTCGGCCTGCCCGCACTGCGGCTTCAAGCTGCAGGGTTCTACGCAGCGTTTCGCACCGCTGCAGTTCGGCGAGGATCAACTGGTTGCCGCCGCGAAGACCAAGCCCACGGCCGTGCTTCACGTGGTCCGCGGGCCTCAAACCGGCGTGTCGTTCAAGCTGGGTGACCAAAAGCTCAGCATCGGACGCAGCCCTCAGTGCGACATCTTCCTCAACGATATGACCGTCTCCCGTACGCACGCCTCCGTCGAGCCGGTGGATTCGGGCTACGAGATCTCCGATGAGGCATCGTTTAACGGGGTATGGGTGAACAACAACAGCATCGATACGTATCTCCTGGCTGACGGCGACGTCGTGCAAATCGGCGCGTTCTGCTTGGTGTACAAAGAAGAGTAACGCCGCGGGAGTCCGCGGTTTCAGATAAACGCGTTCGCGCGTTTTCACAGACGGGAGCGACATGGAACTGTTATCAGGAAACGAGGCGATAGCCCAGGGCGCATGGGAGGCCGGTTGCCGTATCGGCGTGGCCTATCCGGGCACGCCTTCCACCGAAACGCTTGAGTCCTTTGCGAAGATGGACGGCGTGTACGCGGAATGGTGCGTCAACGAGAAGGTCGCTGTCGAAGTGGGCGTCGGTGCCAGCGCGGCCGGCGCGCGCGTGCTGTCTACCATGAAGCACGTCGGCGTCAACGTTGCGGCTGACCCGCTGTTCACCGCCGCCTATACCGGCGTCGGCGGTGGGTATGTGGTGCTTGCAGCCGACGATCCCGGCATGTACTCCTCTCAAAACGAGCAGGACTCCCATTACTATGCCGCGGCGGCTCATATCCCGATGATGGACCCTGCCGATTCCGCAGAGGCCTTGGCGTTCACCCGCAATGCCTTCGATCTCTCCGAGCGCTTCGACGTGCCGTTCTTTATCCGCTCCTCCGTGCGCGTGTCCCATACGAAGACCCCGGTCGAGCGCGGTGTGCGTTGCGAGCACGAACCCAAGCCCTATGAAAGCAACCCGGCGAAGTGGGTCATGATGCCCGCTTTCGCCAAGCCGCGCCGCAAGGTGCAGCTTGAGCGCATCGAGCAGCTTTCCGAATGGGTTGAAACCTGCGAGTTCAACCGTATCGAGCGCAAGGGCGCTTCCGTTGGCGTGGTGTGCGCTGGAGCCGCCTACCAGCATGTGGTTGAGGCCCTTCCGGATGCATCGGTGTTCAAGCTTGGCGTCACGTATCCCTTGCCCGAGCAGGCGCTGCGCGAGTTCGAGGCGGGCGTGGATGCGCTGTACGTCGTAGAGGAAGGTTCGACCTACTTGACTGACGCGGTGCGTGCGTTGGGCGTTCGTGTTGCCGATTTCCCGTGCGGCTTGGCGCGCGACGGCGAACTGAGCCCCGGCCTTATCCGAGCGGCGTTCGGTCAGGGAGCTCCCGCCCATACGCAGGCGCCTGCCGATGTCCCGGGCCGTCCGCCCGCGTTGTGCGCCGGCTGCCCGCATCGCCTGGTGTTCAAGGAGCTCTCGCGCATCAAGGCCGTCGTCACGGGCGATATCGGATGCTACACGCTGGGCGCTTTGCCTCCGCTTTCTGCAATGGACACGTGCATCGATATGGGCGCCTCCGTTTCCATGTCGCATGGTTTCGAGCTTGCCTGGGCGGGCACAGATCATCGTCCCGTGGTCGCGGTCATCGGCGATTCCACCTTCGCCCATTCCGGCCTTTCGGCGCTCATCAGCACCGTATATAACAAGGGTGCCGGCACCGTTTGCGTGCTCGACAACCGCACCACGGCCATGACCGGCCGACAGGGCAACCCCTTCAACGGCGAAACGCTGCAGCATCGTCCGTCGCGCGAGCTTGACCTGGAAGGCGTGCTCCATGCCATCGGCGTGCCCGATGTGCGCACCGTAGACCCCAACGACATGAAGGCCGTGCGTCTTGCCCTGCGCGAGGCCACGCGCTCCGACGAGCTGTCCGTCATCGTCTTCCGCAGCCCCTGCGTGCTCATCGACCGCATCCGCAAGCCCGCGTATGCCATTGCGGATACGTGCACCGCGTGCGGCGTATGCACCACGCTTGGGTGTCCGGCTATCGCTAAGACCGAGGACGGGCATGCGGTCATCGACGGCAGCATGTGCATCGGCTGCGGGCAATGCGAGCAGTATTGCGCGTTCAAGAGCATTGTATCCACGGCCAAGGAAGGGGAATAGCCCATGTCCAACGCAACTACCGTTTTACTGTGCGGCGTCGGCGGGCAGGGCACCATCCTTGCCGCTGACCTGCTGGCTCGCACGGCCCTTGCAAGCAATTACGACGTAAAGGTTTCCGAGATCCACGGCATGTCCCAGCGAGGCGGCGCGGTCACCACGGTCGTCCGCTTCGGTACCGAGCCGGTTGCCACCATGGTCGCCGACCACGGTTGCGTCGATTGCGTCGTGTCCTTCGAAACCACCGAGGCACTGCGCAACCTTCCCTTCGTTCGTGAAGGCGGCTATCTGCTGGTGGCAGATGAGGCCATCAAGCCGCTGCCCGTGCTGACCGGTAAGGCGGGCATGCCTGAGAACGCGCGCGAGAAGCTTCAGGCCGCGGGTGCTTCGCTTATCCCTGCGGGCCCCATTGCCGAACAGGTGGCAACCGCGAAATCGGTGAATGTGGTGCTGCTCGGTGCCTTGGCCACGCGTTTGGACTTCTCCGAAGAAGTTTGGAAGGAAGTCATCTCCAAGCGCGTTCCGCCTAAGACCGTGGAGGCTAACCTGCGTGCGTTCGACGCCGGTTACGAATTTGCCCGAAAGGGGGCCGAATAATGAGCGTTCAGCAAATCAGCGTGTTTGTGGAAAGCAAGCCGGGGCATCTGTCCCGCGTGGTTGATGCGTTCACACAGGCAAACGTCAGCGTTCGAGGGTATAGCGCTTCGGACACCGGCGATTATGGCATCGTTCGATTCGTGGTCGATGACCCCGATCGCGCGCTGCAGGTTTTGCATGATATGAACTGCGCTGCCACGAAAACCTCTGTGCTGTGCCTTCGCCTTGAGGACAAGCCCGGCGAGTTGGCGCGCGTTTTGAAGGTGCTCTCCTCGTGCGGCATCAACGTGCAGTACAGCTATTCGCTGATTTCCACGTATATTTGCCTGTACGTCAAAGACCTCGATCAAGCGGAGAAGCTGTTGGCCGACCAGCCCGTCGAGCTGCTTGATCAGAAGGATTTTCTTCACATGACGGCCGATATTGCCTAACCTCGCACGTTAGATAAGGTGTTGTTTCATGATCGATATCACGGAAAAGGGCGCGGCGCTTCGCGCGGCTTCTGAAGGACGCTTCGATGAGCTGCCTATTCATAACCCCTATGTGGAATGCTGCTCGCGCGAGCGCATCCGCGCCATCCAGCTTGAAAAGCTGATCGCGCAGGTGGAGTGGACTTATGAGCGCGTCGCGTGGTATCGCGACCAGATGGACGAGATGGGTGTGAAGCCCTCCGACATCAAGTGCTTGGAGGATGTGCGAAAGCTTCCCTTCACCGACAAGCATGCACTTCGCAAGACGTTCCCGTATGGCATGTTCGCCGTTCCTTTGGACGAAGTCGTTGAGCTTCATTCGTCTTCGGGCACTACGGGAAAGCCTATCGTGGTGGGTTATAATCGCCACGACATGGACGTTTGGAACGATTGCATCATGCGTTTGGTGCAAATGGCGGGCGTCGTGCCTACCGATCGCGTGCAGATGGCGTTCGGCTACGGCATGTTCACCGGCGGTTTCGGCTTGCATTACGGCCTGCAGCGTCTTGGCTGCATGATGATCCCTGCCGGCTCGGGCAATACCGAGCGTCAAATCCAGATGATCCAGGATTACGGCACCACAGTGCTGGTGGCTACTCCTTCCTACGCCATGCATATTTGCGAAGTCGGCGAGAAGATGGGCTATGACTGGGAGACCTCCACACTGCGCGTCGGTCTGTTCGGCGGAGAGCCGTGCCCTCCGGGTCTGAAGGCTGAAATCGAATCCCGTATGCATATCGTTTGTACGGACAACTACGGTCTGACTGAGGTCATGGGCCCTGGTGTGTCGGGCGAGTGCCTTGCCGAGCGCGATATGCAGCATATCGCCGAAGACCATTTCCTGTGGGAAGTGGTAAACCCCGAAACCGGCGAGCCCGTTGCCGATGGCGAGATGGGCGAGCTTGTCCTTACCCCGCTCGATAAGCAGGCTATCCCGGTTCTGCGCTATCGTACCCATGACTTGACGCGTGTGGTTACGGAGCCCTGCAAGTGCGGCCGCACTTCTGCAAGGATGCAGAAGGTCCGTTCCCGCTGCGACGATATGCTCATCATTCGCGGAACGAACGTGTTCCCCAGCCAAGTGGAAGACGTGCTTTCCGGCATTGACGGCGTCACCCCGCATTATCGCATCGTCGTCGACAATGAAACGGGTTTGGATCGCATGGTCGTGCATGTGGAGCTCAAGCCTGAGGCGTTCAGCGATTCCTTTGAGGAAATGGATAAGTTCCGCAAGCAAATCGAAAAGGAACTCAAGAGCGTTCTGCTTGTTGCCTCAAAGGTCAAGCTTGTCGAGCCTGGCGGTATCGAGCGCTCGTTCGGCAAAACGAAGCATGTTCAGGACCTGCGTAAGTAAATGATGCCGCAATCACATTTTTTCGAACCGAATGCGAACCGTCCCGTGGTGGGGCGGTTCGCTCCATCTCCGACGGGTCGAATGCACGCGGGGAATATTTACGCTGCTCTTTCGGCTTGGCTGGTTGCAAAGTCCCAGGGCGGAACTATCGTTCTCCGTATCGAGGATTTAGATCGCGACCGCTCGAAGGCGGAGTATATCAGCGGTGTCCAGCGAGATTTCGAGTTGTTGGGCCTTACCTGGGATCACGGTCCCTTCTTTCAGCATGATAGGGATGAGGTTTATCTCGAGGCGTTCAGCGCTTTGGAGCGTAAAGGTCTGGTGTATCCGTGCTTCTGCACGCGTGCTGACCTGCATGCGGCATCTGCTCCGCATAGGGGAGAGAAATTCGTCTACCCTGGCACCTGCCGCGGTTTGTCTACGGAACAGATTGCCGAAAAGAGCTTGCGCAGGGCTCCAGCGCAGCGTTTACACGTGCCAAATGCCGTGTATTCTTTCGAGGATATGGTGCAGGGGCGCTATGAGCAGAACTTGGCTCACGAGTGCGGAGATTTCCTTATCCGTCGTTCTGATCAGGCGTTCGCGTATCAGCTTGCCGTGGTAGTGGACGATGCGGCTCAGGGCGTTACAAGCGTCGTGAGGGGCGTTGATTTGCTCTGCTCCACTCCTCAGCAGCTGTACTTGCAGGAACTGCTTGGGCTTGATCATCCTCACTATGCGCATATTCCCTTATTGGTTGCGGAGAAGAATCGCCGGCTTTCGAAGCGTGATCATGATGCCGGTATCGAAGAGCTGCTCGCAAGGTTCAAAACTCCGGAAGCGATTATCGGGCATATCGCGGGCATATGTGGACTTGCTCCAACGTGTGACCCCGCAACCCCTGAACAGCTGCTTGCTACGTTCGATGTGGAGCGATTGCCTGAGCTGTTTTGCGACCCGGTTCAAATTCCCTGGGGATAACGGCTGTTTGACTTATATCAGGGTTATAGGGGCAGTAGGGTATGGACTCGATTGTTTATCGTGGTGAGACAGTGGCAATTCAATAGCGTTGATGACCCCCCTTTTTTTTGATGCTCATGTTTTTCGGAGGGGCCATGTTAGCTCTTGAAGCGATCAATCTAGATTCTGTTGCTTGGTGAGGAGATGCGGGTAAATAGCTGGATCGATTCGGTCCAGCTATTTACCCGCATCTCCTCACCTGTTGCTTAGATAAGCGTTTTGCCTTCTATACACAAAGACGACGATCTTTGATTTCCGAAGATCTCCGTCTTGCATTCCTATAGGTTGTTGCGTAGTCGCTTTAAAAAACTATCGCCATCAGGCTGAGAAGCACGCATTGCACCAAGACGAAAACGGTTACACGAACATTGCTGCTTTTGAACTTAGCTTTGTGGTCTTTTGAACCGACAAGCTTCACGTACAGTCGAACCACGGTGACCAGAAACGCCACCATGGCTACATCGCAAACAAGGGAGAAGATCGTAGCAAGATCGGAAACGCCCATGGTTCGCCCGAGTTCGTAGAACAACAAGCTGGCATCAGTAGCGAAAAATGCGAAGGTAACGGCACTTGCCAATTTGGCGATTTCCTTGGCCTTGGCTTCTTGTTGCTGTTTCTGATGATTTGCGCTCTCGTCATATTTGTAGACCAACTGAAGGTATTTTCCGTTCATCAGCTGAAAAGCCACAAGCAGCGAAACGGCTCCGAAAATCACAGCGAAAAAGATTTGAAGCAATCCCATTGAGCAAACCTCGTCTCTTTAAAGTACTGAAAACCTCTTTAACATACGATAACAGAATTGCTTGCCAGAATTGCAGCGGCATACCAAGCACCTAAGGCGATATTCACCGAGCAAATCTGTGACATGGCCGCTTGTCGGCTTTGGGGCGCCAAGGGATTATTTCGCAAAGCTTTGAGAAGCGGATAGGTCGAAAGCAGCAAGAAGGGGAGCACGATTAGGCCTTGCGTGAAGAAGATGCCGACGATAAGGATGATAGCGACCAGCCATAGCCACATTACCGCGTGGTATAGCTTTCGGGCCTTGTCGCGATCAAGCAGCACGGATAACGTACGGCGGTGGGCCAAGGCGTCTTTCTCGATATCGCATGTGTTGTTGGTGAACATGATCAAGCCGATGCCAAGGATTTCCGGGATTGCCCAAAGCACAGCTAGGGGAGTGAGCAACCCGGTGAGAACTTGGTAACATGCCAGAGGGATAAGGCCCCCCATGACGATGCCGCTGACAGCTTCTCCAAGAGGAAGGTAAGAAATCGGTGTTTTGCCTGCAGAATAGAGAACGACGAACACCGCGCCGATAGCACCGATTGCAAGAGGAATCAGTCCGGCGTGATAAATCACGTAGCCGCCCAGGATAAAAGCCGAAACCAGCAAACCGATAGCAAACACCAGCGCGCAAGTAGGATTCACATTGTTATAAATCAGCACAGCATCGGTGGGGTCTACGTCATCGTCTGAGGAATCGGTGCCCTTGACGTAGTCGTAGTAGTCATTAAACGTGTTCACCGAGCTTTGCATGAGGATGCAAATACTAAGGAGCGCAACAGTTAAAGTCGCGGAAACCTGATAACCTGTCGCTATCGTCAGCGCGACGGCTATTGCAACAGGCACTATCGATGCCGGCCAAGTATGAGGTGCGGCAAGGTCGAGCGCCATCTTCGCGGTGAATCGATTATAGGAATGGTCAACAAGGTTCTGTGACTGGCTCATTACTGATTGCTTCGCTTTCTAGAATCGTTTTGCAACAGACCGTTACCTGCGTCTTTGATGCGGGCTATGGTTTGGTTTTTCAGCGTTGCACCCAGACTTCCCAATGTTGAAATGAGGAATTGCTTGGTGTCGGCGTCAAGTTTTGAACCGGCTCCCATCACGGTTGCCATGTTCGCTCCCAAACGGGTTTGAAAATCTGCCCAGCTTGTTGCGTTGGTTTGCATGATCAAATCATATATGGTTTGAATAAAGCGCTCTCGCTCAGCAGGAGTTTTGCTTCGCAACCACGTATCCAACGCTTCATCGAAGAACTGCGCGGATGCATTCAAATCTTCTTGATATACAAAATCATCCCCATCAACCATCCATGAGAATGGGTGATGCTGAAAGATGGCAGAAGCTGACGACTGAACTACGCGATAGTCATCGCGACGTTCCAAAATCATTCCGAACGCAGAAGACTCGGGAACGAGTTTATGGAGTTTGCGGTCGTACTCTGCGGTAGTTCGACGAGGGGAGGGGTCTTCAAGGAACGAGGGCCCATCGTGATCGTATATAGCGATGATCCGATGATAGGTGCCTTCGTCGGTGCATAATGCCGCGTATTGGGCGAGGTTTCCGCCTTTTGAATGTCCACCGAGTATCAGCGGGCATGTCGTGGCTGATGATACACCGGAAACATAAGCGAGCGCGGAGCGCTGGGAGGGGATAACCGGTTTATATGATAGATTGAAATCCTCTTTCCAGCCCGTCAGCGTTCCGTCGGTTCCACGGAACGCAATATAGGCCATGATTCCTTGCTCGGACTCGAAGAAAAAAGTGCATGCCGAGAATTGCTTATCAACCGCATCGGAGGTTTCGTCGACGAACAGTGCAACGGAAACATCTCGATAACGTCTGCTAGCCCTAATGGCCTGAATGAAGCGAAAGGTGTCCTCGGAGTCCTTCAGCCAGCTCCCTTCCGTAAGCAAGTTGGCTTCGCAAAGAGCTAGTATGTCAGACAGCAAGACGGGCGTTGAGGTATGCGTGTCCAAAGAGCATCTAACCGCAGACAGTTCAGGTTTAAGAATAAGCTGTCCGAAATTGAAATAGCACAGCGATGAAAATACAAGTGAATCAACCGGGTTTACGGGTAATTCGATAAACGTTCGCTGCTCGCGTTCAATATACGTTACGATTGAGTCCATGGCTTCATTCTAATCGTTTTGCTAGGCACTTGGAGGTTGCTATGAAAGTTTGCACCGCGATACCAGTTCGATATGCGGAAACCGACAAGATGGCGGTCGTATATCATGCAAACTATTTGCTGTATTTCGAGGATGCAAGGACTCGCTTTCTTGAAGAGCTCGGATATCCGTATGCGCGTATCGAGCAAGCCGGCTACTTATCTCCGGTTGTTTCATTCGAAGTGCACTACGGAGAGCCTTTGCGATATGGTGACGTTGCCATCGTGCGCACTTGGGTCAGTGAATCTCGTGGTACCAAAACCACGTATTCGTATGAGGTGTTCAGGCAGGGTGATGATGTGGAAACCGCTAAGCCTTGTGTTACCGGCACGAGCACTCACTGTCTTGTTGATGCGAACACGTTTAAGCCGGTAAGCATCAAGCGCACGCTGCCTGAACTGTTTGATCTCTATGAACAGGTTTGCGAACGATAAGTTTCGTGTATTAGCGAAAAACAAGTTCTTCCATATACAGCATCTGAATCTCACTGTGCGTTCTTGTGACATTAGCTAGCCTTGCAGCGCTTTCAGCAAGGCCCCATTGATGTCGCTGTCAACGATCCATGATTTATCAACCTTATGCAAGGTTACCGTGATTGGATCGTGTTGTACCGGTGCTGCCGCATTGATGAGGTCAAGTGTGTTTTCGGCAACTTCGGATTTCGTCTGCTCTTCAGTGTTGTTTGCACTCGCACTGGATTCAAAATCTTCCTTGGCTTTCTGATCAAGTGCGGCAAAGATGCTGTCCGTTGTTTTACAGGTGATGGTGAGATCGACGGTTGCCGTGTCCTTGTTGATATCGATAGGGCCGAGCGCGTAGTCAAACCCATCAAGGTAAGCAGAGATGTACGCTATAGGGTCTATTCCGATGTCTGAGATCTGCTGATTGGCATCGTCCGAAAGTAAGCTACTCAATGTTGCTTCATCTTTTGCTTTGATGGCTTCCAGAGGTTGAGAGATAGCTTGCTCGATGCGTTCCTCGTTGGAGGGGCCGCAACCTGTTAATCCTAACAGCAGAAAACCAGCAGCGATCATTACTGCAGCGACGCAGACGACATGAATCGATATCGACTTGAAATCTAGCGTTTTAGAGTTCATGGGCCGACCACCTTTGAAATTCAATTTGCTAGTTTACATAACATATATTATCAATGCTAAATACAGTTCAATCACACGGTTGACGATAAGTCTGTATAAGCAGACATATCGTATCAAATACATGAACCCAGCTTGAACTTAGACAGTTGTGTTGTGCTTATAGAAACGATTTCGACCTTCCTGTCATGTATACGTTTCATGCCAAGCTCAGCTCAATTCGGGAAATATCCACTAACCCCATGTTGAGGTTCCTGCAGCGGTTCCTGCGCTCATATTGCCGGCAACGCTTGCGAAGTCTCCGCTCTGAAGCATCTGCTCGATTACGGGAAACATAATTGCAAAGGAAACCGCGTTGAGTGCTACGGCTACCAAGCAGATAACCAATGCGGTCCGTGCGGACTTGAGCATTCCGCGAGCTATGGATGCGGTCTCGTTAGTCTTTTGGGCAAGTGAGTGCAGTTTTCGATAAGCCAAAAACGCACAGATCACACCGATGGTCCCTAATAGCATTCCGCCTACAAACAGGGACAACGGGCCCGCGATAAATGCAAATGTCGTTTGGGAGCGAGCTGACCTCAGCGTTTGTTCGTCTAAGGTGTTCGGCCTGAACTGATGGTTTCCGTCATTAGGGTCAGGTTGCGTTTCCGCGTTTCCATACGGCTCGTGATTTTCGTCAAGGTATGGGCTGGGACGGTTGTTATGTTGGTCGGCCACGTTAGCTCCTAATTGCGGATTCCGCTGCTGCCGAAACCCGATTCTCCTCGTTGTGATTCCGTCAACTCCTCGACCTGCTCGAAGTTAATCGTAGGTACCGGCATGACGATAAGCTGTGCGATTCGGTCACCGATTTCAATGGTAAATGAATTGTCGGGGTCGGTATTCAGCAAAATCACTTTCAGCTCGCCGCGATAATTGCTATCAATAAGACCAGGTGCGTTGACGATAGAAATGCCGTGTTTCGCAGCTAAGCCGCTGCGAGGCAATACAAAACCCGCATATCCTTCTGGTAGCGCGATTGCCAGTCCTGTGGCGACCATAGCGTGTTCTTGCGGTTTCAACACAATACGCTCAACGGATCTCAGGTCTACTCCAGCATCACCGTTGTATGCCTTGTGAGGGATCTGAGCATCGCGTGAGAGAATTTTAATAGGGACGCGTACGTTGTCCATCGCTACTTCAACCCCTCAAGAGCCGCAGCAAATTCCTCTACATTCTGAAAATCTTTGTATACGCTTGCGAATCGCACGTAGGCTACATCGTCAAGCTTCGCCAATCGCACCAAAGCCATGTCGCCAAGTTCTTTTGAGCCGATTTCGCTTTTAGATGCATTGCGAAGCTCAGCTTCTATACTATCGATCAATGCACCCAATTGCTCAGGAGCTATCGGTCGCTTAGCGCACGCAATGAGGAGACCTCTCATGAGCTTTTGTCTGTCGTAAGCTTCGGACGAACCATCGGATTTGATGATGATAAGCGGATTGTCGCCTAAGCGCTCATACGTGGTAAATCTTCGACCGCATTGGAGGCATTCCCGCCTGCGGCGGATGCTGCTGCCATCATCAGAAGGACGGGAATCAACTACTTTGGATTCTAAATTTCCGCATGCCGGGCATTTCATACAATCGCACTCCTTCGTTCGATGATATGTAGCCTAACATACAAGATATAGCGGTTTATACATTGTTACAAAAGAGTGCATCAAATCGTGACACAAGATATTGCCCTTAACGGAAGTGCGGATAAGCAATGATTCACATAATTCCAGCGATGATGGTAAGCAATGCGAACAAGGTGATTGCGCCGGCGGTTTGAGCTGGAGTTGCGCGAGGTCCTGTTTGATGTGGCTGACGGAGGTCGCCACGTTGCCTGATACGTGCGTTAATGCATCGAGACTCGCCGCCAGGATGACAGGATGATATTTCGTCGACCTGCCGGGCGCTGTATCCAGATCCGGGAAATTGAATGATATGCGCAGATGAAACGCGTGCGTCTAGTTTAAGCGCCGCTGTGCCGCTGATTGTCAAACGAGAATCACGGTGTTGCATATTTCCTCCCCTTTGCTCTTGCGTAGAACCTTTGTTCGCATATATAATAGAGCGAACAAAGGTTCATGTCAACAAAAAACAAACGGATGTTCGTTATAGCTCACCTCGAAAGGATGGCCCATGACCGACAAGATCACCAAGCGCCAGCAGGCGGTGCTCGACGTCATCGAGCAATGCATCCGCGAAAAGGGCTTCGGTCCCACTGTTCGCGAAGTGTGTCAGGCTTTGGGGCTCTCCTCCCCTTCCACTGTGCACGTTCATTTAAAGGCGCTCGAGGAGAAGGGCCTTATCAAGCGCGATGCGCTGAAATCGCGATCGATAGCGCTTACCTACCCGCTCGACCATACCGAAGATGCTACGAATATCGTTCACGCTCAGTTTGACGATATCGTGTCCGTACCATTGGTTGGGGACGTTGCGGCCGGAGTTCCCATCCTTGCCGAGCAGAACATCACCAACACTATGTCTTTGCCTATTGAAATCGTTGGCGATGCACCTTCTTTCATGCTGTCTGTGCATGGGGAAAGCATGATCGAGGCGGGTATCAATGACGGCGATTACGTCGTGGTCAAAGAGCAGCCGGTTGCAAACAATGGGGACATCGTTGTTGCCATAATCGACGATGGGGCTACGGTTAAGCGCTTCTATAAAGAACAAGATCATATTCGACTGCAGCCAGAAAACTCTTCCATGGATCCCATCATTACCACTGATTGTTCGATTGCCGGCAAGGTTGTCGCCGTGTTTCGCCGCCTATAAAAGGAATGCATGGGGCAGCTTCTGCAATTGGGAAGCTTGAGTTGACGGATCGCGTCGCCCAAGGATCTTATCCTGGTGACACATAACAGAAGCCTTAATGCAAAATGGATGCATTAAGGCTTCTGTTTATTTGGGTTCGTACGTGTGAACCTGCTATTGCGCAATTGGTTCTATGTTGCTGGTAAAGGTACAGACTGTCTGCTTTAATTATCCGAATCGCAGATTGCTTTGAACTCATCAACATAGGCTTTTGGCACCAACATGGTCAGATGAGTCCCGGTTTCGATATGCTCTTCAGTCAAGATTCTGCAACGCTCGTGAGCCTTCGATACCAAATCACCGCGTTGGTACGGAACAACTACATCAAGGTGCGTGTCTTGAGCGGATGCTACATGTGCGATCCTATCGACAAGCTGATCTATTCCCTCCCCTGTTTCCGCTGATACGAGTAGCGCATCATAGCGATTGGCCAATGCTTCCTGTTGCTCGATCGGCAATAAATCGCACTTGTTGAAAACGAGCACCCTTGGTAAGGTTTGCGCATTGATCTGCTCCAAGACTTCTTCAACAGCCATGATCTGTTCTTCAAATTCGTCAGAAGAGGCATCGACCACATGCAAAATCAAATCCGAGCCGGTGATTTCATCCAGCGTAGATTTAAATGCTTCAACCAAGGTGGTCGGAAGCTTCTGAATGAAGCCGACCGTATCGGTTAACGTGATTTCGCGTCCTTCGGGCAGTTCGTATTTTCTTGTAGTGGAGTCGAGCGTTGCAAATAATTTGTCGTATGCAAGCACATCGGCATTGGTGAGCCGGTTGAGCAAACTTGATTTACCAGCATTGGTATACCCCGCGAGCGAGACCTTAAACATCCCGCTTTCATACCTGCTCTCTCGTTGAACGGCTCGAACTTCAGCTAAATGCGCAAGTTCGCGTTTAA
This sequence comes from uncultured Senegalimassilia sp., assembly GCA_934630815.1. Taxonomy (GTDB): domain Bacteria; phylum Actinomycetota; class Coriobacteriia; order Coriobacteriales; family Eggerthellaceae; genus Senegalimassilia. The sequence continues at coordinate 40,128 of CAKTWI010000009.1, forward strand.
TGGTGGTGATACGCTTGCGAACTAATCGACGGTCAACTTCAAGCTGGCTTTCGCCTTCGCCGAATCGGCTGCCTACGCCACCGCCCATGCGGTTTGAGGCTAAATGCGACCACATACCGCGAAGTCGAGGGAGCAGATATTGGTTCTGAGCAAGGCGAACTTGCAAACGTCCTTCTTTGGTCGTCGCATGAAGTGCGAAGATGTCCAAGATCAAAGCGGTGCGATCGATGACTTTTAAGTCGCGATCAACGGACTTCTCCAGGTTTGATTGCTGCGATGGCGTTAACTCATCATCGAAAATGATCAAATCCGCTCCAGTTGATCGGCAAAGTCGAGATATCTCCTCCACCTTGCCGCTACCCACAAAAGTCCTGGGATTTGGAGAATCAAGCTTTTGGGTTGTAACGGCAACCGTATCTGCTCCTGCGGTATCCGCTAATCGCTCAAGCTCCGCTAATGAAGATGAGACGTTCCAACGCATGCCGGGTCGTTCGACGCCAACAAGCACGGCCTTTTCCCTCTTCTCTTCAACAGTTGTTTTCGCGCCCTTAACTAAGACCGATTGATATTCCGACATCGGTAATCCTCTCCGGTGGGTTCAAGCTGAAATGCGTACATTGGAATGGATTACGGCTTGTGCTTGATCTGGTCCCCCAAAATGAAAACAAGCGCAGGTTCATTCCTGCGCTTGTCGATAGTAGCATAATGTATCAGATAATGAGCGGCTACAACTCAACGGTACCCTGGAAGGCTTCCGTGGCAGAACCCGTCATCATCACATGATCATCGGCATCCCACTTGATATGAAGCGTACCGCCGCGCAATACGACATTGTTCTCCCTAGAAGCACGGCCGGTTAATGCTGCTGCCACATTAGTGGCACACGCCCCGGTACCGCAGGCAAGGGTCTCGCCGCAACCGCGTTCAAACACGCGCATCGCAATGGCATCTTCGCCGACGTGAGCGAATTCGACGTTGGTTTTCTCAGGGAACGCCGAATGGCTTTCGTAATATGCGCCGATTCGATTCAAATCCAGCGTTGCGAGACATTTATCGTTCGCGTTTACGAACAGTTCATCGGGCAGTGTGCTGAAATCGTCGATGAAGCAGATAGCATGCGGATTCCCCATAGAGACACACGTGAAGGCAAACGCCCCCCAGGGAGATTCGATAGCGCTGTCTTTTACGAAACCTGTACCTTCTTCGGTGTGAGCGTTTGCAGGAAGGTCAACCGGTACATCTTGCGGGTCGAGAACAGGATGGCCCATATCAACGGTTGCAAAGGTCAACTTGTCATGCTTGTCTACGTCAAAGCTGATCGGTTTCGGACCCGCCAACGTGTCGGCCACGAAGGAGCCATCGCTTGCAAGTACGAACCCGCGGTCCACGAGATACTTCGCAAAACAACGAACTCCGTTACCGCACATTTGAGCTAGCGTGCCATCAGCGTTGATGTAGTGCATGTATGCAGCACACTCGGAGCGTTTCGAAGGGCGCACCATAATCACGCCATCTGCGCCGATGCCGAAATGACGATCGCACAGCAAAGCGACCTGTTCCTGCGTCAGCTCGATATCTCGTGAAAAATCATCGATGAAAACGAAGTCATTGCCAAGACCGTGAAGCTTAACAAAATCCAATTCCATGAGGGTTTACGCACGCTCCTTTAAGAAGGTTATATATGGATTACAGTGTATCAATCAAGGCTAATGCATCGTCTGCAAGTGCGGCGGTATCCCCCGAATCTGCGCAAAGCCAATGAATCCGCGAATCTTTTCTAAACCACGTGCGCTGACGTTTGGCGTATCGGCACGTGGACACCTTTATGGATTCGATTGCCTCTTCCATGCTGGTTCGGCCATCAAGTGCAGCGACTATCTCCTTGTATCCGATCGCCTGCGGCGCAGTGATTCCATCGCGGAAGCCAGATGCAAGCAAAGTTTCCACTTCTTGGATAAGTCCGTTGGCTACCATGGAGTCAACACGTGTTCGAATACGTGCGCGTAAAACATCGGGGTCAACCGCTAACCCGACGAAAATTGCGGGGACCCATTGTGGTAAGGATTGGAGCCGTTGCTTTTGAACGGCGTAGCTATCTCCTGTTTCAAGCAGCTCAAAAGCGCGAACCACACGTTTGACATCTGCCGGAGGTATTAACTGGGCGCTCTTTGGGTCGCGCTGGTGCAGTTCGTTCCACAACCGTTCGGGGCCATGCTCTGCAGCGAATGCATTCCAGTGATTTCGGACTGGATTATCGATCTGCTCGCCATCGGGGAACTCATAGGCATCGATGGCTGCGCGAACGTAAAAACCAGTACCACCAGCCAAAATGCTGCGCTTGCCCTTTGACTCGATTTCTACGAAACTCTGACGCGCATACGTTTGGAACAAAGCCGCGGAGAATGGCTCCCCAGGATCGACCAAATCGAAGCCATAATGGGGTACCAGTCGCTCGCTCGCGGGAAGTTTGCCCGTTCCGATATCCATGCCGCGGTACACCTGCATGGAGTCGGCGCTTACCACTTCCCCATCCAAATGCGTTGCGATAAGTTGCGCGACATCGGTCTTCCCTGAAGCAGTAGGGCCTACCACGCAAATCACTGGTTGTGAGAGAGCTGCCACCGCCGCGTTTGCGGTTGCAGCAGTCTTTGAGGCGTTATTCAACGATATCGCCGGCCAAATACCAGGTTTTTGCTTCGTTAATTTGAACGTTGACGATGCTTCCAGCTAATTGTTCGGGTGTTTTGCCGGCAGGAACCGGCGCATGTACCGTTTGGTTCTTCGGGCTTTTACCGGCAATAAGCAGCTCGTCTCGCTTCGATGAGCCCTCAACCAAAACCGGGATGGTCGTTCCCAGGTCAAGCTGGTTTTTCTCGAAAGCATGAGCCTGAACGATATCGACCAGGCGATCGAATCGTTTCTGAATCACCTCATGAGGGGTGTTATCCTCCATACTTGCAGCAGGAGTCCCCTCTCGCTTGGAATAAATAAAGGTGAATACCTGGTGGTACCCGACCTCATCGACCAGACGAGCCGTGTCCATGAAGTCTTTTTCGGTTTCGCCCGGGAATCCTACGATGATGTCGGTAGACAGGGCGATATCGGGGCAAGCATCGCGCAATTTGCTGACGAGCTCCCGGTAATGCGCCGAGGTGTAGCGACGATTCATCAGCTGCAAAATACGATCAGAGCCGGATTGCGCCGGGAGATGCAGTGCCGGCATAAGCGAACGCAGCGAGCCGAACTGTGCGATAACCTCATCGGACAGATCTTTGGGATGGCTGGTGGCGAAACGCAAGCGCTCAACCCCCGTCTCGTCAAGAGCTTTGAGGATTTGAGCGAAACGAGGGCTGCCATACAGGTCGCGTCCATATGAGTTGACGTTTTGACCAAGCAGCGTGATCTCCTTCACACCAGCTGCTACATAACGTTCTGCTTCGGCGACAATATCTTCAATTGGACGCGATTTTTCCCGACCGCGCACGTAAGGAACGATGCAGTACGTGCAGAAGTTATTGCATCCAATGGTAATGGGCAGCCACGCAGCCCACGAATGTTCACGGCTTGTCGGGAGTTCGGTCGGAAAGGAGGAAGAAGCATCGAGCACCTCAACCTGATGACCGCCTTCTTCTATAGCTGCTTGAAGCAGATGCGGCAGCGAAGCTAAATTATGCGTGCCGAAGACCACATCAAGATGAGGGAGCTTTTTCGTCAGCTCATTACCATCGCGTTGGCCGATGCAGCCACCTACCGCAACGATTCTCTTGCTTAGCGGGGACCCGCTTCTCACGGGAGTGTTCTTCAGCGATGCAACCTGACCGTACAAACGAGTATCTGCCGCTTCGCGCACGCAGCATGTCATGTAAATCAGGATATCGGCTTCCTCTACGGTGTCGACCATAAGGCCGCCGAGGCCTTCCAGCATGCCCGCAATACGTTCGGAGTCATGCTTGTTCATCTGGCATCCGAAGGTGCGGACGCAAAAAGTCATATTCATGAATGGTGTGTGCATATGGATATAGTTCCGATCGAATCGAGAATAACAGCGCTATGTGAAATGAAGTTACTCGCCAAGAGCGGAATCGGCGATTGGCGTGCCGTGCGTATATCGAGGCTCTACGGCGAAGCGGATGGCCGTGCGATATTCGCCATCGATCACGATGTCGGCAAATGAAGGAATGCAGGCGATCTCGATGCCGATAGGTGACAAGAATCCTCGAGAGATGGCGATCGCTTTCACGGCTTGATTCACGGCGCCGGCGCCGACAGCTTGGATCTCAACGCCAACGCCGTCTTTCACCATGCCGGCAATTGCGCCCGCAACTGATGCGGGGGAAGATTTTGAGGAAACTTTCAAACACCCTGATTCCGGGGCTTGTTGTTCGGCATTCATGCATTCACCTTTTCGTGTTCTGTTTGACGTGTGTTTCGGCGTATTCAAATGCAAGTTAAATTGTAGCTATAACGAAATCCGTCCGCAACATGATGTGGAGGGCCTGCGCTAAGACTGCACGAGCACGGGTATGGTGATGTGGATGGCATCCTTGCTTACCCTGATGTGCGGTTCGACGCCCGCATCAAGATAATATGCATCGGCCAACTCTGCGTACGCCTGCGATATCTGGCGGGCGAAACGGGCAGCATCTTCGTCTGCAACCTTCAATCCTTTTGCGTGTCGGGGCGTAGCAGCTTTTCTTTGAGTGTCGGCTCCTTCTTTTCCGAGGGTATCGGTTGTCCGCAGACCTTCGATTTTGATTTTTGCCAGCAATGGGGATAACGGTGCGATCTGGCCATCGAGAATACGCCGAGCAGAACGTTCGGACATCAATAGCCCAAGAGATTCAGCGGTTCGATGAAACGCCGGAAGACTCGAGCATGCGGACAGGCGCTTGCACACTGGCAATCGGGGATCGTTTTCTCCGGAAAGCCTCTCTTCCGCAGAAAGCTTGCCGAGCCCAAAAGCATACAGCGTTGCCGCGATATCCGTTGAGGAACCGATGAACACATTGACGGCAGCACGAGATTCGATGGCGAATTCGCACGTGGTTCGCAGGATATTCTTCGGGCCGCGCACTGCCACCGTCCCTGCTTCATTGAGTTCGAACGTCGGAAAGCTCGATTGGTCGGTTTTTTCTGGGAGCTTGGTAAGATCCGTTTGAATGACGAATGCCGACCCAAGGCCCGAATCCGATGACGAAATTGTTGCAGATTCGGCGTTCACCGCGATTGAATACAAAGCCATGCCTCGGCCGTGTACGCCCCATTTGTCCATATGCATGGAGTCAAGCTTTGAGGTAACGCGCGGTTCGAAAACCGTGCGCTGCAGGTGCTTCGGAACGCCGTCCCCGTCGTCGATCATGACGATTCGCCTGGTTGTTCCTTCGCGGGTGCAAGCTACAAAAATATTCGACGCTTGAGCATCGCGTGCATTTCGAAGCATTTCGATGATGATGTCCTCAGAAGATCGGATATCCTGCGCCGCTTGTCGGCGCTCTGCTTCCGAGCTGCGTAAACGAACGAAGCCACCTCCGAGATCGGTTTCGACTCGAAGGTGGCCTTCTCCGCAAACGTCTTCGATAAACGAGGCAAGGTTGCCGTCGCCCATAGTTGACGCCTTTCGTTATTTTGCGATACCGATAGCTCGGCTCTCGCGGATGACAACGACTTTGACCTGGCCGGGATACTGCATCTCGTCTTCAATGCGCTTGGCGATATCATGAGCCAAAACGGTGGTTTGAGCCTCATCAACCACTTCTGGTTGCACCATAACGCGAACCTCGCGTCCAGCCTGGATTGCGTAAGTGCGCTCAACGCCCTTGTAGGAATTAGCGATTTCCTCAAGCTTTTCCAGACGCTTAATATAGGCGTCCAGGGTTTCCTTACGAGCACCGGGACGTGCCGCGGAAACGGCATCGGCGGCTTGCACAAGCACGTCGAGGACGCTGTTGGGCTCGACGTCGTTGTGATGTGCCTCGATTGCATGCACGATGGACGGCTTTTCCCCGAATCGACGGGCAAGGTCGGCGCCGATGACCGCATGGCTGCCCTCGACTTCATGGTCGACGGCCTTACCGAGGTCATGAAGAAGGCCCGCACGCTTTGCCGGAACAGGGTCAAGGCCAAGCTCAGACGCCATGACTCCGGACAGATACGCAACTTCCAGCGAGTGGTTAAGAACGTTTTGACCATACGAGGTACGGTAACGCAAGCGTCCAAGCGTACGCACGAGCTCGGGATGCAGGTCATGGATTCCTGTATCGAATGCAGCCTGATCGCCGGCTTCCTGTACGCGCTGGTTCACAAGCTTCTCGGCCTTGCTGAACATTTCTTCGATGCGGGCGGGATGGATACGACCGTCAGCGATGAGGTTCTCCATGGTCACGCGACCGATTTCGCGGCGCACCGGATCGAAGCAGGAGATGGTGACGCATTCCGGCGTGTCATCGATGATGAGGTTGGTGCCAGTAAGCTGTTCGAAAGAGCGGATATTTCGACCTTCGCGACCGATGATGCGACCCTTCAGGTCATCAGAAGGGATATGGATTGCAGAAACGGTTGTTTCCGCCGTATGGTCCGCAGCGACACGTTGGATGGCAAGGCTGAGAATGGAGCGGGCTTTCTTGTCCGCCTCAGCCTTGGTGCGGGCCTCGGAATCGCGGATGATGGCAGCGGACTGATGCGCAACTTCATCTTTGAGCGTATCGAGCAGTTCGGTCTTTGCTTCGTCGGCGGTCATGCCCGCGACTTGCTGCAAGCGAATACCGATTTGCTCTTCGGATTCATCGAGATCGCGCTGACGGCGGTCGAGCTGGCCTTGCATAGAAGAGATCTGATGCTCTCGGGAGTCCAGAGACTTCTCACGCGTGTCCAGCGACTCAACGCGGCGATCAAGAGACTCTTCGCGCTGATTGACGCGCTGTTCTGCAGCGCGCACCTCCTTCAAGCGCTCCTTGTTCTCTGCCTGGGCCTCCTGGCGAAGTCGCAATGCTTCGTCCTTGGCTTCGACAACCGCTTCGCGACGCAAAGTTTCCGCCTGGCGTTTTGCGTCTTCGACAACGGTATGAGCTTCGTCGGCAGCGCGCTGGGCCGTGGATTTGGCGACGAATTTGTTGATGACGAAACCGGCGGCGATGCCGACGACGGCGCCAACGATAAGCCAAATGATGGATTCCATGCTTGTCCCCCTTTCGAGTTTGGACGGGTACTGTGGGTTTCATAGGTTCCATTGCATAAAAAATCCCGGCATAACCGGGCAAGAGCGTACGTGCGCAACGATTGGACGTATACATTTGTTTATATATTCCAACAGTGCCGTATAAGGCACGATAGCTCAGGCTTGCTTTTCATGATAAAGGTTCTCTTTCAAATGGAAAAGAGCAAGTGAGCAAAAAAGCCGGTTCTACAGGAGAAACCGGCTTTTTAATTTGAAGATGTCGAGATTTAACAAGTTTCGAGGGTGGCGCAATCATACTGCTCCGCGAATATTCGAGCAGCCGATGCTGCTACACCTGATTCATAGCCTTTCTGCACGAGCTTTCGATATGCGGCTTCGCGGATTCGTTTGGCTTTCGGCGGTTTAGCGGCAAGCAGGCTTAATGCTCGGGCTAGCTCATCGGGGCCTGAATCGGGGAACAACGCTTCCTGATACGCTGGCACGTTATGGGGATCAATGTCAGCCTGCTTAAGCTCGAACGCAATGCCGCGCAGGCCCTTTCCCTGAGACAGTCTGCTTCGAACCAAAACATCTGCGTAGCGTTCATCACTTACAAGCCCGCAGTCGATTGCGCGTTGTACCGCCTCGGAAGCGATACGATCTTCATACCCGCTTGCCAACAGCCGCTCATACAGCAGGGCGCTGGCATGCTCGCGCATGCACAGCAATCGTTGGATCTTCGCAAATGCCGAATCTGCTTGATCGCGATCGGCATCCGATTGCATTGACCCCCCGAAGGGTAGCTTATCGTTTTCGGAATCGCCTAAGGTCGTACACCCCGCAGACCAAGACACTGGCGTTTGCTGGATTTCGGTGATGGCATCTTCCCTGCACTCGCGTTTGTCGGGGCGCGAAGGGCTGCCTTCGGCTTGCAGTGCATGGGCCTCAGAACGCACATACACACTCGAACCGTCTTCGATGGCTTTGATCTGCGCACGCAAATTCGCAATGCTTTGCGCCCTTGCATCAATCATGGCTATTTCTTGCCCTTAGGCTTTGCTACGGGATTGACGGCATCGAAGTCTTCCTGCTCTTTCGTGATGATCGGGATATCGAACGCCTCTCGAACCTTCGTTTCCAGTTCTTCTCGCAAATCGGGATTCTCTTTCAACGTATGCTTCGCCGCTTCGCGTCCTTGTCCTAGGCGCTCTTCGCCATACGTGTACCAAGCACCGGATTTCTTGGCGACTCCAGCTTCAACCGCCATATCGACGATACAACCCTCACGCGAAATGCCCTCACCGTACATAAGGTCGAATTCTGCCTGACGAAACGGAGGCGCAACCTTGTTCTTGACGACCTTGGCGCGAACGCGGTTTCCCACGATCTCGCCATCGCGTTTGATGGAGTCGATGCGACGTACGTCGATTCGAACGCTGGAGAAGAACTTCAGAGCACGACCGCCTGTTGTGGTTTCGGGATTGCCGAACATCACGCCGATTTTCTCACGCAGCTGATTGATGAAGATACACGTGGTATTCGATTTGGAAAGCGAGCCGGCAAGCTTTCGAAGAGCTTGGGACATCAGCCTTGCTTGCAGACCAACGGTGGTATCGCCGATCTCGCCCTCGATTTCTGCTCGGGGAACCAATGCCGCGACGGAGTCGATGACGACGCAGTCGATTGCACCCGAGCGAACGAGCATATCGCAGATTTCGAGCGCTTGCTCGCCAAAATCGGGCTGGGAGATAAGGACGTCATCGATATCCACGCCAAGTCGAGCCGCATAGACCGGATCGAGCGCATGTTCCGCGTCGATGAACGCCACGACACCGCCGAGTGCTTGCGCCTCGGCGAGGATTTGCAGCGCAAGCGTGGTTTTACCGCTGGACTCTGGTCCGTACACCTCGATGATTCGACCACGCGGAACGCCGCCGATACCCAGCGCGGCATCAAGCGGCAATGCGCCGGTGGGTATAGCGCCGATGTTCAGGTCATGGCCGCCATCTCCGTATTTCATGATGGAGCCTTTGCCGAACTTTGACTCGATTTGGTCGGTTGTGACCTTGAGCATCTTGGTTTTTTCTTCGTTCATGCGCTGGTTACCCTTCCTTTGCGCCGCTTTGCAACGCTATTGATTATACGAACGCCTGTTTCATAGTCAAGTACCAAATACAAACATTGGTACGACTATTACCATCATAGCTCCAGCTTCTTACACAACCCTTGCCCGAAATACCGAACAGGTTCACCTGAACCTTACATGGTCATCTGGTGAACCTGTTCAATTTGGTTGCTGTTGTCGACGCTTCAGCGTATCGCTTGCGCCGTTGTACGCAAAGGGGCAAACCTAGCTTGATGCTTGCTGCCGCCCGCATACCGCTGCATCGATCATACGCAGCGCCTCACAGGTAGTCTGCATGCGAACCTGGTTGCGATCACCCTCGAAATGCTTCCGCTGTGCAGTAATCCCGGCGTCACTTGCACAGGCGAAGCAGATGGTCCCGACGGGCTTTCCCGGTTCCGCCCCGGACGGGCCCGCGATACCGGTAACGGCTACGGCTACGTTACAGGCGAGGTCTTTACGGGCGCCCTGCGCCATGTGACGGGCAACCTGCGTGCTGACCACGCCGAATTCGCTGATAACCGATTCGGGCACATCGAGAACGTCGGTTTTCACGCCGGTCGCATAGCTGGCTATCCCGCCTCGCACAACGGCGGAGCTTCCGGAAACCGAAGTCAATGCAGCGCTGATCATGCCGCCGGTAAGGCTTTCGGCGGTACCGATGGTTATGCCTCGCTCGCAGGCGTGGGAAACAACCTGGGCCGCAAGACGCTCGATATCTGCAGCCTCAACGGTGCCTTGTGCTTCTTCGACGCCTTCTCCGTGCGGGCTTTCAGCCTTTTCCTTACGCTTTGCCCGCTTGGAGGGCCCCAAACCGATAAGCTCACGAGCCTTGGAGATGTAATCGAGCATAGATACCACCGTGAGCAGCAAGGCGATTGCCATGACGATCCAGCTGATCACCCACATCACGTCAGAAAACGCCTCGACGAGCGTGCCCATCATGTAGCTGTCCTTGATGGTGAACAACACGATGGCGATCATCTGGAACACCGTTTTGAACTTACCGTACCAGCTGGCGGAGATGACGGTGCCCTTGCTGGCCGCCACCATGCGCACACCGGATACGATGAACTCGCGCGCGACGATGATAAGCGCAACCCAACTGGGCAGCGATCCCAGCTCGATCAACGCCAAGAGGGCTGCCATTACCAAGATCTTATCGGCAAGCGGATCCATGAACTTGCCGAAGTCGGTGACTTCGCCACGGCTTCGCGCCAAATACCCATCCAGCCAGTCCGTACAAGAGATCAGCACGAAGATGGCTGCGGCGATGAGGCTTTTGGAGTGTTCGGCCAAATCGGGCAGATGAAACCATTGCGGCCAAGGGCTCAAGAGCACGACGACGAACACGGGAACCAAACATATGCGGATGAGCGTGACGATGTTAGCCGGGGTCCACAAGTTTGTAGCAGCTTGCGGCGCGGCTTCCACTTGCAGCTTGTGCATGGGCTATTCGCCTTCCATTTCATACAGCAGCGTATCGGTTATAGCGACTCGGACGATATGGCCCGGTTCGCCCTTGTCGACATAGGTTACGCCATCGACCTCGGGGGCTTGGCGCATCGCGCGACCGAACAGCTGACCGTCCTCTTCCCTGCCTTCGATAAGCACGTCCATGGTTTTCCCAACGCGGGAGGCGACGAGCGGCGTGCAAACATCGTCCGCAAGGTCGCGCAACCGTTGCGCGCGGTACGTTTTCTCATCGTCATCGACCTGATCGGGCAGATCGTATGCGCGGGTTCCCTCTTCACGAGAGTACGCGAACACGCCGATGTAATCGAAAAAGCCCTCTTCAACGAAATCACAAAGCTCGTCGAAGTCCTCTTCGGTTTCGCCAGGAAAACCAGCGATAAGCGTGGTGCGCAGCGTTACCTCGGGGACGATGCGGCGAATGCGTTCCACCAGCGATTCATATTCTTCGCGCGATCCCTTGCGATGCATGGCCTTCAGGATATTCGGCTGAACATGCTGAAGCGGGATGTCGAAATAAGAGCAGATATTGTCATGCTCGGCTACGGTTTGCAGCAGCTCGTCGGTGATTCCCTCGGGCTGGATATACATGACGCGGAACCAGGTATCGGCAAATTCATCTGCAAGCGTTCCTACAAGCCACGCAAGGCTTGACATATCCTCGAAATCCTGACCCCAACGCCCCGTATCCTGGGCGATGAGGACGATTTCCTTAACCCCTTCGGACACGCGATCGGCTACATCCGCGCGTACGGTTTCGTAGTCGAAGCTGTGATACCTGCCACGAATATAGGGAATGGTGCAATACGAGCAGAAGCGGTCGCATCCATCCGAAATCTTCACATAAGCTGAAACGGCACGCGAGCCATTGATTGCGATTGCGCCTTCGGGCACGGCTCCGAGCATGGCAGCCTTCATGCGCTCCAGGTGCGCCTCATCAATGTCAAGAGCCTGGGCGATGACCTGAACGATATCGTCTTCCTTGCTGCACGGAACGAATGCGGAGGCCTCGGAAAGCTCGGATTCCAGGTCTTTCCCGTAACGAGCGGGCATGCAGCCGGCGACGATGAGCGCAGCGCCCGCAGCCACGTTGGGCATGCCCGCAACCTCGAAGATGGCTTCAAGGCTTTCCTCGGTGGCGCTTTGGATGAACGAGCAGGTGTTCACCACCACGGCGTCGGCGGCTTCGGGATCCTGCTCGATCACGAAGCCGCAACGGCTGAGCTGCGATTGCATGCGCTGGGTATCTACCTCGTTTTTCGCGCAGCCCATGGTGACGAACGCGACGCGAGGGCTCTCGATTTCAAACACGTTTTCGGTTTCCACGGAAATCCTTAGCGATAGTTAACGTACTGGAGCGGCTGGCCGTAATCCTGGCCTTTCAAGAACGCGATAACCTCTTGAAGCGTATCGCGGGAAGCAGAGGAAACACGCAGCTTATCACCTTCAATGGTGACCTTCACCTTGAGCTTTTGCGCCTTGATATCCTTGTTGATTTTGCCGGCCGTTTCCTTGTCGATGCCTTCAACGATGGTTGCCGTCTGACGCACGCTTTGACCGGTAGCCGCTTGAGGGTCGCCCCATTTGACGGCGGCCAGATCGATGCCTCGCTTGATGAGCTTGCTGCCCATGATATCGATCACCTGGCGAGCCACGAAATCGGCAGGAGCCGCCACCGTGATGGTCTTCTTCTGCTTGTCGAGCGACAGCTCGGCGCCGGAGCCTTTCAGGTCGTAGCGCTGCGTCAGCTCCTTCTTCGCTTGCTGATATGCATTGTCGATTTCCTGCATATCGACGGTGGACACTACATCGAAGCTAGATTCCTTGGCCATGATGTTTGCCTTTCAACTAGTAAGACGAATACGTTGATGACGAGTACTGGGTTCCCGTTGTGCCAGATCCGGTGCCGCTCGTTGTGGTAGAACCGGTGCCGGAGGTGTTGACCGACCCGGTCCCCGTCGACGACGTCGAAGAACCGACCGACGAACCGGTGCCGTTAGCTGACTGCGACGAGACACCGCTTGATGCCGAGTTCGTAGTGGACGAGGTAGACCCGGTGTTGCTCGAGGAGGTGCTGGAGCTATCAAGCCCCTCGACCTTCACATCAGGATGGTCTTTCGCCCAAGAGGCAAGGTAATCCTTGAAATTCACCGTGGCCGTGGGCATGCCCGTGGTCGCATCGCTGGTGAATTCAACCTCTTTGCCGTCCATGGTTACGGTAAAGCCGGAAGAAACCCACGTGGCCAAGCTCCAGGTACCGGAAACATCTACCGTTTCATCAACCGGTCCGGTGAGCATCTGCTCGGTTGCCTGGCCGTCCTGCGTGATGATGACGTAAGCCTGCTGACCCTTGGCCAGCTTGTATTCCACCTTTACGCTCGTAGGCACAGTTGCCGTCGAAGATGCTTTGGCCTCCGAATCGTTGCTATTGTTACCGTTATCGTTATTGGAGTTTTCCTGGCTAACGCCTGTGCCATCCGCCGAAGTGTCGGTGACACCGGTAATGGGAACCTTGGCCACATCCTGCGTGGAGCCGGCACCGCGGTTTCCGAATGCAAGCGCCACGATGATGACGAGCAGCAGCAAGATAATCACGATGACCGCGACATAGGGCAATCGCGCTTGCATCCCGCGACCCGCATTGTTCTGCGAACCGGAATAGAAATTGGTGAACTGCGTGGTGACAGCGCCGCCGAAATGGTTGGAGCGACGGCTTTCGTTCTCGGCGCGTGCCGCTCGCGAAGCAAGCGACTCGCGATATTCTCGTTGCGGCTGCTGCTCACGACGCGGCATACGCTGCGTGCCCTGGCGCTGACCTCGCTGGGTGCGCTGCGAACGACGACCATCGCCGGAGCGGTCTTCACTGTAGCGCGATGAGCGCTGCGAACCTTGCCCACGACCATCATGGCGCCCGTCGCCGCGCGACACCGACCTACGACCCGAAACATGCGCCGGCGAATCGGATTCGCCACGGGTTCGTCCAACCTGATAGGCGTATGCATCGTCGAGATACATACGCGTGATGTCGGCAGGGTTGAGCCCAACCAATTTCGCATATGCGTTCACCATATTGCGCGTGTAGCCGCGCGCAGGCAAACGGGAAAAATCATTGTTCTCGAGGGCGCGGAGGATGTCGGGGCGGATGCGCAGCCGACGAGCGGCCGACTGCACGTCGTAGCCCTTCCGCTCGCGCGCTTCGCGCAATACGGTGCCGAATGAAACCTGGCCCATGCCTTCTCCTTATTAATTGTCGTCGTCATGTTGCTCGAACGCTTTGAGCGTTTCGAGCTCCATGGCATCGACGAGCACTTCTCTGGGCTTGCTGCCGTTCGGAGGACCGACGACGCCCTTATCTTCCAACATATCCATTATACGCCCGGCGCGGGAGTATCCCACTTTGAGGCGACGCTGGATATTGGACGTGGAACCCAAGCCGCTGGACACCACCAACTCGGCCGCCTCCCAAATGAGCGGATCGTCATCGGCGCAGGTGCCGCCGCTGGCATCCGAGGGGCACGATCCCAACGTGATTAGATTGGTGGATAAGATCTCGGAATGATACTCCGGCTCGCCCTGACTGCGCAACTTCTCCACAACCGCGTTAATCTCGTCCTCGGATACGTAACAGCCCTGGATACGCATAGGCTTTGCGTACTCAGGCTTGCTCAGGAGCAGGTCACCTAGGCCGATAAGATTTTCCGCGCCCGGCGTATCCAGGATAACGCGGCTGTCGATACCGCTTGCCACGTTGAAGGCGATGCGGTTCGTGATGTTTGCCTTGATAAGGCCCGTGACCACGTTGGTGGAGGGACGCTGAGTGGCGACGATCAGGTGAATGCCGGCAGCGCGCGCTAGCTGGGCGATGCGGCTAATGGAGAACTCTACCTCCTTGCCGACGTTCATCATAAGGTCGGCAAGCTCGTCGATGATGATGACGATATAGGGCAACTCGTCGCCAAGCTCGTTTTCGGGCAGCTCCTCCCCTGCTTCCTGCGCGGCCTTCGCTTCGGCCTGCGCCGCCTGCACCTTGGCATTGTACTGGCCGATGTTGCGCGCGCCTACCTTCGAAAACACCTTCAAGCGGCGTTCCATTTCCGCAACGCCCCAGCTCAAAGCGCTTGCCGCTTCCTTGGGCTCGGTGACAACGGGAACGTACAGATGCGGGATGCCGTTATAGGGCGTGAACTCGACGCGCTTCGGGTCGATCATGATGAAACGCACCTCAGACGGAGTTGCCCGCATGAGGATGGACATGATCATCGCGTTGATGGAAACCGACTTACCGGAACCAGTGGTGCCGCCGATAAGCAGATGGGGCATCTTCGCAAGGTCGGAAACAATGCAGTGGCCTTCGACGTCCTTGCCGATAGCGATCTGCAAAGGACCGGGGGCTGCGTCCTTGATGACATCGCCGAGCAGTACCGTCTGGCGAGTACGGTTAGGCACCTCGATGCCGACGTAATTGGTACCGGGAATAGGCGCGAAGATGCGCACGCCGGGCGCGGCGAGCGCCAACGCGATATCGTCTTCAAGCGCAGTGACGCGGCTGACGCGCACGCCTGCCGGAAGGTCCACTTTGAACAAGGTGACCGTCGGACCGGCAACCCAGCCCACCACCTTGGCCATGATATTGAAGTCTTCAAGCGTTTCCTGCAGGCAGGCGCCGGTTTCCTGAAGCTCCGAATCGGTCGCCAGGTCCTTTTCTGGATCGGTTGACGTGGCAAGAAGATCGAACGGCGGAAGTTCGAAACCCTGCTCGGGGCGTGGAGTGGCAACCGGCGTGGCCGCCTTAGAAGGCTTTTTCGGCATGGTCGGCGCAGCAGCACGCTCGATAGGCTTGCGGCGCCCTAGTTTACGCGTGATGGTTTCAGGTGCGTTGTTCGCGTCCTTACCAGCAGCGTCGTCCGTCGCGATTGCGACGGCGCTGCCGTGTCGGCGATTCGAAGGCGCAGACTGCTTGAGCGCTTGGGTTTTAGCAGTTTCAAGCTCATCGAGCTCGGCTTCATCGACGGCTTTCGCCTTCGAACGGGAAACCCCGGCGAAGGCTGGCGGCGGGACCACGCCATGCTCGCGCTCGTCGGCTTCTTCTCGAGCTGCAGCCAGCGCGCGCAGCTTCTCCACGATGCTGGATACGGAGAAGCCGATGACGATCAGCCCGGCAATCGCAAGGCCGAACAACACGATCGCCGATATCACCTTACCGAACAACGTCAGGCCGCACCATGCGATACCCGCACCGATATAGCCCCCGCGCGCGGAAAGCTGATCAGCCAAGAACAGGTTGTCCGTTGCGTCAGGGGCGGCTTCGGGCGTGAACAACGCCAACAGGGAAAGCACCGCAACGAACAACATGGCCAAACCCACTGAAACACGCAGAGGGACGCCCTCCTTGTCGATGCGTACGAGACAACTTGCCCCGATTGCCACCAGGAAAAACGGCAGCAGATACGCGCCGATACCCAAGCACAGATGCAAAAGCTGTGACACGAAGGAGGTGATGAGCGCATCGGTGGGAACGACAGCGGCGACGAACAAAACGATGCCCAACAACGTTACGGCAACACCGGTGATGTCGCGCTTGGTGCGCTCATCGAGGATCTGCGGTTGAGCGGGAGCCGATGCTGCCTGTTTGGCAGCGCGTTTCTGCGCAGGGCTTGCGGCTTTGGATTTGCCAGCGGCCTTTTTAGATGAGGTTGATTTGTTCGAAGCAGTTCGGGCCACGCCCTCCCCTTTCGTGCTAAAGCGTTTCAGCAGTTGTGCGAGCAAGCGAGCACCTGCGCGCAATGCAACGCAGGTGCTCGTGAACAGATTCTTGTGTGCGGCGATGTTAGATGTCCAGCAGGTTCACCACCGTCATGGGACGGGTTTTCGTGCGCTCCCAAAGCAGGGAAAGCAGAGCATCGCGGGCGGCCTTCTTGAGCTCCTTACCCGAAGCACCCTTGGACAACGCCCGGGTCAGCGCGTTTTTGACGCACTTCTCGCACTCCTGGACCAGATAGCCATCGTCTCCGCCGGTGATACCGTGCATCTCAACCTGAACGTTGCCGGCAACGGCCTTCTTGCGACCGGAAACCGCTGCCGCGATGGCAGCGAAGCCCTGTGCGGAAAGCGCCGTGCGCTCTTCGAGCACCTGCTCGGAGGTATCGCCGACCGACAGGCCGTCGACCAAAACGATGCCGGACTGAACGAACTCACCATGCTTGACGCCCTTCGTGGACAGTTCCAGGCTCTCGCCGTTTTCGCAGATGAACACGTTTTCAGCAGGAACGCCGACAGCCTCAGCCAAACGTGCATGAGCGCGAAGATGCGTGGCCTCGCCGTGCACCGGCATGAACGCCTTGGGCTGCACGATGGTCAACATGATCTTCAGCTCCTCTGCCGATGCATGACCCGACACATGCACGCGGGCACGAGACTTGTCATACACATCGGCGCCGATCTTGGCCAAGGAGTTGACCACCTTCGTGACGGCCTTTTCGTTACCGGGAACCGGCGTTGCCGAGATGATGACGGTGTCTCCCGCTTCCATATCAATGGTCTTATGCTCGCCTGCGGCGATACGGGCAAGAGCCGACAGCGGCTCGCCCTGGCTGCCCGTGCACATGATGACCACCTGCTCGGGCGGGATGCCCTTCAGGTCGTACGCATCGATGATGTCCTGGTCGGAGATCTTCAGATATCCGAGCTTGCGAGCGATATCGGTGTTCTGCACCATGGAACGTCCGGTGACAACCACCTTGCGCCCGTTTGCCACGGCGGCATCGCAGATCTGCTGCAGGCGATGGATATGGCTGGCGAACGACGCGATGATGACGCGGCCCTTCGCCTGAGCGATGATGCGTTGAAGCTCCTTGCCCACTTCCGCCTCACTGGGGGTGAAGTTGGGGTTGGTGGCGTTCGTGGAATCCGACATCATCAGGTCCACGCCCTCGTCGGCGAAGCGCGCTAGCGCGCCAAAGTCGGTGTGCACGCCGTCGATGGGGGTTTGGTCGAGCTTGAAGTCGCCCGTGTGCAGCACGTTGCCTGCGGGGCTGCGGAAAAAGACGCCCACGGCACCAGGGATGGAGTGGTTCACGGCGAAGAACTCGGCCGTGATGCAGCCCAGGTTCACCTTGTCTCTCGGCTTGATTTCCACAAGCTTGGCGTTTTTGATTCGGTGCTCCTTGAACTTGCCTTCGATCAGGCCCAAGGTCATCTTCGTACCGTAGATGGGCACCTGACGATCAAGATCCTTGATCAAATAAGGCAAGGAGCCCGTATGATCCTCATGGCCGTGCGTGATCACGATGCCGCGCAGCTTGTCGGCATGCTGCAGCACATACGTGTAATCAGGCAGGATAAGGTCGACGCCGGGATGGTTATCGTCGGGGAACATCAGGCCAGCATCGTCAAGCACCATGTCGCCCTTGCATTCGAACACGGTCATGTTCTTGCCGATGGCGTCAAGGCCACCGAGCGGGATGATCTTCAGCGTGGCTCCACGGTCTTTTTTCGAGGAGTCGAAGGAGCGCTTACGAGAACGCGGACGCTTACGGCCCTGATCGGCGTTGCCCTCTTTCGTAAGCTTGGGGCGTTCAAGGTCAAGCTTGACGTGCTTGACCGTTTGCGTGCTTTTGCCGCTGTTCTCAGGGCGCACGTCACCATTGCGCTTTGAACGCTGTTCGTTTTGATCCATGTATTGATTTCCTTACTGCCAACATACAGCAGGGCCGCATGGATTGGAGCGGCCCTGCTGCGTATCCTGGCTACAGGACGCCGACCTCGCGCATAGCGCGCTCAAGCTCGGCGGACTGCTCGGCAGTGGCATCGACCAGCGGCAGGCGCACTCCGCCTACCGGGAAACCGGCCAATTTCAGTGCCTCTTTGACCAGGATGGGGTTCGCTGTCTTGAACAGCCCTTCCATGAGGGGCATGAGGCGTTCGTTCGCAGCGGCGGCTTCTTCCCACTTGCCGGCTGCGCACAGCTCCACGATCTCCTTCATTCGAGCAGGAGCAACGTTTCCGATGGTGGAGATAACGCCCACGCCACCCAGTTTCATAATGTCCAAGGTTGCCGAATCGTCGCCGGAGTATACGCAAAAACCTTCAGGCGCGCCCTCTACGATGGCCTTCACCTGATCGAAGTTTCCGGAAGCTTCCTTGATGGCAACCACGTTATCCAGATCATGCGCAAGACGCAGCGAGGTTTCTGCGGTCATGTTCACCGCGCAACGTCCCGGGATGTTGTACAGGATGATCGGCAGCTCGACCGAACGCGCAATGGTGCTGAAATGCTGATACAAGCCCTCTTGCGGAGGCTTGTTGTAGTACGGCACGACGCACATGAAGCCGTCAACGCCAAGCTTGGCAACATCGTTTGCGA
This sequence comes from uncultured Senegalimassilia sp., assembly GCA_934630815.1. Lineage (GTDB taxonomy): Bacteria > Actinomycetota > Coriobacteriia > Coriobacteriales > Eggerthellaceae > Senegalimassilia. Next base: position 59,241 of record CAKTWI010000009.1, read on the forward strand.
AGCCGACCGTGTCAGCCGTGCAGTTGTCGCCGACGTTGGCGATGACCGGGATACGGCCATCAACCGCAGCTACTACGGCCTTGAACAGCTCGATCTTGTCCGGATAGAACACCGTGGGAGATTCGCCCGTGGTGCCGTTGATGATCAGCGAGTCGGCGCCGCCCTTTACCAAACGGTCAGCAAGCTCCTGAGCACGATCGAGATCGAGATCGAGATTGTCCTTCATGGGCGTGACCATGGCCGGGATCATGCGGCCGAAACGAGGATTTCCCATCGTTGGCACCTTTCTGTACAAGCATGGTTCGACACCATGCACCTGAATCGCATAATGCAACTTCGCCATATTATGCCACGGCACCCCGAAGGGCGCCGTGAAGTCATTAAATTGTCACGCTCAAGAAACAATTGTTGCCGCCTAGGTGGTAATTCCTGCCATAAGCGGCAAAAGGCTAGCTTGGCGTGCGGCTATTCCATGAAGTTCTCAAGCCCGACGATAAGGCCCTGTCGCTCGCCGACGCTTCGGATGCCCAGCAGCACGCCAGGCATGTACGAGGTGCGATCCCAGGAATCGTGACGGATGGTAAGGGTCTGACCCATGGAGCCGAACACTACTTCCTGGCTAGCCACATATCCCATGGAGCGAACGGAATGCACGGGCACGCCTTCCACCAGCGCGCCGCGAGCGCCTTCGCAATCTGCAATCTCGGTCTCCTTGCCGGGCGCTGCGCTTTGACGGCCATCGCGGGCCTCGGAAATGATCTGCGCCGTGCGCACGGCGGTTCCGGAAGGAGCATCCTTCTTATTGCAGTGGTGGAACTCGAGCACTTCGGCTTCGGGGAAGAACGGCGCGGCGGCTTTTGCGAATTGCATCATGAGCACGGCTCCGGTGGTGAAGTTCGGAGCATAGAACAAGCAGGTTCCCTCAGGGGCAAGGGCGGCAAGCTCCTCGAGCTTGTCGTTGGCAAGACCCGTGGTGCCCACCACGCAATCGATGCCTGCCGCAAGGGCGACGCGAAGATTGCCCTCGACAACGGAAGGCTGCGTGAAATCGACGAGCACATCGAACCCGCCGGCATGCACGGCCTGCTCGACCGTTTCATACACTGCGAAAACCTTCGAAGAGCCATGCGGGTCGATTCCGCAGGTTACCTGCATATCATCGGCAGCGGTGACGGCATCGACCACGGCTGAACCCATACGTCCGGCAAAACCGGAAACGGCAACGTTGATCATGTTGAAGCTCCTCCTTAGAAAAGATGGCGGCCTAGGGGCGGCCGCCATCGATACCTATCGCATATAAGGCTTATTGGGACTCATGGCGGCGACGAGGGGTGCGGTTGGCACGACCCGGGCGCACGTCGCGCTGGCCGCCTTCGCGCTTGCCTCCCTCGTGGCGTTCGTGGCGCTCATGACCGCGATGCTCGCGCGGAGCAGGTGCGCTGCCTTCGGGAGCTTCCGGCTTGTCCAGACGATCGAGCGAGATCTTGCCCGTCTTGGGGTCGATCTCGAGGACCTGAACCTTGACGGTATCGCCGAGCTTCAGCACATCCTCGACCGAGCCGACGCGACCGTTGGCCACACGGGAGATGTGAAGCAGGCCGTCCTTGCCAGGGGTGAGCTTGACGAAAGCGCCGAAGTCCTTGATGCCGACGACCTCGCCCTCGAAGATCTCGCCGACCTCGGGCTCCTTGACGATGCCGAGGATCATGGCCTTGGCAGCCTCGCCCGCCGGGCCCTCGATGGCGGCGATATGGATGGTGCCATCTTCCTGGATGTCGATCTGCGCGCCGGTTTCATCCTGGATGCCGCGCACGACCTTGCCACCGGAGCCGATGACGTCGCGGATCTTATCAACGGGGATATGGATGGTCTCGATGCGCGGGGCGGTGTCGCGCAGGCTTGCGCGCGGCTCGGGCAGCTCTGCGAGCATGGCCTTGAGGATGTGGGCACGGCCTTCATGAGCCTGCTTAAGCGCACGGCCGAGGATTTCGGTGGACAGGCCCTTGGCCTTGTTGTCCATCTGCAGGGCCGTGATGCCCTTCTCGGTGCCGCACACCTTGAAGTCCATGTCGCCGAGGAAGTCCTCGATGCCCTGGATGTCGGAGAGGATGACGATATCGTCGCCTTCCTTGATAAGACCCATGGCGATGCCGGAGACCGGGGCCTTGATCGGCACGCCAGCGTCCATGAGCGCAAGCGTGGAACCGCAGGTGGAGGCCATGGAGGAGGAGCCGTTGGACTCCAGGATCTCGGAAACCACGCGGATGGCGTAGGGGAACTCGTCTTCAGAGGGGATCACCGGCAGCAGGGCGCGCTCAGCCAGCGCACCGTGGCCGACCTCGCGACGCTTCGGAGCGCCCATGCGGCCCGTCTCGCCGGTGCAGTACGGCGGGAAGTTGTACTGGTGCATGTAGCGCTTGCCCTCGGCCGGGTCGATGGTGTCAAGACGCTGCCACTCGTTGAGCATGCCGAGCGTGGCGATGGAAAGCGCCTGGGTCTGGCCGCGCTGGAACAGACCGGAGCCGTGGACGCGGGGCAGATAACCGGGCACGATGTGCAGCGGACGGATCTCGTCGGCGCGGCGGCCGTCAGCGCGCTCGCCGGTTTCGATGACCATGGCGCGCATGGCCTTCTTCTCAAGCGACTTCAAGACAGCGGCAATGTCGGAGCCCCAAGCGGCAAGCTCCTCCTCATTGAAGCACTCTTCCTTGATGCGGGTCTTGAGCTCCTCGACCTTGCCCATGCGAGCCTGCTTATCGGCATCGCTCAGAGCCTGGGACATCTCGTCGAAGAACGGGGAGATGCGCTCGTCGATGGACGGGTCGGCAACGTGGATAGGCCACTCGACCGGGGTGATGTCGCAACGATCGAGGAAGCGCTGTTGGGCTTCGCAGAACTTCGCGATGGCCTGCTGACCGAAGTCCATGGCGCGAAGCATAAGATCCTCAGAAACCTCGTTGGCACCGGCCTCGACCATGGAGATGTAGTCTGCGGTACCTGCAATGGTGAGCTCGAGATCGGAGGTCTCCTGCTCCTCGTAGGTGGGGTTCACGATGAACTCGTCGGTCTCGTGGTTATGGGCGATGCGCACGCAAGCCGCAGGGCCGTCGAACGGGGCGCTGCCGATCATAAGGGCTGCCGAAGCGCCGCCGACGCAGATGCAGTCAGGAGCGTTCTTTCCATCGCACACGAGCGTAGTGGCGACGATATGCACCTCACGCTTGAAGCCGTCGACAAAGCCGGGACGGATGGGACGGTCGATCATGCGGGCGGTCAGCGTGCCCTTCTCGGACGGACGCGCCTCACGCTTGAGGTAACCGCCGGGGATGCGCCCGACGGAGTACATCTTCTCCATGAAGTCGACGGTAAGCGGGAAGAAGTCGTAGTTCTTCTCCTCCTTGGAGATGACTGCCGTGACGAGCACGGTAGTCTCGCCCTGCGTGACCAGGACAGCGCCGGTAGCCTGCTTGGCCAGCTCGCCCGTTTCGAAGCGGTAGGTCTTGCCGTACAGCTCGAAGGACTCGACGATCTTTTCCATGTGGTGTTCTTTCCTTCTCTATTCCTTAACCGCCGTAGTGCGGTCAAGCTTCTTCGGCCAGGGGTACTCACGTTTCCCGCTTGCCGCGAGCAGGCATGCCCTTGCATACCCGACCGCTATGCAAAAGCCCGCGCAAGGCTGCGCGGGCTTTCGTTGACTAGATGTTGTCGCGGATGCCGAGCTTCTTGATGAGGGCACGGTAACGCTCGATGTCGCGCTCCTTGATGTACTTGAGCAGGCCACGACGCTTACCGATGAGCATCATCAGGCCACGGCGGGAATGGTTGTCCTTCTTGTGGGTCTTCAGGTGCTCGGTGAGGTTGCGGATACGCTCGGACAGGATGGCGACCTGCACGTCCGGGTTGCCGGTGTCATGCTCGTTGGCGCCGAACTCGGCCACCAGCTCTGCGGTGCGCTCTTTCGTGATGCTGAGTTTGCTAGGCATGCTAACTCCACCTTTCCTGCGGGACTTGCCCGCCTTCCGTGCAGCTGTTGCTGCGCTCTACTTGCTTTCCGCTGGGATCCATGCAAGATGGGGACCAAGCTGAAAGTGGCTGCCGATACGGCAACTTGTCTAGAATACGATGACCGAGTGCTTGCGCGCAAGCCTGATTTGCCGACCTGCACAGCTTACGCACATCTCTGCTACCTGCGCTTATTGCGCCTGACGGGCTTCGCGTAGCGCGTGGACAAGCTGATCGGCGCAGCTGGTGGAACGACGACCGCAGGTGTTGCCCTCCAGCAATGCGGCGACGTCCTCGACACTCTGGCCGTTGACCAGCTTGCCGATGGCCTTGAGGTTGCCGTCGCAGCCGCCGACGAAATCCACGTGCTTGATGGTGTCGCCATCAAGATCGACGTGAATCTCTCGCGAGCATACGCCCCGGGTTCGATAGGTATACATATACGTTTCCTCTCTCTTGGATGGTGCAAGTATGCCATAGCGGCATGCGGGTTTGCCCTTGTGCGTGACAAGCACCTAAAACAATCCGCAGGTGAACAGGAAATTCAGCGACTTCAGGCGAATGGAGGCGTGTACCTGCGCCCAAGTCTGGCAAAGACGTAGCGTGTCGAAGACGCAGGATTGATCGACCTTGATCGAAGCGATATCCGAAAAACGCATGCCCAGCAGCGCGATTGCCCATGAAAGCGTTTCCGGGGCAAGGCCGGCAACGTCGGACACGCGGCACGCATCGCATACCACGCCGCCCTCGCTGCACGAGAACGCTATGGTTCGATGTGCAAGGCCCTCCACATCGCAGGCCAAAGGCTCGCCGCAAACGCAACATCGATCAAGCGAAGGGCGGATGCCCAGGAACGCGAACGCCTTAAGCAACCAGGCCGCACAGATGGCGGGTCCATGTGCGGAATCTGCCGAGGCCAGCACACCAAGAGCCGTTTGCGTGAGCGGGAACAGCTTCGGGACCTCGAGACCGGGCTGCGTGATGCGATCGAGCAGCTCGACGATAGGAGCCGCACAGGCGGCAAGCTCCATACTTTCACGCAGCGCGGCATTGCCGGCGATCAAGCGAGCTTCCTTAACGATATCGAGCGTACGCCCTTGCGCTAGGAGCACATCCGCTTGCGAATACAGCTCGAGCCGGGAGCTGAACTGGCTGGTAGGCTTTCGAGCCCCTTTCGCAACGGCTCGGATCTGCGAGCCGTCCTGCGCAAGCAGGGACAGGATAAGATCAGACTCTCCCAGCTTGGTCTTGCGCAGGACGAGCACGCGGGCATTGTAAGTGCTTTGCGCCACAGGCTATTTAAACGAAACCGATGCGACGTTGTTCGAGGAATCGAAGGTTACGGTGCCCGAAACCTGTTTCGAATCCCCTGCAACCGATATGGTCTGCCCCAAAACCGTTACCGACTTGGAAGCCTTACCCGATGCGGTGAAGGCCACCGTATCGTTGCCCTGATAGGAAACGCTATCGACCGAGGACACGGTAAACGACGACCCATCCGATGCGGTAAGCGTGGTCGAGGACAGATACGAGCGCGCGGCGGCGGTCAGCTCGCTGGCGCGGGACTTCGCAAGCGAGATGACGACGACCGTATCGGAGGGGACCTTCGAACCTGCTGAGGGCTCGACGCCCATGATGGCCCCTTCGCTTGCGGTTTCGCTGTAGGTGTACACGGCGGTAGAGGACAGCCCCGCATCCTTGATCGCCTGCACGGCTTCGTTATAGGTCATGCCGGAAACATCGGGCACAATGTAGGCCTGGGCAACCGTAAGCGTGATGGCAGTGGAAGCCTTGGCCTTCTCGCCCTCCTCGGGGCTGACGGAAAGGACGGTGCCCTCCGGCTCGTCAGAGCGCTCAAGCTGCACATCGACGTTTTCGAACCCGTTGTCCGAAAGGGCCTTCAATGCGCTGTCCTGGCTGGAACCGACCACCTTGGGAACCGTGCGAGAAATGGACACGTGGATGACGACCTCGGCACCCTCCTCTTGGCGTGCGCCGGCGCCCGGGTCCATGAGCAGGACAAGGCCCTCGGTGGAATCCGAGGGAACGGTAGTGGAACGGACCGTGAAGCCCTTGTTCTGCAACATATACGTAGCGTCCGCCTGCGTCATGCCCGTGACGTCGGGCACGACCTTCCCGCCCCACATCTCCATCTGATACGTGACGCCCGCAGCGGCACCCACCGCAAGGACTACCAGCAACGCTACAATGGCGGCGATCTTCGAACCGTGAAAGCGTTTGCTCTTCGATTCCGGCTTCTTATCGTCTTTCGGCTTCTTTTCGGAAACGACGGGCTTGGCTTCTGCTTCGACGTGCTTGGGCTTCTCCTTCTCGGGCTTGGCTGCAAGCTGCTCCGCTTCCTTGGCGTGCCCAACGCTTTGCTGCTGGGACTCTGCGGCCTTGGCCTTCTCGGCTTTCTTCTTCTTGCGGTCGCGCTTCTTCTTGTTGGGGTCAGGCGCGATGAAATCCTTCTGCTGCGACAGATCGGCATCGGTGATGCGCGGCATCTGCATGGTGTCGCCCGAATGCCAGGCGGCCTTCGGCGGCACATATCCGGGATACACGAGGAACTCGTCGAAGCCAGACAAATCAGGCTCCCAACCCGATTTGATGGCAGGAGAAGCGGGCTTGGGACCAAGCGTTTGGGTTTTCTCGGACTCGAAGGCGAGATTGCGGATATCGGGAAGATCAAGCACGTGCGTGCGCTGATGCATCACATCGTCTTCTGCAGCTTCGTCCTTTTCGGTGCTATCGACGCCATCCTGATCGGATGCTTTCCCGCCTTCGGAAGCGCTTTGCTGCGCATCTTTGTCCTCATGCGTTGCGCTATCCGTGACGTCATCATCCGCGATCGCCTCATCGGGAGAGCATATATCAGCGGATTCGTCGATGCCTTCGGAATCATCGGTTTCATCATGCTGTTGCGCTTCTTCCCCATCGCCATCAAGGGCAGGGTCTTGCGTATCGCAGTCAGCGGCATCCTCGATAATATCTTCGCTATCCGTCAAGTCAGACGCTTGGGCAGGTTCCGCGCCTTCGATCTGCTCGAAGGCGGCACGAGGCAGCTTGGCCCCGCACTCGTCGCAGAACTTCGCGCCATCGCGATTTTCCGTGTGGCAAGAAGGACAGATCATGCTTGAAACTCCCTTGCGCGTGCTTACAGTATGAATTCCCGTAAATTGTACCGAAAAACAGGATTGAGGTGCCACTTGGCACCTCAATCGCAAAATATCTTATAAACCTGAAAACAACCTGCTACAAACCCTCACCGTATCCGAATCGGCGGATTTGCGCGGCATCGCGGCGCCAGTTCTTCTTGACCTTCACCATAAGGTCAAGGTACACACGCGTGCCGAGCAGCTGCTCAAGATCTTCTCGGGCCTCTTGGCCGATGCGCTTGATGGCGCTACCGCCCTTGCCGATGATGATGCCCTTCTGGGAATCGCGCTCCACATAAATGCGGGCCAGGATACGATTGAGGTCCTTCTTCTTTTCGTACTCCATGTGCTCGATGGTGACGCCGATGGAATGAGGGACCTCGTCGCGGAACGTTCGCAAGATCTTCTCGCGAATGAACTCAGCGACGATGACCTCGATGGGCTGGTCGGTTTCCATGTCCGCGGGGAACCATGCCGGCCCCTCGGGCAAGAAGCACTGCACCTCTTCGATGAAGGCGTCCACATTGTAGCCGGATTCGGAGGAAAGCCCCACCATGGCATCCCAGTTCGCCAGCTTCTTGGCGGCCTCGGCCTGCTCGTGCATTTGCTCAGTGGTGACCAGGTCGCCCTTGGACAGGACGCAGATCTTCTTCGCGTGTTTGCAATGCGGGCCGTCAAGCTGAGCGGCAACCCACTCGTCACCACGACCGACAGGCTTGCTGGCATCGATGAGCATGGCGATGACGTCGACATCTTCGAGCGCCTTGAGCGCCGAGGTGTTGAGTTCCTCGCCAAGCGCATCGTGGGGTTTGTGCAAGCCCGGGGTGTCCACGATGATCATCTGCATGTCGTCACGCGTGTAGACCGCGCGGAAGCGATGACGCGTGGTCTGGGCGGTGCTCGAGGTGATGGCGATTTTCTTGCCCATGATGGTGTTGAGCAGGGTGGATTTTCCCGCATTGGGGCGGCCGATCAACGTTACGAAGCCGGATTTGAAGCCTTCGCCCGAAGGGGGCGCGGCATGTCCGAAATATGCGTCGAGGTCCATAAGACTCCTAGGTTCAAAAGGTTGTTTACGATGCTATGAGGGCGAGCAAGGGTGGGATGAAGACGATGCAGCCGATCACAAGGGAGGCAAAGGCACCTGCAAGCGCAGCACCCGCCGCGCAGTCCTTCGCCCGGCGAGCCAGTTCATGGTACCCGGGGCTTGCAAGGTCGACCACGGCCTCAATGGCCGTGTTAACCGTTTCAAGCGCGAACATCATGCCGACGCATATGATAATGGCAAGCCATGAAGAGGTATCAATGCGCAACGCGAAGCCGAGCGCTATCGCAACCACGGCCATGCAAACGTCGATGCGCAGGTTACGTTCGCTGCGAACCGCGTCGAAAAGGCCGCGCCCGGCGTTGGCGAAGGCGGAAGTGAGCTTATAGCGCTGCCCCTTTTCCTTCGTTTGGGCGGAACGGATGAATGCCTTGTTGTCGGAGGATGTTTCGCCCATGGCCGTTATCGCGCATTCCAGGCGGCCAAGATCTCATCCTCTAAGGCCTCCATGACCTTGGCATCCTCCTCGACGATGTGATCATAACCGCACAGATGCAGCAGACCGTGAACGAACAGCAGGCTGACCTCCTGCTCGAACGTGGTGCCGAACTCATGGGTTTGGCGCTCGGCCACATCCGGCGCGATGACGACGTCTCCTAGTTCGTAGACATCGCCGAAGCCAGCGGGGACCATATCGGAAAGCTCGTCCTCGACGCCGTCGCATTCGAAGGACAGAACGTCGGTGGGTCCTTCCTTTCCGCGATACTGCTCGTTGAGGCGGGCGATCTCGTCGTCGGTGACGAAACTCAAGGACACCTCGGTGTTCTGAGGCTTCTCCTGATGCTCGAGCACGAACTGCGCAAGCTCGATAAGCGGCATGTCCTTCAGGTCATCGCCGCGGTAATCATAGTTGATTTGAACGTCCATTGCTGCCCTTCTTCTGCATGGCGTCGGCCTGTGCGCGGTCATACGCCGAAACGATGGCCGCCACCAGCGAGTGGCGAACCACATCCTTACCCGAGAATCTGCAAAACGACACGCCCTCGATACCGCCAAGGATATCTTCGATGCCCTTCAAGCCCGAAACACCGCGCGGCAAGTCGAGCTGGGTGACATCGCCGGTGATGACCATTTTCGACCCGAACCCAAGGCGCGTGAGGAACATCTTCATCTGCTCAGGCGTGGTATTCTGCGCTTCGTCCAGGATGACGAAGCTGTCGTTGAGCGTACGTCCGCGCATGAAAGCCAAAGGCGCGATCTCGATGACGTTGCTCTCGATGAGCTGCTGTGCGCGCTCCATATCGGTCATGTCGAACAAGGCGTCGTAGAGCGGGCGGATGTAGGGATCCACCTTCTCGTTCAAGGAACCGGGAAGAAAACCCAGGTTCTCCCCCGCCTCGACAACGGGACGCGTGAGGATGATGCGTCCAACTTCCTTGCGCTTGAGCGCGGCAACTGCCATAGCCATGGCAAGGTAGGTTTTACCGGTGCCCGCCGGCCCAATGCCGAAGGTGATGGTGTTTTTGCGGATGGCGTCCACATAATGCTTCTGTCCGGCGGTTTTCGGCCTGATGGCACGCCCGCGGTACGTAAGCAGGATATCCTCGCGAAGCATAGAGGGGGTGAACTCGGCCGTGCGCAGAAGATCGAGCGCGCGCTGGATGAACCCCTGATCGGGAGTTCCACCGCCTTCAACGAATTTGAAAAGCTCGGAGAAGAGCGCCATGAGGGATTGCACCTCGACCGGATCGCCTTCGAGCACAACCGAATCGCCGCGTACCGTGATACGCGCATCGAACGCCTCTTCGATTATATGGAGCAGGCAATCGCCAGCTCCCACCACGAGCGCCATGTTCACGGTTGGCGGCGCGGTGAGCGTGATATGCGTTGAATCTGTCATGCCAGCAAGTATAGCACGCCCGTTCGCGGTTGCCTCGCGCACGCGAAGGGCGCACATGTAGCGCACAAGCTACAGGCTGACGGCAACCAATTGCCCGATGCAAGCGTTTTGGGGAGCCGGCACCTCGAAATAGCTTTCCGTCATCGCCTGCCCGGCCTCCTCCACCAATGCGAGCTCCGTCGTTCCGGCACGACCCGACAGCTGCTGGGCGCGAAGGGCGTCGGCGACCTCGCGCAAACGCTTCGCACGCGCCGTACGTACCGCAGGCTCCACCTGGTCGACGCGTTCAGCGGCAGGCGTTCCCTGGCGCTTAGAGTATGGGAACACGTGAATCTTCGTGAACCTGCATCGTTTAGCCAGCTCCACGGTATCGTTGAACTCCTGGTCGGTTTCGCCCGGGAATCCGCAGATGATGTCGGTGGAAAGCGAGAGCATGGGCATAGCGGCATACAGCTTTTCGACAAGCTCTTCGAAGTACTCGGCGCTGTAAGGACGATGCATTTCTCGCAGCACCTTCGAGTTGCCCGACTGCAAAGGCAGGTGCAGATGACGGCAAATACGCCCTTCCGACCGGGCCATCAGAGCAATCAGCCCATCAGAGACATCGCGGGGCTCGATACTGGAGATACGGAAGCGGCAAGGGGGCTCGCCGACCTCATGAATGTTGGCGGTTTCGGCAAGCAAGCGCTCAAGCAGCACATCAAGGCGATCCCAGCCGTTTTCGCCCTGCTCGCGCCAAGAGCCTAGGTTGATGCCGGTGAGGACGATCTCGCGAACGCCTTCGCGCGCAAGGGCGACGCACTCGGAGATGATCGCCTGAGCAGGGCGGCTGGAAGCTCGACCACGAGCAACGTGCACGATGCAATACGTGCATGCGTTATTGCATCCGTCCTGCACCTTCACACCGACGCGCGTTCTAAAACCATCGCCGACCGCAAGCGGCATCGTCCCGTGGCCGATGGGTCCGACCAGGCGATCGAGCACATCATCGACCTGCAGCTTTCCGGCGATATGCACTCGAGCAGGGTCCATGGACACGAACGCGTCGGCATCGATGGCGGCAGCGCACCCCGTTACCACCACATTCGAGCTGGGGTTGGCGCGCAAAACCTGCCTGACTGCCTTGCGTGTTTTCTTCTCCGCCTCACCTGTGACGGTACATGTGTTGACGACCACTACATCGGCGGCATCGGGACCCGTTTCCAGGCCGCCGCGCGCAAGCAGGCCGGAGGCGAACGAATCGGATTCCACGCGATTCACCTTGCACCCGAGATTCACGATGGCGAAGTTCATGCGCGCTCACCTGCCCCCATGCCGCCCAGTTCATAGAGCACCAAAGCAGGTGCCACGATGCCGGCGGTTTCGGTGCGCAGGATCGAAGACCCGAGCGACACCATGCTCGCATGTGCATTGCACGCCAGAATCGCGTCGACCTCTTCTTCAGCGAGCCCACCTTCGGGACCCACCACAACCGCGATCCGGGCAAGACGATCCGCAGTCGCATTGAGAGATGCCGGACGGAGGGCATCGCGCAGCAACGCGGTGCCGGGAGCCTCCTCCCAACACACGAGAACGGCATCGAAGGCCGAGAGCACCTCTTTCAGCTGAGCAAGCTTCATGGGTTGATGCACATGAGCAAGGTGGGTTTGCCCCGATTGCATGGCTGCGCTTTTCGCGATAGCTTGCCATCGCTCGGTTTTGGACGCCGCTTTCTTTGCATCGACCTTCATAATGCTTCTTGAGGCAGCGAAGGGAATGAACTCGGAAACGCCCAGCTCGGTGGCGTGGCGGATGACCGTTTCCATTTTATCGCCCTTGGCAAGGCCCTGCACCAGGCAAACATGCGCGGCAAGCGGCTTGCCATCAAGATGGCCCGAGATGGCGACGATAGGCGTAGCGCCATCAAAGGACCGGATCTCGCATTCGAAATAGTCCTGCGCCGCATCCACCACGGCGATATGCTCTCCAGGGTCAAGGCGCAATACCTTGGCATGCTTCGCATCATCGCGCGAAAGCGCCAATGGGAACTGTTCTTGAACCTCATCGGCCAAAACCTGTTCATCGAGGAAAAACTGAGGAAGCGACACGGGAATCCTTATCTGAGAGCAGAGGGCTTATGGAACAAATACGAGCACTTCCGGTTCGGTTGCCCAACACCGTGCAAAAGGGGCAGCGCAACGGATGAGCACCCGAAAGCGCCGCCAGTTGAACGGTCGGACGATTGAGCAAGACGTGCACCGGAACGAAAACGCTTTGCGTAACCGTTTGATACACGATTGCGCAAAGCGTCGAGCACGAGCTTTCCCGCTCGAACGCCGAGCGGGAAAGCAGATTAGTTGAACTTGTCGCGCAGCTTCTGCAGCGGCGTGCGGGCCTCTGCGACGTCCTCACCCATTTCGTGGGCGAGCTGCTCGAGAAGCTCTCGCTGCTTCTTGGTGACCTTCTTCGGCACCGCGACGGTGACGTGGACGTACATATCGCCACGCGCCTCGCTTCGGAAGCGCGGCATGCCGAAGCCCTTCACGCGCACGATTTGATCGTTTTGCAGGCCTTCGGGGATGCGGACCTTGACCTTTTCGTCTTCGAAGATGCCGTCGACCTCGATTTCAGCCCCAAGCGTAGCTTGTACGATGGACACGTTGGCGCGGCAATGCAGGTCGTCGCCATCGCGCTCGAAGAACTCATGCGGCTGGATGCGACACGTGACGATGAGATCGCCGGAGGGCGCTCCGCGCAAACCCGCCTCGCCAAAACCTGTAAGGCGCAGCTGCTGGGAATCGCGGATGCCGACAGGTACCTCCACCGTGACGCGCTGACGGTCAGGCACACGGCCTTGCCCGCCGCATTCGGGGCACGGATTGTCGATAGTTTGACCGGTGCCGTTGCATTTGCTGCAAGTGGTTGCCGTCTGCATATCGCCCAAGAACGTATGCTGCACGGTAACCACACGGCCTTTGCCGCCGCACTCAGGGCAGGTGATCTGTTTGCCGCCTTCGGCCATGCCCGACCCGTCGCAATCAGCGCACGGAGCCAGGCGATCGTAGACGATCTCCTTCTTGGCACCGGTTGCCACTTCCTCAAGCGTCAGGCGCAGGCCGACGCCCATGTCGCGCCCATCGGTGCGCTGCTGACGGGCGCCGCCAGCGCCACCGCCGCCGAAAAAGCTGCTGAAGATATCGCCGAATCCACCGCCGAACAGGTCATCGAAGTCGACATAGCCGCTGCCGCCGCCTGCCGCTCCGGAAACGGTGCCGAACCGGTCGTACTGCGCGCGCTTGTTCGCATCGCTGAGCACGTCGTAGGCTTCGTTGAGCTCTTTGAACTGGTCCTCGGCATCGGGGGCCTTGTTCACATCAGGATGCAGCTCGCGCGCCTTGCGGCGAAACGCCTTCTTGATATCCGCCTCCGTGGCATCACGGGAGACGCCGAGAACTTCGTACAAGTCCTTCGCCATAGCGGCCATTTCCACCTTTCCATTGCCCGGCGGGCTATCCTGCCGGGTTCCTACAAATCACCGAGCGCGGTGCCCGCGATGCGGACCGCGCGTAATACCTTCGAATAGTCCATGCGCGTAGGGCCGATGACCGCCACCACGCCGGCGGAATCTCCGCGACCGTAGCGACTGGCCACAACCGATACGCCGGACAGCTCGGAGGCCTGGTTCTCCGAGCCGATGCGCACCGTGGGCCTGCCGTCGGTTTGGCATGCCGTATCGTCAAGGATGTGAAGCAGCACCGTATCATCCTCGAGCACCTGTATGACGGGAAGCACCGCCTGCGATTGGCTGAACTCGGGCTGGGACAAAAGCGAGCTGAACCCAAGGCTGTGGGCACGCGACCCCTCGCCTTCCCGCAGGCATGAGAGCACCTCGTCGAGCGTCATGCGCACGAGCGGATTGGCAAACGCTTCCGACATGCCTCGACCCAATCCGTGCTCGATATCGTGCAGCGTGTTGCCGCCGAACACTTCGTTGAGCAGATGCTGCACGCGCGCCAGCTCGTCGCTGGACACCTCTTCGGCGAAATCCATATGGCGGTTGAACACCTGGCCGTCTTCAGTGACCACCACAACGAGCGCGTTAGTGGGCGTTAGGGAGATAAGCGAAAGCTGCTTGATGTGCAGATCGAGCACCGACGGAGCGAGCACGATGGACAGGCAGTCGGTAAGGCGCGTTAGGGCTTCGGAGGTCTGCTCGACCAGGTCATCAAGTTCCGAAGCGCTTTGCCTGAGCTTGTCGGCCGCTTCCTGGCAACGTTCATCCTCTTGCTCGCCGCCTTCCTGGGAAAGCAGATCGTCGACGAAGGCGCGGTAGCCTTGATCGGTGGGGATCCTGCCCGCAGAGGTATGCGGCTGGGCGATATAGCCCCCGTCCTCGAGAACCGAAAGCTCGTTGCGCACGGTCGCAGGGCTTACGCCGAGCTGATAACGTTCGGTAAGCGTGCGCGAACCTACCGGCAGAGCGCGCGCGACGTATTCCTCAATGAGCGCTGCAAGCACTTTTTGACGCCTATCCGAAAGCACGCTTCCCCACCATCCTTTCACCCACTACGGTATAACCAATTCGTAACAGCTAATATTAGCAGCGAGATGGTGGGAGTGCTAAATATTGCACCGAATCGTAAGAAACGGACCCCTTACGCTAGATCGAACAGAGCGCCGTACAGCTGATTACCGCACAACCATCCGCGCTCGGTCGGCCTCCAACGTCCTTCGACGTGCTCGCACAGCCCTTGTTCGGCGAGCACGTCGAGCGTCTCCGGGGTTTTCGGCAGCAACTGCACAGCACGCTGCACCAGATCATCGGAAATACCGCACGACATACGCATGCCCAACATCATGTCCTCGGCAGCCATTTCCCCAGCGTCGAGGTCATCGGTTACCCGACCATCTTGAACGCGCATACGCCGCTCGGCGTTCTGCGTCATGCTGGCCGCGCTGCGCCCCAGGCCCAGATAAGGAACGCCGGTCCAGTACGCGATGTTATGACGGCACTCGAACCCGGGCTTCGCATAGCTTGCTACTTCGTAGCGCTCATATCCAGCCTGGGAGAGGATGCGCTCCGCCGCCTGCATATGCTCGGCTTCGACATCGTCATCAGGCTCTGCAAGCTGGCCGGACAAAACCATAGCGTCGAAGGGTGTATGCGGCTCGATGGTAAGCGGATACACGCTAACGTGGGACACCCCGCAATCGATGGCGGTTTTAACGCTGTCCTCGAACGACTCGAGGCTTTGACCGGGAATGCCGCACATAAGGTCGATGCTGACGTTTTCGAACCGTTCCCGCGCGCATGCGATGGCCCGTTTCGCTCCTTGCACATCATGAGCGCGCCCCAAGATGCCGAGCACGTGATCATCGAAGCTTTGCACGCCAATGGAGAGCCTGTTCACGCCAAGCGCCCAAATGTCGCGGACCATGGAAGAGGTCAGGCTTTCGGGGTTCGCCTCCATGGTGCATTCCACATCGGGTTCCAAACGCATGGAAAGCCCCAGCGTATAAAGCAACATGGAGAGCCGCGGCATGCCCACATGGGAAGGGGTGCCGCCGCCAAGATACACCGTCGAGATGTTTCCCAACTCGCCTTCTTTCGACTTGCGCCGGATCTGCAGACACAGGTCTTCCACGTATTCGTCGATTTGCGGGCTTTCGGCGGGCACGGCAGCAGTAGCGAAATCGCAATAGCTGCAACGCTTCACGCAAAACGGCAGATGCAGGTACAGCGCGCGATAAGGATCATGCATGGCTTCCCGCAATCTCGAGCAGCTCGTCGAACACGGCGTCGAAATCATCGACGCCCACGCAGGCGTTGATCTTCCCGCGCGCCGCAGCGGCGCCGGGAAGGCCCGTCATATACCACATGGCGTGCTTGCGCATGCGCACGATGTTGCGCCCTTCGCGCTGCGCAAGCAGCCGCGCATGGCGGCGAGCCATGGCGATACGCTCCTCGACGGTGGGCGCGGCGGGCTCCGGTAAACCAGCAAGCGCCGCTGCGGCCTGGGAGAATATCCAAGGATTGCCTTCAGCGGCTCGCGCGATCATAACGGCATCGCAGCCGGTTTGCCGGGTAATGGCCACGGCATCTGCGCCGCATTTGACATCGCCGTTGCCGACCACGGGCACATCCACCGCCTGCTTGACGCGCGCGATGACGCCCCAATCAGCGCAGCCGCGATACAGCTGCTCGGCATAACGGCCGTGCACCGCGACCGCAGCGGCCCCAGCATCCTGCATGCGAACCGCGAATTCGGGCGCAGTTTCGCGGCCCATGGCCCAACCACGGCGGAACTTCACGGTAACGGGATGCTCAACCGCCCGGCTTACCGCAGACACGATGGAGGCGGCAAGGTCGGGATCGCGCATAAGCGCGCTGCCGTCGCCTTTCGTGACGATCTTGCGCGCGGGGCAACCCATGTTGATGTCGATATAGGCAAGATTCTCGCCCATGACCTGCTCGATCCAAGCTGCTTGGGACGCCATGGTGTCAGGCTCGTGGCCAAACAGCTGCACGGCAACCATGTGCTCCCCTTGCGCCAAATCAAGCAGATGACGCGTTTTCTCGTTGGCATAGGAAAGGCCTTTGGCGGAAACCATTTCGGTATACGTCAGATCGGCGCCCTGCTCGCGGCACAGCGTGCGAAACGCCATGTCCGAAACGCCCGCCATGGGCGCAAGCAGCAGGCGATGGCGATTAAAGAAATCGTACATGCGCCCGCCCTACATCGCAGACAGGATGTTCACACCGGAGACCAGCGTGAAGCCGAGCAGCACGATAAGGGCGAACACCACCACGATGCAGCCCAGACCTGCGGCCTTTGTACCGCCGCGCTGCGCCCGCTCGAGCTCTTCGCGAGCCTTCTTATCGTCGAACGCGTCGTCCAACCAGTTGTATTCGTCGCGCTTTGCGCCCATATTCCGCAACAGCCCCTAATCGTCGACCTTCAAAATAGCCATGAACGCCTCCTGCGGCACCTCGACGTTGCCGATGGCCTTCATGCGCTTCTTGCCCTGCTTCTGCTTCTCAAGCAGCTTGCGCTTGCGGCTGATATCGCCGCCGTAGCACTTCGCAAGCACGTCCTTGCGCTTGGCCTTCACCGTTTCGCGCGCAAGCACGCGCCCGCCGATGGCGGCCTGAATGGGAACCTCGAACATCTGACGAGGGATGATCTCCTTGAGCTTTTCGGTGAGCACGCGGCCGCGATCGTAGGCTTTATCGCGATGCACGATGAAGCTGAGCGCGTCGATAGGCTTGCCGGAAAGCAGGATATCGAGCTTGACCAGGTTCGACGGCTTGTACCCATCGAAGTCGTAATCAAGGCTGGCATAGCCTTTGGTATTGGACTTGAGCTTGTCGAAGTAGTCCATGATGAGCTCGGAAAGCGGGATCTCCCACAGCATCTCCACCGTGTGCTGCGACAGGTAGTTCATGGTGACGAACGTGCCGCGGCGCGCCACGGTGAGGTCCATGACGGCCCCGACGTAATCGGGCGGGATGAGGATCTTCGCCTTCAAGTAAGGCTCCTCGATGCGTTCGATCTCGCCGGGGTCGGGCATCTCCTGCGGGGAATGCAGGCTGATCATCTCGCCGCCCTGGCGGAACACGTGATACTCCACGGAAGGCGCGGTGGCGAGCAGATCCAGATTGAACTCGCGCTCCAAGCGCTCCTTGACCACTTCCATATGCAGCAGGCCCAAAAAGCCCACGCGGAAGCCGAAGCCGAGCGCATGGGACTTCTCCGGCTCCCAGATGAGCGCAGGGTCGTTGAGCGACAGCTTCTCGAGCGCCTCTTTGAGCGGCTCGTACTGGTCGGAGTCGATGGGAAACAGGCCCGTGTATACCATAGGCTTGGCCTCGCGGTAACCCGGCAGGGGCTTATCGACGCCGCCCTCGGCCAACGTGAGCGTATCGCCCACCTTCACCTGGGAAAGGTCCTTCAGGCCGGTGACCAGGTAGCCGACCTCGCCCACGCCGAGCTGCGGCAGCGGCTCCTCGGCGGGATGGCGCGCTCCCACCTCTTCGGCCAGAATGATCTTGCCACTGGCCATGAGCTTGAGCTTCTGGCCCTTACGCATGGCGCCATCCACCACGCGCACAAGCGCCACGACGCCGCGGTACGGATCGAAGTAGCTGTCGAAGATAAGCGCGCGCAGGGGCGCATCGGCGTTGCCCTGCGGCGCGGGGATGTTGTAGACCACGGCCTCGAGCAGGTCATGGACGCCGACGCCGGTTTTGCCGCTTGCCAGCACGGCATCGTCGGCCGGGATAGCAAGGCCGTCCTCTATCTCGGCTTTGACGCGCTCGGGCTCGGCACTGGGAAGATCGATCTTATTGATAAGCGGGATGATCTCGAGGTTGGCGTTCATGGCCATCATGGCGTTGGCCACCGTTTGCGCCTCGACGCCCTGGGTGGCGTCGACCACGAGCACGGCGCCTTCGCATGCGGCCAGGCTGCGGCTGACCTCATAGGTGAAGTCGACATGACCCGGCGTATCGATGAGGTTGAACTGGTAAGTTTCGCCATCATCGGCGGTGTAGTTCACGCGAACGGCCTGGCTTTTGATGGTGATGCCGCGTTCACGCTCAATGTCCATGCTGTCAAGCAGCTGGGCCTGCATGTCGCGATGCGCCACGGTGCCGGTCATCTCCAAGACGCGGTCGGAGAGCGTGGACTTACCATGGTCGATATGGGCGATGATGCTGAAGTTTCGGATATGCGATGGGTCGGTCATGTGCCCTCTTGCTTTCTTAACGCCGTAGTATTGCGACGGCTGCACAACGGACTTGCCAGGCGCGTCAGCGCGCCGCGGACGATGTGTTCCCGCCGTGCAACCATGATGTTTGCATAGAAGCTGATTCTATCAGCTGGCAGCCGTTCCCTGCCGCCATAGCACTACAATTCCACGTCAGCGGACCCTGAAGCATCCGGCGATACCGTGACGAGCTGGGCTTTGATATCTTTCCCGTTCGTGCACAGCGCCCAAGTGCCCTCGGACAGCTGCAGCTGAGCCGAACCATCGATCACCTTCACCGAAGAGGCCTGCTCGGGAACGAACTTGGAGCCGTCCTGGGAAACGAAGATGGGATTGCAGACCAGAACCTGCTCGGCGGAGGTTCGAACCGACACGGAGCCGTCCGATTGCACGGCGGATGAAGGGGCTACGCCGTCGTAGACCTGCTTGCTGCCGGAGTGGCAGCTAGAGCAATCCTGCCCTTGGTCGATGACTTCATGTTGGCCGGACCCGCAGCCGACAAGCGCAAACGCCATTGCAAGCGCAAAGGCCGCGCTCGCAGAAACAGCAGCCTTACGAAAACCCATGTTCGGCCCCTTTCAAGAGAAAATGTGCATCGAGTTGTGCATTGTTCTGCACAACTGCAAATCAACAGGTGCAAAACCATGCGATATCGGGTATTCTAGCTCATAGCGTATCCGGCATATGCACGCCCTTGCAATCTACGCAGGGCATCCGCAGACAAGGCTGCATGAAGGATCATCGTGGTGCCGGGTGGCCGATTGGCTAGCTGAATGGGAAATCCTGTCCATTCCCGCATATGAATGCAGTTGCGCTGTGCGCGGCAAGCCATATGCCAATCCGTCACCTGTGCATCTCACCCACTCCTTCTCAGCTGCGCCGAATGCGCAAAGCAAGCCGAAAACGGCGAAACCACGTTAGAGCGAAGGAGTTTCACAATGGCAAACATCAAGAGCCAGAAGAAGCGCAACATCACCAACGAGAAGTCCCGTCAGCGTAACCGCGCCATCAAGTCCGAGCTGAAGACCGCTGTGCGCGCTGCACGCGAGGCCGTTGCCGCCGGCGACGCAACCGCTGCCTACGCCAAGGGCCTGTACGCTTGCCGTCTGCTCGACAAGGCCGTCTCCAAGGGCGTTATCCACAAGAACCAGGCTGCCAACCGCAAGTCCGGCGTGATGGCCCTCGTCAACACCATCGTCACCGACGAGGTGCGCGC
>CAKTWI010000010.1 GCA_934630815.1 uncultured Senegalimassilia sp.
GTGGAAGACGCGCTCTTACGGGAGTTCGCGCGCTAGGCGCTCGCCGCGCCTGCGCGCCCTCCCGCCCGCGTGGGGGGGTGTTCCTATAGTTCTGTCAAGTGTGGGTGGTAACTTAGAAATGAACATATGGGACTGCGGTGGAAATCCTGGACCAAAAGAGGACCAGGAGGTTGGAGTGGGAAGGATAAACTGGACTTTCTTTTAAGGACCCTCAAGCGTATTGCCGCTCGTATTCCACTGGAGACATGTAGTCCAGGGTGGAATGCATGCGCACCCTATTGTAATAGAGCTCTATGTACTTGAAGACGTCCTGCTTGGCCTCGTCCCTCGTCCCATAGCTCCTCTCTTCCATCAATTCCCTTTTCAGCGTCTTGAAGAACGACTCGGCCACCGCGTTGTCCAGCGGCGTGCCGGGCCTTGATACCGACTGGACTATGCCATGCGAGTCCAGACATCGCTGGAAGGAACGGGAGGCGTGCTGCGCGCCTTGATCGTCATGGAAGACGAGGCTGCCGTCATCTGGCGGACCCTCCCTGCCAACCGCCTGCTCTATCGCGTCAATCGCGACCTTCTCGGTGATGCGCCCGGACATCGACCAGCCCACGACCTTGCGGGAGAAGGCGTCTATCACGGCTGCGAGATAGAGCCACCCTTCTTTTGTGGGTATGTAGGTGATGTCGCCCACCCAGAGCCTGTTGCGCTCGCCCACGGTGAAAGCGCGCTCTATCAGGTTCAACCGAGGGTCTCCCGGCTCGACCTTCTTCTGAATGCGGCGTTTTCGGGTCGCGCCCTTTCCGGCAAGCCCGAGCTTCCGCATGATGCGGAGCACGCGCTTCTCGCTCACGACGATGCCGTTTTTTCGCAGTTCGCGGTCGATGCGCCGGTAGCCGTAACGGCCCTTGTGCCGCTCGAAGGCCTCGACGACGAACCCTTCGAGCGCCTCTCGCTCTATCTGGGCGGTTTTGCAGGAAATTGGCGTCGATTTCGCCATGGGTCCTGGACTTCTGTGCGGTTTTCAGCGGGGGTTGTTCGCCGTCGGCTTCGCCGACCTGGGGAAACGCTGACGTGTTGTGGCGTTTCGGGCTGATTCGGCCTGCGAAACCGCCCAGAAGTTGTGAGTCGGATTCGCGGGGCGCAAGGGGCGAGGCGGGTGTCAAGGGGCGTGCCTTGCGCGGGAGGTCTCGCGTGCGTGAACAGGGGACGGAGGTATGTTCAGGCGTTTTGGCAAAGCCTTCGGGGAAAGAAACTCGGCCCCAAGAATGCGAGGGCATTGTCCAGCAGGCTTCACGCGATGCTCTCGAGATAATCGCTGTGCGTATCGGCGCGAGCCCGCCTTCCCGATACGCAAGTCTGTTCCGCGCCTCAAGCAGCGAGTCACCCTCCCCTCGTTTCGTGAGGTTGCGACTCGCTACCCGTCACCCTTTGGATGTGTTGGCGTCTTGCGCAAACGTTTTAACCCAAATACGCCCGCAGCACGGCGATGCGCGGGGCGGCGTTTGCAAGCACTTGCTCCGTCATGGTCGCCACTGCTTCATCCCCGGCAACGAAAAAAGGCGCTTCGAGACCGGTAACCACTTCTCTTACAGCCTGATCGAACGCGCCAAGGGAGACATCGCAGCTAAGCGCAATCGCCACGATGTCGCGCTCGTCGATTTCAGCCAACTCCCTGTGACTTCCAATGTCAAACGGCATTCGCGTGGAATACCCGCTCAATGGAATGCACGTCACGTCATACATGGGCGCCAACCTGCGGCCGGTCCATGCCTCGTTGTACAGCAGGGAGCTGTTTTTGAGGTGCGCATCGGCATTTCCCACTGCATAATTGAAAACCAAACGCTTCGCGAACTCCAGACGATCTTCGACGGGCGCGTCGGAAGCGTCGTCGATAAGGTCTGCGGCATATTCGATGTAGTCGGCAGCAACGCCGCTGGGCTGATACTTGTAAAACGGCTGAAGCCCGAGCGCTTGGCAAAAATCTTCCTGGTGAAGACGCATAACTGTTCTGTTGCTCGTGTCGCTCGCGCGCAACCAGCGTCTATCGTAACGCGTCACGGCAATGGCTCCCGGAACGCCGGGTACAAGGTTGACTTCGGCAACGTCGATTCCACACGCTTTCGCCAAAAGCGAGCAGCTCAGCTCGTTGACGGCCAAATCCTCTTCCCCTTTACGCGACATTTTGATGATGTGCGTGGAGGCGGCACTGCCGTACGGAACCGTCCAATCTTCAAGCTGCGCCGACCCAGCGTCAATGCCTTCGGGCAGAGTCCAGGCAACCTTCGATTGCGCACCGGACAGCGAAAGCCGAGTCGAGCTTGCAACTTCGGTCGCCGCGCGAGCGGGGTTGCGGCGCATGACGAAAATGTCTTGCTCCATCAATGGACGATACGCTGGCTCGTAACTGCTTTCGTCTTCGTCTTCAGGCACGAACGTCAGCGCCCCCACGCTTTCGCACCCGAGGCGCTGAAGGAGCATTGGCCAGTTATTTCGTGCGACCTGGTACATCTGCGCCAGATTGCCAAGCGTTTCCCCTTCGGGAAGCAGGCCCTGCAGAAACGGTGAGATTTCCTCGGAAGCATACGTTTCTTCCTGAAGCGGCAAACGTTCGGAAATTCCCAGGTCGTTGATGTTCTGGTGTGAACGCAGGTATTCGGGGCTGTATGAGAGCGAAGCATTCGACCCATCTTTGGCGGCTTCGATGCGCGCTATGGGCAAGCGTCCTGCTGCGGAATCGCGGTAAACGGCAATCTCCATCAACGCCCCCTTACTGTGGCATATAGGTCGATGCCGACCTCGCGACAAACCCTGATGACCTGCTTGATGTTCCCGCCGGCAACCCCGCGCTCAAGCTCGCCGATGAAGCGAGGGGAGCACTTGCATGCTTGCGCTAGCTCTACTTGCGTGAGCCCTAGCTCCTTGCGGCGTTCGCGCAGCATGGCGCCAAGGTCGGAAGCCCCGCGGATCTTGCCCTTGGGAGCTTTAGGTTTAGGAGGAAGAAAACCGTCCATCCTCTGCCTCTTCTCATTGAAAGTACCATTTGGGAATATTTTAGCACAATTCAAAAGTATCTTCCCTTTTGGGATGATTAATCCGGTATCCGAGAGCCTAATCCCAAAAGGGAAGATTTCGCAACTTGTATGTCCCTTTGCCAAGAGAAGCTGGCTGCCATATGGGGCAGGTAATCCCTTTCGCTTGAAGACTGTCCTGTTCGCGCTGGGCTTATCGCCGGGGGAGTGCCCCGTTTTGAAGCGAAGAGCGTGTCGTTATTAATCTGGCGCATGCGCCCCGCGACTTCTGTATGGTTTTGCAGGATATCGGCGCCGATTTTGCCGTGGGTCCTGGACTTCTGGATGGTTTTCAGCGGGGGTTGTGCTGCGTCGACTTTGCTGACCTGGGGAAACGCTGACGTTGCGTGGCGTTTCGGGCCGATTCGGCATGCGAAACCGCCCAGAAGTTGTGAATCGGATTCGCGGGGCGTAAGGGGCGAGGCGGATGCCAAAGGATGCGCCTTGCGTGGGAGGTCTCGCGTGCGTGAACAGGGGACGGAGGTGTGTTCAAGTGAACACACCTCCGTCCCCTGTTCACGCTTCGGCATCCGGCTCGCGATATCCGGTATGTCGCTTATCGGTATGTCCAAAGCATTCGCAAATATTTACCTGCAACAACCAAGTTCGCGAATCGTTGTATCTGGCGTGTCGTTCATCGGCACGTTGCTCGCTGGCGTGCCCAAAGCGCATTCATCAACACGCCCAACCCCAGCCTGCCGAAAGCACCTTGACCCGCTGATGCCTGCTGCTGCCCTTTGGTGCCCTGACTGTGCCCTTGGCCCGGCCATGGCGCGCCCGGTACATTCTTCTACAGAGACAGCGTCGAACGGGATTCCCGCGACCGTCTCTGCAAGGAATCGTCGGCAAACGCCGCAAAAGGGGCATCGCTTCAGTGGAAGGAAAGGCAATGGCAGAGAAGATAACCAAGCCCAAGTCGTTGGCCTCGAAGCAGGACGTGGAGCAAGCCCTGCTATGGCTCGACGCAAACCTCGAGAAGTTCGGGGAGAAGGGCATAAGCATCAGCAATAGAAAGCTGTTCGCTCCCAAGCGCCTGGTGCAGAAGCTCACGGGCTTCCTCTGGGCGCGACAGTGCACCCAGTTCGAGGACACCCACGTCATCGTCTCGCCATTCCTCGGGGAGCTTGAAGCCTCGACGGCGCAGGACATGATCGTCCAGGACATCGAGTATGCCGGCCTGGTCGCTTGCGCGGACGAGGTCGTGGTGGCTGCGGAATCCTTCTATGCCTCGGCTCAGGAAAACGCGCGCCGCTGCTCGGAGGCGGCGCAGGTCCCGGTCGAGGTCGATGAGGCGAACCTTGCCGGTTTGAGCGAAGTCGATCGCGCCTCGGTGAAGCTTCACGACGAAACCGTCGCGCGCGGCCGCCTGCTGGCCCAGTCCGCAAGCGCGGCCGCTGACGCAGGCGAGTGGGCGTCGCTGCTCGATCGCGCCCGAAAGCTCGCCGAGCGCGTCGAGGCAAGCGTCGAGGCCGCAAAAAGCTACGTGAAGGCCAATTACCAGCGTCAGGGTTGTGCCCACCTGAAGTGGGCGCTGAAGAGCCGCGCGCGCAAATTGGAGCCGCCGTACATGCTCCCAGGCGTGCTGGGCAATAAGGACGAAATCAAGGAGGCGTGGCAATGACCATCAAAGAGCTGATAGCGGGCCGAAAGAGCCCCGAAGTGCCGACGTGCTTCGGAAAAGGCCAGGTCGTCTCCCAGAAGGAGCTTCGCAAGCCGTCTTTCGGCATCGGTTTCGACCTTCCTGCCGAGCCGGACTACGAGGCGCTCCGCGATCGTCAAATCACCCAATCCGGGAGGTATGAGGCCTTTCACGGCAGCGGAACGGGCATCTTCACGGAGGAGACGGCCGCCCTGCTCGACCTACACCTGGCGCAGATCGAAGAAGCCTACCGCCGTTATCTCGAAGCGCTCACGACCACCTACGCGGCGGAGCTTCACGTGATGAAACAGGATGCGATCGGCGAAATGAGCCTGATAGACAAAGGAGCTGGAAAATGAAGAAGCTTGCCGTTTTTGCCTTGCTGGGGCTGCTCTGCCTGTCGAACGCCGCCCTTGATTACGCCGCGTTTTGCACCTTCCTGGACGTGAACCCATTCCCGCTGTTTCAGGATTTCGGCGCAGATGGGGGAGGGGGTGCAGGTAGCCAGACGATGGCGATACTGATATCGCTCGCGCAGGCGCTCCTCCTTCTCGCGTTGCCCTCGGTGGCCGCGCGCAAACTTGCGGCGAACGACAAGGCCGCCTGCATCGTGTGCCTCTCGCTTGCCGGGCTTGTTGCGGCTTTTGCGGCGACGCTGCGCGCAGTGACCGAGGCGGGCGCCGGAGCCACCGGCATCGACGGCTCGGCCATGGGCGTCTCGCCTTCCCTGGTCTGCTTCTGTCTGATCATGCTCGCGGCCGCGGGCGGCGAGGCGGTGCTTAGCTTCCTGTATGAGACCATCAAGCTCCAGCAAGCGGCGAACAGCTTCCGCGCCCAGGCCGAGCGCATCCAGCTCATGGAGGAGGCTCTTCCCGAGCACGTGGCCGCCGCTACCGACATAGCCATCGCCGCGGCGAAGCAGTCGGCCGCCGCTGCATCGGCTGGCAACGAGGCGGTATTCCAGGAGCTCCTGGGCAAATCGGGCGAACTTCAGAACGCCTTCATCGGCTACGTCTCGGCGATCGACGATGCTCGAGATGCCGCCACGGCCGCGATCAGCGAAAAGATCGAAAGCTTCGAGGCAAACCTCAAGAAGATGCGCGACTCGCATCTGGCGAAGCTGCAGGCGCACGATACCCCAGCCGGCCATGTTGGCGAATAGGCCGACCCGCAAAACCCCGCCAAATCGATGAAGAACGGAGAACGCACCATGAACAGCATTGGCAAGACCCCTGCCGGCACTGGTATTCTCACCAGCACTGGCGTCCGCACCCGCGCTAGCGCTCGCAACCTTGCCGGCACCGCCGCCCGCACTCGCGGCGGCATCCGCGCCCGCATCCTCGCCCGCGTCGGCGCTTTCGCCAACACCAGCACCCGCAACCTTGTCGGTATCGCCGCCCGCATCCTCACCTGTGCCTTCGCCCTCCTCCTGGTATCGGCAGCCTTTCTCCTTGCCGGATGCTCGGGCTCGTCGAGTGACGTTCCCGGCCACTACTCCATCTCCGAGCAGTCGATCAACGCGTCAGAATCCGCAAACCCCCAGGACGTGATCATCGTCACCGCCGCATCCCAGGGCCAGGCGTTCAAGCTGCCGGTGAGCGCGCTGTCCCATGCGATGGCCGCCATCGAGAGCGAGTCGTACGTCGGCTACCTGGTACCCGACGGCTCCGACCTGCGCGGCAAGGTCTACGCCGGCACGAAGAACTCGGAGCGCGCCAAGGAAGATGAGCTCTCGTCGTTCAAGGCGGACTACCTGCGCGCGGCCTGCGACGCCCGCGACGCAACGGGCAGCATCGACCTGCTGGCCGCCCTGAACAAGGCATCGGGCCAGCTCAACGCCCGATCCGGCGAGGGCGCCAAGACCATCTGCGTCGTGTCGAGCGGGCTGGCCAACACCGGGCTGCTGGCAACAAGCCAGGAGCTGCTGGCCGCCGACCCGCAGGGCGCCATCGAGCAGCTTCGCAAAATCGGCGCCATCTCGGATTACAGCGGCATCACCGTGATCTTCTACGGGTTGGGCCAGAGCACCGGGAACCAGGCGATCCCGGCCAGCGCGAAGAGATCGCTTGAGAATCTCTACGCAGGCATCGTGAACGCCGGCGGCGGCAAGGCCGTCGTCGCCACCGATGCGCTCGAGGCCCTCGGCTGCGACGACGAGCTGCCCGATACCGGCATCGTGGACCTGCGCGCGGACTCCCTCGACATCCCCGCCTTGGCCAAAGGCGAATCGACCCAGATCGTGCTCGATTCGGCCGTCCTCACCTTCAAGGGGGACAGCGCCGAGTATGCGGACGAAGCGCAAAGCGCCAACGTGCTGAGCCAGGTCGCGCAGGCCGCGATGAGCGGGGGATACAAGGTGGCGGTCGAAGGGTACACGGCGGACAGCCCTTCGCGCAGCGACGAGTTCCTCAAGGCGCTGTCGCAAAACCGCGCAAACGCCGTGGCGGATTCCCTGTCCTTACTCGGTGTCCCCGGGGACAAAATCACGGCTACGGGGTGCGGAAGCGAAGACTCAAGCTCCATGGCATCCGGCAGCTTCAACGAGTCCCAGGCACAGGTTGACCGCCGCGTCGTGATCACGCTTGCAAACGCCGCATAACGCGCTAGTTAGAGGCAAGGTCAACACATGCGGAAGGAGGCAACAGTGAGTAACGAAACGGGGAAGCCGGCGCGCCGCAAAACCATCACGCTGTACTCTTCGGCGCACGTTATGAGCGCGTGCGGCGAATGCGAGGTGTCGCTCGGCATCGCGTGGAACAGCCGCATGTCCGAGGTGTTTTCGCTGGTCGGGATAGCGCTTCGCCCCGATGAGGCGGAACCGGCGCGTTGGATACTGGCCAACGGCAGCGGCCATCCCGTGTATGTGCAGCACCCCTCGTTCACCTCGCCCGTGATCAAGGTGGACGAGGGATGTTCCATCGCCCTTGTCGATGGGAGCCGCATCACGGGCAGCCCGCAAGAGAGATGGCTCAACGTTTCCATCTCATAGGCGGTTTTGCGCGCGTGGGCTGCCGCTGCGGCCTTCGATGGGAAGCGAAGACGTGAAGGGCGCAGAGGGCGCAAACATGGTGCGTTTTCGCGTTCCCCAACGCCATGTTCGCCGGTTGCAACAACCTGACGGAGCTGGATTTTCCCGACCGCAGTGGTTCGCAACGGTCTGCCCAGCTCAACGATGTAGAATCCTAACCATCACCTTGATCGATGAACGCTGCGTGGAAGGAACCTGAGATGGGCAAAAGTCTGATAACCGGCGGCGGCGCCCCTGACGAAGCCAGCGGACCCCGGGACGACGGTGCCGCGCAGCGCCGGAACGCGCCTGCGAAAGGTTTCGCGCCCAACGTCATTCTCAGCTCGGCTTTGGCCGATGACGGCGGCGCCCGCCTTTCCAACGCCAGGTTCTTCCTGGATGCCGATCAAGGCGCGTTTTGCGGCGGCCAAGGCGCGCTGAGGAAGGTTTGGACGGAGGATGGAAAAGCGTTCGCGCTGAAGACGTTCACCTCGTACGAGGCTGCCCTTACCGAATGGCGTGCTCTTCAGGATTACCGCAATTTCGCGCTTTTGCCCGAGGGAAGGTTCTTCGGCATTGTGGAGTCCTGCGACGACGCGAGCATCGTCGAGGCCCCTTGCATCGTGATGGAGTGGATCGACGGCGTTTCGCTTTCCCGGCACCTCATCGACAATGGGCCGATGACCGTCGAGCAGGTCCTGGGAACCTTGGCGAAGGTCGTCGAGTTCAGCGCGTTTGCCTGGGACGGCGCTCGGAACAGGCTGGTTCATCACGACATCAAACCGGACAACATACTCATCGAAGCCGCTGATGGCGGGCTGCGTCCAAGGCTCGTCGATTTCGGCATTTCCTACGCGCCGGACGAGGAAGCCCCCGCTTTGGCAACGCAGGGTTTTGCGCCTCCGGAGCTGTTCTTCTCCGAGGACGACGACTCGGCCCAAAGCGACGACAGCTACTCGATAGCGGCGACCATCCTGGTTGCGCTAGCGGGCAAAACCGCCATGTTTGGCGGTGTCGAGATCTGCAAGTTCCCGGCTTACGGGGTCTTTCAAGACGGGGAAAGCGGCGAACTTCGCTATGACCAGGGCTGGACGGACGAGCACGAGAACCGTCTTCTCGATGAGAAGCCCGAACTCCGGACTGAGCTCAAAAGCTGCTACGTTAGAAACCCGCGTCGGCAAGGCCTCGTTTTGACCGAGGAGGAGATGAACTCCTTCACGCACGAACGGGAAGGCGAAAAGGTCGATGCGCTTCGCAAAGCGGTCCGGGAATCTCTTTCCGGCACGTACGGGAAACGAGTCACGGAAGAAGAGCTAACCCGCTGCCTGCAGTGCGCCTACGATGCCATGGACAGGAAGATAAAGCACTGCCTTTCCGCCTGCCTGAACGTCGTGCGCGATGGGCGGCCCACGGCGGCCGAGCTGAAGGCCGCGCTTCCGCTTGATGCTCAGGCATACTTCCACGAGCTGCAGATCATCGCGGTGGCCAACGCCCTTGGCGGGCGCAAGAGCGGAAGCGCGCTGGCAGAAGCAAGCGCCAGCGCGATCGATCTTGGCGAGGATTCGGTCCTGAAAGCGCTCGACGATTACAACAGCGGCCGCTATGACAGATGCCTTCCCGTGTTCGATAAGATCATGCGAACGGGCGGCAGCCACAGCGCCATCTACAACATCGCCGTTATGGCGCGCGACGATTATGCCGGTGCCGGCCAGCTGTATTCCGACCAAGACATCGTCCAGATGATGGCCGAAGCGGCCAACGCGGGCAACCTGCTTGCGCAAAACTGGTACGGTCGCGTTTTGGTGGGCAAGTTCGAAGACGGTGAACCCGACCTGCGCAAAAGGACCGTCCGCGATGCCGATGGCAACAGGATTCGGGTCGATATGGACATCACACCGAATGTGGAGCTCGGCCTCAAGTATGTGCGCGAAGCCGCTCGGGACGATCGTGAACAGGGGCGGCAAGGCTTCCACTTCGCAAAGAAATGGCTGCCGAGAACAAGGATTGGATCAGGGAAAACGGCTACGAGTAGCGTGGCGTTCTAAGGTTCGGAGGAAAAACCGTGGCGATCTACTCTAATCAGATTATCGATATGCTGTCCTGGCTTGGGGAAACATGCCCGAATTCCAAATACGCCTCCAATGAGAAGATCTATGAGCTCATGGGCTTGGACAGGGACCAGGGCAGACGTGCGTACAACAAGAAGATGGACGGTTTTGCGGGCTTTCCCTTGGATTACCGGTTCGATGAAGGCATCGAAAACGCGCTCTTGGAAATCGCGGGGACGTTCAATTGCCCCGAGGAATTCGCAAATGCCCTTGATGCGTACCTCCAAGAAAAGCAAATGACGATAGAAGGGCTCGACGACGCGACCAGGTCTTTCAGGAAGTGCATCTGGGCCTACAACGAGTTAACCGGCAGGGAAAGGATCACCGGCAAAGCGCGCAAAACGCAGCGATGCGAGGACGATGCCGACGGGAAAAGCGTCGGCGAAGAGGTCTTCAAAGAGAAGATCATCGATCCGATCCTCAATCAATGCTTGAGATATCTCTCGCCTGAGGAACGTAATAAGCGCCTGGATAAGAAGCTGGGAATGGTCACCGGCGGCGGAGCTCCTGGCGCCTGCGCGTGCGAAAGCGTTGTCGCAGGGCTGCCCAAGCTTGTCCTTGCGATAGGGGTTTACGACGAGGGCAAAAAGGACGTTGTCAAGCCGAAGGAGGTCGTCATCAGCCCTCTTAAGGACGGCGTGATCGGGATAGGCCACTGTTTTGAGGCCGGAACGCGGGCGGTTCCGTTCGGGGAGGGGACTGACAGCCGCCGCTGGTCGGTGCCTTTCGAGGGAAAGGTGTACAGCGCGGCGCGCGGCGTGTTCGCCTTCCCAAAGCGGAAGGCAGGCGGCGTGAACAAAGACGGGGAGAAAATTTCCGACGACCCCGTCTCGCGCTATCACTGCGTTTTGGTGTACAGCGAGCGGAACCGTCTCTGGCAGCTGTTCGACCTGGAAACCAGCAACGGAACCCTGGTCAAAAGGGTCGACGGGGTCGGTTCGGAGTCTTTCCTTATCGCAGGGTTGGGCACGAACAACAAGAACGCCGTTTATGAGGTCGTGGGCGTTCCTGCCGGCAAGATACCGCTTGAGACCATCGCGGAATGTACGGGGGCGGACATAGGCGACGATGCCGCCGACTTCGCTTCGTGCGGCGTGTCCGTCAAGGAAGGCGACAAGATATGCCTGGGGTTCCGGATCGTCGAGAACGAAGACGGTTCGCTCGGGTTCGGCCCACGGAACAAATCCTGCATCATCAAGATCACGGAGCTGGTCTAGCCCCCGCCCGACATTGCGCTTGTGGGAGGGCAAAAGCTAGAAAGCAAACCCTATAGGTTGCTTCGAGGGCAGGCGGAAATCCTTGTCCTCTAACGCGCTTGCAACCTCTTCTGCCCTGATCACGCGATCAAGCAGGCCGCTGGCTTTCTTGACCACGGCATGGTCGAGGATTTTGCGCATCGTCCGCGCGCTGGCGAAATCCTCAAGGGCCATGATCGACGGCATCTTGTCTTCCAGGACGTTCATGGCCGCCTCGTCGACCTCGAACCTGCGCTCCTGCGCCATCTTCTCGAATATGCTCAAGAGCTGGTCAGAGCTGTATTCGTCGAATTCGACCTCAAAGCCGATTCGGCCCGTAAGGCCCGGGTTGTGGCGCACGAAATCGCGCATCTCGTCCGGGTATCCCGCAAGGATCACGATCACCTGCTCGCGCTGCTCCTCCATTAGCTGGTTGATGGCGTCGATGGCCTCTTGACCATGGGACGACCCGTCGGTAGCCGACATTTGGCGGCTCAAACGGTATGCTTCGTCGATGAACAGGATGCCGCCCTCCGCCTTGTCGAAGATGCTCTTAACCAGACGGGGCGTTTCGCCAACATATTGGCTGACCAAGTCGTTTGCCGAGGCGTTGACGAACACGCCCTTGCCCGACGTGACGCCGGCGCGATCATACTTTTCAAGCAGCGCGTGCGCAACCGTGGTTTTGCCCACGCCCGGAGGGCCGACGAACATCATGTGCAGCGAATCTACGGCTTGCCTGCCATACGCTTCCGCGATCATCGCGATGGACTTGATCGTCTCGATCTGGCGCTCAAGGCCGATGTAGGCGTCGAGCGGGTTTTTGCGCTTTTGAGCATGATGTCGTCGCGGGCAATCGAGTGGTTCTTGGGGTCGATCGAGTTCACTCGGGCAGCGGCGCGGAGCGCTTTCTTGTCGGAAAGGCATACTTTGAGGGGCAGGCACGTCACTTCGCCTTCGTCGAATATGTCCCTGATGTCGTTCTCCGGCGAGCCTTTTGAGACGAAGGGCAAAACGATCTTGTCGTTTTGGAGTTTTGCGTGCCCGAATTCGATTCGGTTGCCCTGCCTCAGAAGAAGGTTGCAGGCGAGAACCGTCGACCCCCAGTCGATCTCGGGGCCGGGCAGTTCGATAGAGCCGATGTAGTATTTGCTGTTCATGGTGTTCACGCCCTTTACGGCGCTTGGCGGGCCGCCGCCAAGCGCCGTGGTCGAAAGGCCTACAGAAGGTCGAGCAACTTGGCGATTCCCTGGCTGGACTTCGGGAAGCGAGTGCCGTCGATTTCATCGAAGTGATTACGGATAAAGGATTTGCACTCTTCGATGAAGCGGTCCATCGCCTCATCGTCGGGGTAGTCTCGCGTCCAGGTCTGCATGTAGGACGTTTCCCCGTCGCGAAGATCAACCTTCACCGGGATGAACGCGGGATCGGTCTTCTGCTTCTCGGCTACGTCCAGCGCAAAGCGGATGGCTTCGCCTTCCGGCTTTTGCTTGACAAGGCCGACGCGCGCCCACACGCGGGAGACGGACTCCTTTTCGTTGCGCTCGTCCAGGATGTTGACCGTGAAGGTCTTCCCCTCCACCTCGAAGCGGCCGGAGTACTCGGTTTTGCTCTTCGGGCGGATCTCGGCGGACTTGCAGGTGAAGTACGGGATGTCGTCGTAGCTTGAAATGATCATTGTTCTCTCCGTTCGTGGTATTTGACGTGGGGTTTTAGTCGAGAAGCTCGTTGCGCAGGGCACGGAGCAGGCCTCCGGCGCTGCCGGGGCCGGACTCGATGGCCTCATCAAGCGGAACGCCCTGATTGACGTCGCGGAACGTGTCGGCGTGATTGTTCACGTAGCTGGCGGCCAAGGAGACCGCGCGGTCGACGGATTCGCCGTCGGCCAGGTCTCGCTCGATTTGCAGGATGACCTCGCCATCGGGCGAAAAACCGTACGTACCGACCTTCTGGATCCATCCGCCGAGATGGTTCATAAGGGCCATCAGCGCGACATCGGTTTCGCCCGTTGCGAAAACCCCGGTTTTCGCGGTGACGCTCACCGAGCTTTCCCCAATGGGCTGAAGCGTGACGGCCGCGCCTTTACAAAACGTCGACCAGCCCTCCTCTTCCGCCTTGAAATACAAATCGCTGTTTTCGAGAACTTCTTCTACCATGTGGCCGTTCTTCATGCCTTTTCCTTCCGCTAATGCCAACGATCCGTTGCAGAGACGATCGCGGGAAACCCCGCATTGCGGGATGTCCCGCCTGATCGCTTTCTCTGTAGAAGAATTTACCGTGCGGGCCATACCCGGGCCAAGGGCAGCATCAGGGCACCAAAGGGCAGCAGGCGCCGGCGATCACATCAGGGCAGGTTTGCGGGTCGCGTCCGCGTTTGCATTTGCGTTGCGTGAACAGGGGACGCGTGAACGGGGGACGGAGGTGTGTTCAGGTGTGCGGGGGCTTTCGTCGAGTTTTTCCTGAACACACCTCCGTCCCCCGTTCACCCTATTCGTGGGGCGAAGCGCATCGGATCGATGCGTTTTGCCCGGAACTCCTCTTTCCGCCTGTGCGATTGTGCACGGACGCCCTTCGCCCGGCTTTGTAGCCGATCGCGAATACCTCGCCGTCCCCAGTTTGCATTCCCTGTTCACGTCCGACTTTGCCCGCGAGCACGCACCCTGCGACTTCTGGATGGTTTTGCAGGAAATGGGCGTCGATTTTGCCATGGGTCTGGACTTCTGAGTGGTTTTTGGCGGGTGCTGTGCGGTGTCGAATCTGCTGACCTGGGGAAACGTTGGCGCTGAGTGGCCTTTCGGGCTGAATTCGCCTGCAAAACCGCCCAGAAGTTGAGGGCGGGCTTGGCGGGGCGCGACGGTTGCATTCGGTTTGCGTACCTTGACGGCTTGGATGCTGCTTGTGCCCTGCTCGGGCAGTGTGTGCAGGTTATGGGGGCGTGTATACACAACCATAAACTTGACACAGGGGACGTGATGTATTTTCGCGCAAAGCACCCAAGCCGCTAGATTGAGTGACTACCTGTACGGCGGCGGGCTTCCACCTGCGCAAGAAGATAAGGTGATTTGGGTCGACCGCGACGTGATCGCGGTCGATGGCATCGCGTGCTCAGGTGCCGGTAAGAGAGTTGAGAAAGGCAGGCGCAATGCATTGCGCCTGCCTTTCTAAGGTGATTACGATTGATTTAGCCTACGGCGTGGTGCGGACTCCCTATGCCGAGACCGAGAGGTTCGTGATCCTATATACGCAGGTGGATGGGGCTGGTGGGATGTTCGGGAGGTGGGCTATGGCGGCGAGATCGATCTTCGCCAGGTGGGTGTGCGTAGGGCTATGCGAGACTTCGATCTTGTGGGGCGATTGGCAACTAAATCGCCCCATTTCTTCCACCGCCGAGCAGAACGCGATTACGCCATGCCGGGCATCCTTTTGCTTTCTTAATCGAATAACTGTCAGTGATGATCGATCTAGCGGTTTGCTGTGGCCGGCATGCCTCTTGCCGGCATGCTTAAAATGCACTTGCATTTGATGGGGCTTTTTCGCGAAATACCGCCCTCTTTGCATCTTGCTAAACTTGCTCGATAAGTTGTATCCCACTAATCTTGAATTGAGAAGCCGGGGGATTGGCGTTCTTTCGGTAGGTAAAGTCTGTGTCGACTGAGGCATCTAGGGCGTAAACGGTGTTCGCAATGGCGGTCTTCGAAGCCGTGGTTCCATCGATTTTGTAAACAACCCTGTTTCCCCCATCGCTCATTTCAACGCTGAATTTATCGGTTCCGAATGTATGGATCGGCTTTCCTTTTGCTTCGCCACTGATGCCGACATCCACATAGTCGAGCTTTCTCAAGCCATCAGATGGCGTATAGAGAACTGAATGGTCGGCCACTAAACTATCACTGCTGCACGATTTGAACGAAAGCGCAACTGTCGTTTTCGTATTCGACACATTTTCGTACTTAAAAGTCTTGCCCTCAAGAGTCCAGGCGGTTTCCTGATTGCTCAATTGAGGATTACCCACAGGTAGCCAGCCTTTTTTCTGGTCAAACTTATAATTCTGGCTTACGGTAGCGCTGTCCTTGGCAAACCAATATTCATAAGTCACCTTTTCCGAGGCAGTGGAAGAAAATGACCCGTCGTTTTCATTTAGCGTTGCCTCAAAATCACTGGAGTTAGTTAGAAAATGCGAAAGGCCCACGTTGTCAATCTTGCTGACGCCCTTTAAAGGCTTGGTGCTATAAGTCAAAAGTGTATTGGATGAAGGAGGGGCGACGGCTACCCATCGGTCGTTCCTTTTGAAAAATTGGACCGTGCCCTCAATCTCAGAGGAAAAGTTCTCGTTTTCGATAGTCGCTTTATAAGACACCGTCGAAAGAGGCGTGTTCGTGCTGCTTGTACCGGTCGTAACGTAAGCCTGTGATGAAACGGCTTCCGCATCAGTAGTTATCGTTTGGTCGGTGATCTTTAAGTTCTTGATCTTGTATTCCATGGGCTCGACATAGCTTTGGGGAACAACGCCGTTTTCAACAATGGAGCTTTGCTCCAAAGTGCTCTTCAAGGTCTCGTTGCTCACCTTGTCGGCGCCCATCACGACAAAAATGATAGCTGCAACGATAGCCGCAACGGCCACAATCGAGCTGATGGTAACAAGCCGCTTCTTGTGCAAAGGAGCGTGGCCAGTGTGCGCTGAATCAAATTTGCAGGATGAAGACGAAGTCTCTTGCCCTTCTGTTGAGCCCACATTGGGCGATGGCTGAAATTGGCTATCGACGTCTTCTCTCTCGCTCGGCGCATCAGCCGTTTCTGTCCCGCGATTATTGATTTGCTTGGCGCCACAGTGCGGGCAATAAATTGCATCATCAGATACATCGGATTCGCATGAAAAGCACCTTGCCATTACTCTCGTCTCCCGTCTTGCTTTCCGCTGCTTCGGTCTTGAGTCCAATAATCGGTTGAAGAGGCTCTTTGAAACAGGGTTTTTGAAGGGGTAAAAATAATGCTATGGGCACAGAAAGGGCTTTCCGTTCAATCGGGGGATCCGGTCTCTAAATGTGTAGAAAGTCTTTTTCGGAAAACACGCCCTCAGTAAAGCAGCGGTTGGCAAACGCCCCGCTACCGCACTGTATGTCGTTAGAAACCATATGTTTGATCTCGGGATATGTCGCCAGTAATCCAACAACCGCCGAACGTGCTTCATCGAAAGTCTTATGCTTTAACAAGCTAGTTGTAGCGAGTTCTTCTGCATACAGACATCGAGTGATGTCGTCAACGCTCTTTCCGCTAAGGAATTGCATGCGTGCTTGGTCTCGACGGCGACGCGTGCGCTCGTTCTTCGCCTTGGTTTTGCATTTCTCGCTGCAAAATCGGCGCGCAACGCCTCGGTGCCCTGCGAGGGAAAACCCTTTTCCGCATATCTCGCAAACACCGATTTTCACTTGTCCACGCGACTGCATGAAGCCGTACCATAAGTAGCTTGCATAGTTCGGGAACACCATATGCCCGTTATCTTTGTCTGCGCGAAAATAATCTACGACTGTCTTCCTGAGGTTAAGTGAAGCCAGAAAACTAATGAGTTTTTGCAAGTGGGGCGAATCGTCCTTGGAAACTACATCTTCTTCCGCCCGCACCTCGATGTCGATTCCCGTAGGCATCGAGGTGCCGCAGCCAGACGCAATATCGGATTCTCCAAATACGCTCATCGCTGAAACGGTGTCGCTAGTTCCCTTAAAGTCGATACCAATGGCGCTAAGTACGGCAGCAAAAACACGGACTGATATTTCTTGCTTAAAGGAAAATAGCGTTGTCGACACAAATGCCAATCCATCGACTTCCTCAAGTTGCGCAAAGACGTAATCGAATCCATCACCAATGGAGGCTTTTGCAAAAATGGGGAACTGTGGCAATGTCCTGATGAAATCGCCGTTTATATTAGCGCCTACCTGCGTTTCATACGAATAAATGACAAACTGGCCAACAGTGCCATACCCTTTTGCCCTGGACTTTGCGATCAGCGATGCACCGCTTTCTTGGGAGCTCAGCTCTTCAAAAGAGCGTCTGCCATTGACGGCTTCTTGGATTTTCAGCACATCTTTTGCAAAAGAAGAAAGGGCGATCCAGTCAAGAATCATCTCCTCTTCGTGCGCACCAAATAGCGGGCCGGCTTTCTTTGCAACTTTTTCGAGGTGAAGGCGGTCGAGATGTCCTTCCGCATCGTACAGAAAAGCAATGTCTTCCAGGCTCAGGTCTTCAGCGGCAGACTTATTCGAATTCGAACCTAATAGTGAGTTTTCCTCGGGGGAGCGAGGAACGAATATAAGACGCGAATCGCCTATGGATTTGCCGGCCTCGCAAAGCGCGGCTTTAACAGGAACTTTTCCGCGTGAATCTATGATTTGGTCAATCGGTCCCATGTTCGCCTCGCAGTATTCGCCAAAGCTTGCTTCCGTCTTTGGTATTCTACACGTTAGAAAAACGTAAATAACGTTTTCCGATTGGAGTCAGGATGTCGTTTTGCACTAATTGCGGTACCGAGCTAAAGGGGTTTGAAGCCTACTGCCCCAGCTGTGGTAAAGAGGTTAATAAGCTTGCCGGCAATAGCG
Source organism: uncultured Senegalimassilia sp. (assembly GCA_934630815.1). Taxonomy (GTDB): domain Bacteria; phylum Actinomycetota; class Coriobacteriia; order Coriobacteriales; family Eggerthellaceae; genus Senegalimassilia. The sequence continues at coordinate 17,642 of CAKTWI010000010.1, forward strand.
CAAACGCGAATCAGGTTAACCTTTCACCTAACGGTGAATCCGTAAATGGACTTGCGTCTGCCGTGTCAAGCACGAAGCAGCGCTCGCGACGAAAGGTTCCTCTGATTGTCCTTGTTGCCTTGGCCATGGCCCTTGCCGCTGGAACCGCATATGCTGCTTACATGATAATCAGCGGTGAAATAGCTATCCCTGGAGTCGTACAGCAAAGAGAGCAAAACGAGGCGACGATTGAGCAGCCACCTCGAGTAGTTGAAACAAAAGAAGCCGCACTTGAGGGCTATGCTCCAGTAATCGCTGACTATAAATCCGTCATCGGCCTTAAGGCGTCTGAGATTGATTTCTCAAATCACCCTTATCTGAATCCCGACACCCCGATTGAGCCAAGTTATGCCTATTTTGATATAAATGATGATGGTATACCGGAATTGCTGATTGGCACATCGGTGCCATGCGACATTGGCGAGTATGGCGGCGTCTTCGATATTTGGACTTACCAAAACGGAGAGCCAGTTAGGGTAATGGCCTCGAAATCCGCCGGCTCTGATTACATCAAAATCCATGAGGGCGGAGTTGCTATCTATTATCACAACTTCAGGTCTTCTTTCGTCAATAGCGACGGCGAAGGGGAAGTCGACCTTTGGCGTTTGCAGCCTCTTTCGGACGAGAATGCCCTCCAAGACGTCTCCGATCGAATTGAATTCGTTGAAAAAATCACATGGATACGGAGCGGGTCAGGCACAAAGAACACAGGGGTCATTTCCGGGCTCAGCCATTGGGAAAATGGTTCTTGGACAGATCTGCCAGCAAACCAAGACCACTACAATGAGCTTATGGCGATGTTTCGCAAAGTTTTCAATGACTACAAAGAAGAAGACTCCATCGAATGGCATGAGTTCGCTGGGTGAATAGGGGACGGAGGGGCGTTCGCGTGATGTGTCGTGGCGGCGAGTGAGCTTACTCGCCAGACGTTTGCGCGTCGTGTTGCGCGAGGCTTATGAGGTCCTGGCATTGCGGAGCAATCTTGGGACCGAATCGCCCTGCTGTCTGAATTGTCGTATAGAGCACCCTTGCGACATGCTGGTCATCTTTCTTGCCTCCTTGGTCGAATGCCTATCAGCAGTGATCAAGTTGACGGATTGCGGTGGTCGGCATATCGCTTGTCAATATGCTCATATCGCGCTCGGCGATGTGTTCCAATTCGGTCTCGCGAAAATAGCTGGCGAATGGATGCAAAACCCTCTCTGCGTCTGCTCGGTCCCGCGTAGATAACCTTCATCAACTTTAAAGCCGATTGCGTTGCGGCGCTGCTGGTGAAGTGCCGCTGCATAGCCGTACTATGGCGGTCTTGAAACTCGGCGATGCCGTAGAATCGACATCGCAGACTCAGCAGCCAACCCCGCGAAAGAAGGTCTATGAACGAATTCGACGACATCATCGGTTACGATGCCACCAAGGAAGAGCTCATCCGCATTGCCGACACGCTCAAAAACGCCGAGCGCTATCAGAAGTTCGGCGTGACATCCCCACGCGGCCTGATCTTGTATGGTCAGCCGGGAACGGGCAAAACGCTTATGGCGAACTGCCTCATAAAGGCAAGCGGGCGCCCTGCATTTACTTGTCGCCGCACCGAGTCGGACAACACCTTCATCGACAAGATGAAGGCCGTTTTCGAGGAGGCGGAGCAAAACGCGCCGTCCATCGTGTTCCTTGACGACATGGACAAATTCGCCAACAGCGACTTCCAGCATCGCGATGCCGCCGAGTTCGTGGCCGTGCAAAGCTGCATCGACAACATGCGCGGCACAGAGGTGTTCGTGCTGGCCACCGCCAACGAGAACATCAAGAACCTGCCGGGCTCCCTGCTTCGCCCTGGGCGTTTCGATCGGCAGATTTGCGTGGAAACCCCGAAGGGCGAGGATGCAGTCAGGATCATCGCCGGCTACTTGGCGAACAAACCCTTCGCCGAAGACCTTGACCCGGAGCTGATCGCTTCGATGCTGACGGGGCATTCGTGCGCAACGCTCGAAACCGTGGTGAACGAGGCCGGCATCATCGCCGCCTATTCGAAGAGCGGCCGCATCACCACCGAGCACATGATCGAGGCGAGCATGCGCGCCGTGTTCCATGTGCCGGCGGAGTGCCTGTACGAAACGGACGTCGTGGACCTATCCAGCAGGTCGACGAAGTCGATCGTCGTGTGGCACGAGGCCGGCCATGCCGTGATGCAGGAGCTGCTGGTGCCGGGCAGCGTGGCGCTCGTTTCGGCGAAAAGCAAGTCGGCGAAGCGCAACCACAGCGGTTTCACGGTGCGGAACTGGCGCGAAGCCGACGACCTGCTGTGCGCCGGCATCGACGAGGTGCTGGTGGGCTTGAGCGGGCGCGCGGCCGTCGATGCGGTGTTCGGCATCCCCGACACAGGCGCGGACGACGACATCAAGCGCGCGTTTCAAACGTTGGCAAACCTGCTGGGGAAGTCGTGCGCGGACGGGTTCTGGCTGCATAGCCCAACCTGCAGCTTCTTCGACGAGGCGGACGGCTACGACGACGCCGAGGGCATCAAGCAGCGGCGCCAGATGGTGGCATCCCATATGCTGGAGCATTACTACGGGAAGGCGAAGCGTACTCTTCTGCGCAATCGCGTCCTGCTGGAGAGGTTCGCGGTCGCGCTCGCGGAAAAGAGCTATTTGACCTCGAAAGACATCGCGCAGCTGAAGCAGGGAGTTTCGCTCGAGGCACCGGATTACCTGTAACGTATAGGTCGGGGTGCCTGCCGTGACATTGCTTGCGGCCGCCCCCCCCCGCGACTTCTGGACGGTTTCGTAGGAAATGGCCGCCGATTTTGCCATGGTTCCGGACTTCTGGGTGGTTTTCTGCGGGTGTTGCATGGCGCCGAGTTTGCTGACCTGGGGAAATGTTGGCGCTGCTTGGCCTTTCGGGCTGAATTCGCCTGCAAAACCGCCCAGAAGACGTGGCCGGGTTAGATGGCGTTAGCGCCGATTGCATTCCGCTTTGCGTGCTCCAGTGAACAGGGGACGGAGGGGTGTTCAGGCGTGCGGCTCGAATTCGACGGGCATCATCGGCTGCGATGTCGCCAAGAAAGAGCTCGCCCGCGTAGCCAACACGCGCTGACGGACAGGATGAACAGAGGACGGAGGTGCGTTCAGTTGTTCGGGTGCTTGGGGTGGCGTGTGAGGGCCGTCTTTCGCTGCGCCTTTTCCTGAACACACCTTCGCCCCCTGTTCACGCCCTCTGTTCACCAGGCGTTCGGGTAAGCGTGCGAAATGCAAGTCTTCTCCTGGGCTCCCTCTCTCCGTTCGCGAGTGGAGGCATTATCATCGTCACTGCCGTCAACAATCCGGGGAAACGTATAAGGAGGGATCGCCGTGTATCGCAGGTATACCGATGGGGTGCCGCATCCGCCCTTGGTGAGCGAATATGAGGGTGCCGACTCCGGCGGGGTCCCCGAGCTGTTCGTGAGCATGCCGGCCACTTGCCGCGATGTGAGCGATGAGCTGCTGGACTTCATGTGGTACCGGGGGATGTCCGCACCCCAGGCAGCGGCGGCGGCCGGCATTTCGGAGCAGGCTGCCGAGGACCTGGTCCGGAAGGGGAAGGGGACGTCCGCCGATCTTTTCGCGCTGTGCGATACGCTGCGCGTCGAGTTGCTCTCGCTCCCTGGCGACGACGAACTCGAGAGGGGTATGGAATGAGAGAGGCGTACGCGTGGCTGCAGAATCGCCTGGTCGGACGCTTCTTTGAAGGCCCTGACGGCGCGACCCGGTTCGAATACGCTCCGGAAGCTTCTGCACCCATCAGCCTTTCATTGCCGCTCGACGGCTCCTGGCAAGCCGATGCTCCGGGCATGTTCTTGGACGGCTTGCTGCCGGACAACGATAGCGAACGCGAGGCGATGCGGCTCTGGTTCGGCGCCGCATCGGCCAATCCGCTCGACCTTCTTATGGGAGCGGACGCGACGGGCGGGCTGTGCTTCACGTCGGTTCCCGAGCTGGGGGAGATTGCGTCCCAGGCTCGCGAATTCGCAAGGGAAAAGGATATCGAGATCAAGGTTTACCGGCTCGGTCGCGGATGGACGACGTGGCAGTCCGATGACCGCCGCAGCCGTTTCGCGCTTGCGGGTTCGCAGGGCAAATTCGCCTTGGAGCGCTTTGATAACCGTTGGACCTGGCCGAATGCCAAGCATCCTTCGACTCATATCGTGAAGCCGCCCCATGAGCGCTTTCCCGGCGTTCCGCTGGTGGAGGACGCGACCATGCATCTTGCGGCCGCGTGCGGGCTGGACGTCGCAAGGTCGTTTGCGCGGTCGTTCGGCGAAGATCAGGCCTACGTCATCGAAAGGTTCGATCGCGAGGTTTGCGCCGACAGGCAGGTTTTGCGCATCCACGTCGAGGACTTCACGCAGGCGTTGGGTGTTTCGCGGCATGCGAAGTACTCCGTGACCGCCGCCGACGCGTTTGCCCTGCTGAAAAGGCAGCCCAACGGTGGCTTGCTGGTGATGGAGTGGGCAAAGCAGCTCGTTTTCAACACGCTAGTGGGGAATTGCGACGCGCACGGCAAGAACTACAGCCTGTTTTTGCGGCCGGACGGAAGCGTGGATTTGTGTCCTCTTTACGACGCTCTTTGCACGCGAGCGTGGCAAGAGGCCGGCGATTTGCTGGCCATGCCGATCAATTCCAAGAAGCGGGCAAGCGAGCTGTCCCTATCCGATTGGGCAGCGGAAGCGGCGGCGTCGGGGATTTGCGAAGACGACCTCGTTGAAGCGGTTGAAGCCGTCGCCGCGCAAATCGCAACGCACGCGCCCGTCGTCTTGGCCGAATACCCAGATTGGATACGGCAAGCAATGACTACGGCGATCGTCGCCGACAACCAGCGACTGTTCCAGGAGCTGGGACTGCGGCTCGAAGGGTAATCGCCTGCAACGGTGATGCGGGCGATCACGTACATGGCCGGTGAGCTGGTGATTGCCGTGCATTGCAGAGGCAGCGAATATTGGAAATTATTGGGACCCGTCCTGATAATCGGCCCGGATAATTGCGAAGGCGCCAATGGGGGCGCTGCTTGGTGAACAGGGGACGGAGGTGTGTTCGGAATGAACACACCTCCGTCCCCTGTTCACCTTGCTAGAAACCTCTCTTTCCGCCTGCAAAACCGCCCAGAAGTCGCGAGCGGGTTTTGCGCCGCTCGCATTGCGGCGTTCGCTCTTCGACGATTCACGCACTAGCGCTTTTGCTTTCACCTTCGCCGTTCAAAATACTTAACATTTCTGATATCGAGCCAATATTAAATATTCTGTATACTCGGGCTACTAAGGCAAATACAAAGTATTTTGAACGGCGGCATAGCATGTGGACCAACGCTTACTCATACGAGGACATCGGCGAGTTTCTGCGAGAGGCGCGCAGGGCGCGCGGCATCACGCAGGTTGAGATGGCGAAAAAGCTCGGCTTCTCGTCGGTCACGCTCTCGGCGCTCGAGACGGGCAAAAACGTCTCGGCAATCAAGGTCGATCGTTACCTGCAGCAGCTTGGTTTTCGCATGGTGATCGTGCCCAAGGGTGCGGACGTGGAGGTGACCGAATGAGGCAGCTCGACGTTTATCTGGGAGAAAGCCTGATCGGACGCATTGTCGAGAACCGCAAGGGCGGACGCTTCGAATACGAGCAATCGATCGTCGACAAACTCGCCGGTCGGCCGGTGCTTTCGATGGCGTTTCCCGCGAAAAGCCGCCCGTTCGGCGAGGCGAAAACCTCTGCCTGGTTCAATGGCCTGCTTCCCGAGGGAAACCGCCGCGACGAGGTTTGCAGGAGCCTTGGCGTGTTGCCGTACGACTGGATCGGCCTTCTTGCTGAGATAGGCAGGGAATGCGCCGGTGCGGTAAGGGTGTTCGAGCACGGCCGTGAGCGCGCTTGCGAACTGCGGCTTGAGAAGATTTCCCCATCGGAGCTGGCCGAAAAGCTCTCGAGCGCTACCGAGCGCCTCCCGCAAGTTGAGAGCGGTTTATTTCGCATGTCGCTTGGCGGCTTTCAGGAGAAGATGTGCGTTGTCATGCCGGCGATTCCGGAGGGCGCATCTTCCGTCGCTGCTGATGTTGTTCTACTGCCGATGGGCGACAGCCCCAGCACGCATATTCTCAAACCCGAAAGCGAGCACTATCCCGGTTTGGCGGAGTCTGAGGCTTGGGCCATGACGGCGGCCGGGCGCGCGGCACGCGCATCTAGGGTAGCCCTGCTCGATCTGGACGATGCGCCGAGCACGCTGGTAGTTGAACGCTATGATAGGATTGCCGATAACGGCTCTGCGCATGTGATCAGGCTTCATCAGGAGGATGTTTGCCAGGCGCTTGGAATCGACCCGCACGGTAAGTACGCTGCTGCGGGCGCGCCTAAGGGCAATGATCCCACATATGTCGCGATTGCTGGTTTGCTGCAGAAGTTCTCTTCCGACCCCGAGGGCGAGAAGGCGGAACTGCTGCGCCAGCTTGTTGCGAACTTGGCGCTTGGCAACTGGGATGCGCATGCTAAGAACACGTCGTTTCTCTACCGCATGCAAATGGTTCCCACACTCGCGCCGCTTTACGATGTGGTGCCTATTGCCGAGGTCGACCCGCGCACGGCGCTTCTTTCCATGCGCGTCAACGGGGTGATAGACCCCGGGAAGCTTACGCGGGCTGATGTTGCCGCCGAGGCCGCTTCCTGGGGATTAGGCGTGGTGGATGCTGAGTCGGTCATCGATTGCGCGCTTCGGAATCTTGAGGAGGGCATTCGGGTCGCATCAACGGCTTATCCGGCCGCTGCAGCCCGCCATGAGGCAAATGCGCTGGAAAGGATTCGCAAACTGAAAGGGGACATCCGGCCTTGAGGCGGTGTTGACCTTGGCGGGCGAGTGGGCCGATGCGCGACCAGGGCGAACAGGGGGCGGAGATGCGTTCGGGATAGAGCTTTGCGAAACGCAAGTCTTTTCCCGAACACGCCCCCGTCCCCTGTTCACGCGTAACGTCGGCAAACCTTGTGTGTTCCTAATAATAGTAATAATAACGAGTGCAGGAGGTTACACGCAGCATGAAGAGAAGCGCAATCGCGCATATGCAGAGCGTGATGGCAAAGAGCGCGAAGGATATTGCGATGGCGGGCATCACGGGAAAGAACGAGACGAACAGGGCGTCTGCCACTGGTTTGTCTTTAAAGCCATCGAGCGTATTCACGTAGTAGCAAAAGACGGCAAGCGTCGCGACGATCGTGACGATGACGCACACCAGCAGCTCGCAAATGACATTGATGTCTTGCGCTGCGGCAATATTGGTGGCCGTGAGGTAGATCTCGAGGATGATAAGCGAGACGGCCGGGATGGAGAACGCGATGCGTGCGGGCATGCGCAGCCAAGCGTTGCTTGCAATCGAGGTGTTGCCGAGCGCGTCGGCGGCGAGCTTGATGCCGATGGCCATTGCATAGAACGGTGCAGGTGCGACTCATGCCCAGCGGCAGAGCGCCTGAGCAACTTCCCCCTAATCGGCGACAACTTCGCTGATCGAAGCGCAAATCAGGGCAGCAACATAGAGCATCGCGCCAAACGCAAGGGTCTGCAACAGGCTAATGGCAATCGTCTTGGCGGACGGGACTCGGAGCTGGGAAAACGCTGCAGCAAGCGTGTTCATCTACGGTCCTTTCTAAAGGTTGTCGAGTACGGAAGCGATGAAGCCGATCTGGCAACTTGGAGAGCCGGCTTCGCTGGGCATTTTGCCGCCATGGCGGCTGGTCGCAGTTGGCGCGACTCCAACGGCGCCTCCTAAGCTGCGCGACGGTTCGCGTTGTGGAATCGGGAGGGGCAGCCGCCGCGCGGTGCATTTCGCCCTGCGGTCAGCGAGGCTTCAACGCCTAGGCCCTGACGAATGCGCCAGAGGAAGTCTTGCCTCGATACGCCCCATACGCGGCACATGGCGGCAAGTGAGGGGTAGTGGCGGCCTTTGTGGTCGCGAACGGCGCGTTTGCCGCCGGTTTTGTCGCTTCGTTCGTAGATTGCTGCGCTCATGTTCTCTCCTTTTGGCTGGCTGATGTGCTGCGTTCTCTGCGGTAAAGCTTGCGCAGAGAACCTGATGACTGGATGTGGCGAGCTCTTGAATCTGGCGAATAGGGCGGTGCTTAGAACAGCTTCGGCACCACGACGTCCGGCAGGAATTCCTGCAGAAGGCTGTTGACCATGCCGGAGTCGTCGATTCCCCACACAACCAGAAGCATGATGGCCATGATGGCAAGGGCGAAGGCGAGGACGACAAGGGCAGTGGATGCGAAACGCTTGATCATGATGAGTTCCTTCCTGAGATAAGGCTACAGTTCTACGGTGACGGGGGGCTACATGCGCTTTGTGGAGCAAACAGCGGCGATGATAATGAGCGGGATGGCGGCGATCGCGATTGCGAGTTGGCCAAGGAACGTCACGGCGGTCGGGAGCACGGGCAAGAACGAAACGAACAGGGCATCGGCGACGGGTTTGTCCTTGAAACAGCGGAGCTTAAGTATGTACAAGACGTAAACGACAATCGTTGAGCCAGCCGTCATGGAGACCGACATGGCGGTGGATGCGAGGACGGCTGCCTCTTGCGTGGTCTTGAAGGCTGCTACCATGCTTACAACGCTCAGGACCACAAGCAGCAGCGTCGGAATCGAGAACACGATACGCGCCGGAGCTCGCAGCCACAAGCTGTTCACAAGGGAGGGCCTTCCAAGCGCCTCAGCGGCGATTTTGCCTCCGATTGCCAATGCGTAAAAGGGAGTGGGGAGGATCCACGACCAGCGAATAATGGCCTGGATGTTCGGGTCGCAGCCGTGTTTGCCAAAGGCAGTGCTGACAACCGCGCAGATCAACGCCGCAAAGTAGAGCATCACCGCAAATCCAATCGCCTGCAGCAAGCTGATGCTGATGGTCTTGGCGGACGGGACGCGATATCGAGGAAGTGCCATGGCGGATACGTTCATGCGAGTTCCTTTCCGAAGGGTGTTGCTAAGTGCGAGTTGAACTATAGCCGTCGGCTAAAATCGATGCACGTAAAAATGGAGCTAAGTGAAGCAAAAACGATATTAGTAAACAGAAATGGCTTCTAGAGGCGCTACCTTGGTGCAAGAGGGTTTTCTCGGAGAAAGGAAGGGGCATCAATTGCGGGCTCGATTTTGTTTAGCGATAAGTATCTAGGCTCTCGAGCTGATGGAAAGCGCGTAAATCGCGATAATTTGTTTCCGTAGTATTTGCTGGAGGAGATATTGGCATTGTTCGATTTGGGCAGCATGGCAATTGGGTCGAGCACAGCCTTCTGCGTTGTAAATAGTACGGACGTTGTTCGATTGTTGTCTGGGATTCGACTTTGCTGTCGTTGCCATGCCGCCCAAATCGGTCTGCGTAGCGTTTGCGCTCGCCAATTGTAGGACCAGCGCTTAGGAACGCTGAACTTTATCGTGGCGAACGCAAAGGCTATGGCCTAGCATCGGGCTTGTCGTCGGTCGTTTTTTGGCTCTTGTTGTAAACGTTATCGCTTAGCCTTTCGATGACTTGATTTCTTAATTTAACTGGCTTCTTGATTTCGAAAAAATCGGCCCATTTAACAGCTTGATCGCAGGTCCCCTCGAAGGACGCTTTAAAGCGATACCAGACATAGTCCTCGTACGTTTCCTTGTCATAACTATCTTTTCCGCTGAAGATGTCCTCAACATACTTGCACTTATCTTCCTTATGGCAGTAAGCTTCTACGGTAACGATTTTCCCGGCCCTTCGGTTAACTGCGCCACGGATAAAATCGTATGCGGTTGTTGTTTTTAGCTTGTCGTAATCGTCTGGAAAACTAATAGCGCTCGCGGTGTCAACGATTTTTATCTTGTGCATCATGTCAATGCGTACCATTATGCAGGGAACTTTTGCCTTAACATATTCGACGAGATAAGGATACCCTTCGAGAATTTGAATGCGTAAAGGAATGCGGTTTTCGCGTTCTTCAGTCTTTTTGCTATTAACAACATATTCGTAATTGATAGGTCGACGTTTGCTGATTGCCTCTTGAATTATCGAAATACGGTTTAGCAGGTCCGAAAGCTTGACGTCAAAAGGGTTTGCTTTGTAAATAGTCGATTTAATCTCGTCATAGAGGAAATCGTGATCGGATTCGCTCAGTGTGTTTATCAATGGTGACATTGTACTGTTTTCGTTGCCGCCACTTACTGTTGAGCACATTAGTTGTAAAAGATAGAACGTTTCGGCCTTTTTGAAATCGCGCGTGACGAAATAGCGGGCCTTTGCGTTTGATTTATCCGATCGTTTTACGCACCAAAGGCTCGCATTGGCTAACTCCCCGATTCGTTTGGGCTGATTGGGCTCGAAGTCATTTGGCTCATCTGCGCCGGAGTGGAGTGTCTTTCTAACCGGCCCATCGCCGACAACGGTGCTGTATTTTTCCTTCAGCTCGCCTATGATTTCCGAAATGGATATTGATCGAATCGGGGTTGCAGTCATGGAATCGCTGTCATAAGTGCCGTCGGTTAACTCAAGTAGGATGCGTTCGATTTTCCAGGGAAGAGAGTAATCAACCTTGTTGTTTGCCATTGCATATCCGATCCGTGCTGTTTGCTGACGAAGATGTGTTGCGTTTGGATTGATTATAAGGTGTGTCTGGGTTATTGTCCCTCAAAGATGACCCTGCTGCGAATCTGCAGGTAGTTACATTGCTGCTTGTGCTACAATCCTTTTTGGCGATTCCCTCCTCGCCATCCGGGGCGAGGAGGGGTCCCTTTTTCTTATGGTTCCCCTTGCCATTCGGGGCTGGGGAACCTCCTCTTCAATATGAACAGGACCTCGTCACGAGGAAAATTGTACGCTTGCTCTCATGGTACGGGGTCGGGCTCTTTCCCCTATCTCAACTAATTCACGATGATTTGGCGCGTCTTTTCGGCGCTTTTCTTTGCGGCTTGATATCTGCACGTGGCGAATTCGACCGGACGGTCCATTGCTAGGTTTGCATTGCTGATAGAATCGCTAAATAATGCCATAGGTGCTGCCATGTTGTGACTAATTGCCAGGAGGGCGAAATGAGCCAAAATTCATCTCCGACTGATAATCAAAAGGCAGAAGAGCTTAAAACCGCACTGAATTATTGGGCGCTTTTGGATTTAATGGAGCAGGGAGACTTCCCTAAAGCGGTTACTAAGCGCAGCAACTACAGAGACAATGACAATGGCATTAAAGGCTACTTTAATAATTGCCTGCACATCGTTTTGGATGACGAAACCGATAAAACGCCAATCATCACGTATGCAGAATCGAAAATGAATGAATCCGAAAAGAAGTGGGCAAATAAGGAGATACGCCTTCATCTGGGCTGCATTCCTCGGGATGTCTTGACTCAGCTGAGTATCGATAGTCTTGCTAGGGAAGACGAGGGAGAAGGTGGCTTCGACTCCGTTGAGAAAAAGGCTGTGTGCGAGGATCTATCCTTCAAGAGCGTCAGCATGTCGGTAATCACATTGAAAGCTGATGGCAGTTTTGACAAATTCAGGCTGTCTCCCCTTTTGTGGTGCGCTTATTACTTAAATCAAGGTCAGCCCATGCCTATCGATGAGATCAGAGAGAGGTATGAGGAAGAAGAAAATAAAATAACGGAGCAAATAATATCGGCATGCCCTAAAAAGGAATGCGCAGAGCAGGAATGCACTGAAAAGGGGCGTGCTGAGCGCTCCCCTAATTCCGGTGATGATAACGAATACCGCCTTAGTTGCGGTGACGTTAAAACAATTATTGACCTGCTTCTTAAATCGGAATGCTTCAAATTTATCGAGAGCAAAGTTGCAGATTATCAGAATCAGCACAAAGGCAAACCGAACATACACGACGTGAGGACTTGCGCTCTGGTGGTGCACGCGGACTCCGAAGTCGAGCAGGGCAATGAGGGGACAAATGCCTCGTCAGGCGACTTCTCTTTTGGTCTCTCTTTCTATCATAATGACTTGGTTTGTGTTCAGGAGGCAATTGGGAAGGCAATTAAAGCAGGGCAATCGTTGGATACCTTTCGAAAGGGTCCCCTTTCTCTTGTTATTGATTATCTGCTCGGTGGCTTTAGGGAAGAAAAGCAGAATCGAATCGATTTGTTCTGCGCAAACTATGAAAAGGATGTCGAGCACGATGAGGATCCACGGCTTGGCTATTTTAGCAAGTGCTTGAGTTATTGGAATCTGCCGCTTGGCAGGTGGCCTTCAAAATATTCGCCAGCTCTTATGCAACAAGTTGCAATCAACCAGGTTGCTGGTAGGTTGAACCAGCGCTACGAAGCGGAAGGGCCGTTGCATGAAAGAGGGGCTTTTCCAGCAAATGATATAGTGTCGGTAAATGGCCCTCCAGGGACTGGGAAAACCACGCTTCTTAAAGATGTCATTGCGGCAAATATCGTGGAAAAGGCGCGCATTCTTGCGACCGTAGATGAACCAGATGCGCTGTTCGAAGAGATTCAACTCGATGGGAAGCCTGATGGCTATCTGCGATATGCACCGAAAATGTATCGGATAAAGCAGGAATACGATGCGATAAATGACCTGAGCATAGTGCTTTGCTCAACGAATAATACGGCAGTTGAAAATATATCTAAAGAGCTTCCCGATGGTAAGAAGTTCTTTGAGGGTCTTCTCGACAATGAGAAGAGCATTTTCCAAGGCGCCAACAAAAACTGCGAGCTGCATAAACTTGCTAGATCGGGTAGCAAAGGCGACGAGAAAAGCAAAATAGATGCTGACCTGTATTTCTCTTATGCCGCAGTTGCCCAGTTTGCGAAGTCGGGAAAAGAAGCAGCCACGAAAGCGTCTCTGAGAGTTGATCCGCAAGCGCCGGGAATGCTAATTGCCGCGCGTTTGGGAAAGAAGGGAAATATAAAGACCTTTCGGGATGAATCCCTGAAGAAAGTTACTCGCGCTTCAGATACGAATAAGAATCACGCGCATTTTAGTAAATACAAGAATGCACGCGACTTGTTTAATGAGCAGTATGCCCTCGTTGAGCGTATGTTCAAGCAGCGTGCATTGGCCTCCGATATTGAAGGCCTTGAAGCGTCTTTGAAAGCAGTCGAAGAGAAGGAACAGTCGATTCGGGATGATATAACGGTAATTGGAGGCGCGTTTCTTGAAGCCGTGGCTAGCTGTGCAAGGAAAGCGGGATTTCTGCGCTGTCCGAATAGCTTGGGAGATCTTGAAGATCTTGAGATTAGGCTCATCAATGACAGATTTGCTCGTGACGAGATTTCCGCAGCTGAAGCAGAGGTTGAAAAATATAGCAACGAGAAATACGGATTGTTTGATTGGCCCGCTCGGCGAAAGCGGAAAGACGCAAACGAGAAGCTTCTAGAATGCCGACGGAGTTACGAGCGCTCCCTTATTTCCAATGTAAGCGAGCGCGGCAAATCTCATATCTTGAATATCTGCGAAAAGTATCATCAGTGTTTGAGTGCTGCTAGTGAAAAAGAAAATGAGCTCCTAAAGAAAAAAGGAGCTATTAATAAGCAGCTAGACGACCTCAAAAAGCAGCTAGATGATCCCGAAAACAAGGCGAAAGAAACCGAGGGGCAAAAGGCATCACGCCGCGTTGATTCTGCTTTGCTTGAGGGGATTGATTCTCAATGCGATGACGCGCAGCTCTTTAACCCCGCTCCAATTCCGGATTCTTCTGACTCTTCCGGAGCGGATGAGGACGCCGCTCTCTCCAAAGCTCGTGACGTATTGTTCTTGCGTGCGCTTCAAGTAACGAGGGAGTTTGTGCTGGCCTCGAAATGCGTTAAGTTCAATTTGACAAACTTAGGAGCGATATGGGGCGCGAAAGAAACACCTAAAGGCAATGATGAGGGCGAAGAAGTAATCCTATACGATCAAAAGCATATAGCAGAGGTTATGCCATCGTTGCTGCAAACGCTGGGGAGTGTTACGCCGATTATTTCAACGACGTTCTCTTCTATTCGGACGGTGTTCAAGGATGTGCCGATTACCGATTCGGGAAAAGCGCCTTTCGGTCTGTTGATTGTTGATGAGGCGGGTCAGGCTGTTCCGCAGGCAGCGATTGGTGCATTTGCGCGCTGTCGTCGAGCTATGGTTGTTGGCGATCCCCGACAAATCCCCCCAGTTGTAACGTCAGAGCTTAGTGCCGTGCGAACAAGGATGAAGAAGCAACTCGAATACTCGGGAGGCTATTTTTTGAGTTGCGAAGCGTCGGTTCAGCGTTTTGCTGATGAGGCTAATTCTGTTGGGTCGATGAGGGAAACGCTTAACGGTGAGGGGGAGCTGTGGGTTGGCTGTCCTCTGGTGGTCCATCGTCGCTGCCTTTCCCCAATGTTTGATATTTCAAATCAGATTTCATACGGCGAATCGATGATTAATAAGACAGCGGAACCAAGCTCAAGCCTCAACCGATTCTATTCTGACTGCTCTCAATGGATTAATGTGCCAGGCAAAGAAGCAGAAGGGAAAGGGAACCACTTCGTTGAAGAACAAGGTGCCTGTGCGGCTAAAATAGTATTCGAGGCATTCGAAAAGAACGCTGATAAAAATGCTGGCACCCCAAACTTGTACGTTATCACGCCATTTAAATCAGTAGTTACTGGCTTTCAGGAGTATTTAAAGCGGGAATATTCAAAGAATCATGAAGCAGGTAACTCAAAGTCAAATGCTTTTGACGAGTTCATAAAAAGAAATGTTGGAACGGTGCACTCCTTCCAGGGGAAGGAGGCTGACGAAGTCATCTTTATGCTTGGGTGCGATAACAGTAGCTCTGGCGCGGTCAACTGGGTAAGCGCCAACATCGTCAACGTTGCCGCCAGCCGTGCAAAGTATCGTTTGTACGTTATTGGCGACTCAAGGGTCTGGATGAGTAATGCCGTTGTGGCGCAGATGCGAGATATTCTCATGGATCATTGGGCTGTCCATTTCAAGGTCAGCAAGCTGATACCTGATCGCGCATCCTGCGAAGATGATAACGAGTCTGCTCTCGAGATCGACGACGAGGTGTTTACGCCTGTTAAGAACAGTCTCAAGGAGTCGATAGATGCAACGTTAACCGATGACGTGTATAAGAAGTTTGGCTTTGAGGGTGGAAAAACGGATTTCGAAAGAGAATTCGGCAAACTTGCGGCCGCAGACGGCACGAACCGCATAACAGATTATCTACGTACAGGGATGTTCTTCTATGAAGCGTTCTCGTTGGACGCTGATGAAAATCGCGACGGTACCGTTCAGTCGTTTTGTGGCATTAATTTTTGTGGTGCTCTGGAATTGTATTTGCAACAGCTATGCCTGCCTTTGCTTAAGAGTCTTTGCTCGAAAGAAGTCAAAGGTTATGACAATCCCGGCTTAGCAAGGTATAAGAATGGTATCAAAGAGGTCTCGGTTCGTTTAGCTGCGTTGTATAAACGGTTCGTTCAGATTGATGGACAAGCCGAATCATCTCCTTGCGCGGATGGCTCTATAGCTGACGCGACTATTGCTGCTGGCGAAAAGAATGATTGCGCCCCTGACCAGAAGGAGTGGTGGACGACGTTTGGCTCGCATATCGGAAGCGCAGGAAAGGTTCGCGGTTCGATTGCTCATCCGGGGAAAACAACACCGTTGACCACAGGAAAAGCTACTCGATATTTGGTTGCGTGGCTGTTGAACCCCGCATTTGCGAAAGGGGATAACGAGGGCTCCGCTCCGAAGCCTGAAGACGAGGCTATTCTAAGAACAAGCAGCAAATTGCTCGCAGTGCAAAGTGCGTTGAGCGATGAGCGCTCTGACGAACAGCAAGGCGCTGACGAGGCGGCGAAGGCTGTTGCTGCGGACGAATTGGGCGCTGAAGCTGCGCGTGCGCCTTCTGTCGCACGGGGCGATCGGTGCGTGAGCGTTGAGTCGGAGGATGTTGGGCTTGATGCGGCTCATCCCGAAAGTCTTTTGTCTATATCAAGGTGGATGGCAAAGTGGCGGGACGAACAGAGGATAACTGAAGAGAAGAGAACGCAAACCCGGCAGGTTAATCAATGGTTGCTCGAGGATGGGTTCCTTGAAAAAGAGGAGAATGAAAAGGAAGGTAAAAAAACGTACAAGGTTAGCGAGAAAGCTCGTGCCATGTTTCCTGATAATCAGTTTGGTAAACACCCAGAATACTCGAGTCCGATTTTCGGAGGAGCTGCTGCTGAGTACATACTAGAAGTAGTAAAAGGCAATTTAAGTAGCAATGAAAAAGGCTAGATAAATTATTGTGCAGCAGATTGAATTGATTCAATTAATTCAATCTGCTGCTAAGTGAAGGCATTTTGCTTTGCTTTTTAAGCTCGCCTTTCGCTATTCTTTCAATCGTCAGCTCTTAGCAACGGCGAACGAAAGGCTCGATTATGACTAACGAAAAGCTTCACCTTAACGGTGCTGATTACCTGGCGTTTCAATCCCATTGGATCAACCTTGAAACCTTTGAAGAGGTTCTGGACGAAACCCTGCTGAGCGACCTGAACGAGCTTCATGCTAAGAAGCTGTTCAGCGACGGGTGCGACATCGTGTCCATCGCGAAAGAGACCAAGTCCGCGAATCCGGGTCTGTCCATCGCCTGTTGCGCGCTGTATTTGAAGTCGATCGGTAGCGGAAAGGACAATGGCAACGTTCTCGCCATCGCCATTTCCGCCAAGCGCAAGCTTGAGAAGAAGCACCCCGGGGTTGACCTTGTTGCCGAAGCCCAGGACGTTATCGACAATGTCGAGAACTACCTGGCCTCCCACCCGCAGTGCAAGACGGCTGGCTCGGTCGATTTGTCGCTTGCCGGGTTGTGCCTGGATGTCGTTGAGCGCGCCATGAAGGGCGCACTGCCTCACGCCGATGGAAACACGGCGGTTGACCATTTGCAAAAGGCTGAGGAGTTCATCGATTCCGCTTGTGATCTGGGTGCAAGCGGTTATGCAGTCGCAAGCGTGAAGGGCCGTTTCGCCAAGCTGGCGGAAAAAGCCGGCATTTAGTTTTACCTAGGCTGAATTGCGGGGCAGCGGTCGGCCTGGATTGTTCTAACTGCCCATTTCCTTATCACAAACAGACGCTTTTAAAGCTTGGCGAATGTCCGGCTTAGATAGCTGTTGTCAAAATCGACTCACGGAGGTCAACATGCGTAACAACACGAACTCTATTTCCAACGGTAATCGTTCTGCCAAGCAGGTGCTTGGTGCTGGATCTCGAGTGGGGGTGGCGGCGCTGATCGCCGCCAGCGCAGCTTCGCCGGCTGTGGGCGCTGCGGCTGTGTTCGCGGATGAGGCTCCTGGGGTTGACGGAACCGACGCTTCACTCACGCAGGCTGGTCAGGCTCCTGAGCAACAGCAGAAGGCTGACGACAAGCAGGCCTCCGAGGAGAACCTGGCGGCCAAGCAGGCTGCGCAGGAGCAGGCTGCTCAAGGAGCTGCTGATGCTCGCGGCGAACTCGAGGCCGCTCAGGCTTCCGTGAACGAGATCCAAACGGCCATCGATAGCGCGCAATCCGAGGCGGATGCGGCCAAGATGGCAGCTCTGGAAAACGCGCTCGCCACTGCTCAGGCGGCGCTTGACGTGGCCGAAGCGGCGCAAAGCAAGAGCTCGGCGGCAGCTGCAGCAGAGAAAGATGCTGCCACCGCTCTTGCTGCTGCACAGGAGAGCGCTGCTGCGAAACAGTTGGCCGCCGATCAGGCTGCCGATGCGCTTGCGAAGGCTCAACACGCTTACGAAGCCGCCGGTGGCGGTGAGGAGCTTGAAGCTTCCGAAGCTGTGCTTGCTGCCGCTCAGGACGCCAAGACTAAGGCCGAAGCCGAGCTTGCGCGCGCAAAGCAGGCCCAGCAGGATGCCGAGGCGGCCTTGGAATCCGCTCGCCAGGCTGCACAGTCCGATGCCGGTGCCGTTGCGGCTGCTCAACAGCAGGTCGAGGCCGCTCAGTCCCAGCTGGCATCCGCCCAAGCGGAGCTTGTTGCTGCGAATGCTGATCTGGCCCGCGTTGAAGCCGGCGGGGAATCGGAGCAGGTCGAGGCAGCGAAAGCAAAGGTCGCCGCGTGCGAGCAGGCGGTCGCCAGTGCTCAAGGCGAAGCGGATGCGGCAGCTTCCGTGGCGGTCGACGCTCAGCGCGCCGCCGACGTTTCCGCCCAGGCTCAGGCAGAGGCGGAAAAGGCGCTTTCGGCTGCGAAAGATGTCCAGGCTTCCCGGTCCCAATCGGTGACCGATGCGAATGCGCAGGTCGTGACGGCGCAGGCTGCTCTTGATGAGGCTATCCGAGTCGGCAACTTGAATGCGCAGACCCTCGCTGATGCCAAGGCGGGCTTGCAAGCGGCAAGCAAGGCCGCCGCCGACGCGCAGGCCGCCGCCGAATCCGCCAACGCTGAAGCCGCTACGGCGCAGGCTGCCTACGATGCCGCCGTGCAGGCCCTTGCTGACGCGAATGCCGAACTCGGCAAGTACACCGAGCTTGCCAAGAGGGGTAGCCTCGGCTTCTTCGAGGAGATCGGCGCCACCACTGCCGTGAAGTGGCTCACCGACCCGGCGGGCACGTCCGGTCTTGGCGAAGGCTGCGGCACGACCATGGAAAACCTTGGCGATTCCAAGTCCGCTACGTCGCTGGATAACATGAAGTGCGCCTTGGAGACCATGGCGAAGGTCAATGATCTTCGCCGCGAAAACGGTCGCTCCGAGCTGCTCGTTTACTCGGCGATCATGGCCGCTTCGCAGATTAACCTCAACTACACGGCAAGCCACAAGCCTTTCTACCATGCACCGAGCAAGTATCCATATGGCGAAAACCTTGCGGCAGGCTACAAGGACCCCTTCGTCGGCTGGTACGACAAGGAGAAAGTCCATTACGACAAGGACATGGCTGACGGTGTGTTGGACGGCTACGACGCTGATGGCAACAAGGTCGGCAACTGCGGCCATTACTTCAACATCCTGGAAGCCGGATACACCCACTACGGATGCGCGTCCATCGCTTCCCGTTGGTTTCATTTGCAGGATTTTGACGGCATCGAGGGGTTCAAGCGCCTTGTCACCGACGACGAGTATGTCGAGGGGCACGAGATCCTAGGAGTGGGTCCCAACGGCGAATACTATCGCGAGGATGGCAAGCCGTGGACCTGCCACTGGGAGGTGGTCACGCCTGATGACTATCTGCACGAGAAGTACGGCGATCGCTCTTACTCTGCTGAGGAGTATTACGCCTTGTTCATGAAGTACTACAACAAGGTCTACGGGACGCTCGACCCCAGCTATCAGCAGGCCGTCGATAACGCGAAGGCTGCGCTTGAAGCCGCACAGGCAAAGGCGATCGCGGCGAATGCGGCTTCTGCTGACAAGGCTGCTGCGGAAACGGCGGCAAAGCAGGCGGTGGCTAGCGCGCAGGCGGCAGTTTCCGCCGATGCACAGAAGAAGGCTGCTGCGCAGACGGCTCTGTCGGATGCGCAGGCGCAGGCGGGCGATGCCCAGGTTCAGCTTGATGCGGCGAATGCCGAAGTTGCCGACAAGCAGGTCGTCGCAGATGAGGCGGCGAAGCGTGCCGCATCCGATGCGGCGGCTTTGGCGGAGGCCAAGCAGGCTGCTGCTGCGGCGAATGCGCAGCTCAAGGCTGCGCAGGAAGAGTTGTCCGATGCTCGCCAGACGCTCTACGACGTGTCGTCGGACGAGCTCAAGGCTGCGCAAAAGCGCGTTGCTTCTGCGAAGGCGGCACTGGCTTCTGCTCAGGCAAACGCTGATTCGAAGAACGACGTCCTTGCAGCGGCGCAGGCGGTGGCAGCGAAGCATGCAGCCGAGGAATCGAACGCCCAGGCCGCGTTCGGCAAGGCAAAAGCCGGCGCGTCTGCGGCGCAGGCCGCGGCGCACGAGGCTTCGACCAACGTCGGCGCAGCTCAGGCCCGCGTAGACGCGATCAAGCCGCTGTTCGTCTCCGTGAACGCCGCGCAGGCTGTTTCCGACGCGGCGGCCAATGAGCTCTTCGCCGCAAAAGCCGCGGAAGCGGATGCGCAAGCTGCGTTGGATGCTGCGCAAACCGGTGCAAAGCAAGCTGCTGCTGACTTTGCAGCAGCTCGGGAGCGCGCCGACCACCTTGGGCGTTTCGCGACTGCTGTCGCTGCGCGCTCTGCGGCAAGCTTCGAAGCCGCATGGCAGGCGGGAACGTTCGGCAGCGAGTGGATTTCCGCAAACGTCGCCGACCTTGAGGCGATGCTTGTCGAAAAGCGTGCCGTTTACGACAGGGCGCTGGCTGCGAAAGCCTCGGCCGAACAGCGTCTTGCCGGCGCTCAAGAGAACCTTGTCGTGAAGCAGGCGGCATACGACAAGGCTGCGGCAACGTTGGCGCAGGCGGAGGCCGAACTTGCCGACGCCCAGGCTTGGTATGACCGTACGCATCCGGCGTCGGTCCATCAAGCGATCGAGGCCGAAGCGGCTGCGTATCTTGCCGTCGATGCCAAGGTGGCCAACGCCAAGCACGTCGCGAATGCTGAGGGCGACGGTTCTGTGCTCGTGCAAACCGGCGATTCGGTCGGTGAAGTGTTCTGGATCGGCGGCGTGGCTTTCGTGGCCGCGGGCGTTGCGATCGGCGCGTCCGTCGCGAGCCGCCGTCGCGCGGACGCTGAGTAGCGCGCTGCCGCTGCGCTTCGCCAAGCCCCTACAACCTATGCCCGGCTGCATTTCCGCAGCCGGGCCTTCCGAAAGGACTTCAACATGCAACAACCAGCCATTATGCGAAGAACATCGCGCGGCACCAACTGGACCACGCGCGAAAGCGAGCTGTTCGCCGAGCGCGCCGTTGCGATTGACGGTCCGATCAACGCGGAAACGGCGATGGCGGCGATCGTGCAGCTGCGTTACCTGGACAGAAGCTCGGATGATCCCGTCACGCTGCTGATCAACTCGCCAGGTGGGTCGGTTTCCGACGCCATGGCCGTCATCGACTTTATGCGCGGCATGCGCTCCCCGGTTCGTACGCATGCGCTCGGCGTCGCCGCAAGCATGGCAGCGGTCATCCTGGCGTGCGGCGAACCCGGCTTCCGGTCAGCCGCCCCGCATGCGGACATCCTGGTACATCAACCGATGTCGGGCATTAGCGGGCAGGTGAGCGATATCGAAATCGCCGCCCGTTCCATCATCAGGAAGAAGGAAATGCTAGCAGGCGTGCTAGCTGAAGCTACGGGGCGCGGACTTGAGGCTATCGAGGCAGCAACCGATCGCGATACCTGGTTGACGCCGGATGAGGCGAAATCGTTCGGGATCATCGACCGCGTTTCCGCGGATTGGGATTACGAAGGGGGTGTGCCGCGATGACCAAGCGCGTTGATCCGAAGCAGGATTTGCCCGGCACCATCCTTGCGGAGGGCGTCACGGTGAGCACCGATATGTACGAGACGCAACTCAACAACAACGTGGTCGTTTTCGGCACGCCGGGCGGTGGCAAGACGGAGGGGGTCGTCAAGCCCAATGTCATGCAGCTGAATTCCAGCTACGTCATCACCGACCCGAAGGGCAATCTGTGCGACGAGCTTGGCCCCAAGCTTCGGGCGGCAGGCTACAAGGTGCAGCGGCTCGATCTGGTGCGTCCGGGCATGTCGAACGGTTACAACCCGTTTGCGTACCTGCGCAACGATGACGACATCGACTTCTTCGTTGAGGCGCTCATCAATAGCACCGGCCGTTTTTCGCGCGATCCGTTTTGGGACGATTCGACGGCGGTGCTGTTCAAGGCCCTTATCGGCTACCTTCGCGCAATGCGGGAAATCGCCGAAAATGATGACCCCATTACCATGCGCGAGTTGGTCGACCTGCTCGATGAGACGTTTTTCGCGACTGACGGGCGTGGTGCCAACTGCAGGAACGCCCTTGACGATGCTTTTGAGCGATTGCGAACCGGTATCAAGTGGGATCGGGGAAACCCTGTGCGGACCCACCCGCCCTATCGGGGCGAAGGGACCAAGGCATGGCAACGCTTCAAGCAGCTTGCCCCTGCCGTTGAAACCACGGCCTGCATCTATATGGAAGCCGCCGGTAAGTTGACGCATCTTGCCAACTCCGGGGTGCTGAGCATCCTTGATGGCGATTACGACCCCATTCGGTTCGAAGATATCGGGAAACGCAAGACCGCTCTGTTCGTGGTGGTATCGGATACGGACCGAAGCCTCGATTTCCTCACATCCATCTTCTACACGCAGCTTTTCAAGGAGCTGTGTCGCGTTGCCGATGGAACGCCGGAAACGGGTTACCGGCTGCCGGTGCCGGTTCGCGTCATCCTCGACGATTTCGCCAACCAGGCACCCATCCCGAACTTTGAAACCATCATCGCCGCGGTCCGCAGCCGTGATATCTGGATCACCCTCATCTGCCAGGCCACGGCGCAGCTCGAGGCGCGTTACGGTGCGGCGGCGCAGACCATCATCGGATGCTGCGACACGGTGCTGTACTTGGGCGTCAACGATATCAAGACGGCGCGCGAGTTGTCGGAGCGTGCGGACATGCCGGTGAGCGAAGTGCAGGCGCTGCCCATCGGCCAGGTGATGATCTTCCGGCGTGGCTCGGCGTGCCGGATCGCGCAGCGATTCAGCGCTGAGCAGCACGTTAACGGCGAATGGCTGGAAAGCAGGAAACGGGAGGAGCGAGAGACGAAGCGCGAGGAAGAGCGGCGGATGCTGCACAAGCTCGACGATGCGCTGGCGAAACTCGCCCTTTTCGCAGATGAAGGGGAAGACCGAATGGCCGACGGCAAGAAATCGCGTAAGGCGAATTGCCCGTCGCCAGATGTCGATCCTTCCATGTAGGGCATAGCAGCAATCGCCGCATGAACAGGGGACGGTGAACACACCTCCGTCCCCCTGTTCGCCCTGTTCGCTTGGCGGAAACGATTGGAGGTAGGTGTGGCGGAAGCGGAGAAGGCTAGGGAGCGCTCGGGGATTGAGCGGGTTTTGGGCAAGTCCGTAAGCGTTGACCCTGAGCAATGCGGGCTGCTTTTGCTGGCTGGCCCGGTGGGGGCGGGCAAAACGTACTCGTCCATGAGCCATATCGCCGACCAGCTCATTGCATTCGGGCCGAAGTGCAGGCGGTTCGTCTTCGTGACGAACGTGAAACGCAATCTTCCCGTTGACGAGTTGCTGCAAATCCTCGATGAGCGCGGCCACCCCGAGCTTGCCGCATACGTGGTGAAGCTCGACTCGAATCAAGGGATGTTCCAAAGCAATATCGGCGCCGCAAAAAGCGTTATGCCAAGCGCCCCGTTCTCCTATTCGAAAAGAGGGCCCAAAAAGCCCGGGTCGAATGAGCGCACGGTTATCCAGGCGGAATTCGACATTCGGAACCTTCCCGAGCTGCAAGAAGCGGAGAGGCTGCAGCGGATCCTCGAGGAGACAAGGAGCCTGCCGTTGCGTGTCGGCGCCGCCCGGCGCAAGGCGATCGAAGGTGCTGAAGAGGAGGCGGAGAAGGCCGAGAACAAGCTTCGGCAGTGCATTTCCTCGGTATTTGCGTCCATGTGCACGTTCGACGAAGGCGGCTACCGCTTGATGACGCGGCAGGAGAAACGCGAACTTGTCGAGCAAAGCGCCTGGTGGGAATGGCTGAGAGTGCTGTATCCATCGGTTCTGACGCACAAGAAGCGCGTGCTGTTCATGAGCGTGAACAAGCTGCTGGTGAAAAACTCGCCCATCATCGAGCCATCGGAAAGCATTTGGGAAAGCGACTTGCTACGGGGCTCGGTCGTGATCATCGACGAGTTCGAACTGTCGAAGAGCGTCATCAACGACTTCCTGATTCGCGAAAGCGTCGGCAAGATGGCGGACATGGTAAGCATGTTCCGCATGCTTATGGGCCGCGCGCTCGAGGGTCGCCAGATCGATGGCAAGGGCGGCGCCGGCAAGGCGGGTGCGGCTTTCACGAGCGAATTGTTCCGTAGCCCCTCGGGCAAAATCGGTTGCGGGCCTAGGCTTCGTGCGGAGTTCGACGGCATCGTGAGCGCTGCGGAAGAGGCTTATCTCGAGCTGCACCTGGACAAACAGTTCCGCCTGAGCGATAGGCTGCGCTATAAGAACCAGCCGTTTCTCTTCAACGACTTCCAAAGCCATATCGTCGATGTAGAAGACAGCTCATGGTCGGCGATCCGTTTCCTTGAAAGCCAGAACACCATCGAATTCGGTTCGGGCACTTCGCCCTATGCTGGGGGCGAGGCTTCGATGGCGGGGCTGCGCGAAGCCGATTCCTACTCCGTCCCGTTGCTGCTGAGCAGACTCGAAGGGCTTGTCAGGTGGATCGTCGGCTGGATAGCCTGCGTTGCTGAGAATTATCAAGCAGTCGTGGCAGAGGATGCCGATCAGGGAAAGCGTCCCGAAATCAGCTTTGACCAGGCTGTCGGCACGGTGCTGTCCGAGCTGAACATGATGGACGAGGTGCATGGCGAGCTGAACCCGGCGCGCCGCCGCGTTATCGAGATGGTGCATGAGGAACGGGCGCGTCGCGCCGCGGCCGATGATGGGGCAAGGGACGATGATCCTGCAGACTTGAGCTTGTATCGCAAAGGCTTCAGGGTGCACGCGTTCACCGAGTCAGCGCAGCACGATACGTTGACTCGCATGGAGCGTTGCGCGCTTTCCTGCACGGCAGAGCGCAAACTTATCGAGTTGAGCCGTCGCAACTTCGTTGTGGGCATTTCTGCGTCCTTGGATATACCGTCTATCCTGGGCAATTACGACATCGAGCACATCAAGGCGGCTCTTGGGGATCGCTGCATCTTGCTGGATGCGGACCAGCGGCAGGGGATCGAGGAAGACTACCAGCGCAGCGTGAGCCGCTACGATAACGTCGAAATCCGCGTCAACAAGGTTTTCGACGTGGACCCCGAGGGGGAGTACAGCGAGAAGGCGTGGCTTGCCGTGTTCGATGACGCAGCCGTTGCCCGAAAGGCCTTCAACAAGGTCGCGATGGGTTTTTCCGCCGATGACGGACGCTCAACGTTCGGGCAGCGGCGAGTGCTGAAGGTTTGCACCGCGTTCAAGGAGTTTTGGGAAGCCGATGATACTCGCGCCATGCTCTGCGTTTTGAACGCGTTGCCGAAGGCCGGCGGAAGCGGGTTCGACCTGATAAAGCTCGGAGAGATGTTCGGAATGGTCTTCGAGCAGCTGGGAATCGACGGCAACGTGGACGACGCGTTTTGCGTGCTCGGCGGCGGCAACGAGGAGTTCGAACGCGCGAAGAAGCAGGCGCTCTCGCGCTTGGCGGCAGGCGAGAAGCTGTTCGTGATCACGGCGTATCAATCCGCGGGCGCGGGGCAAAACCTGCAATATTGGATTCCCGAAGGCGTGACCTCCGTTCAAATCAACGATCGCCCGGCATCTGGGGAAATGGACTTCGATTGCCTGTATATAGAGGCCCCAACCCATACATCCCCGGTGATCACCGGAAACGAGAAGGTGGACGAATACCAGGTGGTGCACCACATACTGGGATGCGAGTACCTGTATGAGAATGCCGAAATCAGCAGAGGGGCCTTGCTCAGGAGCGTTTCGGGGGCGCTGCACGCGCTTGGCGGTTCCGGGCTGGACTATGGCTACAAGGCAACCGATAGCGCGCGGCTGTTCGGGGCGAAGCAGGTGTATCAGGCTGTAGGGCGTCTGAGCAGGACGAATATGAAGATGCCGGTGATCAGGCTGTTTGCCGACGCCCGCCTTATGGAAGGCGTTCCCCTAGGCGTGCTGAAGTCGTGCGGGCTTACGTTCACGCCCGAGTTTGGGGCGATAGTGGACGCGTTCGATGAGCCGATTCCCCAGCCCTCGAAGGACATCAAGCGCTTGCAGCGCAGAGCGGCGCGGGCATCCGACAGATCGCGGGCGTGCATCAATTCGCTTTTGGGCTCCGGCTGGCGGGCCGATGCTCGCAAGGCGTGGTTTGACCTGGGGAATCAGGTTCTCAAGCACCCGACGCTTCCCGATGGTTGGAGCGAGGTTCCGTATATGGAACGGTGCTACTACGTTGAGCTCGATGCGAAAAGGACGTCGTATCGCTACACCGCAAAAGACGATTTCGCGTCGGTCGAGGTGCTTTTCGATCCGCCCGCTGGCGCAAAAGGCTTCGAAGTGAGCGAGAAGGCGGCGCGTTTAGACGTGCTCATGCGCATCCCCGGCATGCGGAGCTATTTCGAGCAGTGCGGATACGCTACGAAATGGGAGGCCTCGACAAGGATCATGACCCCCATCGTTGCTGAGAGCATCTACAAGGGGCGTCTTGGCGAAGTGTGCGGGCGTTTTGTTCTCGAGCAATGCGGCATTGCGGTCACGGATATCGACACCGCTTTCAGGTTCGAGAAATTCGACTTCGTGCTACCTGGCACGCTGGGCGATCAAGAAGTATTCATCGATTTCAAGCACTGGAAAAAGCAGTCGGACAGAACGGGATGGGACTCGGAAAAACTCATCGATTGGGTGTTCGCGAAAATGGAGGCGATCGACGCCAAGAAGGCCATCGTCGCTAACGTTTTGCCGCCTGACGAGGGCGATTATCGGGAGGCGCATCGCTCAAAAGACGGGCGAAGGCTTCTTGTGGTGCCTGCGCTCGTCAAAGGCGATTGCTCGTTCGATGAAGCGGCGATTCAAGCTATAAGGAGGTTTACCGATGGCATTGCTCACTAACAAGCTGAGTATTTCCCTGGCGCATGAGGAGTTTGACAAGCGGTATGACGTGTTCGAGGTGATGAAAGAGGGCAAAGACCGTCTTTCCTGGTCATCGCGCGTTTTCGAGGCGTTTGGCGCCCTGTATATCCTCTCAATCCTCGGTCAAGGCGGGGACGATCCGTTCTATATCCTTGCCCCAAAAGGCCGTGTGTCGGTGAAGGGGCTCCGCGACCATTTCGAGAAAAGCTACGGCGGTGTGATCGAGGATGAGGATTTGGAGCCGGTCGACGTGGCAACAAGCCTGCTTCCAAAACAGGTGTCAAGCTGCAACGTGCCGGAGCATATTTTGGTGCAGCTGCTGCTTAACGCGCTTTTTGCGGGCAACAGCGAGGGTGGGCCGTCCCTGCAAAACGTCACCGGGCACCTCTATTGCTTGAAAACAGGCAGGGATTGGGTTAAGAAAACGAAAAGTGAGCGCAATCTGCACGTTATCGGGTTGGAACTCAGGGTGACGCCGGAATTGCTGCTGAAGGTGAACGTCAGAACGTTCACCAGGGCAAATGTCGCCGGTTTGAAATTCGAGGACAGGAAGAAAAGCGAGTTCCCGCGGTACGTGGTCGATTTCGATGGCCCAACTATGCGTCGCGTTTCCCCAGGTGAAAGCCCTGAGGCCGACAACGTTTTCATCCAGAAGCAGTACGAGGGGCAGAAAAGCAAGATCCCGTTCTTGAAATACGGCAATCGAAAGGCTTTTGCGAACTCGAAATGCGGGGTTATCCAAGAAGTCGTCGAGCGGTTTAACGAGACGTATGCGGGCATGGCGAGCATATCTTTCAAGGCGATCGATGATTCCAAGCGCGCACCCGTTCCCAAGAAGTTGATGAAAGCCGATTACCCCGCGTGGTTTGCGCGAGACGAGTATGTGGTGGTTGACGTTGCTAAAGATGGTGCAAGCAGGAAGGCGTGCGAATTTGTTGCCGATTGGCTTGCGTTCGACGAGTATCTCGGCGTGCGTCCGCGCATTGTGGACAGTGCAGTTGCCGGCGCCAACAACCTGCTGATCCTTCATGAGAAAGCGTATTACGAGGACCGGGAGATCGACGACCCCTACGTTGCTTCCGTGCTTGAAGGCGCAGCGTGCCAGCATTTGACCGTCGAGACCGTGCAATCCGAGTTCGGTAAGCCGAAGGAAGACAACGGCATGCGTTTCGTCATTCCGAAATGCCTGGTCGAGGCCGCGGTTAAGCGCGATATTTGCGATGGTACGATGCGCTTGTACGATTGGAGCGCGCTCGAGTGCGACGGTCCGCTGGTTTTTGCGCTTTGCGGGCCCGAGTCGAAGGAGGAAAAGAAGGAACGTGAAAGAGGCAAGTCGCCAAGGCGCTATTCGTTTCTTGAGGTGAGCCCGGCGGGCGCACTGGCGTTCTATCAGGGATGTTCGGACAACGCGGCCTCGGGTTCCAAGTGGGATAAGCTCGCAGATGTGTTTACAAGCGAGTGGTCGTCTAAGACGGAGGGTTTTGCGATCAACGCCGTCGGCGACATCGATGCGATCGAGCTGACGGATGGATTTCCCATTCCCGACCTTGCCACGATTAAGCGCGCCGTGGAGAGCATCGACTGGTCGCTGCCGAAAAGCGATGTGCTCGAGGCGGTATCCATTCTTACGGAAGACCCTGCTGTCGACATTGCGTTGCGGGCACTGTGCGAGTGGGTTTCCGACATACCGGATTCTTTGGTGAAGGCATCGAAGCTCAACTCGTTGGTTGTGGATGCTGCAAAGATGGTCGATGAAAAATACCCGGCGCGGCGTATTCGAGAGTTGGTGGACGCTCGGCTGGAGGAGCAGTTCTCAAGGCGTCTTTTGACCGGCGTGCCGCGCGACAAGGAAGCCCTTGCGACAACGTACGAGCCGATCGTCAAGATGCATTGCGTTCGGGAAGACGATTCGCTGCTGTATTGGGTGAGCAACTTCGACGGTTTAAGTCGAACGGGTCGGGAAAACGGCTGCGTCATCAGGAGCGTTCGCAGCGTCAACGGCGAGAATCCGTTCTTCGCGGATTTGCTCGAGACGCTCGTCGTGCCTATCGCGCGCCTCGGCAACGCTTCGGTGCTGCCGCTGCCCTTCAAGTACCTCCGCGAATGGGTGGAGAACGCAGCAACGAAGTGAGCGCAGCTGCGTGGGGGAGGGCCGAGCCTGCGATGATGGGGGGCGGGGTGCGAGTTTGCCTCGCCCAAGGAGTGAGCAGGGGACGGCGGCGGGGTGCGGGTTCGCCCCGTCCCCTTGTTCGCCCGGAAGCCCTCTTTCCGCCTGCGCAATCGCGTACAAACATCCTTCGCCCGGCTTTGTAGCCAATCGCAAAATGCCTTCGTCTCCTGTTCATCCCCGCCGCCCTGTTCATGGGGACGCGGATTGCGCTTGCGCTTGCATGCTGACGGCTGCTGGGGCTTCGCCCGCGTCCGCACCCCGCGACTTTTGGGCGGTTTCGCAGGAAATGGGCGCCGATTTTACCATGGTTCCTGACTTCTGGGCTGTTTGTGGCGAGTGCTGTGCGGTGTCGACTCTGCTGACCTGGGGAAACGCCGGCGCTGAGAGGCCTTTTAGGCTGAATTCGCCTGCAAAACCGCCCAGAAGCCGCGAGTAGGCTCGGCGGCACGTGAACACACCTCCGTCTCCTGTTTACCCCCCTGTTCGCTCTTACCCTGTTCGCGTTGATTATCGGAATCGGCGGGTTATCGCAGGTAGACGTTTCGCAACGTTTCGACGACCTGTTTCGTCCCAACGCTGTTGATCTTGAGCGCCTTGGGGTCGACCGGGTCTGACTCGTATGCTTCCATAAAGCGTTGCATGTCTGCACGAATCGCCTCGCTTATGACGGGGCGCTCTTTGCCTGTGAGCAAGACGGCCAAGCGGCAAATATCGTTTCGATGTTTCCTCACGCTCTTCTCGTCAACGCTCTGGCCATCCGCCCGTCTTGCCGAAAGGTCGAGCCATGCCTTGGCCTTGAAGGGGATCAGCCCTTCAGCCGACAGGATCGCGACGTCGTCAGCAGATGTCCTGTTGTCGATGAGCATCCGGTAGTATTCCTCGTCCAGCAAGATTGCTGACAGGCTGGATACCTCGTCGTCTATGTGTATCGGAGCGAGACCGGATTCGGCATCGCGCAGATCGACGTCGGTGCGCGCAAACAGCTCCAGCATGGCGGGGAAGGAAGGGTCCTTCGGCTTGGAGAATCGGTAGAATTGCGGTTTGCCAGTGCTCTTCTGCTTGTTCTCGTACCCGCCTTCTCTGATGAAGCTCCAGAAGGTTCTGCCGAACTCGGGCGTCAGCGCCTCCACTAGAAGGACCAGGTCCAGGTCTTTGGTTGCTCTGAAGTTTTGCCCCGCTTCGCCGAACAGCAGGTCGCATGCCCCGCCACCGATGAGGACGTATTCGCCCTCGTGGTCCTTAAAACGCTCCCTGAACTTATCGATTCCCCTCATCAACGTCTCCAAGCACTTGGTCCATCACGTTTTCCACCTCGGCAGCGACTCGCGGGTCGTCCCTTTCGTAGTCCGAGAGGGATAGGATAGCCGAAAGCGGATCGATTGTGTGTTCGGCTGTGGTTGCGGGTTCGTAACGCATCACCTGCACCACGCATGCCGGGTCGTCGGGTTCCGTGGGGTCGATAAGGCTAGCGGCCGTCAGCTCCAGGGCGCGTTCCTGCGCCTTCGTCGCAGCGAGGGTTGGCCATGGATTATCTTGCAGCATCGACAGCTCGCATAGCGCTGAGATTCCGCCCAAGGGAAGGTTCGCTTCGGGCATGCGATTCAGGCGGTACTCCCTGGCGACCGGGCTTGCCAGGGAGGGCTCTAGCTGCTGCCATAACGCTCTTTTGTCCTTGCCGGGATGTAAAATGCGGCGGCGTCCTTCGGTGGCAACGAGCGAAGGGATGGCAGCTTCGAGCTCGTCGAAGGCTCGCGAGGCGGTCATCTTCGCCGCGCCTAGGAGATCTGCTGCCCGGGTGACGTTGACGCCGTCGAGGTCGTCGTAGATCATCATGAGCGCGAGGCGCTGGGCTTGGGGCGATAGCGTTTCGGCGATTGTCCGGCGGCTGCTGTTCGCGCATCTGCTTTCTTTGCTCAGCGCGACTCCCAAGAACGGTAGATAGAGTTGCTTGCCCGGGGCGATGAAGGGGAGGCCCGCCTCGAGCATGCGCTCGACCCTGTAGCTTGTAGGGTTTTCCAGGGCGAACGCTACCGGAATCTTCAGGGCCTTTTCAAGCGCGTCGCGGTGTTTCGTCATGGTCTTCACCGCGGGGCCTTCGCAGGGGGAGGCGATGATGAACGGTACGCCGAAGGCGGTCCATTGCTCCAGGGAATACAGACCCTTCAGGTAGAGAGGCAGCTCCGAGGTTTCGATGGGCTTGCTTTCGACCTTTGCGTGCAGCGTTTTCTCGACGTAGTCTTGCACATCCACCTCCCCCTATAACTGAATTATTTCAAATGTAACATTTACAACGTTACATATCAAATTATTTAGCTACATTATGAGAATGGCTTAGCGACGTGTGAAGTTGTGGGGGATGTGAATGGCGTGAACGGGGCGAACAGGGGACGGAGGGGCGTTTGGGTGAACCTTTTGCGAAACGCAAATCTCCCTCTGAACACGCCTCCGTTCCCCGTTCACGTTGTCGCGCGATTTCGCGCCTTCGCCTTACAGCCCCCAGCGGGCGTATTCCAGGTAGCCGGCTACGCTGTAGTGGTCTGCCCAGTCGTCGGCCGGGGAACCTTCTCCGCCGACGATTCCGAGGAAGCCGTTCTCGACCTTTTCGCCGTTTTCGTTCACCACCAGGGCATACCAGTGGCCGTATGCGTGCGTGGGTTTGCGCAGCTGGCAGGCCAGCGTCAGCTTAGGATCGCCCTTTTTGCGGAAGAACGCGCCTTTCTCGTTGAGCTTCTTGATGAGCGACCCGTCAAGCCAGAAGCAGATGAACGGCGTCTCGAACGCGTCGGTGAGCGCCCCGGCCTCGCTGTTGTACACGTAGCAGAACAGCGCGCGGTCGCGCGAACGGGCGAGCAGGTCCACCTCGCTGTCCTTGAGCTTGAACTCGACCACGGCGAATGCGCCGGGGCGGTTTGGGTCCTCGCTTACGGTGGTTACCGCCGTCTTGACCTGGAAAAAGAATGTTTCAGGCGGCGTGCCCGGTTTCTCGAGCTGCTGCTTGAGGTTCAGCGACACCACATCGATGCCCATGTCCGCGGGCGGGCGAAGCGCGTCCAGCCCGTTGCGGTACAGCGAGCTCATCAGCTGATACTCGCCGGTGTATCCGTTGTAAAGCAGGTTGTAGAAATCTTGGGCCACGTGCCGCTCCTCCTCTTGGTTCGAACGGTTAGATTCTAGCGTTGGCCTGTGCGGTTTCTCGCGAAAAGTTGCCGGTTTTGCCCCGGCGAAGCGGGGCGGGGAAGAGGCGGTTCGGAGCGGAGTGCGTTCGCGCCGCTTACCGCTTTCAGCCTCGAAGGTATGGGGCAAGGGTGTCGGCGCACTCTTTGGCCATGAGGTTTGCACGTTTGAGGACTTTTGCGCGCAGGTCGTCATCGAGTAGGACGATTTGCGTGATAAGGGCCTTCGCGATTTGCAGTTCATTGAGCCAGGGCTCGTCTTCCCAGAGGTCTTTCAGCGCGTCCGTTGCATCAAGGGCCTTGGAGTATTGCGCGTCCGACGACATGGCCAGCGCACCCTCCTTGTTGTGGCGAATCTCCCAGACGAACGCGCACGCGGGGTTTTCGACCTGGGTATGCGCCTTGACCGAGCGGTTGTCCGGATGCGCTGCCGCTCGCGGGTCGGTCCGCGCGAGGTACGCGGCGCGGCTCGGCAGCACGGCGGAGATTTGCCCCGTGATCGCAAGCAGCTCCTCGGCGTGCGCACAGTATATGTCGCAAACCTGGAACGGGGTCCTGCGCTCGGCTTCGACAAGCTGCTCGTTTGGTGCGCTCCATGCGTTGTCTACGCGCGCGGCGTTTGCGTGGGCGATGCGCTCACTCAGGCTTTTGCGGGTGTTTGCCCCGTTCGGGTTTGCGCAGTCGTCCGCTTCGCGTGGGCTTTTGCGGGTGCTTGCTTCGCCCAAGCTTGCGCAGGTGCTCACTTCGTTCGGACTTTTGAGGGCGTTCATTTCGCTCATCTTCGCTCCTTTCTTAGGCTGCGGCGTCGGAATCGCTGTCCAGGTTGTCGGTGTCGAACAGCGTATCGACCCAGATCTCGTCGTCCGGTCCCGGCGGGGGAAGGAAGTCGAGATCGTCGTCTGTGCAGGTCGAGAGCGCTCTGTGTTTCTTCGGCGCCTCCCAGGTCGCAGCCGCTTCGCAGTCCGCAAACGCATCCCAATTCCCAGACATCTCGCAACTCGCAACAAACTCGCGATACCCCGGATGCTGCTCGAGTGCATAGGCGGGCTCGCATATGCCGCGCCGCCCGCGCTCGAACAGCCACCAGTTTCCGGCTGGCGTCTCGAGAAGCGTTGAGGGAAGCTTGTTGGCGCGCAGCGCGAAATACTTCGCCGTCCGCTCGTCCTGGAATCCCAGCACCAGGTGGCGATCGCAGTTGCCGATGATCGAGTTCGCCACCGCCTGGTCGTAACGCGCCTCAAGCTGGCTGACCGTTTGGCAGATGATGGTGCAGCTGACCTCGCGGCTGCGGATGACGGAGAGCATGTCGTCGAAGCCGGGCAGCGTTAGGTTCGCAAAATCGTCCAACATGAAGCGAACGGGTACGGGCAGACGGCCGCCATCGCAGCGCGTGTCCGCGAAATCGCACAGGCTTGAGAACGCTTGGCGAACGAAAAGGCTGGTCAGGGGCGCTAAACTGCGGTCCATGTCATCCATGGTCACGAACAGCGCGCGCCGCTCGCGCCCAAGGTCGCAAAAGTCGATTTGCTGCACCTTGCGAAACGACGCGAGCGCGCCGTCGAACGTCAACGGCAGCAGATTTGCGGCGATGATGCCCATGATGCTCGAGTGCATCTTGTCGGCGCGCGCCGTGCTCCGTGCGCGGCGGAACAGCGATGCGGCGTAGCTGTCGGGGTCCTGTTTGGAAAGGTCGGCGAACAGCGCTTCGGCGTTGCCTTCGCACGCCTGCTCGTACACGCTCACCACCGACGCCATGTTCCACTCGCGGTCGGGCAGCGCCTCGAACACGTAGGCGATGTAGCTGGCAACGTAGTTTGCCGCCGCGCCCGCCCAGAACGGGTCGTCGCCCATTTCCGCGCGGGGGAACAGCGAGCTGGCGATCGCGATGATGTCCTGCGCAAGAGGGCGGCCTTTGCGCCAGCGAACGTGGTGGAGCGGGTCGTAGCCGATTTCCCCGTCCATGGTGGTGAAATCAAGGCTGTCGACGATGTACCCATGGGCGCGCAAATACGGCGCCATCTCGTCATGCAGGCGGCCTTTGGAGTCGAGCACGACGTAGGAACCCTCGCATTGCAGCAGGTTCGGCTTCAGGAAATTGCGCGTTTTGCCCGATCCAGAACAGCCCAGAACGAGCACGTTGTTGTTAAGGCCGGTCGCCCACGAGTCCATGCTCGCGGCGCGTTCGGAGGTGAGGATGAGCTGCCCCGCATAGGCGGCGCGGGCGTTCGCACGGTTGTCTATCATGGCTGCTTTCGCTTTCTGCTACAGGTTTGCGCTGGTGAATGGTGGGGCTGGGGAAGGGGTTGTCGCGCCCCGCGGCTGCCGAAGGCGCCCCGGAGCGGTTGCCGATTGCTGGGTCGCCGATTGCCAGGTTGGGGGCGAACCGGCGGCGCCTCACTGCCGGCTGCCCCCGTCAAAGCCTGGTGACAACGCGGTCCGCAAGGCCGGCTTCGACGGCTTCCTCCGCTTCGAAATAGGTGTCGGACGCCGTGAGTTCGAAGACGCGTTCGATCGGCATGCCGCTGTGCTGCGCGATGACGCCGGCGGTGATGTCGCGGATGCGCATGAGGTCGTCGGCCCGGGCTTTCACGGAGAGCGCGCTGCCGCCGACGCCGGCGCCGATGAGCGGGTCGTGGATCATGACGCGGCTGTGCGGCAGGATCTCCCGCTCGTCGCCCGCGATGAACAGCAGCGCCCCCATGCTCGCTGCCATTCCAAGGCAGACAGTGCGGATGGGGCAGCTCACGGCTTGCATGACGTCGTAAAGCGCCAGGCCGGACTGGACTTCGCCGCCGGGGCTGTTGATGTAAAGCGTGATGGGCGCCGTGGGATCTTGGCGCTGGAGGTGAAGCAGGCCGCGGATGACGACGGCGCAGGATTCAGCATCCACCGAGGTCATAAGCTCGAGCTCGCGTTGGTCGAGCATTTCGTCGCGGATGTCGAGGCGATTGAGGCCTTCTGCGGTTTCGCGGATGATTTGAGGTTGATAGACGAATGCGTATTCGCTCATGACGAGCTCCTTCCGAGGGCGAGACGTGACAACCTAGGACGCAATAGGGAAGGCGCAAATTGGCAGCAAGCTAGCATGAGCTGCCATGCGCAGGGCGTCGCTTATAAGGTTGTATGGGAAAATCCGATGCACGGCAGCTGCATCGGCAACTCCTATAGGCGCAAGGCCTATCTGCCAGGAGGCGGGTCTCGCGACCCTCGGGTGCTTAAGACAGTAGCATGCGTCAAAGCAGCACGCAAGTGGGGAAATGGGAAAAGTTTCGGACCGCCGTCCATGCCTGGTATTTGCGTCCTCGCATCTGGCGCACTCTCACCGCAACGACTGTGAACCTTCCCCTCCCCGTACTCCGAAAGCGGGGGCAATGCAAGACTGCAATCGTTTAGCGGAATGGGGTAGTCTGGCACCTGAGAACTGAAGCGGGCCCGCTGCTGCGGTGCCGGTCGGTTCTCGTCACAAATCCCACGTGATGCGTCGTTGGACGCGGGGATGGGACGCATATTCGACCGAACGATCACCTGCCCAGTTGAACGCCAAGGTTGTATTGGAGCCGCCCTTCGGGGCTGCAACCTTGCCGATCATGAACAGGCGAAGCTACATTGGAGCCGCCCGTAAGGGCTGTAGCTGCGTCTTTTCGAATCCGGGCCGGAGTTGATCATCTCGTTCACGGGGTTTGTTATACCCCCTTTCTCGGTCTGCGCAATGATTCAGGGGGAATCTTGCGCTGCTCAGCTTGATCTGAACTGCGCCGCATCGCTCAAACGTGGGGAAATCCTATATCACCTGCTGCGTTTTCGCAGTTCTCTATTCTAAGGAGAATGTCATGGCTATTTCCACCGAGATCGTCGGGAAGACCTTTGGCCCGTTCGTGCGCGACTACACCTTCAAGGACCTTGAGATTTGCGCGCTTGGTTGCGGCGCCGGCTGGGACGGCCGCGTGGACCTGGAGTACGTCAACGAAGGCGACGCCAAGAACCCGGATTTGAAGGTTCTGCCCATCTTCGCCGTGCCGCTGACCGTCAACGAGGAGATGACCACCACCCTCGACTACGGTTTCGACTACTCCGGCTCGCTGCACTACGGCATCGACGTGCATTTCCATGCGCCGTTCAAGATGAACGACCACATCGAGACGTTTGTGACCCAAGAGGCAATCTGGGACCGCGGCGAGGGTCGCGGCTCGCTGTCCAAGCAGGTCGGCAAGTCGTATTCCGCCGACGGCACCCACCTGTGCACGGTCGACACCTACGACTGCTGCATCTACGACGGCGGTTGGGGCGGCGAGCAGCCGCCGAGGGACTCCGTGGAGTACCCCGACCGCGAGCCCGATTTCACGTACGAGGAAACCTACGGCTACAACTGGCCGCTGGTGTATCGCCTGATGGGCGACTGGCATCAGCAGCACATCGACTGGTCCTACACCGAGCAGACCGGCCTTGAGCGCCCGATCGCCCACGGCGTCAGCAGCGCCGGCGTGGCCATGCGCCACGTCATCTCCCTGCTGTTCCCGGGCCATCCCGAGGCGATGACGCGCTTCAAGTGCCGCTTCACCTCCCCGGTGCTGCCGGGCGTGCGCCTGCGCACCATCGTGTGGAAGACCGCCGAGGGCGAGGCGAAGTTCCGCATGGTCAACGCCGACGCGCCCGACTCTAAGCCGTTCCTGAACCACGGCATCGTCGAGTGGGACCCCGCTCGCGCCTAGCGGTTTTGCGTCGCAGCCGAGCGGCTGCCGGCTGAACGACTGCGAACGAAATATGATTTGCAACGTGTGGCAGGGATGTGTCCCTGCCACACGCGTTTTTGCCCGACGTTTTGCCGGCAGCGTTGCGCGCTCGATTCCATGTGCGAGAAGCTTTTGCCGCGAATATGTCTCAGATTGCGAGTTTTCCGAATGGCGAACGCGGTCGGCTGCGTGCCGCTTTGCGCTTGGTGCAATGGATGCAGCGTTCGTTACATTTTGCGAGCGAAGTTGGTTGGGAAGCGCCTCCTTGGCTGCCGGCAAATTCGGAAAACTCGCAATCTGTGACACGAAACGCCGAAAACGTTCCTGCCGTTCCTGTTTTCGCCAGGTTAACTCGGTTGTACAATGGGCGCGTTCTCGATATCGCTTGATGGAAGTGCGCGCGAAAGGATTTCGCTACGGATATGGACATCGCTATGGGTACCGCTACGAATGTCGCCTCGGACACCGCTGTGGACCTGAAGCAGGCTATGCGGCAGCGGCATACTGTGCGCAAGTTCACGTCCGAGCCGCTTTCGGTTGAGCTGATTTCGCAGCTCAACGACCGCGTTTGTGCAAACAACGAGCGCTTCGGGTTGGCGATCTCGCTGAAGGTGGGCGACGAATCGGCGCTGCCCGGCGTGCTTAAGTTGTTTTTCGCCAAAGGCGTGCGCAACTATTTCGTGCTGGCCGGCAGCGACAGGCCCGGGCTTGGCGAAGATCTCGGTTACGCAAGCGCCGACTTGATGCTTTTTGCGCAGGCGCTCGGGCTGAACACGTGGTGGATCGGCGGCACGTTCAGCCGCAAAAACGTCGAACAGGCTGTGCCGGGGAAGAAGGTCATCGGCATCGCCGCCGTGGGCTTCGGCGTCACGCCGGGCGCCGCGCACAAAAGCAAGACGGCGGCCGAGGTCAGCTCGTACGAGGGCCCGGAGCCGCAGTGGTTTGCGGACGGCGTGCAGGCAGCGCTTCTTGCTCCGACGGCGCTCAACAAGCAGTGCTTCCGGATCGCCGGCGCGGGCAATAAGGTTTCCATTACCGAAAACGGCGGCGCGTTCAGCGGCGCGGATATCGGCATCGTGAAGTACCGCTTCGAGCTAGGCGCCGGCAACGCATTCGAGTGGGCGTAGCTTCCTCGTTCCTTCTCTTCCTTTTTCCGTGCTTGATTCCTGACGGTTAGCGCTACGTCCCTGAAGTGTCCGGGTTGGGGGCGGGGATTTTTGCGCTTTCGTTTCCCCCTGGTCAGGGGATGGTTCGTATATGCGTACCTAGTTGTTTTGGCGGGTTTTGGGGATGATGCAGGGTGGATTGGAAGTTTGTGAGCGCTGCGTCGGGGGCCTGTCGTCGCTGCGGGGCGCACTCATGGGAAGGAGTTCGGAATGGGAGCGGAAAGGCGTGACCGGGCCGGTGACATTCGTGCCGATGCGAACCCAGGGAAGGGTACTTGGCGTGCTTGGAAATCGACGAAGCGCGTGACCTTGCAACAGCGCATGCGGGCGTTGCGTTCGGGCGCGCGTCCGTGGCGGGTGGTTTGGCGTCGCGGGACGGCGGCGGCGCTGTCGTGCATTTTGGCGGTGGGCTTGATGCCTGTGGCCAGTTTTGCGCAGGGCTCGGAAACCGTCGCCGCAGCGCGTGAGAGTTTGCGGGCGAACGCTTCCGGTGCGGCTGACGGCGGCGCTGGAAACGGCGTCGATGCGGCTAACGGTTTTGCGGCCGATGATACGGGTTACGTTGCTGCCGATTCCGCCGACGGCGGGGTGCTCGTCGTAGGCTCGGAGGTCGTGGCAGGTGGCGAAGGATCCGTCGACGCGCTGGGCGCTCCGGGCTCGCAAAGCGCCCAGAACCCGCAGAGCGCGCAGGCTGCCGCGGGCGCGGCTTCGTCGGCTGTTGGCGATGCCGGAAACGCTAACGGCAATGCCGCCGCTGGGGACGCTGACCCCGCAGCCGCCAACGACTCCGCGGCAGCCGACTCCGACTCCGACCCCGACGCCGACGGTCCGGGTCCTGTGCCCGACTACGACGGCACCGAGGCCGCGTACGTCTACGACGAGTACTACGGCGAATACCTCCTGGCAACCGCTAAGGGCATCACCGGCGACAAGGTCGACGGCGATGTCGGCTACGTCGCCGGCAAGGCAACGCCTGCGCAGGTCTGGCTGACCCTGGACGAGGAAACGAACGAGTTGACCGTGCACCACGTCGATGCCGGCGCGGTCGCGTTCGAGGTCCCGGCAACCGTCGACGGCCGTCCCATCACCACCGTCGGCGGCTGCGGGTCGTCGAACCTGACCTCGGTCACGTTCCCCGCCGATTCCCGCGTCACTCGCCTGAGCTGGGGCGCGTTCTCCGGCTCGCAGCTGCAGTCCATCGCGCTGCCCAGCAGCCTGGAGACGCTAGATGAAAGCGTGTTCCAGGACTGCAAAAAGCTGCAAACGGTTGAGTGGCCGAAGAACAACGACATGCTCAAAACCATCCCTGCCGAGACGTTCGCCGGCTGCTCTATGCTCGATGACAGCGTGGTGGCCAGCATCCCCGCAAGCGTGGAGACCATCGACTACCGCGCTTTCGCAAGATGCTCCCCTGACATCTACGTACAAGGCGAGACGCCCGAGCCGTTCACCGAGGTCAACGTGCCCGGTACCGTCAAAACCGTCGAGCGTAACGCGTTCGAAGGCTGCAGCCATGTCCGCTCCATTTCCATCGGCGATGGCGTGCAAACCATCGGCAACCGCGCCTTTGCCGGCATGCCGCTCATGGCGGGCGCGGAAGTGGTGCTGCCCGCAACCGTGAGCACCGTGGGCCAGGACGCGTTCGACAACACGCAGATCACGTCGAGCGCCTCGGGCACCGAGTGGAAGCGCAACGCCGTGACGCTGCGCGTGCTCAACCCCGACTTCGAGCTGACCGAATACGAGTACGGCGGC
Source organism: uncultured Senegalimassilia sp. (assembly GCA_934630815.1). GTDB lineage: Bacteria > Actinomycetota > Coriobacteriia > Coriobacteriales > Eggerthellaceae > Senegalimassilia. The sequence goes on from CAKTWI010000010.1 coordinate 57,291, forward strand.
ACGCTGGAGATCGACGGCAAGAAGTACGAGAACCCGTTCTCGCTGGGGCAGACCATCGTGGCGTTCGCGAAGAACTCGGCGGGTCAGCCGTCGTGGATCAAGCGCGCGGCCGACGCGGTGGCGGGCCAGGAAGACGAGCACAACCCGGGCAAGCCCGCCTACACGTTCCAATGGATGGAGGAATCGTCCCAGGTCACGGGTAAGGTTCCCGCAGGGGCGCAAGTGACGCTGTTCCAGAACGGCGTCGCCACTGCGGCGAAGGTGTCCGCGGATGGCACGTTCGCCGTTGAGGCATTGTCGAACACGCCGGCCACGCTGCAGGTGAGCCTGGAGGGCTGCTACGACCAGGTGCTCACGCGCGCGGCCGAGGCCATGGCCGGCACATGGGACGTCGGCGAGCTCAAAGCCGAATCGTTTGAGAAGCTGCCCGTGCAGCGCCTGATGAACGTGAACCTGCGCAAGCAGGTGGGCACCGGCGACGATGGCGCGCCCGTATGGGAAACCGTGCTCTCCGATAGCGGCCTGGCCTTCGAGCTGCGCCAGGGCGACCGCGTGCTGCGCGAGGGCGAAGACGCCGACTACGTGCGCCAGGGCCTGAGCGTGCTGCTCTCGCAGGAGGTGGCGGATGCGGCGAAGGAGCTCACGCTTGCCGTGACGCCCGACGATTCGCTGGCGCTCGGCGCGGGCGAGGGCCGGGCCATGCCCGCCGACGGCGCGTTCGACGTGGATTTGCGCGCGTGGGGCGGTATGAAGGTGACCACGAAGTCGACGTTCTCCGGAAGCAACGACGTGATGGTGTTCCGCAACGGCGCGTGCGTGGCAACGGGCCTGTCAGATTCCGCAGGTGAACTGCCGTTTTCGCTTGAAAGCCTGAAGGCAGGCGCGTACACGGTGATCGCCGTGAACCACACAAGCGTGGATCTGAGGGTGCCAACGCTGGCCGCCTTCGACCGCCTGAAGCTTGAGGAAGGCGTGCAGTACGCGCGCGCCGAGGTGCAGGTTGAGGACGGTGCGCAGGCGCAGGTGGCCCTTGACGTGCCCGTGTTCGATGCGTCGGCGTACCTGGCGCAGTGCGGCGTCATGAGGCAAAGCGGCGTGGTGGCCGATCGCAGCGCCATCGTGGCGGGCGTGGAAGCGCAGGTCAGGGTCAGTTTCAACCTTGACCAGGAGCGCGATGCCGTGCTGCAGTTGGAGATGCCCGAGGGCGACTTTTCTGACATCGCCATCGGCGGGAACATCGGCGACGAAGCCAAGCAGCTGCCCCTCACGCGCAACGGCGACGTTGTGTCGGTGGACCTGGGCCGCGCGCAGACCGGCGACCTGTTCGTGCGCTTCTCCGCGCAGCGCGCGGGCGCGTGCACGGTGAACGCGACGCTTAAGCTCGGCGACGCCGTGCTGCCGCTGGGCGCCGCGGACATGAGCGTCTACGATGCCGGCATCGAGCTGCCGTCTTCCCAGGTCACGGCCATTACGGGCAACAAAGCCACGGTGTGCGCAGCGCCCGATTCCCGCGTGGAGCTGGCCGTCGGCGGCAAGCGCTTCGCCGGCACGTGCAACAAGCTGGGCCGCGCTTCGATCGACTACGACGTCCCCGACAATCTAGTGCCGGGCCAGCGCGTGATGCTGCAGGCCTACCTTTCGGGCGCGCAGCAGCCGGCGGCCACGGCCTACGTCACCTACACGGGCGGCGCGTCCATCGAGCGTTTCGACGTGGTGACGCGCGGCAAAACGCAGCGGCTCATCGACAACGGCAAGGAAACGGAAGCGTTCGGCTACACGCTGCACCACGAGCGCACCAAGAAGAACGCCTACTGGACGTTCGCCATCACGCTTGATGCGCATGGTGCCCAGCTCGACGACGAGTTCAACTTGTACGTGGACTGCATCGACGGCCGCACGGTGACCATTCCCATGAAGAAGCGCGCGACCGACGGCGACCGCGTGCGCTTCGTGGGCGAGTACGTCGACCAGGCGTATCTGGACCTGCTGGCCGATGACGCGGCGGCGGGCATAACCGGCCAGGTATGGCTTGGCGACATGAAAGGCCTGTTCATCCCCTCGTCCTACGGCGTGAGCAACTCGCTGCTCTCGGGCATGGCCACGGTGGACGCGAACGTGGTGGTGAAGAACATCGCGGAGCAAAGCACCCAGAAGGTCGACCAGATCAACGCGGTGCTGGTGGGCGACCTGACCGATCGCGACCAGTACGAGCAGCAGCAAAGCGACGAGTTCCGCAAAGATCTGCTTGACGCCGTGGCCGACGACCAGGAGCTGGCGGCTAGCCTGGCCGACGTGATGAACGAGCTGGGCGACAGTCATGGCTACCTGACGGGCACCGCGGCCGATGAGCGCAACACGTTCTGGTACCAGGTGCTGCACGGCGACGGCGTGCTGGAATCCGACTGGTTCGCCGAGCTGTTCGGCGCCCAGTACGACGACCCCGAGGTGCAGGAGGGCGTCGACACCCTGCGTGACCTGGTGATCTCTCAGCACAACGACTTCGAGAAGTACCGCAAGGCCGTGGGCGAGGACCTGGGCGTGGGCGACCTTTCCCAGTATAACGACTGGGACGAGGTGTTCATCGCCTCGCTTGAGAACAACGTCGACGGCATCACCGTGAGCGACTTCGACGGCGACACTGCCGGCTTCACGGAGACGATCGACCAGGGCGGATACCGCGTGCGCACGCGCATGAGCGACGACGGCGTGGGATTCAAGGCCATCGTCAACCTGCCCAGCGGCGCCGTGAAGACGCTTCAGGCGGACTTCGAGGACGCGGCGAAGAGCAACATAAAGCTGGCCACGATGCTGGATTCGGTGAACCTGGCCACGGACTTTGACAAGCAATGGGCGAACTTGGCGCTGCAGACCATTAAATCCAAGCCCGTGTTCAAGGCGATGCAGAAGTTCACATCGCCGATGGTCAGGGGTCACCTGGCAGCATTTTTGCAGTACCAGGACACGTACCGCATGCCTTGGAAGTGGGCGAAGAACGTGCCGGTGTACTCGGGCGCCATCGCCTCGATCGGACTGGGGACCAGCTACATCGGCGCGAAGGACGCGCTGAGCAACGCCGAGGACACCGAGGTGCGCCTGGCCGAGATGCGCGGCGAGGTTGAGCACATCGAGATGCTGATTCGCTGGTACTCCGGCAAGGGCAACATCGCGAACCTGAAGGAGTGCCTTGAGGCGCTGAAAAACGAGCTGTTCTACGCGAAACGCCTGGTGTCGCTGCTTGAGCAGCAGCGCGCCAACGAGTACGCGGACGCCGGCATCGGCGTGGTGATGGGCGGCATCGGCGCCGGCGCGACACTGTTCTGCCCGCCCGCCGGCGCGATCTTGGTGTCGGGGATGTCCTATGGCTACGACGTGTCGTCGTCGATGGCGAACTCCGACCGTGCGAAGAACCTGTCCTGGGCGCAGCGCATGTACCAGCGCGCCGTGGCCGAGCGCATGGAGAAGTGCCAGCCGGTCGAGGAGGAGATCGACCGCCAGCGCGAGAAGCGCCGCAAGGAGCTGAGCGAGATCGAGGCGCGGCTGGGCATCGACCCCTCGGGCTACGTGTACGAGGCGGTGAAGTCCAACCGGCTTGAGGATGTGACGGCCGAGGTGTGGTACAGCGCGTCGGCCGACGGCGCGGGCGCGGTGCCGTGGGACGCACAGTCCTACGAGCAGGTCAACCCACAGCCGACCGACGGCGACGGCGTGTTCGGCTGGTACACGCCGGTAGGCTTCTACCAGGTGCGGTTCACGAAAGCGGGCTACGAGGAGGCGCGCACGGAGTGGATGGCCGTGCCCCCGGTTCGCACGGGGCTTGAGATCGGGCTGCGCACCACCGAGAAACCGCAGGTGGAAAGCGCGCGGGCGTACACCGATTGCGTGGAGCTGACGTTCTCGCAGTACATGGACGCCACCGACGCGTCGCTGGCCGAGCTGGCGGCGACCGGGCTGGGCGAGGGCTGCGCGTTCGAGTGGGTCGGCCCCGAGGAGGGCGCCGACGGGCAGCAGGTGGCCAAGGCGCTGCGCATAAAGCCGGCGAAGGCGCTCGAGGCCGGGTCGACCGTGGAGTTTTCGCTGGCCGGCGCGGTGAACTACGCGGGCATCGCGATGGACGGCTGGAACAGCGGGCAACTTACGGTTGGTGCGCACGCGGCGGAGCTGAAGCTGAACGTGGAGCAGGGATATTCCCTGGTCACGGGGCAGTCGTGCGAGGTTTCGGCCTACGTGCGCGACGCCTCCGGGCAGCCGCTGGCCGGGCAGCTGGTTGTCGCGAACGTGGGGAGTTCTGTGGTGGCCGGCCTTGGCGGCGGGGCTGGAGTGGCAAGCGCCGTGACCGACGTGGAGGGCATCGCGCGCTTCGCCTTGTCGGGCGAGGCGCCGGGCATGACCGACTTGACGGTGACGGTGGCCGACTCGCTGCTGGCCAAGACGGTCGACGTGCGCGTTGCCGACGAGCAGACGCGCCCGGTCCGCCCGACGGCGCAGCTGGGCGAGGCCAGCTTCGGGGCCGGTTCGCCGAAGGAGAACTTCGCCACGGTGAAGAAGGGCGCTCAACTGGTGCTTTCCGCCGAGGAAGGGACCACCGTGTACTACACCACCGACGACACGTGCCCCTGCGTCGACGGCGGCTCGCGCGTGGAATACACGGGCCCGGTGACGGTGAACGAGAACACCAGGTTCCGCATCGCAGCGTTCAAGGAGGGTTTGGAGAACGAATACTCCGAGCGCCTGAACATCACCGTGACGGTAACGGAAGGCGACGAGCCGGGTGGTGAGCCTGGCGGCGGCGAACCGGGTGGCGGCACCGGTGGCGGTAGCGGTGCCGGTACCGGCGAAGGCGCAGGCACCGGCACCGATGACGGTACGGGCGCTGGCGTTGGGACTGACAACAACGGCGTCGACGGAGATGCTGCCGGCAACGGCGATCAGCCGGTGCCGGGCAACCCGCAAGGTGATAAGCCCGCAGCAGCAACCAGCGCAGCAACCGGAGACGCAACGCGTGCAACCGTGCCCCTCGCACTAGCCGCCGCAGCAGCCGTAGCCATGGCAGCAACGGCGTTCGCCCACGAGCGTCAACGCACGCCCCGCGGCAAACACCGCAGGTAGATAGGGCGTTACCGCATCGAACAAATCGCAGCAGCAGCGACAAGCTGCAGCTGCGGCGAGCGCAAACGCGGCAACTGGACCATGGTGGCGGCGATAAACTGCAGAGCGCAAAAGGCGGTGGGCCTGCTCCTCAGCGGGCCCACCGCCACGTTTCGTCCCCAAAGCGTCCGGGTTTGCTTTTGCGTGCGGCGCGCCCCGCACATGGTTTGGCGTGCTCGAGGGAAGCATTTGGCGGAATTACGGCACAGATTGCGAGTTTTCCGAATCGCTTCGTGGGCTGTTTGCAAGCGTGGTTGTGTTCGATACCGAAACAGCCTCGTTCGCTACCTTCTACTTGCGAAACCGGCGGTCAAGACGCCTGCATGCAACATGCAAATTCGGAAAACTCGCAATCCATGCCGCGAACCGAGCAAAAGGTTCTCTCGAACGCCGATGGCGCTGACCTCGGTGTCCCCCGCTAGCTCACGCACACCACGTGCAGGACGTCCCCGTCCACGGTGAATGCCACGTCGAGACCCGCGTATGCCAGGTGGTAGACGCGGGTCGGCTCGTGCTTGCTGCCGGCGCGGCGCGGGTCCTGGCGCAGCACCTCCGTCAGGCCGGTCAGCTTGCCGGCGGGCACTTCGGCCTGCAGCTGCTCGGGAAAGTCCACGTCAAGCTCGTGCCAGGGCGCGTCTTCGATCCATCCGCCGCACGCGTCGGGGTGGCAGTCGGCGAAGGGGATGTAGGGCTTGATATCGTAGATGGGCGTGCCGTCGCGCAGGTCCGCGCCGAGCACGTGGATGACGGGGCCGGCGTCGGTGAGCTCCACGCGGTCGAGCTTCACGCACGTCAGTCCGATGGGGTTCGGGCGGAATGGGCTGCGCGTGGCGAACACCCCCACGCGCTCGGCGCCGCCCAGCCGCGGCGGCCGCACAGTAGGCGACCAGCGAGCGGGCTTGGGGGAGGCGGCAGGGACGCTGGCCTCGCTTCCGCCCGCGGCCGCTCCCGTTCGCGCGTCGCCGGTGACATCGGCGACGGCGGGGGTTTCTCCGTCAGCGTTCTCGATGCCCTTTTTCGTTACAGCATTGCCTTCAGCTTCTTGCTCGTTTGTTGTCGAGCGCGGAAGGATGGTGCTCTCGTCGCCGCGGTCGTCGGGCGTTTTTTCGCTTGCCGCGTCAGAGGCATTGGCCTCGCTTCCGCCCGCCGCTCTCGTCCGCCCGTCGCCGGTGACGTCGGCGGCGCCTCCGCCGGGTTCGCCGTTCTCGAAACGCCAGAGCAGCCACAGGTGCGAGAAGCTGTCGATCCCGGCAACGGCGCTATTCAACGCGTATTCCGGCTCGAACACGATGCGCCCCTGCAGATGCGGGGCAAGGAAGCTGTTGCGGGGGATGCCGAACTTCTGCGGCAAATCGGTATGTATGTGAGCGATAGGTTTCATGCGCGCTATTGTATCGCGGCGCACTGCGCCCGGCCGTGCCGCTCGCCGAAGGTTCTGCGGCATTTGCGTTGGATTCTGCCGGCATTTACTACTATGGAAGTATCAAATGCGGCGCCTGACGCCGCGCTCGGCGAAGGAGGCTTTCATGGCGGATTCGAAACGGCTGTTGGCGGATGCGCTCACGGGCCTGATGGAATGCAAGCCGCTCGACCAGGTGCGCGTCGCCGAGATCGCTGCCGCGGCCGGCGTGAGCAAGCAGACCTTCTATCACCACTTCTCCGACAAGTATCACCTGATGGAGTACTGTTTCCGCGACATGTTCGCCGCTCCCTTCGAGCGCATGGGGACGCTTGCGCCCTTCGACGAGTGCTACATCGAGTTCCTCCAGCTGTGCCACGAGCGCAAGACGTTTTTGCGCAACGCCTTCACCTCCCAGGACGTGAACAGCCTGTATCGCGTGATGCACCACGCGCTTCGCGACGCGTACGGCGCGCGCGTGCGCGTATACGGCGTGCTCGATGAGGGGGAAACGGGGTTTTGCCTGGACTTCTTCTCGAAGGGCTGTGCAGGTTGCACGCGCCATTGGTTCGACCAAGGCATGGACTTCAACGACGCCGAGCTGGTAGGTCTTATCCGCCAGTGCATCCCCGTCGGGGTTGCAAGGTTCTTCGAGTAGTCGGCTGCTAGGGGCGCGAACAGGGGACGGAGGGTTGTTCACGCTAGCCTTTTGGGAGCGCGGCGCATCGCCGTGAACACACCTCCGTCCCCTGTTCATGGATGTGCTCATAAATACGCGGCCTGCAAAACCGCCCAGAAGTAACGGGGTCGTGGCAGACGGGGGCGTGAACACGCCCTCAGCACGAAATCACGTGGCAAACAAGTTGACGAAACATCAGAAAAGTAAAGCACCCCCTTTACAATACACCGCTTAGGTCCATTCCTCCCACAATTTACGCTTCCTATAATCCTCCCTCGTAGGGTCGAGCGCGCATAGGGCGTTTGCTCGAGGCGCCCGCGAGGTTTAGCGCTTTCGCTGGGGCGCACGTTGCCCGCCTGCTCCGAAGGGGGCTGCGAACTGCCGCGCTGAATCGCGTCGGCGACGTGGCAAAACAGCAGGCGGGCGCAAGCAAGAGGAAGGAACAACATGGACAAATCCGGAATCAGCCGTCGTAGCTTTCTGACCGGCGCCGCCGCCTTCAGCGCGGCGCTTGCCGGCGCGGGCCTGACGGGCTGCGCTCCGAAGGTGGTTGGCGTCGCGGGCGGCGCCGCTGGCGCGGCCGGCTCGGGCAACGGCCAGACGATGGGCTTCGACGGCACGGGCGCCATGCCGTGGCTCGGCGAGGCGCCGACCATCTCCGACAGCGACGTTGCCGAGACGCTCGATGCCGACGTCGTGGTCGTGGGCCTTGGCTGCGCGGGCGTCCCCGCGACGCGTGCGGCTGCCGAAGCCGGCGCGAAGGTCATCGCCATCGAGGCGTCCGCCCAGCTCAACAGCGTGGCCAGCGACATGGCCATCCTGGGCGGCGAGACCATGGCCAAGTGGGAACGCGGCGACGGCTTCCTGGATAAGCATATGGTCGTCAACATGCACATGGAGGAGGGGAGCCACCACTCGAACTTCGGCATCATCAGCCGTTACTGCGACGAGTCGGGCAAGGCGCTTGACTGGTTCGTCAAGGGGTGCCCGGACATGTACATCGCGTCCGAAACCTACGAGGAGGTCCCCGAGGCCAACCGCGCCCACTACCTGTACCCGTACTTCTATCCCATGCTGGAAACGTACGACTACACGAAAGAGGACATGCCGTGCTACCCCACGTCTGTGGGTTTCTCCAGCCTGGCCACGGCCATGGCCGACAACCTCAAGCGTGCCCAGGAGGCCGGCGCCGAGGTTCGCTACAACACGAAGGGCGTGAAGCTCATCACGGCCGATGATGGCAGCATCGCGGGCATTTATGCGCAGGATACGAGCGCGAGCAAGTACCTGAAAATCAACGCGAAAAGCGTCATCCTGGCCACGGGCGACTACCTGGCCAACGAGGACATGATGAAGTACTTCGCCCCCGCGTGCGTCGAGAACGGCAACCAGATCCTGTCGCTGGATCTGGACGCGCAGGGCAACTACACCAACGTCGGCGATGGCCACAAGATGGGCGTGTGGGCCGGCGCGGCGGTGGAGCAGTGGCATGCGCCGATGATCCACCACATGGGCGGCGGCGCCGGCTCCGACGGCCGCGGCGTCATCGGCAACAACGGCTTTCTGTGGCTCAACCTCCACGGTAAGCGCTTCATGAACGAGGACGTGCCTGGTCAGCAGCTTGAGAACCAGGTGGAGCTGCAGCCGCAGCGCAAAGCCTACCAGTTCTTCGACAGCTCCTGGCCCGAGCAACTCAAGTACTTCCCGGCCGCCCACGGCATCGCCTGCATCTACAAGGACGAGGCGCTGCCGGACTGGACGCCGGCTGGCCTGAAGATCAACGTGCGTTGCCCGGCCGACATCGAGGCCGCAGTGGCCGAGGGTCGCTGCTTGAAGGCCGACACCATCGACGAGCTGTTGGCGAAGATCGACGGCATGAACGCCCAGGTGGCGAAGGAGTCCATCGAGCGCTACAACCAGCTGGCGAAGGCCGGCTCCGACGAGGACTTCGGCAAGAGCAGCCAGCGCATGTTCGCCCTAGAGAAGGGCCCGTTCTACGCCGCTGAGTGCGGCGTGGCGCTCACGCTGGCGAACCTGGGCGGCCTGGAATCCGACAGCGATTGCCACGTGTACAACACCGAGCGCGAGGTGATTTCCGGCCTGTACGTTGCCGGCGCTCCGCAGGGTGGCCGTTTCAACGTGCAGTACCCCATCTCGCTCAAGGGCCTGTCCGCCGGCATGTGCATGGTGTTCGGCAAGATCGCCGGCGAGAACGCCGCGGCGGGCAAGTAGGAGGCTGCCATGACCGACGAGAACAAGGTTGCGGAAACCGTTTCCGCAGATGAGAAGGTTGATGGCGTGGGCGCGGGTGTGGTTGACGCCGGCACTTCGGGCGTTGCCAGCGAGTCGCGCGCCGCGGGCGCAGCGGGCGCGACTCCGTTGCCCAAGCGCGGACGCCGCAAGGTGACGGCGGTCGTGGCCACCGTGGCCGTGGTGCTGGTGGCGGCCGGGGCGGGCTTCATGGTGTGGCACGACTAGCCCAGTTTCTGCAACGCGATTTGCCACATGCCCATGGACGGCTATCTGACCACTTACGAGTCCATGCCGGGTGAGGTCGCCACGGACAAGTGGGGCAACCAGGTTGCCGACGCGTCCAGCATGCTGGCGCCGGTGCACGCCCAGGAGGACATCACGTGCGTGGGCTGCCACGTGCCGCAGATGTCCGAGCAGGTCACCGAGGGTTTGGGCTGGCTGACCGGCAGCTACAGCGTCGTGCAGACCGTCGATGAGCGCTTCGTGCCCGAAGAGAAGTCGCTGTCCGACCTGACCGCCGCGCGCGGCATCGCCAGCGAGGCGTTCTGCCTGAATTCGGGCTGCCACGTCAACGACGACGGCTCCACCATGACGCGCGATGACCTGGTGGAGAAGACAAGCGACATGAAGCGTAACCCGCACGTGCAGGAGCACGGCGAGGTCGCCTGCAGCGAGTGCCACAAGGCGCACCGCGCATCCACCGTGTACTGCAGCAAGTGCCACAGCGACGCCACCATCCCCGATGGCTGGATCAGCTACAGGGAAGCCGAGGCCCTAGAGCCCACGGCAGTCGAGTAGGGAACGGGCGCGCCGGCGAGCGTGATCTGCTCCGCGTCGGCTGCGCCGCTGAGCGTGTTTGACGGTACGCTGGTTGCCCCGTCGTGTGCGATCGATAGGGCACGTGCCGCGCCGCGAGCCCATCCTGCTTGCAAGCCCCTGCTGGGAATCCCAGCAGGGGCTTTTTGCTGTCGCGTGAACGGGGGACGGAGGTGCGTTCGCGCTCGGTCATCTTTGCCACCTAATCGTTACCGCGAGCGTTGCGATTTCTCCGGTAAACGGCAGGCTTTAGCGGTACACTGACAATAGCTGTAACGGTGCGGGCTTCGTCAGGGGGAACCGCTAAGCCCGCTCATGTGAAGGGGGTGCCGCCATGGCGGTCAATCGTTTCGTGCTCAACAATATCTCGTATCACGGTGCCGGTGCGATCGGGGAGATTCCCGGCGAAATCGCGCGCCGCGGCTTCGCGAAGGCGTTCGTGTGCTCCGACCCTGACCTGGTGAGATTTGGCGTCACGGGCAAGGTGACGGCTAAGCTAGACGAGGCCGGCATCCCGTGGGAGCTCTATGACCAGATCAAGCCCAACCCCACCATCAAAAACGTGCAGGATGGCGTGGCGTCGTTCAAGGCTTCCGGCGCCGACATGATCGTGGCGGTTGGCGGCGGCTCGGCCATGGACACCGCCAAGGGCATCGGCATCATCGCGGAGAACCCCGAGTTCGCCGACGTGGTCTCGCTCGAGGGCGTCGCGCCCACGAAGAACCACGCCACGTTCACCATCGCCGTCCCCACCACGGCGGGCACGGCGGCCGAGGTCACCATCAACTACGTCATCACCGATCCGGAGAAGGTGCGCAAGTTCGTGTGCGTCGACGTCAACGATATCCCCGACGTGGCGGTGGTCGACCCCGACATGATGGCCAGCATGCCGGCGGGCCTGACCGCGGCCACGGGCATGGACGCGCTCACGCACGCCATCGAAGGCTACACTACGAAGGGCGCCTGGGAGCTGTCCGACATGTTCCACCTGAAGGCCATCGAGCTGATCTCGAAGAACCTGCGCGCGGCGTACGCCGAGGCGAAGTCGGGCGAGCCGGGTGCCGGCCGCGAGGGTATGGCGCTTGGCCAGTACGTCGCCGGCATGGGCTTCTCCAACGTCGGCCTGGGTATCGACCACGCCATGGCGCACACGCTGTCGGCGCACTACGACACGCCGCATGGCGTGGCGTGCGCCATGCTGCTGCCGGTGGCCATGGAGTTCAACAAGCCGGTGTGCGCCGAGCGCCTGGTCGACGTGGCGCGCGCCATGGGCGTCGACGTTGCGGGCATGAGCACGGAAGATGCCGCCGATGCGGCCATCACCGCCGTGCGCCAGCTGTCCGCTGATGTGGAGATCCCGCACACCTGCAACGGTTTGGTGGCGGAAGACCTCGAACAGCTGGCAACCGACGCCATGGCCGACGCCTGCTTCCCGGGCAACCCCCGCGAAGCCGACCACGCCCAGGTGGTCGACCTGTTCCGCAAGGTGATGGCGTAAGGTGGCCGGCTGCCGGCCCCGGGCCATGGCCCGGGGCCTCTTGGGCTAGGTCTCGCGAATAAGACCGCGCACGAAGGGCCGTAAACGCAGGAGAGCGCGAATGGGTCGCCAAAGGGTCAGCGGTCTGAGCAACGGCATGGGCCGGCAGCTCGTTTCGAGTTGCCGGCCCTTTTTGGCGGCAAAGCGATGCAGGCGCCGATCGCGTTACGGAAGCATGCCGATTGCCGTGCGGGCGCCGATGACGTTACGGTGGCGCGTCGGCGGGGTTGCTGCGATGCGATTGCTTGCGTTGCGCCTTCGGTATCAACCCTGGCCTGGCACTGCTTCGGGGTTTTGCGGCGCTGCGCGGGCTTCCGCTTTGCGAGGTAGTGGATTACGGCCGCAAAATCGTCCTTTTCGCCATGGGGCAAGCCGATTACCTGGAGAAACCGTTCATCGATGAGGTCATTTCGCCGATCTTGGGCGTAGCTGTGCGTTTGCTATGCTGAAGCCCCCAATTGAAGGAGGCGACATGCGCAAGAACGGCAACATGCTTGAATGGGCACTAGAGGTTGCGGTGGCCGTTGCAATTGTGCTCTTGCTGATGGGAGTATGCTTTTGGGCGGTTCCACATCTTGAGAAAACAAATCGCTCTACGTCGCCCACGCCCCTGGTCTTTGACGCCGAAGATACACAATCGGAAAGGGGAAGCGTCCCGCAATCTGACGATATGATCGGCGGTATCGACGATGTGGTCTTTCATGGTAAAGGTGTTGTGACGTCTTTGGATGCTGCCACGCTCATTGCCCGCATTCGCATAACGTCAGAGGATTCTTATGGTCTTGAGCAGGGTGGGGAATATCGCTTCGATTTCGATGAGCGCTTCGAGCAGGTTAAGCTTACGTTCGATGGCATCGACGTTGGCAGCGTTGTGGATTTTCGCTATCGAGCCATTGCTTGCGACAAGGAAGGAACCCTCGTGGGCGAGTTCATTACGCTGGCGCTATAGGCTGCGGAAGGGTTTTGCGGTGCCGCTTGACATGCGTTGTTGCGTGGGAGATGTGGCGCTTTCGGGCTATCTGCGGTGCTCGTGGCCAAAAATGCGAGGGATGCGCAACCGCGGGAGGGCTCGATTGGGTATCCGGGCGCAGTTGGGCGCCAAATGCGGATTTCAAGGCCGGTTTCGCCGCATCGAGAGCCGGATTTGGCTCCGATTCATATCTCATCAGCGCAACGCTCGGTTTTTTGTCCACCACGCGGTATTGCACCAAGCGTGTTGCCCTCGAAGGGTCGAGTCTGTCGGGCGCGATTTGTTTTAGGGCGCTCTCGCGTGCTCCAAAGCGCGGGCAGCAAACGCGCCAGGCGAACGAGGGACGTCGGGCAAACAAGGGACGATGATCAGGGCGAACAGGGGACGGAAGGGCGTTGCCGTGAACGCCCTCCATCCCCTGTTCGCCCTGATCACTTGGCAGCCGGCAACCCGCAGCCTCGCGAAGCCGACCACGCCTAGGTAGTCGTTCTGTCTCGTAAGACTTGGAGCAAGGTTGCCGGCATTTCTCGGCCAAGGTCCGGGCCTGGGCTTAGGCCTCGAACGGGCTGCCTTCGCCTTCGGGCTTTTGCTGGGCGGCCTGAGCTGCAAGGATGTCCGGGAGGATCGAGGAGGATCCCTCGAAACCTGACGGGAGCAGGATGGTCGAGGCCTTGCCGGACTCGGCGAACGACCCCATCATCTCAACCCATTGGGTGTATGTGAACAGGTCGTTCGCTTCCTTGGCCGACACGCCGGAGGATTTGATCACGTCAAGCGATGCGGCGATGCCGTCGGCGATGGCTTTGCGCTGGTTCGCGATGCCGATGCCCGTCTGCTCCATGGCTTCGGCCTGGGCGCGCGCCGCCACGACGGTCTTGGTGCGCTCGGCCTCGGCAAGCGCCTTCGCCGCCTCCTGGTCGCGCTGCGCGGAGTTGATCGCGTTCATCGAGCGCTCCACGTCCTTCGGCAGCTCGATGTCGGTGATCAGCGTGGTGATGATGTCGTAACCGTAGCCCGCCATGAGCTCCGTCACGGAATCCTTCACGTTTTGCGCGATGAGGTCCTTGTTGTCGAACACCTCGTCGAGCGTGTAGCCGGGGATGGCCGAGCGCAGCGCGTCGGCGATGTAGCTTTCCATCTGGTCGATGGGGTTGCTCAGGATGTAGTAGCTGCGGTAAATGCCCGATTGCTCGACGGTCTGGGCGGGCATCTGATCGACGCGGAACTGGACCGACACCGCCGTGCCGATGGTCACGTTGTCCTTGGTCTTGCCGTTGAGTGAGTAGCGCGCCTCCTGGGTGCGCAGGTTGACCTCGGCGGCGCGGCGCTCGATGATCGGGATCAGGAAGTGAAGGCCCGGCTGCACGATGCGGTTGAACTTGCCGAGGCGCTCGATGATGGACGCTTCCTGCTGTCGCACGACGAACAGCATCGGCGAGCCGGCGACCGCGGACCCGACGGCCGCGATGACGAACAGAATAAGCAGGGTGAGAATGATCATGGGGCTTCCTTTCTCCTGGGATGAGCTGATTCTACCGGATAGCGGAAGCCCGTAACGCAAAATCTCGCGCACGTTCCGTTCGCGCGTGCGTTGGGCACGAAGCGCGGGTGGGGGCGGGGCGGGGAAGGGAGGGGGAGCGCGTGTCGCCCGTTGTGAGCCCGTGAGGCGGCAAGGCGTTGACGTGCGCTTTTTTCGCGAACATGCAGGGTGGCCAGGGGCGGGTGGGGCAGGGTGTGCGATTTCGCCGCGACCCCGCAGGGCGGTAAAGGGTTGGCAGGGCGATGGCGCTCGGTTTCTGCGGCCGCGGTTGATTTGCCGCCGCAGCGCCCTTCGTCCCCTGCGCGCCGCACGTCTTCGCCGCCTCCAGAAGGGGCTTTCTCGAACTCAGCCGTACGTGTCCGGCTGAGTTCGATAGCGAAATCGAAGCGTCCGGACGAACTTGCGAGTCAAGCCCCTCCGCTCGCTTTCGTCGGTTCCGTGGAAACGCCGCCCTGCGTGGGCGCGCCTTGCGGGTCGGCTTATCATGGAAGGCAGACGAGAGAAACATGCGCGGTCGCCAGATGGGAAAGCACTGCGCTGATATGGGGGAATACATGTTGCTGAGCGAACTTGCGCGCGGACAGGCGGGCGTGGTCGATGCTGTGCACGGCGAAGGATCGGTTCGCCGTCATTTACTTGATATGGGGCTCACGCCCAACGCGGTGGTGACGCTGCAGAAGGCGGCGCCCATGGGCGACCCGATCCAGGTGACGGTGCGCGGCTACGAGCTGACGCTGCGCCTGAGCGAGGCCGACAACGTGCTCGTCCGGCCGCTCGACCCGCAGGATCGCCCCGACTCCCCGGCCGACGGCTCCGACGCCGCCCGCTCGCAGGCCGCCGGCACCGCCGCCGCGTCTGCAGCGCGCGGCGACCGCAGCCCGCTGCCGCATCCCGGCCTCGGCGAGTTCGGTCCGGCCGAGGAGGCCTATCGCGCTCACGCGCGCCGCGCCGCCGCGAAGACCGGCCCGCTCACCTTCGCGCTGGTGGGCAACCAGAACTGCGGGAAGACCACGCTGTTCAACCAGCTCACGGGCGCGAACCAGCACGTCGGCAACTTCCCCGGCGTCACGGTCGACCGCAAGGACGGCGCCATCCGCGGGCACGCCGAGGCCACCGTCACCGACCTGCCGGGCGTGTACTCGCTGTCGCCGTACTCCAACGAGGAGATCGTCACGCGCGACTTCCTGCTCGACGAGAAGCCCGACGGCATCATCAACATCGTCGACGGCACCAACATCGAGCGCAACCTGTACCTGACCATGCAGATCATGGAGCTGGGCATCCCCATGGTGCTGGCGCTCAACATGATGGACGAGGTCGAGGCCAACGGCGGTACCGTGCGCGTGAACGAGCTCGAGGCTGAGCTGGGCATTCCCGTGGTGCCCATTTCAGCGGCGAAGAACGAGGGCGTCGACGAGCTGGTCGACCATGCCCTGCACGTGGCGCGCTTCGACGAGGCGCCCGGCCGCATCGACTTCTGCCCCGCAAGCGCGCAAGAGCACGACCCGCTCGGCGCGGTGCACCGGTGCATCCACGCCACGGCGCACATCATCGAGCCGTACGCCGGGCAGGCGTCCGTCCCCGCGCGCTTCGCCGCCACGAAGATGGTCGAGGGTGACGAGCTGATCGCCCGCAAGCTCGACCTGCCGGAATCGGCTGTGTCGTCGGTGCGCGAGCTGACGGCCGCCATGGAGGCCGACGCCGGCATGGATGCCGAGGCGGCGCTCGCCAACATGCGTTTCGCCTTCCTGGCGAACCTGTGCGCCAATACCGTCGTCCGCCCGCATGAAAGCCGCGAACACAAGCGCAGCGTTTCCGTCGACAAGCTTCTGACCGGGCGTTTTACCGGCATCCCGTGCTTTTTCGCCATCATGGCCGCGGTGTTCGTGCTCACATTCAGCGTCGTGGGCGCCGCGCTTTCCGACCTGGTGAGCACCGGTGTCGACGCGGCCCTCGAGGCGCTGGCCGCCGGCTGCGAGGCGTGGGGCCTCAACCCCGTGGCGCAATCGCTGCTGGTCGACGGCATCGGCGCCGGCGTGGGCGCGGTCATCGGCTTTTTGCCCACCATCGTCACGCTGTTCTTCTTCCTGTCTATCCTTGAGGACTCGGGTTACATGGCGCGCGTGGCGTTCGTCATGGACCGCCCCATGCGCAAGATCGGCCTGTCCGGCCGCTCCATCGTGCCGCTGCTCATGGGCTTCGGCTGCTCGGTGCCATCGATCATGGCCACGCGCACGCTGTCGAGCGAACGCGACCGCAAGATGACCACCATGCTGGTGCCGTTCATGAGCTGTAGCGCGAAGCTGCCCATATATGCCCTGCTCGTAGGCGCGTTCTTCCCGCGAGCGCTGCAACCGGTGGTCATGATCGGCCTGTACGCGTTCGGCGTGGCGGTGGGCATCTCGTTCGCGGCCGTGCTCAAACGCGCGCGTTTTCGCGGCCAGCCCGTGCCGTTCGTGATGGAGCTGCCGAACTACCGTCTGCCCGCCGCGAAAAGCGTGGCGCGACTGGTGTGGGACAAGGCGAAGGGCTTCGTGAAGAAGGCGTTCACCGTGGTGCTCGCCGCGTGCGTGGTCATCTGGTTTTTGCAGACGTTCGACGCGCGCCTCAACGTGGTCGACGATGTCGACGCCAGCCTGCTTGCGGGCATCGGCGGGCTGATCGCCCCGCTGTTCGCGCCGCTGGGCTTCGGCGATTGGCGCGCGGCCACGGCCCTCATGACGGGCTTCATGGCGAAGGAGAGCGTGGTGTCCACGTTGACGCAGGTCATGGGCGAGGGCGTGGATTTGACCTTGCTGTTCACGCCGGTGACGGCCATGGCGTTTCTGGCGTTCGTGCTGTTGTACACGCCGTGCGTGGCGGCCATCGCCACCGTGCGCAGCGAGCAGGGCGGCGCACGCGCGGCGCTCGAAATGGTGCTGTTGCAGTGCGGTATCGCCTGGGTGGTCTCGTTCGCGGTGTATCTTGCGGGCTCGCTGGTCACGGGCGGCATCGCGGATGCGTTCAGCCTGCCGGGCCTGGTAGCGGCCGTGGTCATCGCTGCCGGCATCGGCGTGTACCTGAAGCAACAGCGCACCGACGGCGAGCTGAAAGTAGGCTGCAAAACCTGCCCCGCAAGCTGCAAAAACTCCAGCGGCTGCTGTCATTAGGGTAGGGGAGTCGTTCTCCGCTCCCAACCAAGCCGCAAAAAATCGCCCCGCCTCCACTGGAGACGGGGCGATTTCGCATATGGGACAAACTCAGCCGAACGGCAAACCGTTCGCTACGCAGCTTTCACGTCGTCTAGCTCGCGGCCGGCGTTCGGGTCGTTGAACACGTCGGTGTCCATGCGCCCGGCGCGCTTGGCCACGATGGTGGTGCACACGGCGTCGCCGGTGATGTTCACGGCGGTGCGCGTCATGTCCAGGATACGGTCGATGCCCATGATCAGCGCGATGCCCTCAAGCGGCAAGCCGACGGAGTTGAACACCATCGACAGCGTGATCAGGCCGACCGACGGGACGCCCGCCGTGCCGATCGACGCCAGCGTGGCGGTGGCGATGACGGTGGCGTACTCAACCGGCCCCAGCTGCACGCCGAACAGCTGCGCGGTGAACACCACGGCAACGCCCTGCATGATGGAGGTGCCGTCCATGTTGATGGTAGCGCCCAGCGGGATGGTGAACGACGAGATGCGGCGGTCGACGCCCATCTTCTTCTCCAGCGTCTCGATGTTCAACGGGATGGTGGCGTTCGACGTTGCGGTGGAGAACGCGAACATCATCACCGACACGAACTTCTTCAGGAACTTCACCGGGTTGATGCGCGCGAATACCGTCAGCAGCACCATGTACACCACCAGGCACTGCACGGCCAGCGCCAGCAAAACGCCCAGCATGTACTTCACCATGGGAAGGAACGCGTCGAAGCCGATGTTGGCGAACGTGCGCGCCAGCAGGCAGAACACGCCGATGGGGGCCACGTACATGATCATGGAGGTCATCTTCATCATGATGTCGTTGAACTGCTCGAAGAAGCGGTGAACCACTTCGACCTTGCGGCCCATGGTGGACAGGATGATGCCCACGAACAGCGCAAAAAAGATGATGGCCAGCATATCGCCCGAGGCCAGCGCCTGGATGGGGTTCTTCGGGATGATGTTGAGCAGGGTGTCGGTGAACGACACGTCGGTGTTGGCGCTGCCCGACAGGGTGGAGGTGTCGGATGCCACCATGCTGGACATGTCCACGCCGCGGCCGGGGTTGATCAGGTTGCCGATGGTCAGCGCCACGGTGACGGCCAGCGCGGTGGTGCACAGGTAGAACACTAGCGTCTTCAGGCCGATGGTGCCGAGCGTCTTCGTGTCGCCGATGGACGACGCGCCGCACACGATGGAGCAGAACACCAGCGGCACGACGAGCATCTGCATCAGGCGGATGAAGCCCTGGCCGACAACGTAGAAGATGCCGTTGACGAACACGTCGTCGCGCACCGTGCCCGCGGGCACCAGGTAATGGAAGATGACGCCGCACAAAAGGCCCAGGCCAAGCGCGATGAGGATGGATCCCGTCAGCCCGATATGCAGGCGCTTGGGCTTTTCGCCCATGTTGATCTCGGTAGACACGCGCCCCTCCTATTCCTGCGTGCCGCGGGCCAGCGCGGCAAGGTCATGCTCGGCGGCGAACGCTGCAAGGTCATCTTCCCAGGTGGGGAACTCGTAGACGCCGGTGAGGCGGGCCATCATGTCGTCAAGCTCGATGCGGTAGCCCTGCCAGGGGTTGGCGGTGCCGCGCAGGTTGCCGATAGGCTGGCCGGCCAAGGCGAAGGCGCGCTCGAAGAACTCGAAACGGCTGGTCACGCCCGTGCAGGCGGCGTGGAATGTGCCGAACTCGTCGGACTCCATAGCGGCGATGACGAACTTGGCGAACGTGTCCACCGACGTAGGGCAGGCGAACTGGTTCGCGGGCACGGGCACCGTTTTGCCCTGGGCGCTTGCCAGCAGCGCGCGGCCGAGCAGATCGTCGGGGCGGGCGGTGTAGACCCAGCTGGAGCGCACGATGATGTGGTGCTGGTTCAGCTCGTTGACGAAGCGCTCGCCGGCCTGCTTGGACTTGCCGTACACGTGCGGCGGGTTCGTGGTGTCGAACTCGTTGAACGCGCGGTCTCCGTTCTCGGGGAACAGGTCGTCGGTTGACAGGTGCACCATGGTGGCGCCGACGTTGTTGCTGGCGATGGCCAGGTTGCGTGCGCCCAGCGCGTTTACCTTGTAGGCCTTGTCGGGGTTCTCGTCAGCCTCGGTGCGGCTGGCAAGCGCCGCGCAGTTGATGACGAAGTCGGGGCGGTACGACTCGGCGAAGTTCAACACCTCGTGCAGGTTCGACACGTCGATCTCGATGTCGCTGGTCATGACCTTGTAGCGGCTGTGGTCCAGGAAATGCTCGATCGCCTGGCCCATTCGCCCCGCTGCGCCGGTGATCCACACGGTGTCCTGAGGACCCATTTTCATAGGGCGCCTCCTTCCGGATGTGCTGCGCGCGGCGCCTGCGGAAGGAGCGTCGCGCAAGGGGTAAGTGGTTAGCTTGCCTATTTTACCGCTCCCGAAGCCCCAGCGCAGCAGCCGTTTCCCAGTAAATCGCAATCGAACCAGTCGGAAAAAGATCAAGCTGGCGAAGAGAGGCGAAGGGGGACTCCCGAAAGGGGCCGGCTTGCCTGTTGACGTCCTTGCGCAACATGTCAACCGTTCTTAACATGCGCGCCCATCGGATTCCGCGCTTAGTTGGTGGAAAACGCTATGTTTACCTGCGACAATCCTAATCAGGAGGTGTCGCATGATCG
>CAKTWI010000011.1 GCA_934630815.1 uncultured Senegalimassilia sp.
GCGCAAGATTGAATAATACGCGCCTCCCCGGGCCGTGTCCAGAACTATTTTGCCTTCGGCGTTATCTTCACATTCTGTACACATATGGGGTTCGGGAGGGGTTCGAGGCGGATTTCGGCCTTCCCTATATATGGACGGCCCACGGCGCCCTGGGCAGGGCACGTTGTACTGTGCCTCCGCAAGCCACGACGGCGGGAGACGGAACGCGAGGCACGCGGCCTTCCCCGCACCTGGACGGCCTATACGCGGATGCGCTGCGGCGGGACGCGCGATCTTGCTGCTCTCCGCACGGCATATCGACGGGCAGTGGGGCTTGGGCCAGAAGGCGTTGGGCCGACGAAAGCGCGGGGCTCTGCCCGACATGGCGACGAAGGCGAATGAATCCGACGGGGCAGAGAGCTCCGCCCACTTCCCGCATTGGTGATATGGGTTCTCTTCGACCGCGTCGAGGACGCAAAGGGACATCCGACCGGACACAGCAAGGCTTCACAGATCGGAGCATAGAAGGTTGCGCGAGCCCTTTTCGCCTGTGCGCACAAAGAAGGGGGCTGGATCAACAAACCCCGATTCCCGCTTTGTTCACTGCATAGCAGCAACCCCCTTGCTCAATTTACGATCCGCCTTCCGTTTCCTGAACACGAGAAACGAGAGGCAGTTCGAATGGAGCAAGGGGCGGTTTTAATATGACTAGCTTTAGAGGAGCGCCCTTGAGACATTGCGAGGCTGAGCTCTTTCGCTCGCGCTGGATTCGCTTTTTCGGCCGAACAGCATTCGGTGCCGCGATACAGATATATAGATATATAGGAGGGGTTCGGCTCATGCGACCGCTGCTCTTGCGCTTGGTTCTCTTCCTATGGCCGTTTATCGCTGCCCGAACGTGCTTGCTTATCGGCGCCCGAACTTCGCCTTCCCTACCTAAACGGCGGACCCCTGAAAAAGAAGAGGCCCGCGAGAAGGGGGCTCGCGGGCCATGGAGGAGATTCGGAAGCAGCGCTAGTGAGGGGGGATCGCCTGCGCGTTATGGGGATGCGCTTGACCGGAGGGGGTTGGCCATTCGGCGTTGCGAGCTTCCGCGGATATGCTATCGATTGTCAACGCTCCATCTCTTTCGTCGTATGAGCGCAAGCCGCAAACAGTTGGCGAAACGGCCTCGGCTGAAACTTGGTTTCGGCTAAGACCAAGGTGCGGCTTCGCTCTCGACAACATGGATAGTACGCCGGGTCAGGCAGCCGCGCGCCACCCTTTGGTGGTTATTTTCGGCCCGCTGCACGGTTTTCTTTACTTACCCGAAAGGGGTGTCTCAGGTATTTCCGCTGGTCAGATTGTTACGCTTCTTTTTCTTGGGGGCGCAAGCTCATTGTTACCGCGTATGCTACCATTCTCCCCGAGAGAAGGGGCGAAATGAAAACTGCAGCATCAGCGAAACTGGAGTCGAACCATAAACCTACCGGCGACAAGCCGCGCTTTAGCGCCAAGATGACCGCGTTTGCATCAACGGGCATAGCGTGTCCACTGGCTTGGGGCTTTTTAATCAACGCATTCGGAGGAGTCAGCCCCTCCGCCCAGCTTCCCTGGACGTTTTCCTACCTTCTGCTGGCGGTGGCCGTTTTGCTGTTCGCCGCCGTTTCACGCAAAGCGCCGAGGTTTTTCACCTCTGGGATTTCCGCAGCGGTTGCCGGCGCGCTCGGCGCACTAGGTGCGCTGCTGCTCGCACTTACGCTTACCGCAATCCCTTCGATTCCACTCCAATTTGCCGCCATGGCCCTATGCGCATGCGTTCTTGGCTGGCTATACCTGCAGTGGGGTACGTTCTACGCGAAGCTCGATTTGCGCCATGCGGTGGTTTATCTACTGTTAGCCAACATCGGGGGATCGACGCTGAAAGCGCTCACGCATTTCGTTCCCGTTGAGGTCCAATGCGTGTTCGCCATGCTGCTACCCGTCGCCTCGGTGTGGATGTGCCGCGTCGCGCTCACCGGCGTGGAGAACGCCAGCACGGAAAAGACCGTCATTCGCTTTGACTCCCACAACATGCGAGGACTATGGAAGGTCGCCGTGACCATCGCCGCCTTCAGCTTTGTGACCGCGTTCTTGGTGAGCCGGTTCTCGGGAAACCAATCCCAGGTGCCTGCTGTCGACTTCTTGCTTGGGCGTTTGTTGGAAATGGCCATCTCGGGCATCGTGCTGTTCGTGGTAGTGCGGTTGAACAAGCCGTTTAACTTCTCCCAACTGTGGCGCATCGCGCTTTTGGTGCTGGCGCTGGACATGCTCAGCCAGACCGCGTTTCCCGAAATGACCGTGCTTCGATGCGTAGAAAGCAGCGCATGGGACCTTATCGTGCTATTCGCTTGGCTGACTTTGTCCGACGTGGCACAGCATTCGAAGCTTCCCGCTCCGTGGGTCTTCGGCATCGGCTGGGCCTGCTATACGGCGCCGTTCGCCATCGGATCGATGATGTCACCCGCGTATTCAGGCGGCGAACACGATGCCGTGATCGTGGTCGCCTTGATGTTCGCGCTGCTGTTGGTGTCCTCGTTCTGCCTGGAAATGCGCGACCAAGATACGAAGTGGCTGTTCGCGGAATTGCGCGGCGAACCGGTGAGCGCACCGGCAGATTATCGAAGCCTTGAAGAGCGCTGCGAGGAGGTTGGCAAGCAGCACAAGCTGACGCCACGCGAGCTTGAGATCATGCAGCTGCTGTGCAAGGGGCGCACGAAGGCATACATCGCCGAGACGCTTTACCTGACTGAGAACACCGTGAAAGGCCACACGAAGCATATCTACTCGAAGCTAGATGTGCATAGCAAGCAAGAGCTGCTTGACCTGGTTGAACGCTAAGCCCCGCGCCACTGATGAGGCCGAAGGGCCGACGATGAGAAGGGCCGACCTCGCATATAGACGAAGAGCGCCTGCCGAGATGAAACTCGGCAGGCGCTCTTTTTCGTTACACGCTTGCAGCTGCGCCGCGATAACCGCAACGCACGACCGCTTGGGCTAGTCAACTGGTACGGCGTCAAGCTCCAGCGGCGGCTCGACGCGGCACACGTACTCGTCGGTTGCCTCGTCGATGTCGATGAGCACATGGCTGCGATCGGGCAGCTTGCCCTCGACGATCTTCTGCGCGATACGATCGACGATCTCACGCTGTACCAAGCGTTTGCAGGGACGCGCGCCATACACAGGATCGAAGCCGTCGATGGACAGATGATCCATAGCAGCGGGCGTGACGTCGAGCGTGACGCGGCGATCAGCCAGACGCTGTCGTACATCGTTGAGCTGCAGCTCGACGATGGGCTCCATATTGGCGATGGACAGCGCATGGAACGTGATGACCTCGTCGATACGGTTGAGGAACTCGGGGCGGAAGGTGTTGCGAAGCGCATCGTTGATCTTGTTGGACAGCTCCGCCAAGCTCTTCGCCGCCGTTTCCACATCGCCCTTCATGACGTTTTCCATGACGTCGCCCATGGTCTCCTTCTGAGCGTTTGCGCTTTCGTATTCGCGAATTGCCTGGGAGCCGATGTTGCTGGTCATGATGATGATGGCGTTCTTGAACGACACCAAGCGTCCCTGGCCGTCCGTCAAGCGGCCATCATCGAGCACCTGCAGCAAGATATTGAAGACGTCGGGATGGGCCTTCTCCACCTCATCGAGCAGGATGACGCTGTACGGACGACGACGCACTGCCTCGGTGAGCTGACCGCCCTCGTCGTAGCCGACGTATCCCGGAGGGGCACCGATCAGGCGCTGCACGCTGAACTTCTCCATGTACTCCGACATGTCGATGCGCACCATGGCCTTCTCGCTGTCGAACAGGTATTCCGCCAGCGCCTTCGCCAGCTCGGTTTTGCCGACGCCAGTGGGGCCGAGGAACAGGAAGCTGCCGATGGGCTTGTTCGGGTCGGACAGGCCCGCACGGTTGCGGCGGATGGCGCCGGCAACCGCCGAGACGGCCTCATCCTGACCGATGACGCGCTCATGCAGCTTGTCCTCGAGATCGACGAGCTTCTCCATCTCGCCCTGCATCATCTTGGACACGGGAATGCCGGTCCAGGTGGACACCACCTCGGCGATCTCCTCCTGCGACACCTCCTCCTTAAGGATGGCACCGTCTTCCTGCTTGTCGTTCAGCGCCTGCTCGGCCTGCTCCAGCTTACGCTGCAGCTCGGGGATGCGGCCGTAGCGGATCTCGGAGGCCTTCACCAGGTCGCCTTCGCGGGTTGCGCGCTCCTCTTCGGTTTGCGCAGCTTCGAGGTCGGCCTTGAGCGTTTGGACGTCCTCGATGACGTCCTTTTCGTTCTGCCACTCGGCCTTGCGCTTCGACAAGGAGTCTTTCGCGTCGGCGATTTCCTTGCGCAGATGCTCAAGGCGTTCGCGGCTGACCTCGTCCGTCTCCTTCATAAGCGCCTGCTCCTCGATCTGCATCTGGGTGAGCTTACGCTCCGCCAGATCGACCTCTTCGGGCATGCTGTCGATCTCGATGCGCAAACGGCTGGCGGCCTCGTCCATGAGGTCGATGGCCTTATCGGGCAGGAAACGATCGGAGATGTAGCGGTTCGACAGCTCCGCGCAGGCGACGATGGCGGCGTCGGTGATGCGCACGCCGTGATGAATCTCGTACTTCTCCTTCAGGCCACGAAGGATGGCGATGGTGTCCTCGACCGTGGGCTCGCTGACCATGACCGTCTGGAAACGACGCTCAAGGGCGGCATCCTTTTCGATGTACTTGCGATACTCGTCGAGCGTGGTTGCGCCGATGGCATGCAGCTCGCCACGCGCCAGGGCAGGCTTGAGCATGTTGCCCGCATCCATGGAGCTATCGCCCGTGGAACCGGCGCCGACGATGGTGTGCAGCTCGTCGATGAACAGGATGATCTGGCCGTTCGACTCCTTGACCTCGCGCAGAACCGCCTTCAAGCGGTCCTCGAACTCGCCGCGGTACTTAGCGCCTGCGACCATGGCGCCCAGGTCGAGCGCAATGACGTCGTGGTCCTTCAAGCCGGACGGGACATCGCCGGCGACGATGCGCTGCGCCAGGCCTTCGACGATGGCGGTTTTGCCGACGCCGGGCTCGCCGATGAGCACAGGGTTGTTCTTCGTACGGCGGCTGAGCACCTGGATGGTGCGGCGGATCTCCTCGGAACGGCCGATGACCGGATCGAGCTTGCCTTCACGCGCCTTCTGCGTGAGGTTCTGACCGTACTGGTTCAAGGCGTCGAGCTCGGGCTTGCTTTGCTGATCGGTGACGCGGGTGGAACCGCGCAGGGAGCTGTACGCCTCCTCAACGGTTTTCCCCGTGATGCCGAGGCCGTTAAGCACGCGGCCGGCGTCGCCCTTGTCCTGAGCCAAGGCGATAAGCAGGTGCTCGGTGGTTGCGTAGCTGTCGCCCATGCGCTCCGCCGCCTTCACGGCATTGTCGATGACCTTCATAAGGTTGTTGCTGGGCATGGCCATAGGCATGGTGGAGCCGCTGGCCTTCGGCATGGCGGCGATGGCGGCGTCGACGTTTTGCGACAGCTGCGCCGGATCGGCACCGATACGCTTGATGATGGCGGACAGATTGTTCTCCGATGCGTCCAGCATGGCCTTGAGCAGGTGAATGGGCTCGATGGTGCTGGATTGCGCATCGCCGGCAACGCCCATCGAAGCCTGGAAGGCCTCTTGAGCGGTAACGGCAAGTTTATCTAATCTCATGCGAACCTCCTTTGAATCGGTTCAACGCATTTGTTTACAAAAGCGAGCTGGGACGACGGACGACGATCGCCGTGGGCGACTGCACGAGGGAGTTCACGCTTTCACGCGTTTCCAGCTCGTGCACGCGGTCGGCAAGACGGCGAACCCGTTTGTGCAGGTCGTCGATTTCCTGATCGCGATCGACCAGGCGGCCCTGCAGATCGAGGATGCGGATGACGCCGGCAAGGTTAATGCCCTCCCCGGTGAGCTCGTTGATAAGGGACAGGCGCTCGATATCCGCCTGCGAGTACATGCGGGTATTGCCGCTAGTGCGCTGGGGCGTTACCAAGCCCTTCTGCTCGTACGCTCGAAGGGTTTGAGGGTGCACGCCTGCCAGCTCGGCCGCTACGCCGATCATGTACAGGGGCCGGTTGCGATCGTTCCATTCGGGCATGCTTACCAGCTCCTCACGTCATCGGGCGACGCCTCCAAGAACGCCTCCATGGCCTTTTGCTGCTGCAGGTTCATGGACTTGGGAACCTGCACTTTGATTGTGATCTTCAGGTCGCCGTTGCCGGAGCCCTTCACCCTCGGCGCCCCCTTGCCACGAACCGACATGACCGTTTGGTCTTGGGTTCCGGCAGGTACCTTCACGCGCACCTTCGTGCCGTCGGGAGCGGGCACGACCACGCTGGCGCCCAACGCGGCTTCCGCCACGTTGACGGGCACATCGATGAGCACATCGGCCCCATCCCGCTTGAAATATGGATGATCCTGGATGCGGGTGGTGACCAGCAAATCGCCGGCTTCACCGCCCGACTCGCCGGGCGCGCCCTTGCCGCGGAAGCGCAAACGTCCGCCGTCGACAGCGCCCGCAGGGACCTTGACGGTGAGCGTTTCCGAGTCGGCGCGACCGGGCACGCGAACGGTGACACGCTTTTCCGTACCGGAAAACGCCTCTTCGAACGTAACGTTCAGCGTGACGTTCATGTCCTGGCCCTTACGCGGACGCGGTTGGCGTCCTGCAAAGCCGCTGGCGCCGGCACCGTTGAAATCCCAGTTCGAGCCGAATGCGCCCTCGCCGCGGCGGATGCTTTCGAGGATATCGGCCCAGCTGCCGAAACCGCCTGCACCGGCGCCGCCGAAGATGTCCTCGACGTTCACGGAGCCACCGCCCCATCCTCGGGGAATCTGATTCTCGTTCGCCGTGCCATATTGGTCATACAGCTTGCGCTTCTTATCGTCTGACAAGACCTCGTAGGCTTCGTTGATCTCCTTGAACTTGGCCTCGCTGCCACCCGCATCGGGGTGGTATTTGCGCGCTAGTTTGCGGAACGCCTTCTTGATCTCGTCGGTGGTCGCCGTGCGCGGAACGCCCAGCGTTTTGTAGTAATCCGGAGTAGCCGGCATGCGCTCCACCTTCCTTTCTTAAGTAAGCACGAGGGCGGACCATACCGCCCGCCCTCGCACAAGCTATCTATTCGTCTTCGCTCTCGGGCTTGGGCCTCTTCGGACCGCCCGTGGTGACGGTGACCATTGCGGCTCGGAGAACCTTCGTCCCCATCTTGTAGCCCTTCTGGTACACCTCATGCACCGTCTCGTCCGGCACCGACGCATCGTCGACCGTGGCGACCGCCTGGCACTCAAGCGCATCGAAAGCCTGGCCGGCAGGGTTGATGACCTGCACGCCGCCGGTTTCCAGCACGTTCACGAACTTGCTGTGCACGGCCTTCACGCCGTCGATCAAACCGGCCTCGCCGTTCTTCTCGGCATAGTCGATGGTGCGCTCGAAATCGTCGATAACGGGCAGCAGCTTCTCGACCAGCTTCTCACCGGCGCGTAGGCGCTCCTGCTCGCGCTGCTCTGCCGTACGACGGCGATACGTGTCCCATTCGGCATGCAGGCGCAAATACTTGTCCTGCCAGTCCTTCGCCTCTGCCTGGGCCTTCTCCACCAGCTCGTCGTTGGTGGGAGCCTCTTCGGCCTGGGCCTCGAGCACTTCCTCGGCTTCCTTGACCGCATCAGATGCGGCATCGGCTGCCTCGGGGGCGGCACCGCCCTGCTGGGCGGCGCCTTCCTGCTTCACATCGGACGCTTCATCCTGGATGGGAATCTGGGTGCCCTGATCCTGCGTTGCGCGCTCAGGCTCGGGCGTGCTCTGCATCGTCATGGCTCTTACTTCCCTTCTTTGTCGTCGACGACCTCGTAGTCGGCCTCGATGGGGCCGTCATCGGACTGAGCGCCCGCTGCCGCGCCGGCCGCCTGATCGGCGCCCTGCTGGCTGTATGCGACCTCGGCCAGCTTGTAACCTGCCTGCTGCAGCTTCTCGGTGGCAGCCTTGATGGCCTCGATATCGGAGCCGGCCAGAGCCGTCTTCGCCTCGTTGATGGCCTCCTCGGCGGCGGACTTGGAGTCCGCGGGCACCTTGTCGCCCAGCTCGTTCAGGGTCTGCTCGGTGGCGTTGATCAACGCATCGCAATTGTTGCGGGTCTCAACCTCTTCCTTGTGCTTCTTGTCCTCCTCGGCATGAGCCTCGGCGTCCTTGACCATGCGGTCGACTTCCTCATCGTTCAGAGCCGTGGAGCCGCTGATGGTGATCTGCTGCTGCTTGCCGGTGCCCAGGTCCTTAGCGGAAACGTTCACGATGCCGTTGGCGTCGATGTCGAACGTGACCTCGATCTGCGGCACGCCGCGGCGGGCAGCCGGAATGCCGGTCAGCTGGAACTTGCCCAGCGTCTTGTTATCCTTGGCCATCTGGCGCTCGCCCTGCAGCACGTGAATCTCAACGGAGGTCTGGTTGTCAGCTGCGGTGGAGTACACCTCAGTCTTGCGGGTGGGGATGGTGGTGTTGCGGTCGATCATCTTCGTCATGATGCCGCCCATGGTCTCCACGCCCAGGGACAGAGGCGTAACGTCCAGCAGCAGGATGCCCTCGACGTCGCCGGCGAGCACGCCGCCCTGAACGGCAGCGCCCATGGCCACGACCTCATCGGGGTTCACGGACATGTTCGGCTGCTTGCCGGTCATGCGCTTCACCAGCTCCTGCACGGCGGGCATACGGGTGGAGCCGCCGACGAGGATGACCTCGTCGATGTCGCCCTGGGACATGCCGGCATCGCGCAGCGCCTGCTCGACAGGCTTGCGGCAACGGTCCAGAAGGTCCTTGGTGATGGACTCGAACTCAGCGCGGGTAAGCGTGTAATCCAGGTGCTTCGGGCCGGTGGCGTCAGCGGTGATGAACGGCAGGTTGATGTTGGCCTGCGTGGTGCTGGACAGCTCCATCTTGGCCTTCTCGGCAGCTTCCTTCAGGCGCTGCAGGGCCATCTTGTCCTTGCGCAGATCGATGCCGCCGTTGTCCTTTGCGAACTTGTCGGCCAGCCAATCGATGACGCGGTGATCCCAGTCATCGCCACCCAGCTGGTTGTCGCCTGCAGTAGCGGCAACCTCGAAGACGCCGTCGCCGAGCTCCAGGATGGACACGTCGAACGTGCCGCCGCCCAGGTCGAACACGAGGATCTTCTCGTCCTTGTTCGTCTTGTCGAGGCCGTATGCCAGAGCAGCTGCCGTAGGCTCGTTGATGATGCGCAGGACCTCGAGGCCGGCGATCTTACCGGCGTCCTTGGTGGCCTGACGCTGAGCGTCGTTGAAGTATGCCGGGACGGTGATGACGGCCTGCGTGATGGGCGAGCCAACCTGCTTCTCAGCATCGTTCTTCAGCTTCTGCAGGACCATTGCGGAGATTTCCTCGGGCGTGTAGTCCTTACCGTCGATGTCGACGACGGTGCGGCCGTCCTTGCCTGCTTGCACCTTGTAGCTGACCTTCGCCTGCTCTGCCTGGGTTTCGGCGAAGGAGCGGCCGATGAAGCGCTTGACGGAGGAGACGGTATTCTCAGGGTTGGTGACGGCCTGGTTCTTAGCGGCCTTGCCGACCACGCGCTCGCCATCCTTGCGGAAGCCCTCGACGGACGGAGTGGTGCGGTCGCCCTCGGCGTTCACGAGGATCTCGGGCTCGGATCCTTCCATGACGGCCATGGCGGAGTTGGTGGTGCCAAGGTCGATACCCAGAATCTTGCTCATATGATTGCTTCCTCTCACTTGGAGTTATGTAACCGAAATCAGGTACTGCGGCTAGGCTCTAAGGGCTTAGCCTTTTTCCAACGATTCGTACTATAAAATCTAAGTCTGGGCATGTCAAGTTATTTGAGAAATATAATGTTACGTTTTGTCAACACCAAAATGTCAGATAGGTTGAAATTTCTCTATCAACCTTTTGAGCTGGGAAAATAATGTTCTCCTCCGAAGAACGACGCCCATACTGGCACCGAATCGCGGCTTAATCGCGAATGTGATGCAACTTGCAGGATCTCAGTCGCTATGCAATAGATCCTCAAAGGACGTTTGGCGCAAGACCCCGCGCCCACTCAAACGCCGGCACCGGAGACGCCCTTCCGTCTTCGCAGCGCACGTTTCGGCCGCTGCATGCAGAAGGTCGAGCCCGCCTCGCAGCTCGGCCCGACCCCCCATATCGACCCCCATATGCAACGAGGCCCTTGCCTATATATAGGCAAGGGCCTCGTTCAATGCGATCAACGACAGAGGTTACTCTTCGACAACCTCGGGGATGGCGCCCATGGGGCACTCCTCGACGCAGTCACCGCAAGCGATACAGTTCTCCTCGTTCACAGCCTCGACAACGCCACCGTTGACCTCCAGGACCTCCTGCGGGCAGGCGTCAACGCAAATGCCGCAGCCGATGCACTCGTCAGCCACAATAACCGGATGTGCCATGGTAACTCCTTCTCGTCTATAAGCCCCGGCAAAATGCTACCGGGTCATACCCCAATTAAGCAATGCAGGCACAATACCACTACTGTCGATGATTGCAATACGTATCAGGAAAATACCCGGGGAGCGGTTATGACGACGCTTTCGCAACGACGTTTCACCCACGTCGTGACCGTTTTGGCACCGAATGCTCCAGCCGAACACGCAAAAAGCCCCGCTTCTCGAGGAGAAGCGGGGCCGATCGAACCGTTGTTGCCTAAACGCGTCTAGCAGATGCGCGGCAGCTGCTCGCCCACCAGCATATCCAGGATGCGCGTTCCGCCGAAGGCCGTGCGCAGAAAGACCTTCGAACCGCGCTCGGGCTGAGCTTCGGACACTTCGCCGATGATAGCGGCATCGGCGCCGTATTTGTTCGCGCGCATAGCCGCAAGCGCCGCCTCGGCATCCTCAGGGGCGACGACGCATACCATCTTGCCCTCGTTGGCCACCTGCAACACATCGTAGCCGAGCATGTCGCACGCGCCCTGCACGGCGGGCTTCACGGGGACGGCGTCCTCCTCCACCGTGATATCGGTGCCGGATTGCGACGCCAACTCGTTGAGTGTGGAAGCCAGGCCGCCGCGCGTGGGGTCGCGGAAGCAACGCGTGCCCGGCGCCGCCGCAAGCACCTCGGCAATGAGGTGGTTCAGGGGCGCGGCATCGCTTTGCAGGTCAGCTTTGAACGACAGGGACTCGCGGCAGCTCATGATGGTAATGCCGTGATCGCCCAACGTGCCGCTGACCAGCACCTTGTCACCCGGCTTGCATTGCGCGCCGCCCAGGTTCACGCCCTCGCGCAGCGTGCCGATGCCCGCAGTGTTGATGTACACGCCGTCGCCGTGGCCGCGGTTGACCACCTTAGTGTCGCCCGTGACCAGGTGCACGCCAGCCTCCTTCGCCACTTCGGCCATGCTGGCGCAAATGCGCTTGAGGTCCTCGATGGGAAAGCCCTCTTCCAACACGAAACCGCAGCTCAGGTAGCGCGGGGTGGCGCCGCTGGTGGCGACGTCGTTCACCGTGCCGCACACGGCCAAACGGCCGATATCGCCGCCCGGGAAGAAATGCGGCGTAACCACGAAGCTGTCCGTGGAAAACGCCAGGCGCTCGCCTTGCGCCGGCGCGGGCAGCACCGCCGCGTCATCGCCGCGCAAAAGCTCTTCGCCTGCATAGGCGGCGAAGAACACCTCGTCGATGATGCGCTTCATCATGGTGCCGCCGCTGCCATGGCCGAGCATGACCGTAGTATCCATTGCATTGCTCCTTATATATGTGAACGGCCGCACGGCGTTCGATCCGCACGGCCGATGATCGCTTAATGGTGTTCGTGGTGATGTTCAGCGACGGTGAGCACGAGCTTGCCGTTTTGCACGCCCTTGGTTCCGAGGATCAAATTCGCAATGCTCTGAACCAGCTCCGTATAGCCGCGCAGCACGATGACCTCCAAGCACATGTGCTCATCGAGGTGCACATGCATGGACGACACGATGTTGCCGAAGTACTCGTGCTGGATGGCATGCAGCTTTTCCTGCAGGTCGTTTGCGTGGTGGTCGAACACGATGGTCAACGACCCCGCAACCTCGACGCCGGGCATCGCGCACTCGTCCTCGACCAGCGCATCGCGGACCAGGTCGCGCACCACTTCGCTGCGGTTCTTCGCCAACCCCCGTCGCGATACCAGGCGATCGAAGCTCACCAGCAGGTCCTCGGGCATGGCGACCGAGAACCGCATCAGGTCGTTCGCCATACCGGGCTACACCAGCTCCACCGTAACGCCGCCGGCGGCCTCGGCGTCGTCCTCCAGGGCATCTTTCGCCTCGTCAAGCAGCGCACGCACGTCGTCGATGAGCGCCTGCGCCTCGTGCAGCTTCTTGGAAACGTTCTCATAGCCGGCGTCGCCCGCTTTGTGGCCCAGCGTGTGGGCCCAACGGCGCTCGAGCTTCAAATGATCGTCGATCTGCTCGATCATCATCTCGAACTGACCGGTGTTGATGCCGTTAGTGCACATAACGTCCTCCTTTGTTTCCGCGACGATGCGTTCGCGCCGTTCGCGGCTACTTGCGTTCTTGGTATGATTCGGTTATACGGCGAACACGTTTCAAGGGCAAGAGCGGGTGTGAAAAAAACCATGAGCGGTAACAAATACGAGGTCGCGTTGGATGAAACCTGGGAGTTGTTCGGCCAGTACATGAGCGGATCCCGCGCCGGGCTATGCTGCGCCGTCAGCTCCGAACCACTTTCGGAGACAGCGGCGAAAGCGCTGGACAGCTCCTTGGCGGCCCTTGGATACGGACGCGAAGCGTGCACGTACATCGTATCCGGCGACCTTGACCAGCAGGCCCTGTTCATCCTGATCGAGGGGTTGGACCCGATCTGCATCATAGCAGCGGACGGCAAAAGCGCCGCGCTCCTCGGGCAAGCGTATCATCTCTCCCTTCCTTCGGGGAAAGCAACCCGTCTGCTCGGCCGCACCGCCGTATCGTTTCTGGACTTCGAGTCTCTCCTGAAAACGCCCCAAGACAAGCAAATCGCCTGGGCTTTGCTGAAAAAACTGCCGAAATTCGGGGACAAACGGTCCCAAAAATGACGAAAGGCCGCGGGGGAGGCGGCCTTTGCGTCAGACGAGTGAAACGAGGGGGAGGAGATATCGAAGATGAGTTATCTCCAACTGAGAACAGGATAGCAACATGATTGTTCTAGGTCAAGAATAATCTTTAAACTTGTCATGAGCGGTGTTATATCGGCCACAAGCGCCGCTTTTCTTCGATGCGCTCATGCGCACGTGTTGCTTTCAAACTCTTTACCTGTAAGAGACCGGCGGACTGCTACCATGAAGCCCATGAGAACGCGCTTGCGCGTACAGGGAAGACCTGCTCAAAGGATAAGGAGCTTTCATGGCAAACAAAGGACTGGCGAAAGACCAGAAGGACCTGAGCATCCTGGTCACGGGCGGTGCCGGATTCATCGGCAGCCATACCTGCGTCGAACTGATCCAGCGAGGCTACAGCGTGGTCATCGTGGACGACCTGAGCAATTCCAGCCAGATCGCCGTCGACCGCATCCGCAAGATCTGCGGAATCGGTGCCGACGATACCCAGCTACGTTTCTACAAGCAGAACATCTTGGACCGAGAAGCGCTTGACGCTATCTTCGCCGAAAACGACGTTGACGCCATCATCCACTTCGCCGGCTTCAAGGCAGTGGGCGAAAGCGTGCAGAAGCCGCTGGAGTACTACTGGAACAACATCGCCGGCACGCTGGTGCTGTGCGATGTGGCGCGCAACCATGGCGTGAAGAACATCGTGTTCTCCAGCAGCGCAACGGTGTACGGCGAGCCCGAGTTCATCCCGATCACCGAGGAGTGCCCCAAGCATGACTGCACCAACCCCTACGGGTGGACCAAGAGCATGCTCGAACAGGTGCTCACCGACCTGTACGTGGGCGACAACGAGTGGAACGTCGTGCTGCTGCGTTACTTCAACCCCATCGGCGCGCATGAGAGCGGCCTGATCGGCGAGGACCCGAAGGGCATCCCGAACAACCTGCTGCCCTACGTCGCCCAGGTTGCCGTGGGCAAGCTGGAGTGCGTCGGCGTGTTCGGCGACGACTACGACACTCCGGACGGCACGGGCGTGCGTGACTACATCCACGTGGTCGACCTGGCCCGCGGCCATGTGGCGGCGCTCGAGTGGATGGGCGGCAAGGTAGGCACCGGCAAGGCGCTGGGCCTGGGGTCGCTGGAAGGCGAAGCGGCCGCCGACGGCAGCCGTCGCGGCGTAGGCATCTTCAACCTTGGCACCGGCAAGGGCTCGAGCGTGCTCGATGTCGTGCACGCGTTCGAGAAGGCCTGCGGCCACGAGATTCCTTACCAGATCAAGCCGCGCCGCGCCGGCGACGTTGCCACCAACTACGCCGCTTGCGACAAGGCGCGCACCGAGCTGGGCTGGGTCGCCGAGTACGACCTTGACCGCATGTGCGCCGACAGCTGGCATTGGCAGTCCATGAACCCCGATGGATACGCCACCGAGCAGTAACCCGTTACCTGCCGCAGATCGCGCAAGGGCTCGCAATCCCATTCGGATTGCGAGCCCTTTTCGTTGGAAAGAAAAAGGGACGCAGCTTTGAACTGCATCCCTTTGAAGATCGAAAAAGCGCTAGTAGGCAGAACCTGCGCCGGTGCCCGCTGCATAGCCGCCGGTTCCCGCACCTGATGCGTAGCCGCCCGCGCCATACGAGCCAGCAGAACCGCTGGTGGATGCCGCTCCTGAGTAGCCCGTCCCGGCACCGGATACGCTGGACGACGTATCAGCATAGCCGCCCGTGGCACCGCCCGTTGCACCGCCATAGTAGGACGAAGAGCCGGTTCCGCTTGCGGAGTAACCGCCGTTATAGGCGGATGCGCCGCCCGTATCGTAATCATTGCCAGCATACATCCCGCTACCCGTAGCAGTACCTCCCGTGGAAGAGCCGCCCGCAGAGGACCCAGCACCGTACTTCTGCGCAAGCTTGCTGGTGGAGCCGGTGATGCCGCTGGGATCGCCGCCCTGATCGACGACCTTCATCATCTCGGTGACCTTGTCCTCATCGGCGAATACGTAGGAAACGCCGTCGACGTAGCCGGTGACGGAAGGCAGCATGGCGGAATACATGACCAGATCGCCATCGTCTTTGAACTGCTGTGCCAGCGAGATGATGTCATTGACCTTCAAGTCGGTGGTGACGCACTTGGCCGCAGCCTGGATAACGCCGGGCAGCTCGGTGACGGGCAGGGCCAGCACTTTGTCCACCAGAGCCTGGATGAGCTTTCGCTGGTTGGCCGTGCGCGTGAAGTCGCCGTCGACATAGGCACGACTGCGCGCGAACACCAGGGCCTGCTCGCCGTTAAGGTGCTGCTCGCCGGCCTCGATGATGATGCGCGGGTTCTCGGGGTGATCGGTGGTGTTGTCGGCGTCGGTATCGTCGATGCGCTCATCGACCATGACGTCCACGCCTCCGACGGCGTCGACCAGGCTGACCAGCTCCTCGAAATTGACCTCGGCGTAATGGGAGATGCTAACGCCGGTAAGCTGGGTTGCCTCGCGGATAGTTGCCGCAGCGCCGCCGTAATTGTACGCAGCGTTGAACTTGTTGGTGCCGTAGCCGTCGATATCGATCATGGTGTCACGGGGAATGGACACGAGCGTTGCCTGGTTGGAAGTCGGGTCGACGCGCACGACGATGTTCGTGTCGGAACGTGCGCCGCCTTCGTCATCGCCCTCGCGCTTATCCGAGCCGATCAGCATCATGTAGAACGGCTCGTTGAAACTGGAGCTGACCAGCTGCTCGTTGATGTTCTCCAACTCCTCGGACGTTTTACCGCCCGTATTCAGCTGGCTGTTCACGTTGTTGTACCAAACGGCGAACGCGGTTCCGCATCCGATAAGGGCAACGATCAGCGCGCAGCACACGCCAAGGGCGATCTTCTTACCCTTGGCAGACTTGCGCGAACGCTGTGCCGAATACTGTGGGTTCGAACGCGAATACTGCGACGCGCCCGCCTGATTGCGAAACGCGTTGTTTGCGCCAGGGCCTTGGGAGCCGGGAGTGAACGCCGGACAATAGCCGGCGGGCACCTGGGAAGCTAGCGGATCGTTCGCTTGGGGACGGCGGTTCTTTTTGAATGCCATGCAAGATCTCCTCACAGCAGTCCGTTCGGGCATGCGTTACCTTCTTCCGCACCGCACAGATTCCATGCGGCTCCCCACCGGCATGGTGCCTACGCTACCCGATTTCAACTTTCCTTCAGCGGCTTGACGAACGGCCACAACCGTGCACCAAGCCCCAATTAATCATCGTGCATTGTATCATCCCAGATTGACAACCATAAAAATGGCATGTGGCCGAAACAGGGTGTTCACGGGAACTCGCGCTCTCCCACTCATATATATAGGTCGCAACGCTTCCTTTTCTTGAAAAAATCTCCTGGAACGTAACCGCCAGGTTACAGCGTTGCGTAATCGCGCCGTTACGCTCGATGCATGCAGACTTCCGCCCCACATATCGATGAGCTGGCGAATACGCCGAGCGACGAGCCGAAGATGGCCGTCACGCTCGGCCGCAACGTGAAGCGCCTTCGTGAACGGGGCCGGATCAACAAGACCTGCTTCGCCGCCATGGTCGGCATCGGCAGACCGCAGCTCAACAAGATCGAGAAAGGCACGGCGAATGTCCGCCTTTCGATGGTCGAAGAGCTTGCGGATGCGCTTGAGACCACGCCGGAGAAGCTGCTGTTCGAGCGGTTCGATCCGACAAGCATCGCCATCCCGCGCAAAGCCCCTGATTGGCAGTTCGATCCACATTCATGATTCGGTGCAATCGCGTTGCCAATGCCTAGGTGTGGGGAATTTCGCATGCGTTTACCATTCCCTACCCTCATTCGCGCGTTTTAGGCTATAATGCCCACACGGTATGGCAAGGAGCGCCTGCCAAGTATGCGGGTGTCGCCAAGTGGTAAGGCACGAGCTTCCCAAGCTCGCATTCGCGGGTTCGAGTCCCGTCACCCGCTCCATCGATCATCAACGACGGCCGAGAGCCGTCGTTTTCATTTTCAGGAGGCAACGATGACCGAATCGCATCCGGTATTCGACACGTTCATCTTCGACCTGGACGGAACGATCCTGGACACTATGCCAGACCTCATCCACGTCACCAATGAAACGCTCGCTCATTTCGGCTACCCCACCCACACCGACGCTGCTATCCACAGCTTCGTGGGCGACGGCGCGCAACGCCTGATCTATCGCGCCCTTCCCGAAGGAACCCCTGACGCCGTGTGCGCCGAGGCGCTTGAATATTGGAAGGCACTGTACCCCCAAACCGGGCATGCTCGCACACGCCATTACGCGCATATGCCTGAGACGCTGGCCGAGCTGAAAGCGCGAGGATGCAAGCTTGCGGTGCTCTCAAACAAATACGAGGGCGGCGTGAAGGATGTCATCCCGCGATTCCTCCCCGACCTTTTCGAGGTGCTACATGGAGAATGCGAAGGCATTCCCCGCAAGCCCGACCCCGCCGGCTTGCTGCGCACCATCGCCGAGCTGGGCAGCGCTCCCGAGCGCACCGCCTATGTGGGCGACTCGGCCGGCGACATGCGCGTTGCCCACAATGCCGGAACATACGCGATCGGCGTCGACTGGGGCTACAACCCGGTGAGCACCCTGGTTGAGGCCCAGGCGGGCGCGATCATCTCCGACCCTGCGCAGCTGCTTGAGTTCGCGAGGGCGTAGCAGCCGCGAAGCTTAACCCGTGATATTGGCATGTGCGAGCATCGAGCCAAAAGGTTTAATGCTACAATGATGTGCGCGCCTCAGTAGCTCAGGGGATAGAGCACCGCTCTCCTAAAGCGGGTGTCGTACGTTCGAATCGTATCTGGGGCACCATGAAACACCAGGCCATCGGCTCAAGCCGATGGCCTTTTCATTTCCTGAGAGGCCTCATTTCCCGGCAAAGCGGATGCGCCGGGGAGAATCCGCTCGAAACTACCCGCAACTGCTATCAATAGACCGAGAAGCGCCCTTCGCGCTCAGGCGAAAGCGCAGGTACACGCACGGGCAAGGTGGTCTCAAGGGCGCTGCCCCACAACTCTTTGATTCCCAAATCTCGGCTACCCACGCGCGATGTGCCGGGGATACCACTTTTGGAACCAGGCGGTGAGCACGCCCATCAGCGCCGGAAGAATGGAGTTAATCGCACCGACGAAGCTGGCTGCATCCGTTTGCATGATGAAGTACGTCCAGATGGGCGTAATCAAGTACAGCACGCCCCACGCCGCGGTCAGGATGCGGTTCGTCCTCATGAAGATCGGATTGCGCAACGCCGCTTCCCCGTTGTAGCTGTTCTTCGAGTAGTGCGCGGTCAGCGGCACTTTGAAGAAGCACGTAGCCGTCCACAACGCTCCGAACAGGAAATACGACGCTGAAATGATCAGGGTAGAAGACGCTCCCGCTAGCAACGCGATGGAGCAAACGCCGACCACCAGTGCCGAAATCTGGTCGTACACGGTCGCCTTCGTCCGCTGCATCAGGACAGGTAGCAAGACGCATACCGCTATGCTAATCAGGCTTCCCCAGAAGCCATCGATCGCCGACGCAACCCAAAAGACGATCCAAGGGATCAAAAGCAGCAACATATTGGTCTTCGGCTCGCTGGCGTTCGCGCTCGCGCCTGCAGCGGTTGCCTGTTCGCCAGCGCCCTGCTCGCCGGCATCCGCAACGTTCGCTGCGCCGAAATAATCATCCCAATGCATCATCAGGTCGAAGTCGCCCTCAACCGAGTACAGGTGCTCCATGAGCGCCTCGTCACCGGCGATCTCCCCGCCGGCGATCGAGCGCCAAACGCTCAAAGGCGTGTTGATGCGCGTGGTGAAACCCGAGGGGAATCCTTCGGCGGGTTCCGTTTCGACACGGCTTCCACCTTCCCCGAGGA
The DNA here is from genome assembly GCA_934630815.1 of uncultured Senegalimassilia sp. GTDB lineage: Bacteria > Actinomycetota > Coriobacteriia > Coriobacteriales > Eggerthellaceae > Senegalimassilia. Next base: position 18,958 of record CAKTWI010000011.1, read on the forward strand.
CGATGCGATAGGTCTTGTCGATATCGGTATAGTTCATGTCGAGCGCGATATCCCGCCCCGGCCATGCCTGCTTGCGATACAAGGCCGCCATCTGCCGAGTGAACACCAGGCTGGGATCCTCTTTCTCGCCCGATTCGCCCACTCCCCAGCTGGCATCGGCCATCGCCTCGAAGGCATCGCGCGGGAACAGGTTTTGCTCAAGCTTGCGGCGGGTTTCCCTCGAAACCTTGCCGGAAGCGAACTCCTCCCCGGCCTTCCGAACCCAGGAAAGGTACTCGTCAGTGCGATCTGCCAGCTCCTTCACCCTGAACAGTTCGCCCTGCCCGCAGAAGATCGCCGCGTAGCCGTCCTTCCCGCAAAGCCGATCGAACAAGCTGGTCACGCAATCATAGTTGCCCTTTGCCGTGTAGAAACCGCAGGTCGAGATGACCACCGTGCGCTTGCCGCTCATATCGTAGCGGGAAGGATGCCCGCCGCTTTCCGTTTCCGCGCTCATAAAGGGCAGCGACATGGGAAGCTGGCGGTCGATCAGGTTCTTCAGCTGGCCGGGCAGCCCAAAGTAATACAAGGGAAAGCTCCAGACGACGATGTCGGCCCATAAGATCTTCTCGATGACCGCCTGCATGTCGTCATGGATACAACATTCGCCCGGCGTCTTGCTCCAACAGGAAAAGCAGCCCAGGCAAGGCTTGATATCGAGCGCGCTGACGCTAAGGGTTTCGATCTCCGGCGCCTGCTTGCGACCGTTCTCCTCTTGAGCGACAATTCCATCAAGAAAAGCGCTGGTCAAGCGCCAAGTGTTGCTTCGTGTACCCTTAGGGCTTCCGTTGATTGCCAGGATGTTCATCGGGCGCTCCTTACTTCGGCGGCGCATCGCCTCTATCCGATCGATGCGCCTCTGTCGGCTTCATCAGCCGAATCCGCGGCCGCCTTCCAGCGCGGGCTAGCACGGACTTCGCCATCTTCACAACCAAGCTCGGCTTACCTGCGAAGTTGACGCAAGCGCGCGAAAGCCATTCCGCTTCTGCCCTACTAGTATATTCGGCATATGAGACACCCGGGGCGACCCGAAGGTAATTGTTGGGCAAAACCGAGCAGGCTTCGACAAACCAGCACGAGGAGGCACCAAACGGGCTATCCAACCGAAAGGAGCTTCCCCGCCGATAGCGCACCTCCCCACCTCGGGGCACATACCCGAACATCTCGCGCACATGCAGCCCAACCGACATGCCAGGCAATCTGGTCAACCAAGGCAAACAATCCCACTGCCCGATTGCAGCATCGCCCGAGCGTATCCAGACAGCGAATCAGGACTACCCGCATAGCAGGCGGTTTACCACCTCTCACGCCAAGGGCGCAAAAGTCAGCCTAAAGCCAAAAAGGCCTGCCGGACTTTCGCCCGACAGGCCTTTGCGCATGTTTCCCGTATCCGAAGCCGCTATGCGCCGATAAGCGTTTGCAGCGTGGTCAGGAAGCTGGACATGTTACGCCAGCACATGAACAGCGTGATGCAGATGAAGATGACGCCGCAGATGTTGGAGAACGCATGGTTGCGCCATTTGCCCAGGCTCTTGCCGTTGGCAACGTACATCACGAAGAACGCCATGATGGGCAGCAGAATGGCGTTGGCCGCCTGAGCCACCAGAATCAGCTCCGTGGGGCTCTTGCCCAGCAGCACGGCCATCAAGCAGCCAGCCACCAGCACGATGATCCACACGACCTTGAACTTGAGGTCCTTCAGCGTCTTGCCCCAGCCGAGCACGCCGTTGACGGCGTAAGCAGCGGAAAGCGGAGCGGTGATGGCGCTGGAGAAACCAGCAGCCAGCAGACCGATGCCGATGAGCACCGTAGCCCAGTTGCCCAGCAGCGGCTGCAGGGCGACGGCCATGTCCTTGCCGTTGGTGACGGTGATGCCGGCAGCGTGCATGTTAGCCGCAGCGCAGACGAGGATGGCCATGGAGATGATGCCGCCCAGGCCGATGGACAGAACGCAGTCGAAACGTGCGTCGGCGATCTGCTCGGGATCCTTGAAGCGCTCGGATGCGCCGGAAGCATGCAGGAACAGGTTGTACGGCACGATGGTGGTGCCGATCAGGCCCACGGCAGTCAGGATGCCCTTAGCGCCAGCCTGACCCTCGGGCAGGGTAGGCGTGAACAGGCCGGCCACGACCGCACCCCAATCAACGGGAGAGGCGAACGCGGTGATCAGGAACACCAGGCCCATGAAGATGACGATGCCCGTGAGGATCTTCTCGACCAGCTTGTAAGAACCCACCCACATAGCGGCGAAAGCCAAAATGCCCAACACGATGACGATGGGGATCATGGGAGCGTTGACTACCGCCTGGATACCCAGGATGCCGCCCGTGATGTTGCCCGTCTCGTATGCGGTGTTGCCGATGAAGATGGCGATGATAACAATCACGATTGCAATCCACTTCAGCACCGGATGCGAAATGCGATCGCGGATGTTCTCACCCAGGCCCTCCTGTGTGACGATGCCCACACGGGCCGCCATCTCCTGGAAGATAATGGTTGCGACGGTGGCGAACAGCAGCGCCCACAACATGGTGTAGCCATAGCTTGCACCAGAGACCGTGCACGTGGTGACCGTGCCGGGACCGACGAAACCAGCTGCGACCAAAGCACCGGGGCCGATGTTCTTCAGCTTCTCGGTAATCGAGCTTGCCATCGTTCCCTCCTTTCCTACTGGGGCATCCCCGCCCCTCCTTGTGGTATATGGGGGATACTTTAGCACGCGAAAGCGATTGTGCGGCCGTTTCGATACACGCCCGTAACACATCGCGCAGTCCAGCGGCGGCGGAGGGTAGGTTTTCAGGGACAGGCGGCTGAAGCACGCCGAGCGTAGCGAGCCTTACGACATCTTCCAGAAGTTTTGAATCAATTCCTGTCGGCTGGCATCGCCCGTTTTCTTCAAGATGTTGTGCACGTGCACCTTCACCGTGGAAAGCGCCAGCGACATCTCGGATGCGATGTTCTGGTTATCCTTGCCCAGCAGGATAAGGTAAAGCACCTCGCGCTCGCGCTGGGAGAGCTTATGGCGCGTGGCGAACACGTTCAGGTTCTCGACGATCTGCTGCTCCTGCTGCTTGCTACCACCCTGCGCAGGAGGACGCTCGAAACGAAGCGAAAGCATACGAACCCCATTGCGCACCGCGGCAACGCCGATGACCAGCATCAGCAGATTCTCCGCATAGCTGCGCTCGGCGCTGAAGATAATCAAGCCCAGGTTAACCGATGGCAAGTCCAGCACCAGGAAGGAAGCGGCATCCTCGGCCAACACGATCAGGCCCAGTACCCATGCCACCGCATACAAACCCCGATGCCGCCACATGCGGGCGCGCTCGGCGTCGTCTTTCTGACGCAAGAAGCTATATCCCGCATACAACAGGATCCAATATATATAGAACTGGCGTATGGACCAGAACCAGAAGCGCTGCACATCACCATCGGGAAGAACCACCAGCGTGGCAATGCTGGCGATCGTGAAAACCGCCGGCGGTACCGCGAACATGCTGCGGCGCGTTTCGTTCAGATAGTCGCAAAGCAAGACCCAGAACGCCGTGACGAACCCGCCCCCGGTCAGCACCGAAGCAAGCGAACGGACTAGGAGATATCCGGAGGTGAGCGTATCTCCGCTTGAGCGGACGATGAACTCGTCTTGAAACACCAAGGAAATGTCGAAAAAGTAGAACGCGAAGGCGACCGAAAGGAACAGCATGGTCTTCTTGCGCGACACCAGGTACGAGGACAAGCATACCGCCGCCACCAAAATGGAAACGAGCAGCATCAGCAGCGTGTAATAGAACAGTGCAAGCTCCACAGGCCCCTCCGTAGAACGCTTTGCCGCCAGCCTCCCGCAGCCGGCCAAGGCAATCCTCGGTATTGTAACTACTTCCCCGTACCTATTTTATCCTCAACCCCGATTCGCCACCCTGTTTACAGAAACGATGAGCGCCGAAGTCAGCTAAACCGATGAGGGCCGACTCTGTTTACCAGCTTTCCTTAACACCATACCACAAGCTCTCCATCAGGGGTTTATCGCGGGTTTAGGAAGTTTCGCTTTGCGATAGTCCTTGGTTCCACCTCTAAACGAGGGTCGTTAAATCCGCGTTAGACCTTCCGGATTTTACGTGGAGGTTGCAAAGTGGAGTCAACGGAACGGGGCACCGAAAACGCCCCACTCGCAAGCCCAAAGCGTTAGGCCAAGAAGCGCTGGAAGGCTTGCACGGCGAAGATAGTCTTCATCCCACGAGACGAAAGAAGGTTTGCAATGGCTGGCGTGAACGTCAAAAGCGAGATCAAGCCGCTGAAGAAGGTGCTGCTGCACCGTCCCGGCAAGGAGCTGCTGAACCTCACCCCGAACACGCTCGAGGAGCTGCTGTTCGACGACATCCCGTTCTTGAAGGTTGCTCAGGAAGAGCATGACGCCTTCGCACAGGCCCTGCGCGACAACGGCGTCGAGGTCGTGTACCTGGAGGACCTGACGGCCGAGGTTCTGGCCGCCGACCCCGAGCTGCGCGAGAAGTTCCTGCTGCAGTGGATCGACGAAGCCGGCATCAAGACCGAGCGCTATCGCAAGATCATCTTCGATTACATGCAGGAGAACTACCCTGACGCCAAGGACTTCGTCCTGAAGACCATGGAGGGCATCAACCTCACCGAGCTGCACACCGACAAATCCAACTCCCTGGTCGACCTGGTGTCCGAGGCCTCCAAGATGGTCGTCGCCCCGATGCCGAACCTGTACTTCACCCGCGACCCCTTCGCGATGATCGGCAACGGCGTCTCCATCAACCGCATGTACTCCGTCACCCGTAACCGCGAGACCATCTATGGCGAGTACATCTTCAACTACCACCCGGACTTCAAGGGCACCCCGCAGTACTACAGCCGTTACAACACCTTCCACATCGAGGGCGGCGACATCCTCAACATCAACGAGCACGTGCTGGCCATCGGCATCTCCCAGCGCACCGAGCCCGACGCCATCGACGGCATCGCCCACAACATCTTCAACGACCCCACCTCCCCGGTCGACACCATCCTGGCGTTCAACATCCCGAACAACCGCGCCATGATGCACCTGGACACCGTGTTCACGCAGATCGATGTGGACAAGTTCACCATCCATCCCGGCATCATGGGCCCGCTGTCCGTGTTCGAGATCACGCCCGAGGGCGACGGCATCAAGGTGCATGAGATCAACGCCCCGCTCGAGCAGATCCTGGAGAAGTACATCGGCATGCCGGTGACGCTGATCCCCTGCGGCGGTGGCGACCGTATCGCCGCCGAGCGCGAGCAGTGGAACGATGGCTCCAACACGCTGTGCATCGCTCCTGGTCGCGTGGTTGTTTACGAGCGCAACGATGTCACGAACGCCGTGCTGCGCAAGAACAACATCGACGTCATCGAGATCCCCTCGGCCGAGCTGTCCCGCGGCCGTGGCGGCCCGCGCTGCATGAGCATGCCGGTCGTGCGCGAGGACTAATCGTTTTCATAAGGGGAGGCCGCCGGATCGATCGGCCTCCCCTTTGGGCAGCTTGCGAAATGACGCGCTGCCCGCAGTTTTCCATCGGTTTCGCCTCTGCGTTCCGTTTGAGCCTGCAAACACGGGATTCGCCACCGTAGGCAGGTTCGGTATGTCCGGCTAAACAAGCGGAGTCCAGGGGCGAAACCAAACAGCTGATTTCTACTAAGGAGGGAAATCATGAGCGAGAAAGCTAAAGGTATCGGCCTGTTCGGGCTGATCGGCATGGTTGTCAGTTCCTGCATCGGTTCCGGCGTGTTCGCCATCACCGGACAGCTTGCAGGCGTCGCCAGCCCCGGCGCCGTGCTGGTGGCCTGGGCCGTCGTCGGTATCGGCTTCGCCGCCCTTGCCCTGTCGCTGAACAACCTGGGCGCCAAGAAACCCGAGCTCAAGGGCATCTTCCAGTATGCCGAGGAGGGCTTCGGCCCGCTTGCCGGCTTTATCTCCGGCTGGGGTTACTGGCTGTCCGCATGGCTGGGCAACATCGCGTTCGCCACGATGATGATGTCCACGCTGGGCTACTTCTTCCCCACCTTCCTCCCTGGCAACACCCTGCCGTGCGTGATCGTCGCCTCGCTGTTCATGTGGGCGCTGACCTTCCTGGTCATCCGCGGCGTTGAGAGCGCCTCATTCCTGAACGCTATCGTCATGGTGGCGAAGGTCGCCTCCCTGGGCATCTTCCTGATCTTCGCCATCTTCATGTTCAACGCCGGCATCTTCACCGCCGACTTCTGGGGCAACGTGTACAACAACGCCGTCGCCGCTGGCGAGATGGGTGCTGACGCTGCCAGCATGGGCGGTCTGTTCGAGCAGGTCATGAACTGCATGATCATCATGATGTGGGTGTTCATCGGCATCGAGGGCGCCGCAGTCATGAGTTCCCGTGCCCGCAACAAGCACGAGGTCGGCAAGGCAACGGTTATCGGCCTGATCTGCCTGCTGCTCATCTACATCGGCTGCTCCGTGCTCCCCTACGGCTACATGAGCTACACCGAGATCGCTCAGCTCGACTACCCCGCAATGCTCTACGTGTTCGATTCCATGGCTCCCGGTTGGGGCGGCGCGTTCATCAGCATCGCCATCATCGTGGGCGTTGCAGGCGCCTGGCTGTCCTTCACCATGCTGCCCGCTGAGACCACCTCTGAAATGGCCGAGCGTCACCTGCTCCCCGAGTCTTGGGGCAAGCTGAACAGCAAGGGCGCTCCGCAGATGAGCCTGCTGTTGGTCGGTGCTTGCATCCAGGTGTTCCTGATCGTGCTGATGTTCAGCGAGGACGCTTACAATTTCGCCTTCAGCATGTGCACCGTCTCCATTGTGATCACCTGGGCGTTCATCGCGCTGTACCAGATCAAGTTCTCCGCCAAGGAGGACAAGAACGCGGCTCAGATCGCCATCGGTGTGATCGCCCTGGCCTTCCAGGTGGTTGGCGTGCTGTACAACGGCTGGTCGTTCCTGCTGCTCACCTGCGTGGGCTACATCCCCGGCTTCTTCGTGTACGCTAAGGCTCGCAAGGACCGCGGCTACGCTCTGACGAAGGGCGAAAAGATCGGTATCGGCGCCGTGTCCGCACTCGGCATCGCAGCCCTGGTGCTCGTCGGCATGGGCGTGATCGGCATCTAAGCGAAATCCCCCCTCCTTCGCAAGATGCAGAAAGGCTCGGACCTTATGGTCCGAGCCTTTTTTGTGTTTCAAGCGCCTTCCTAGCCCTCGTACGCCGCTACGATGCTCTCCAGAAGCTCGGCTGCAACTTCCCTAACCTCACGGCCCTCGGAGATTGCCGCGACGGCTGCTCCGTCGACGACGATTCCCACCACATGTGCAGGCAGCTTCACGCCCGCATGCTTGAGAATCCGCCCGACTGCCTGGTCGAGCTGCACGCGACCGTTACGATAAGCCTCGGTAACGTCCTCGGACTCAGATGCTGCAAGCAACTGCATGTAATGAGCGGCGGGATTCACGGAATCATCGGGCAGGCTAGCGCTGATGAGCAGGTTGATCAGATGCTTGCGACAGTCAGCCTGGTCCATGGATTCGGCAGTGGCTGCGGCGTTTTCGGCACGCTCGGCCCAAAGCTGGATGTTGTAACGACCTGCTTCATACAGAAGCTGGTTGGTGGATTCGAAATAATATCCGACCGATGACGAAGCGGCCCCCGCCCATTGCGCAACCTTACGATACGTCACTGCCTTCGGGCCCTGTTCGCGCAAAAGCGCCGCAGCGGCAAGCACAAGCGACGTGCGCGTGATCTGAGCCTTCAACGATTTGGGGGTTTGATTCGCCTCACTCACATCGGTCTCCTTTACGCAAAAACCCAATGGTTCCATTGTAAATGAAATGCCGCCCGAGTGCAGACACTCGAGCGGCATTCATCAGGCAAATCGTAGGATTGCCGATATGTACGTACGCGTTACACCTCGGACAGGTCCTTGCCGGTGTGCTCGTGCGACGCGATCATGGCGCCCAGGGCCAGAACGGCGATGAAGACCATGTAGTACGCAGGAGCGATCGGGTCGCCCGTGAAGTTGATCAGGGCGAAGGAGATGTAGGAAGCGGAACCGCCGAAGATAGCGTTAGCCAGGTTGAAGCTCAGGGCGAAGCCGGAGTAACGCACGTCGGTCGGGAACGTCTCGCACAGGTAGCTGGAAAGCGTACCGTCGTTGATGGTGAGCATGAGGCACATGACCAGCTCGACCACGAGGATGGTGAAGAAGTCCAGCGTGTTCAGCAGCCAGAACGCGGGAATGGTAAAGACCACGAAGCCCGCAGCAGCCGTGATGAGCATCTTCTTGCGACCGAACTTGTCGGAGATGCGGCCGGAAAGGAAGATGAAGCCGATGTAGACGACCAGCACGATGGTGGTGATGATAGACGCCTGACCCGGATCGTAGTTCAGCGTAGCCTCAAGGTAGTTCGGCAGATAGGTCAGAACAGCGTAGAAGCCCACAGCGTTCAGCACGCATGCGCCGAAGGAGATGGCCAGCACGCGGAAGTGCTTCTTGAACAGGGTGCGGATCGGCTTGTCTTCGCTCTTCATGCCCTTCTCGGCAAGTTCAGCCTGCATCTTCGCGTACACCGGGGAGTCTTCCAGATGCTCGCGGATGTAGTGCGTGATGTAGCCAAGAGGACCAGCAAGCCAGAACGGGATACGCCAGCCCCAGTTCACCACGAAGTCGGACGTAGCGCCGAACGTGTTGAACATCCAGGTAGCGAACAGGGAGCCCACCAGCAGGCCGACGGCCGTGGAAGCAGGAACCATGGAGCAGTAGAAACCGCGATGGTTCTTCGGCGAATACTCGGCGATGAACGTGGCAGCGCCAGCGTATTCACCGGAAGCAGAGAAGCTCTGCACCATACGCATAAGCAGGAGCAGCAGCGGAGCGCCAACGCCGATGACGGCGTAGCCCGGCAAGCAGCCGATAAGGAAGGTAGCGCCAGACATCATGAGGATGGAGATGGACAGAGCCCACTTACGGCCCTTCTTATCGCCCATGTTGCCCCAGAAGATGGCACCGAGAGGACGGACCAGGAACGCCAGCGCGAACACGCCGAACGTCATCATGGTTGAGACCATTTTGTCTTCGCCCGGGAAGAACACCAAAGCGATGACGGTGGCAAGGTAGGAGTAGCTGGCATAGTCGAACCACTCGATGAAGTTGCCCAGGAACGATGAGAACACAACCTTCTTCAGCGTCTTATGCTTTTCGGCCTCGGTAAGTTCAGCTTCGTTCTGAATCGGTCTCGGTTGGTCAGCATTCATGATTTTCCCCTAAGAACAGTGCAGCGGCTTTGAGACTGAAACCGACTGCAGCACACGGCAGTTCATCGCCTCCCCTTGAAGCGATGTTGTTTCGCATTTCAACCTCCTTACCCTCTAGGCAGGACCAAATCCGGCCCACCTATGCACTGGCGGATAAGAAGATGATACCGTGCGCTTATCAATGTTAGCCATTTGCAGGCAAGTTGTTACCGTACGGCAACGTAGCCCGATGAAGAATCGTCTCAAGTAAACACGTCGGCAAAACGCGATCCCCAAATAAAAATTCTTCAACAACTTGCCTGCTATGACCAGGCGATTGCAGTAGGAGGAGGCTGCAGTCGACTAATCAAACCTCTAAATCTCGGACAAATCCTTGTTCGAGTGCTCATGCGACATGATCATGGCAACCAGCGCAACACAGGAAACCGCAACCATATAGAACGCAGGAGCAAGCGTGGAGCCCGTCGCCGTGATCAGCGACGTGCAGATGAACGATGCCGTGCCACCGAAGAGCGCGTTAGCCATATTGAAGCTAAGGGCGAAGCCCGAGTAACGCACCTGAGTGGGGAACGTCTCGCTCAAGTAGCTGGAAAGGGTACCGTCGTTGATGGTGAGGATCAAGCACATGATCAGCTCGACCACCAGGACGGTCACGAAATTCGCAGTGCTCATCAAGATGAAGGCCGGAATGGTGAAGACGATGAAACACACACATGCCGTGATCAGCATCTTCTTGCGACCGAACTTGTCGGACAGATGCCCGCTCGCGAAAATGAAAGCGACGTAGGTTACCAACGCGATGGTGGTGATCAACGACGCCTCGTTCTTCGGCATCATGACGGCCGTTTCCAGGTATACCGGAAGGTAGGTAAGCACCACATAGAAGCCAACGGCGTTCAGCATTGCAGCGCCAATGGAGATGATGAGCTTACGCAGATGCTTCGTGAACAGGCAGTGAATAGGACGCTCAGGAGCACCGGCGGCGCCAGATGCCTCAGCGTCTTTGAGCGCACGCTGCATCGCCTGATACGTAGGAGAATCCTCGAGCTGGATGTTCACGAAATACGCGCCGATGCCCAAAGGACCGGCAAGGACGAACGGAATGCGCCAGCCCCACTCATTCACCGCAGCTTCCGGCATGATGGTGTACATGACAGTCGCAAAAGCGCTGCCGACCAGCAGACCAATAGCCGTAGAGGCGGGAACGATAGAGCAATACATACCGCGCTTGTCCGTAGGCGCATACTCGGCCAAAAACGTTGCCGCACCCGCATACTCGCCAGAGGCGGAAAAGCCCTGGATCATGCGGAGCAGAAGCAGCAAAGCCGGAGCACAAATACCCAAGGCAGCATACCCGGGAAGCAAGCCGATGCAGAACGTGGCACCGGCCATCATGAAGACCGAAACGGTCAACGACCATTTGCGGCCCTTCTTGTCGCCCATGTTGCCCCAGAAAATGGCACCGATAGGACGAAGCAAGAACGACAGAGCGAACACTGCGAATGTTTGAATCAACGCTAACGCAGGATCGTCGTTCGGAAAGAACACTTGCGCGATAACAACCGCGAAGTACGAATACGTGGCATAGTCGAACCATTCGATGAAGTTGCAGAAAAAGGACGCCGTTGCCACCTTACGTACGGTCTTGCTCTTTTCCGCGTCGAAACGAGCGTTATCTTTCATGGAAATCACCCTGGAACCATTTCAGATCGCTCGAGCACGAACCCAATCCAATTGTATTGAATATCCCCATCACAATCTCCTCTTCGAGGGCTCCCCTCCTATGAGTTCGCCGTTTCATAGGGGCCCTCATCAGGCGAAACGCTATCCCTCATGACTTACGTTCCGCTACCGATAAAAAATGGTGGACTGCACCTTCCCTTATATAAGCACAGTCCACCATATTTAGCTATTACCGCAGAACAACGTCCGTGGGAATATCGTCCTCGTCCATCAGGTCGACCTGAGCACGGCTGGCGCGCATGATGAAGTCATGCTTTGCCTTCTGGCCGCCACGGGCGAGCTTCTGGAGCACAACACCCTTCAGGCGAGGATAGTCGTTCAGGCCATACCACGCGAAAGCCGTACCGTTGACATAGCACTCGACGATGCTATGGACGGGAACCGCCACATCACGCTTGGCATCAAGATCCAGGTACTCCTGAATCTCGGTTGCGCACACGTCCTTAATGACTTCAGCGCTGATTTCCAGATCGTGACCGAGCTGCTTGAGCTGGCGCTCAACTTCACCCTGATCAGCGTGCGGGAAATACGTGACATCATACGTGACGGCGGCAACACCGGAAGCCTTGGCAAACGCCAGCAAGTCATCAAGCGCGATGAACTGGACATGCTCCTCCGTGCGCTCTTTGATGTCGAGCATTGCAGGGAACCCGGCGATGCCCTTTGCCTCGAACGCAGCCTTCAGCTGGTCCTCGGTCATTGCTGCTTCAAAGTTAACCTTCGTTGCGATATGGGTTAAGCGATTCGTAACCTTCATGACGCTGCCTCCTTTCAAAGGCACCTACGTCTAGCGCTGGCGGATGCTAGCGCTCCTCCTCCTTGGCAGCCTCTTCGGCAAGACGTTCAGACAGATTCTCAGCAACTTGTTGCTGCTTCTCCATCTTGGAACCTTGGATCATAGCCTTGACGGTCGGGAATGCGCCGCCGCCAACGATCAAGATGATGCCGATAGCAGTGTTGAGCGTAACCGGCTCGCCGAACACGACCAGGCCGACGAACAGGGCAACGGGAACCTCCCAGTAGGCGATGGTGCTGTAGTCCATTGCCGGCAGGTTGCGGCCAGCAACCAGCAGGCAGCCCAGTGCGATAGGACCGCAAACGATCCACAGCAGAACAGCACCAATCCAGTTGAAGCCAGTGAAGTGAATCTCGGTGATCCAGTTGGTCTGGCCGGTGGCCATGCCAACGACGTTCATCAGGATAGCGACGACACCCGCGCCGATAACGGCAAAGATGAAGTTGTACACGCCACGAGCGGTCGTGTCAGCATCCTTACGATAACCGTTGAAGAACATGGATGCGCCATAGAACACGCCGGACAGCAGGCCGAACATGTCGCCGACGATCTTCTGCGGGAATTCCGGGGTGGAAGTAGCCATGTTGAAGTCAAGGCCGAAAACATTGCCGCCCACGCCGAAGCCGAGAAGGCTCTCGCCGAACAGCATGCCAATGAACACGACGCAGAGGCACACCCACTGCAGCGGGCTCATGGGCTCTTTACGGAAGATGCGAGCAAGCAGCACGCAGATAACCGGGCCGGTGTAAATGAACATAACGGCGTTTGCAACGGTGGTCATCAGCGTAGAGGTGACGTAGCATGCCAGGGACATGCCGATCATCAGGCCGCCCAGTGCGATCGCGGGAGTGAGCTTGAGCTTCTTGAAGGTGGTAACCTTATGAGTGGCGACCATCAGGATCAAGAAGAAGACCACGCCCATGGCCATGCGGCCGAGCGCCATGATTGCGCCGATGGAGTCGGAGCCATTCAGGCCCTGAGTTGCATCGAACATGTTGGTACGCGTAGCCCAACGGCTGAACAGCGGCACCAAGCCCATGCCCGTTGCGGAAATGAGCATGAAGATAGTGCCCATTTTGCGATTCATTTGATAATCCTGGGAGCCATCCCCCTGGCCCGCAGTGTTGATTTCGTCTGCCATTGGTTCCTCCTTAAAAAACCAGTAGCATGTACAGGTGCCTCCAATTCACCCAATTTCGGTTCTGACCAAACTAGGTCGTGCTTGTATCGATACCCCTATCTAAGCTCGATCCTGCCCGGCCGAATCGAAAACCCTTGTTGACTGGATTGGAAGGCGAACTAAAAAAGGGGGGCCTGGCTGAACTTGTCTTGCCAGGCCCCCTTTCTATTACATGTTCAGAGCTCTACCGAAGTAGATTCTGATTTAGGCCGATAGCCTAGTCCTCCCACATCTCCGGGTGGATGAGCGTGCAGTCCTTGACGCGGTTCGGGAAGTAGTCGAGGCACTCGCCCTCGCGGTAAACGTCAGCCGTGGAGCAGTGCAGGCCGCCACCGAACGGATAGGCGTCGCGCAGGTCAACGGGGATAACGTTCATGCCGAGCTGGTCCATCTGCTCCTGCTCGTGGACCTCGGAAGCCTCAACGATGACCGTGGAGGGATCCAGAACCAGGCAGTTCATGGACAGCCACACGGAGCTGTAGCACAGCGCAGGCGGCTCGTCATGAGCAGGCTGAGCGGCGTCGACGATCTGCCAATCGTTGGCCTCGAAGATCTCCTTCTGGCCCTCGGCAGGATGACGATGCGGGTTGTTGATGATCAGGCCCGGACGCAGCGGCACGAAGGTTGCGTCGATGTGGATCGGGTAGGGGTCGCCCGGGAAGTTCATCGCATGGATGCGATACTCGGGATAGTAGCGCTGGAACCACTCCATGGCGGTGCGGTTGGTGGTCAGGCCGTGCTGGATGAAGATATCCTTGCCCATGCGCATGAGGTCAGCTGCGTCCCACATCGGCTCGACTTCGGTGGTCACGAAGTCCTTGTTGGCGGTACGGACGAGGCGCTCTTCCAGGGTGATCTTCTCGTCGTAGTAGTTGTGCTTGTAGGAAGCGTCGGTCAGACGAGGACGGGGAGCCTGGGTCCACAGGAACTCGGGATCCTCATCGAAGTACTGCTTCATGAGCGGCCAGTAGGCCAGGTACTCGAAGTAGCGGCAGCGGAAGGAGTTGGCGGAAGCCATGATCTCGTTGCCGACGGTCAGCAGGATGTCGCGCGGAGGCATGCAAGTCATCATGGAATCGTTGCGGAAGTCCGGCGTACCGATGGCCTGGTTCCACTGCAGAGGGGTCGGGCGGTCGACGACGACGCCGCGCTCCTCAACGGCCTTGACCAGGTTCTCGAGGCACTCGTTGCCACGCTCGACGGTGCGCAGCGGGCGCAGGCCCCACATGCCGCGCATCTCGGAGTCAACCGGCACCTTCTCAGAGGTTGCGGGCTCCTCGGGCGGGATCATGGAGTTATCGCAGCGGCCAACGATGACGCGCTTCAACGGATCCCAGTCGTTCCAAGAGTTGACAATCTTCGCCATGACTGTCTCCTTTCTTTGAAGGTGCTTCCTACACCTTCGACGATGCACACTACCTATTGTGTACCCTTTGGCTCAACCGGCCTTTTGATTTGAAATTCGCTATGAGGGAAAAATCACTTGGCAACCCTGTAAGTTCGTTTCATTTCGTGTTCCGGTTTTGCCGACGAGATAGTTATAACACCAGAGTTGTGCGCCTGCAATAGGTCATTTACACGTATTTTCAGGCACTTTGCACAAGTTCATTGTTCAGGTGCACAAAAATCTGTAACACGGTCGAAATAATCGTTTATGCATTTTTCGTCCGATTATTGGATATTTTCCTTGATTGAACCGATTTGCACGAATGATTATCGGTACGAATCGAATTTGCATGCATTAATATGGTCAAGTCTATGTTTCGCCAGAGTGCTCATATTTGCACAACCAATGGGAAATACGGCATCCGATAACCCTGGTCTATCGGTTTTCGGTTATTGCATCTGCGTAGCAATCCTCGTCTAGTGGCCGCGAACGGTGTTCCTGAAGCACTTAACGGCTTTCGACCCTTGATATCGGGCTATCCCGCTTGAGCACTCGCTTAAGCACGGATTCATGCCGTTATTGACCGTTTTCATGCTTCCCGTTTCGTGATATGGGCGATTCGCGTCCAGTTATAGGGCGTATCTACGGGCTGGCTAGCCGCCTAGCAAAGGAAGAGGGCGGCGCAGCTTGCGTGCTGTGCCGCCCTCCGATGTGGCGATATGCTTGGTTTCGCTTTAATAGTACCTATAGTAGGCGGCACAGCTGCCCTCGCTGCTGACCATGCAGGGCCCGACCGGGTTCTCCGGCGTGCATACCTTGCGGAACAGCGGGCACTCACTGGGCTCCATGCGGGCGCGTAGTACGTCGCCGCAGCGGCAGCCCTTGGGGTTGATGGTGGGCTCGATTTCCGGCTGGAAGCGCTTCAGCGCGTCGAACTGCGCGAATTCCTTGCGGATACGGTAACCGCTGCCGGGGATATCGCCCAGACCTCGCCAGGTGGCGGTGCAGGTTTCGAACACCTCGTCGATGGCCGCCAAGGCCACGGGGTTGCCCTGCGGCATGACGCCGCGCGCGTAGGCGATCTCGATCTCCGCCCTGCCCTCGTGAAGCTGGCGCACGATCATGGCGATGCCCTGGAGCACGTCGACGGGTTCGAAGCCCGTAACCACACCGGGGATGCCGTATTCCTTCGCGAGGAACTCGAAGGGCTTGGTGCCCGTGATGGTGCCCACGTGACCTGGCAGGATAAGGGCGTCGAGCTTGAGGTCCGGGTCCTTCACCAGGCTTTCAAGGGCGCCGGGCATGTTCTTGTGCGCGGCGAAGACGCTGAAGTTCTTCAGGCCCATGGCCGCGGCGCGCTTGATGGCCATGGCCACCAGCGGCGTGGTGGTCTCGAAGCCCACGCCCACGAACACGATTTCGCGATCGGGATTCGCCTTCGCCAGGGCTAGCGCATCGAGCGGCGAATAGCAGATCTGCACGCTGTGTCCTGCGGTCTGCTCCTTGAGCAGGCTTGACGTGCTGCCAGGCACGCGCGTCATGTCGCCGAACGTGGCTATGGTCACGTTCGGGATGCGCGCGAGGGCGATGACGGCGTCGATATCGCGGTTCGACGTGACGCATACGGGGCAGCCCGGGCCCGACGAGAGGCGAACGCTTTCGGGCATGAGGTTGCGGATGCCGTTGCGCGCGATGGCCACGGTGTGCGTGCCGCACACCTCCATGAGCGTGGCACCGCCTTCCGGAGCGAGTTTGCCGATGGACTCGATGAGGCCACGGGCGAGCTTCGGGTCCTTGAACGCCGCCAGCTCGTTTTGCATGGTGCCGGCGTCGACCGTGCGGCTACGATGTATGTTCTGGGGTTGCATGATGAGATTCCTTGGTACGAGGGGCGAAATGCGAAAAGCCGACCGCCTGCGCGCCGCGGGGCTGCAAGCGATCGGCCGGATGGGCGTTGCCTAGGCCGTGGCGGCGGGCAGCTCGTCGCCCGCCAGGTCGGGGAACTCCTTGATGAGGTCGATGGTCTCCTGCGCGTAATCGGGATCGACCACCTCGATGGCGAAGCCGGCGTGCACGAGCACGAAATCGCCGACGCCCGCCTGCGGCGTGAGGTCGATGGACACGCTGCGCGTGACGCCGAGGATGTCCACCGTGGCCATGCCGTCGCCGTCAAGCTGCGCGATCTTCGCGGGAATAGCTAGGCACATTCGCTGCCTTCTTCCTTCCTTGATGAGACGTTTTCGGGATGCGCTACCGGGCGCTTGCGCGCCTTTCGAGCTGCTACTTCCCCGCCGTCTCGTCCGTCTGTCTTGCTGCCCATGCTACCACAGCCTGTCCGTAGGAGATGCAGCCGTCGCTGGGCGGCAGGTCGCGGTTGAGCGCCACGGTAAAGCCGTTGCCCTGCAGCGCCGGCACGGCGTGCTCGAGCAGGTAGCGGTTGAGGAAGACGCCGCCCGAAAGCGCCACCGTGGTGATGCCGTAGAGGCTTTGCACCAGCTGAGCAGCCATAACGATGGCGTTCACGAACGCATCGTGGAAACGGCGCGCGATGGTTGCCACGGGGACGCCGGAGGCGATGTCGTCGAGGAGCGCCTTGAACGCAGGCGCGGCGTCGAACAGCAGGACCGAGGTGTCGAGCGCGGTGCTGGTTTCGGTGGCCGTATTCTTCACGACATCTATATGGTAGGCGTCGGTGGCCGGCAGCCCCTCGGGGACCGCGCCCATGGCGGCCTCGAGCTCGATGGCCGGCTGGCCGTCGTAGGACGGCTGACGGCACACTCCGAGCAGCGCGCTGGCCGCGTCGAACAGGCGCCCGACCGAGGAGGTGTAGGGCGTGTTCAGGCCGCGCTCGATCATCTGGTCGCACACCTCGGCCTGATCGCCCAGCGCCAGCAGCGCATCGGCGGCGCCGGGATGCTCCAGCAGGTCGAACTCGTACAGCACGCCGTAGGCCATGCGCAGCGGGTTGCGCACCGCCGCCGCGCCGCCGGGCATGGGCACGTACGCGAAGTTGGCGAAACGCTCGTAGGCCTGCTGGTTGGCGAGCAGGACCTCGCCACCCCACACGCGACCGTCGGCGCCGTAGCCCGTACCGTCGAACGCGATGCCGCACACGGGCCCGAACAGCCCGTTCTCCCCCAGCACCGAGGCGATGTGCGCATGGTGATGCTGCACCTCGGTCAAGGGCAGGTTGTTGCGTTGCGCCTGCTCGCGGGCCCATTTGCTTGCAAGGTACTCGGGATGCGCATCGCAGGCGAGACGACGCGGGGTTTCCTGGAACAGCTGTCGATAACGCTCTTCGGCCTCGAGCCAGGCGTCATAGGTTTCCGCGTTCTCGACGTCGCCGATGTGCTGCGAGACGAACGCGTCGGGGCGCTGGTCATCGGCCGCGGCGGCGCGCACCAGGGTGAACGTGGCCTTCTGCTCCGAGCCCGTGGCCAGCAGGGTTTCCTGCCTGGGCTGCGCCTCGGGGCAATCGAGCGCGATGGGCAGCGGGGCGAAGCCGCGGGCGCGGCGGACGAACTGGATGGCCTGCTCGTCGCCTACGCGCACCAGGCGCAGCACCGAGTCGTCGTAGCGCGACAGAATGCGACGGTTGTTGCCCAGGACGGCATCGGCGATGCCGGCGAACTTGGACAGCGCCTGATCGTCGTCGGTGACGATGGGCTCGTTATGCAGGTTTCCCGAGGTCATGACCAACATGGGCAGCGCGGAATCACCCTGCTGGGCACGCAGGGCTTCCGCGAAATCGTGGAGCAGCAGATGCTGGACGGGCGTACAGGGCAGCATGACGCCCAGCTCGGGAAGGTTGTCGGCCAGACCGGCGGCGAACTGCGCCTCGGCACGCTTGCGCAGCAGCACGATGGGGCGCTTAGTGGATTCCAGCGCGCCCTGCTCCGCCTTGTCGACATGGCACACGCGACGCGCGTCGGCCGCGCCCGCAACCATGACGGCGAACGCCTTGCCCTGACGGCGTTTGCGTTGGCGCAGCTTCGCCAACGCATCGGGGTTCGAGGCGTCGCACACCAGATGGAAGCCGCCGAGCCCCTTCACCGCGACGATGCCGCCCTCGAGCAGCAGCTTGACCGCTTCCGCGAAGATGGCGTCGGACGCCTCGCGGGTATTGCCCCACTGCGGATCTTCCTGGCCTTGGGCAAGGTTCACCCAGCTGATGTGCGGGCCGCAATCCCAGCAGGCGTCGGGCTGCGCATGGAAGCGGCGGTCGAGCGGATCGGCGTATTCGTCGGCGCAACGCGGGCACATGGGGAAATCCTTCATGGACGTTGCGGGACGGTCGTAGGGCAGCGACCCGATGATGGTGAAGCGCGGGCCGCAGTTCGTGCAGTTGATGAATGGATAACGGTAGCGGCGGTCTGCGGGATCGAACAGCTCGTCCAGGCAATCGTCGCAGGTAGCGAGGTCGGGAGAAACCAGCGTGGTCTGCTGGGCGTTATGGTCGTCGGAGAAGCGGATGTCGAACGAATCGAACCCCTCCAGCGGCACCTCCTTGAGGTCGATCTCCTTGACCTTTGCGGCGGACGGGGGGTTCATGTGCAGCTCGGTGACGAACTTGTCCAGCAGGTTCGCCTCGCCCTCGGCATGGATGAACACACCTTCAACAGCATTGAGCACCCAGCCGTTGAGCTGGTATTTCTTCGCCAGACGATACACGAAGGGGCGAAAGCCCACCCCTTGCACGATGCCTTTTACCTGTATGTCGAGCGCTTCGATCATACGACGCCCTTTCATTTAAGGTTTACGTTTTTCCGCCGGCCGATTCCAAAAAACGCGCGTCGGCGAGATTGCCGACGCGCGTTGGGTTTCAGCCATTGAGCCGAGGGGCTTTATGCCTGCTGCAGCTCTTCCAAGATGTCGCACACCACTTCCGCAAGCGCGCGCAAGGTGACGCCCGAGTTATCAGGCAGATGCAGATGCACGCAGCGGCGACCGCGGCTTGCGAGCGTGACCAGGTCGCCCGAGGCCTGCGCCTTCGCCAAGGAGCCCAGGCTTTCGGCTTCTTCCTTCAGCGGGATGTCCTTCAGCTCGTCTGCCGACAGGATGAGGAACACGCCGCAGTTCGGGCCGCCCTTCTGCAGCTGGCCCGTGGAGTGCAGGTAGCGCGGGCCGACTTCAAGGCACGACACCACGCGGCGCTTCTCGGCCACGCCGTGGCGGATGGTCTCGAGCGCCTCGCGGCGGCCTTCGCCCGTGAACGGGAGAAAGGCGTTGAGCGCGAAGAAGTCGCCGGGTTGGATGCTGGCGAGCAGCGCGCGCAGCGATGCGCGCACGTCGGAGCAGTCCTTGAAGCACGGGGCCTGGCGCACCTCAACCTGACCCATGTGCACCTCATCGATGAAGTCCTGCACATAGTCGGGCTCGGGCTGGCCGTCGCGCAGGATGTCGAGCACCGCGGCCTTGGCCGACGCCACGTCGGGCTGGTCGAACGGGCAGACCTTCATGAGGTAGCCGCACATGGCGATGGCGTACTCCCACATGATGAAATGCTCGGGCAACTCGTACACGGACTCGATCTTGAACGCCGCGCGCGGGATGGTGGGGTCGATATAGGACAGGCTCATCTCGAAGTTGTGGCGCTCGTCCCACAGGTCGTTCTTCGTTTGGTACATGATGACGCTGCGGTCGCCCGGGTCCTTCTTGAGCAGCAGCGTGTCGATCTCGATGTTGGGCAGGATGCCCTGGCCGTTCTTGCCGACGCTCTCGGCGACCAGCTGCTCGATCCACAGGCCGAGCACGCGGCCGCGCTTCTGCGTGAGGAAGCTGAACTTGTTGCGGCCCTGCACGTAGTTGTCGTACAGGAAAGCGGCCAGGCCGATGGCCGGGTTGTCGATGGCGTCTTCGCTGCAGGCGCGCTCCGCCTCGACGGCGTGCTGCATGAACTCCTGCAGGTTGATGCCCACGAGCGCGGCGGGCAGCAGACCGAACACGGACATGGCGCTGAAGCGGCCGCCCACGGTGGGCTCGCCGGAGAACACCGCGGCCCAGCCCTCCTCGCGAGCCTGCTGCTCGAGCTTGGAGCCGGGATCGGTGATGGCCACCAGATGCTGCACCATTTCCCCATCCGAGATCTGGTCGGCCAGCGCGTCGCGCACGGCGCGCAGCGCCAGGCGCGGCTCGATGGTGCCGCCCGATTTGGAGGACACGATGAACAGCGTGGTGCGAGGGTCGATCTCCGACAGGATGCCGCGCACGCGAACCGGGGAATCGGAATCGAGCGTGCGGAAGCGCACCAGGGAGGAGTCCGGCTTGTGATACTTGGTTATGGTCATGGGCGCCTGGGTGGAGCCGCCTTGGCCGATGAGCACCACGGACTTCAAACCCTGGGCGATGATGGAATCAGCGAATGCCTGAATCTCGTGCAGCGGGTACGGCGGATTCGTTGCGAGATCCGTCCACCCCATGTAATTCTGTGCGCATTCCTGCGCTTCGTCGGAAAAGCCGTAAAGCGTTGCATCCTTCGCATGAAGGCGGCTGGCAACGCATTCCTTCACCAAGGTTTTGGCGGAGGGGTAGAGCTTTTCCATATCTCCAGACAGCATGAGCACCTTCTTTCTGCGTAAGTATTCAGCATTCTAGCAAACCGTGGCAGATGGTACCCCGTTTAGGCGTCTCCGTGTGATGGAGTTGTGAACGGGGAAGCGGAATGGTCAGCGTTTAGGGCGGATAGCGCGTGCTTTATGCGGTTGGAGGGGGACGGGCAGGCGCGGGCGCGAGGAAGCGCCGGCTCGCCGGCGACGATGAGTCGGGCGGATGCGGAAAGCGTGCGCCGCGAAGGACGCCTGGGGCGCAAAGCCGCGAGCCCCGCCCGCGGATTGTCGGCGCCGCAGGCCCCAGACGGAACGACCCCGCCCGCCGGCGATCGGCGGGCGGGGTCGCAGACGGCGCCGAACGGGCTCGGGGCGCTACAGGTCCAGCTTGTCGATGACCGATCGCAGCGTGGCGGCAGAGGCCTTGAGTTGCTCGGTTTCCGTCTCGTTGATCTTGATGGGCACCTGGTACTCGATGCCGCTGGCGCCGACGACCGCGGGCATGGACAGCACGATGTCGTGCAGGCCGTATTCGCCGTCGATGTAGTTGGACACGGGGAGAATAGGCTTCTCATCTCGGGTGATGGCCTCGCAGATGCGCTTGACCGTCATGGCGATGCCGTAGTAGGTGGCGCGCTTCTTCTTGATGATCTCGTAGGCCGCGTTCTTCACTTCCTCGGCGATGCGGTCCATGTTGCGCTGGTGGTCGGTATGGCCGCGCAGCTCGCAGAAGTCGTTGAGCGGGATGCCGGAGATGTTCGCCAAGCTCCATGCGGCGATCTCGCTGTCGCCGTGCTCGCCGATGATGCGGGCGTGCACGTTGCGCGGGTCGACGCCCAGGTGCTCGCCCAGGGCGTACTTGAAGCGCGCGGTGTCGAGCGTGGTGCCGCTGCCGAGCACGCGGTTAGCGGGCATGCCGGAGAGCTTGAGGGCAACGTAGGTCAGGATGTCCACGGGGTTCGAAACCACCAGCAGAATGCCCTGGTAATCGCGCTCGGCGATCTGCGGGATGATGGATTTGAAGATGGCGACGTTCTTGTTCACCAGGTCGAGGCGCGTCTCGCCGGGCGCCTGGTTCGCCCCGGCCGTGATGACGGTGATGGCCGCGTCATCGATGTCGGAGTAGTCGCCCGCGTAGATGTTCATGGGGCTGCCGAACGCCATGCCGTGCGCGATGTCGAGGGCCTCGCCCTCGGCGCGGTCGTGATCGACGTCGATGAGCACCATCTCGGAGAACAGGCCCGACTGCATGAGGGCGAAGGCGCTGGCCGAGCCCACGAACCCGCAGCCGACAATGGCCACTTTGCGAGGATTGATGATTGCTGCCATGGTTGCTCCTATCCTTTGCGGGCGGGCCGCAAGCGTAGGTTTCGCGGGGCGCGCCCCGCGGGGGATGCATGCCGGAGGCGAAACGCCGAGCCGGCACGTAGGGTATACTGTGCGCATGATACAACAAGCTGGAACATCCGCCGCGGCAAAGCCGCGTCCCCAACGCGGCTTCACCGCGTTTCCCCTGAAAGTGCTGGCCATCGCCGGCATGACATGTAACCACGCCTGCTACATATATTGGGACTACCTGCCGCCCGGGATCTTGTGCGCGCTGTTCGCGCTTGGCGGCCTGACGTTTCCCATCATGGCGTTTCTGCTGGTGGAAGGGTATCGCCATACGTCGAGTGTGTGGCGCTACGGTCGGCGGCTGCTGATATTCGCCCTGGTGGCGCAGGTGCCCTACGGGCTGTTCCTGGCGCATGAGATGAACGTGCTGTTCACGCTGTTCGTGTGTCTGTGCCTGCTGTACGCGTACGACCATATGCGGCGGCGCGGGCTGTTTTGGCTGACGTTCGCGCTGGTGACCGCCCTGACGGCGTTTTGCGATTGGGGCGTCCTGGCACCCTGCATGGTGCTCACGCTGCATGTGGTGAAGGACCGCAGGCAGCGCGTGGCGTACTCGGCATTGCTGCCCATTGCCACCGGGGGGCTGCCGGCACTTATGCAGCTGATGGAGCTTCCCACGCTGCAGAACCTGGCGTTCGCGCTGTATCCGCTGGTGGGATGCAGCGCCACGATCCCGCTGCTGTGGGCGTACAACGGTGGGCGCGGCAGGTCCATGAAATGGTTCTTCTACGCGTACTACCCCGCGCACATCGCCGTGCTGGGATTGGCGAAGGGACTGCTGCTGGGCGACTGGAGCATCGCCGTGACCGGGTAGCGCGCCTGGGACTGCACGAGGATCGATACAGATCGGGTAGTGCGCGGGAATCGCACGAAAACCGGCGAGGGTCGGGAAGACAACGAGGGCCGCTGCACGATTGCAGCGGCCCTCGTTGTTTCGCCAGCATCCGAGAATGGACGCGACGCTTATTTCCAGTCGGCTCCCAGGACGATGAGGAAGTCCTCCTCGAACAGGTAGGTGTTCGAGTTCTGCACCGCCTTGCCCACGCCGAGGGCCTTCACGATGGCCTCGGCCGCCTCTTTGTCGGAGGAGTCGTTGTACACCACCACGGTGTCCTGGTAATCGAAGTTGTCGGCGTTACTGGTGTTCACGCTGTAGCCAAGGCCCTGGATGCGCTCGGTGGCGTCGAGGCCGGCTCCCGCAAGGCCGTTGCCGTTGCGGATGGCCACGCTGCCGCCGCGCTTGACCGCGCCCGTGCCCTCGCCCGCCGTGCCGCCGCTTGCGGCGCCGCCATCGCCGGTGGTGGCAAGGATGGTGCCCGAAGTCTTGTCGACGACGTCGCCCTCGGTGGGCGGCAAGCCCGCATCGACGCGCTTCATCATGGCCTTCCACTCCGCGGTGTTGTTCACCTCGTACCAAACGCCGTCGATGTACTCGGAGGTGGTGGGCTCCATGGCGGAATAGATGTCGGTGGACGGGTCGAGGCCCTGCATGGCCTGCGCAAGCCCGATGATGTCGGTGACGCCCAGGTCGGTGGTGACGTACTTCGACAGCGCCTGCACGGTGGATGCCATGGACGCCGCATCGGCCGACAGCAGCTTCTTGGCGATGGCGGACATGACCAGGCGCTGGTTGGCGGCACGGTATTCGTCACCCGGGCCGATCTCGTCGTAGGCGTGGCGCGCGCGGCACAGGATAAGGGCCTGGTCGCCGTTGAGCGTTTGCGGACCGGCGTCCAGGTGACCGCCGGCATCCTCGTCGTCGATGGTCATGGGAACGTCCACCTCGATGCCGCCGAGAGCATCCACGATGTCCCGGAAGCCGTCGAAGTTGATCTCAGCGTAATGCGAGATATCGACGCCCGCCAGCTTCGACACCGTCTGCACCGAGAGCGCGGGGCCGCCGAACACGTGCGCGGCATTGAGCTTGTTCACGCCGTATTCGCCCATGTCGACCATGGTATCGCGGTGCAGCGATACCAGCGTGACCTTCTTGTTCACAGGGTCGATGCGCGCGAGCATGATGCTGTCGGTGCGGTAGCTGTCGCCGAAATCGCCGGATTCGTCGCGCTCCTCGGAGCCGTCGGTGCCCATGAGCAGCATATAGAACGGCTCTTTGGTCATGTCGGTTTTGACCAGGTACTTCCCCACATTGCCCAGGCCCGCGTGCAGGTTGCCGGAAAGCACCTGCACGTACGCGAACGTCGCGCCGACGGCGATGACCACCACGGCCAGCGCCGCGATACCGGCATAGAACAGCTTGCCGTGCTTTTTGTGCTTGTGGGTTTTGGCGTACTCGTCGCGCGAAAGGCGGCGCGCCGACGGCTCGCCCTGATCGACGGAGGGCCGTTCGCCGCCATAGCTGTTTCGCGCATAGCGGTTTTGGGCGCGCACATCTGCAGCGGTTGCGCGCCTGCCGTTGGATGGTTGGTTCGTGTTTGCCCGGCCCGCGCCGTAACGGTCGCGCCCGTAGCCTGTGCGTTTGTTATCCATACGGCCATTGTGACGGCCCCCGTCCCCCATGCAAGCGACCTCACACGCTTTGCGGGAAATGCCCATATGAGCACAAGCGGGGAACGGCGGCCTGCCCGAGGGGAAAAGAAAGGCCTGGAACGCATTTCGCGTTCCAGGCCTTCGGGGCGGGAAATCCGGGGCTCCGCCAAAGTCAGCGAGGGGCCCTGTGGTGCCCGGAATTCGCCTGAAGCAAGGCGGCATAGGCCTTTGGGCCATGCCGCCGAAGCTGAAGGCGAAGGCCGGGTGCCACAGGGCTCCGCAGCGTCGAGCAGTTCCGCCGGCCGGCAGGCCGGCGGAAGCAGTTAGCCACCCGGGAAGCGGATGACCATGTAGATGGCCGCGATGGCCACCGTGAACAGCATGATGGGGAAACCACGCTTGAAGAACTGCATGAACGTGATCTCATGCCCGAACTTCTTGCTGATGTCGGACAGCACCACGTTGGCGGATGCGCCGATGAGCGTGCCGTTGCCGCCCAGGCATGCGCCCAGGGACAGCGCCCACCACAGGGCCGTGCCGTCGAGGCCGTCGGCCTCAAGCGTCAGGATGATGGGGATCATGGTTGCCACGAACGGGATGTTGTCCAAGAAGCTGGAGATGACGGCCGAGCCGAACAGCACCGCGAGCATGGTAATCATAAGGTTGCCGCCCGTGACGTCGATGAGGCCCTGGGCCAGCATGCCGATAACGCCCGTCTCGGACATGGCGCCGACGATGATGAACAGGCCGGCGAAGAAGCACAGCGTGGTCCACTCGACGCCGTGCAGCGCCTCTTCGATGCTCTCGCCGGAGATGAGCAGGATCAGGCCGGCAGCGGCAAGGGCGATGACGCAGGACTCCAAGCCGAGCGCGCCGTGGGTCATGAAGCCGACGACCACGAGGACGACCATGGCGACGCTGATATGCAGCAGGCGGCGGTCCTTGATGTAGTCGTTCTCGTCGAGCTCCATGATGGCCTTGCGATGCTCCTCGTTCGCGGAGATCTTACGGCCGTACATGACGTAGAACAGACCGATAACGGCCGCCAGGATGATGATGACCGCCGGGGCGTCGTAGGCGATGAAGTCGGCGAAGGTGTAGCCCGCAGCCGAGCCGATCATGATGTTGGGCGGGTCGCCGATGAGCGTTGCCGTGCCGCCGATGTTGGACGCCAGGATCTGCGTCATGAAGAACGGCACCGGGTCGATGTCGAGCAGGCGGCACACGGTGATGGTCATGGGGCCGATGAGCAGCACGGTGGTGACGTTGTCCAGGAAGGCGGACAGCACGGCCGTGAGCAGCACGAACAGCACCATGATGGTCCAGGGGTTGCCCTTCGCCACGCGCGCGCACTTGATAGCCAGGAACTCGAACACGCCCGATTGCTTCACCACGGCCACGAACAGCATCATGCCGAACAGCACGCCGAGCGTGTTGAAATCGATGTGCCCGATAGCCGTTTCGAACGGCATGATGTGCAGGATGAGCAGCAGCATGGCGCCGGTGATAGCGACGAGGGCGCGATGCACCTTCTCGGTCATGATGGCGATCATAGCCACCACGAAGATGGCGACGGATATGATTTGGCTAGTATCCATATCCCACCGCCTTGGTTTCGTTGTTTTCCACGGGTCCTTCTTTCTCCAAAGCGCGCGAAATCCTTATGCAATCGCGCAAAAATCCACTATAGCAAAACCCCATTTCCCCATGCCGAGCCGTAGGGAAAGTTTCTCGTGTTTTAACGTTGAAAGGCAGCGACGCGCGGCGGCTGCCTGAGCGCGGGATATACTGGGCGCATGCATTTCCGAAGATAAGCGAGGAAACCATGGGATTGAGATTCATCGCCGCCCGCGCCGTCAGCGGCGTCTCCACTTGGGGCCTGAAAAACGTGTTCCACCGCCCCGCCGCGAACTTCCCGGGCAAAATGGCACTGTACGTGGACCCGCAGCTTATCGCGCACCTGCGCGGCAAGCTTGAGCGCGGAAGCGTGTGCGCGGTGGGAACCAACGGCAAGACCACCGTTTCCAACCTGCTTGCCGATGTGCTTGAGACGTCGGGCCAGCGGGTCGTCTGCAACCGCACGGGCGCGAACCTGGATTCGGGCGTGTCCACGGCGCTGCTGCATGCCGGCAAGGCCGACTGGGGCGTGTTCGAGTGCGACGAGCTGTGGCTGGCGAAGATCCTGCCGCAGCTGCGCGCGAACTATGTGGTGCTGCTGAACCTGTTCCGCGACCAGCTTGATCGCTGCGGCGAGATCGATCGCATCCAGGACAGCATCGTCAAGGCGCTGGGCAGCTCGCCTGAAACCGTGCTGGTATACAACGCCGACGATCCGCTGTGCGCGTCCATCGCCGACCGTGCCGGGCAGCTGCCGGGCCGCGAGGGCACGCGGTCGATCGCCTTCGGCGTGGCCGAGAGCATGGGCTTGGCGCAGAACACCGTTTCCGACGCCACGATGTGCCAGCGCTGCTCCACCATGTTCGAGTACGACTGGCGCCAATACGGCCAGCTGGGCGAATGGCGCTGCCCGAACTGCGGCTTCGCGCGCCCTGCGCTCGACTTCGCCGCCGAAAACGTGCAGCTGGGCGTCGACGGGCTGGCGTTCTCGCTTGCCAAGCCCGGCGCCGGCGATGCCGGGCGCGAAGGAGCGTTCTCGGTGACGGCCCGCTTCAGCGGCGCCTATATGGTGTACAACCTGGCCGCGGTGAGCGTTGCCGCAAGCCTGCTGGGATGCACGAACGAGGCGCTGCAGAAGGCCGTCGACGCGTTCGACCCGCAAAACGGGCGCCTGCAGACCTACGACCTTGCCGGCCGTCGCGTCCTGCTGAACCTGGCGAAGAACCCCACCGGCTTCAACCAGAACCTCAAGATCGTGGCGCAGGACCAGGCACCGAAGGTGGTGGCCTTCTTCATCAACGACAAAGAGGCCGACGGGCGCGACGTGTCGTGGCTGTGGGACATCGACTTCGAGGAGCTGGCGCAGGCGGGCCCGCTGACGGCGTACGCCGGCGGCATCCGCGGGCGCGACATGGCCGTGCGCCTGAAGTACGCCGGCATCGATGCCCAAACCGTCGAAAACGCCGATGACCTGCTTCATCGCATCGCGCAGCAACCGCGCGAGGTGAGCGCGTACATCATCGCGAACTACACGTCGCTGCCGGGTTGCAAGGCCGCGCTGGACGCTGCCGTGGCCGCAGGCGGCGAAGTGGAGCCCGCCGCGGGAGAAGCGCCCGCGCCGCGCGACTTCGGGACCCAAGGCTCCGATGGCGCGCCCGCCGGCGAGGGGGCGGCAAGCGACCAGCGCCCCGTAGTCATCGCGCATCTGTTCCCCGACCTGCTGAACCTGTACGGCGACGGCGGCAACGTGCGCGTGCTGCAGCAGCGCCTGGCGTGGCGCGGCATCCCCGCCGAGGTCCGCCGCGTGAACCACGGCGACGCCATCGACCTTACCGGCGTCGACCTGATCATGATGGGCGGCAGCCCCGACCGCGAGCAGAAGCTGGCCAGCGCCGACATCGTGGCCATGCGCGACCAGCTTGACGCATACGTGCAGGACATGGGCCCGTTGCTGGCCATTTGCGGCAGCTACCAGATGCTGGGCCGCGAGTGGCTGGTGGACGGCGAGAAGGTGCCCGGCCTGGGCCTGGTGGGCATGACCACGGGGCGCCCCGGCACCTCGGGCGATCGACTGGTGAACAACATCGCGCTGCGCAGCCCCTTGGCCGACGAGCCCGTGGTGGGCTACGAGAACCACGCAGGCCGCACGTACCTTGACGAGGGCGTTGAGCCTTTCGGCACCGTGGTCTCCAACACGGGCCTGGGCAACAACGAGGAGACCAAGCAGGACGGCGTGCGCTACAAGAACGTGCTGGGCACGTACCTGCACGGCCCGCTCCTGGCGAAGAACCCGCAGATCGCGGACTGGCTACTGGCCCGCGCGCTTGAGCGCAACGCCAAGCGGACCGGGCAGCCCCTGATCGAGCTAGCCCCGCTTGACGACGCGCCAGAGGAGGCCGCGAACGCCTTCATGTGCGACAAGTTGGGAGCCAAGTAGCGGCGGATTGCCGATGCGGGCGGGCGCGAAAGCACCTAAGCCCGCTGGCGAACGCGAAGGCCGTCAGGCTGGAGGCGAACGTGAGCGAGCGCCGAAGTGCCCCGACCTGCAAGCGAACGCAAAAGCGCGGTGCCGGCCCTGTGCGAAGAAATCGCATGGGACCGGCGCCGCGCTTTTTATTTGGGAGTGATTTCGAGAAAAAGAAAGCGGGCCGGACATTTCTGCCCAGCCCGCGTACATTCGTGGAGCCAACGACCGGATTCGAACCGGTGACCTGCGCTTTACGAGAGCGCTGCTCTACCAGCTGAGCCACGTTGGCACACGGCTTCTTGCGAAGCGCGAATATGAACTATACCGAAGAGCCTGTCGTTTCGCAAGGGGCAAATGCAACTTTTCGGGCGAACGAGCGGGCATTCGCCGTTTCTCCACAGGCTTGCATTTTAGCGTTGCGGCCCTCGAGAGCCGCATGGGCGCGCACCCTGCCGCTGCTGCCGTCACACCCGAGGGCCGCAGAGGGCGCTCCCTAGAGCCGAGACCATCACGCCCGAGAGCCGTCTCGGCGCACAGCTTCGCCGGCTACTCCTCGTCCTCGGGGGCTTTCACCACCAGCACGGGGACCTGGGCCTCACGCAGCACGTAGCTGCTCACGCTGCCCAGCATGCCGCGCAGAGCGCCCAAACCGCGGCTGCCCATGATGATGAGCCCGCAGCCGTTCCCCTGCGCGTACTTCACGATTTGGTCGCCCGGATGCACCTCGGGCAGCAGGCAGACGCGCTTCTCGTTCATGAGCGGGCGGATCACCCCGTCGACCTGCGCATGCAGGCGCTCGGATGCCTCCTCCATGGCTTCTTGCATGCCCATGGGGACGACGCTTTCGGTCAAATCCACACCACGAGCCTCGAGCTTTGCCACGGCGGTTCGCTCCAGGTCGACGATCTGGACGACGTGCAGTGCAAGCCCGGCGTCCTCCTTCGCGAAGCGCACGGCCTCGTCAAGCGCCGCGCAGGCGGAATCGGACCCATCGAACGGAACCATAACGGCATCGTAGAGCATTGCAACCCCCTTCTTTCACCGGTTGAACCTGGCAAGGCAAGGCGGCACAGCGCGTTGCGACGAGCACCGAACGCGACGCCGACGGCCGCACGCCCCCGGCAACCTCGCATCCGCATCCCCGCGTGTCGCGCGTGTTCCGCGAGCTGCCGAAGCAGCTCAACGCGCAAGGGCTGCGTCCCCTTCCTCATCAGGCTTTATCCCCAGTATAGCAAGAAGCCCCGCGGCATTCGCCGCAGGGCTTCCGCAAACGCCGCTCACGCAAACGGCGTTGCCATGTTGTAACGTTTCGCAAGCGCTCAGCGGGCGAGCCGCCCGGTGCGCATGCGAAAGGCGCCGGCTACACCTCGAGGTGCTTGAACGCCTCGGGGACCTCCTTGAAGCCCTTGGACTTCACGGCGCCGACGATCAGGCCGATGATCAGCCACACGACGCCGACGATGTAGGTCATCGTCTCGAAGCCGGTGAACACGTACACCAGGATGCCGATGCCGATCCAGGGGCAGATCAGGTACTTCACGATGTCGCCGAAGGTGTTGCGCTTCTTCTCGCGGATGAAGAAGAACAGGAACACGGCGAAGTTCAGCAGGATGAACGAGGCCAGGGCGCCGAAGTTCACCAGGCCGGCGAGCTGGGTCATCTTGTCGCCCATGGGGATGGACAAGCACAGGGTGACCACGCCCAGGAACACGGCGGAGAACCAGGGGGTCTGATACTTCGGGTGGACCTTACCGAATACCTTCGGGATAACGCCGTCGCGGCCCATGGAGAACAGCAGGCGCGAGGAGGCCATCTGGGCGTTCATGATGTTGGCGATGCCGATGGCGATGATGTTGATGACCAGCATGATCTTGTAGAAGACCGGGCCGCCCACCAGCATGACGGAATCGAAGAAGCCCATGTCGGGGTCGGTGTTGGCCCAGTCGGGCTGCACGATGGCGGCGATGTAGGTCTGAGCGACGAACACGACGATGATGGCGCACAGGGCGATCAGGATGCCGCGACCGATGTTCTTCTCGGGCTCGTGGGTTTCCTCAGCCAGGGTGGACATACCGTCGAAGCCCAGGAAGGAAAGCGCGGCCAGCGAGATGCCGGCAGCGATGAAGTGGGCGTCGACCTGGCCTTCCTGATAGATCGGGTCGAGCACGAAGGCACCGGCGCCGCCGCCGCCCATGATGAAGTTGCAGCCGAGCGCGATGAACGCGATGACGGCCAGGACCTCGATGACGAAGATGACCCAGTCAACGCCGCGGCTCATCTGGATGCCGCGGATGTTCACGAACGTGTTGAAGGCGATGAAGACCACAGCCCACAGCCATGCCGGGCTGTTGGGGATCAGAGCGGTGCCCCAGTTCATGACCATGACGATGAGCAGAGACGGAACCAGGATGTAGTCCAGCAGGATCAGCCAGCCGGCGATGAAGCCCACGTGCGGGTTGATGCCGCGCTGCACGTAAGAGTACACGGAGCCGGCGATCGGGAAGCGGCCGGACATGCGCATGTAGCTCATGGCGGTGAACATGATGGCCACGAAGCCGATGATGTAGACCAGCGGCGTCATGCCGTGGCTGTTCAGCTGAATGGAACCGAAGATGGATTGCGGGGCGATGATAACCATGAACAGGACGCCGTACATCACCACGTCCCAAAGGCTCATCCCGCGGCGCAGCTCCTGCTTATAGCCGAACTGCTCGATGTTGTCCCCGGCGTTACCCTTCGCCGGAGCTTTTTGCTCTGCCATTTCCCTTTCCTCTCTTTCTTGCGGGGAAAACAAGCATTGCGCAGGGCCAGAAGCGCGATTCCCGGCTCTACGCAATAGCCCGTACTTTAGCACGTTAAAGCGCAGGAGTAAGGGGAATATGGCAATTCCTAGCGATGCCGTGCGTGATTTTGGGGTTGAAAGGCGGCCCTATGCGCTCACGAGACACGAAAAATGCCCGATTCCCTGGGGAAACCGGGCATTTTGCATAAGATATCGAAATCGACGGCACCGGAACAGCCGTGTATTTTAGCCTCTGCTAACTAAGGCGAACGGCAGGTTTATGGCGATAAACGGTTGCGCGAACGCATAATGTTTCGTTCGTTGCGCGGCGCGATCCGGCCAGGCCTTGTCACTTGACCGGAAGCGCCCCGGCGCCGTAAACGATCGCCGCAACCCGCGATCAGACCAGCCGGCGCCTACGGCTGAGGGATTTACGGCTGAGGGATCAGAACGGGGAACTCCGACAGCTTCGGCGTCCCGATGCGCAGCGACACGTCGACCTCGCACGGCTCGCAGCCCTGGCTCACCTCGACGTCGCTTTGGACGGACATATACATGTAGGTTTCCACGGCGTCCCAACCGGTAACGCGCATCAGCAGACGCTGCAGCTCCTTCGAGCCGTTCATGAGCGCCTGCTCGTAGTGGGTGCCGCTGCAGTTCACGTACCACTTGCCGTCGGGGCCGAAGGTCTCGAGCACCGGCCAGTTCAGCTCGAAATCCTTCACCAGCTGCACGCGAACGGTGATCTCGGCGGGAATCTCGATGCCGGTGCCGCACAGCTCGGCGTCGCCCATGGTGGCGTGCACGTCGCCCATCTGCAGAAGCGCACCGGGAACACGCACGGGGAAGTACAGGCGCGTGCCCTTGGTGATCTTCTTGTTGTCCATGTTGCCGCCGTGGCTGCCCACGAAGCCGTCGATGACGTCGGGGCCGGACGGCGCGGTGCCGATGACGCCGATCATGGGGTTGATCGGGAAGCTGACCTGGTTGAACGTGGCCATGCCGTCCTTGATGGGAATCTTCTTGGTGCGATAGCCGGTGGTCTCGAACAGCGGGCCGCAGTGATCGTCGGTGGCGATGGTGCCCTCATCGGCCACCTTCACCTCGTAGATGTCGACCACGAGCACGTCGCCGGGCTCGGCGCCCTCGATGTAGACGGGGCCCGCGGCGGGATTGGCGAAACCGTACGTGTAATCAAGGTCGGCCATGGTGATGTTCTCATCGGGAATGCGGTTGCTGAAGCAATCCTGCGTGTTGAACTGCAGCACCTCGCCGGGCTTGGCCGTGGCGCAAGGCTTGTTGTCCTTGGAGAATTCGTAAACCTGATCGGTGATGATCTGCATGATGCCCCCTTCTTCATGGTAACGAACACGGCTTGCCGCCGTTTCGAGCGATTGTACGCCAACCGCCGCAGGCACGCCACGGCGGGCAGCGCCACGGCGGGGCAAGCTCGACGGCTGGGCGAAAGCGGTGAAGGGAGAGTGCATCACGGCCACCGCTCCCCCATCGGGAAGCCTGCGTCCACCCCGAAGGCCGAGCGGCGCGAAACAGCGCCCGGAAAGCGATAGCCGCCCAAGGCGAACCCGGCATCCGACGCAAAAGCCGCGAACGCAAAAAAGGACGTGCCCCGCATGCACGAAGACACGCCCTTTCGACGCGTTATATAGGCACGTGAGGCTTACAGCTCGAGCACGACGGCCTGCTCGAGCTCGATGCCGCTGCGTTGCGCCAGCGAGTCCAGCAGCTCCGCCTCGACCTCGGGTTCGAGCCATGCCATGCCGCACCCCGCGGAAAGCTGCCGTGGGATGGGCGCAAGACGGCCGCGAAGCCCTTCGCTTACGGCCGCCTGCTTGAAGGCGAGCGCGTCAGTGGTGGTATGGAACGACGCCACCACCGTCTTCACCTTCCGCCGCGCCATGGGTTAGGCGATCTCGATCACGAAATCATCGCCGACGCGCTGCGCCGTCGCCGTGCGCTTGCGCTTCTTCGCCAGCGAGCAGATGTTATCGCGCGCCAC
Organism: uncultured Senegalimassilia sp.; assembly: GCA_934630815.1. GTDB lineage: Bacteria > Actinomycetota > Coriobacteriia > Coriobacteriales > Eggerthellaceae > Senegalimassilia. Next base: position 52,685 of record CAKTWI010000011.1, read on the forward strand.
GGTGTTGCTCACCGTCACCTTGATGGGCTCGGAGCCGCCCTTCTTCATGGCATTCATGGTCAGGATGACCGGTTCGGGGCAGGAGAGCCCACGGGCGTCAACTTCGATCATGTGAAGTCCTTTCGGTAAATGAACTGGGGAAATACGCTTGCAGCTTATACTGCTACGCGGCGTTCTTCTGCTTGCGCACGTTCACGATGGCGATGACGAACAACACCGCGATGCAGCACACGAGCACGATCTGGCCCGCAGCACTCGGGCCGCCCAGGACGGCGGCCTTCTCGGCGGTTGCAGCGGAGGCGGCAACGCCCGCCAGGCCGAAGTTGTGGGCGAAGGCGGCGCCGATGAGCATGCCGACGAAGGTGACGGCGGCGTCGCAGGAGCCCTGGCCGGCCAGCGTCATCTGGCGCAGCGGGCAGCCGCCGGCCAGCGTGGCGCCGAAGCCCACGGCGTACAGGCCGAGGATGTTCCACAGGTGCTGGGAGTGGGCGATGGGCTGGCCGTCGAAGCTGAGCTTGAAACCGCCCGTGGCCAGGTTGAACACCGCCATGACCACGAACAGGCCGGCGATGGGGAGCATCAGGTCGAAGTCGCGCATGAGGAAGATGTTGCGGACGGAGCCGGCGAAGCAGATGCGGACCTTCTGCGCCAGGGCGCCGATCACAAGGGCGGTCACCAGGGCGATGAGCACGGGAGCGTGCTTGGAGCCCGGGCCGGCCTGGCTGACGGCGAACACGCCGGCGAAGACGCTGATGCACAGGCCGATGATCAGCAGCGCGGGCAGGACGGCGCCGGCCGTCTTGTTCGTGTCATGCTCGCGGCCCAGGGAGTAGCCCTTCTTCAGGAAGAACGTGCCCGTGGCAACGCCCAGGACGAAGCCGATGAGGCCGACCCAGGCGTTCAGGTCGCCGGCGGCCATGCGCAGAACCATGCGCAACGGGCAACCCAAGAAGATGAGGGCGCCGATCATCATGATGAAACCCAGGACGAATCGGGTCATGGGGGAAGAACCCGCCGTGGAGCGGTACTCGCGCGTGGCCAGGGCGATCAGGAACGAGCCGACGACCAGGCCGACGACCTCGGGGCGGAAGTACTGCACCGTCTCGGTGGTCTGCAGTTTCATGGAACCTGCCATATCGCGAATGAAGCACGCGGCGCACATGGCCATGTTGGCGGGGTTGCCGGAGAAGGCCAGAAGCGCCATTCCAAGGCCGACCAGCACGCCGACCAGGGCCAAGCCCTTTTTGCTGTTGAGGAAATCCAAGGAAGTCCCTTTCTGTATATGAAGATGAATCGTTCGCATTCGATCCTCCGTCGCGCATGCGCACGCACGGGCCCACAGGCCTGCGGGGACGACAAGGCAGAACACGCCCAAACGCCATTCGAAACGGAAAACAATGCAAGTCGCGTCAAAGCGCGGCGAAATCGACGCCTAGCAGAATGCGTCGGATATGAGGGGCGGAAAGCCCGTAGCAGAATAATCGCGCTAGCAGAATTTGCGCGAACCAGTGGTGCATTGTAAGGAGGCGGCGGTTTTGTGTCAAAGGCAGCGAGCGCTAATCTTCCCCGAACGGTAGAGAGGGCGTCTGGGCAGGCGCTGCTCATAAGGTTGGCGCGGGTTTGCCCATAGGGTCTTCGCGGCATTGTCGCAGCCTCGCCCATAGGGCTCCGCCGAATCGCCTGCAGAGATGCCGCGGGATCACCTATAAGGTCCCCATATCTTCGCCGCAGCCTCGCCTATAGGGACCCCTTTAGCGTTGCCAAGACATCGCCCTGAAGTGCCGTCCATTTGTGAAGGTTCTGTGACAGGAAATCATTTGCTTGCATCACGGCGGAATGGCGCGTATAGTTCTTTCTCGCAGCTTTTCCGAAACATTCGGTTCCGAGAAAAGCGGGTAACATATTGCGGGGTGGAGCAGTCTGGTAGCTCGCCGGGCTCATAACCCGGAGGCCGTAGGTTCAAATCCTGCCCCCGCGACCAAATGTTCAAGCCGCCCATCGGGCGGCTTTTTTATTGCTTGACACGCTAAACCAAACCTACAACGCAGAGGCCGCGGAGTTAATCCACGGCCTCTGCATTTAGTCATCCTTCTATCGCTTTCCCAATTCGCCTATGGCGCGTCAGCGATCTTGCAACCGTCGACGGCAATCTTGACCGTTGCCGGAATCGCTTTGATTTGCTCCACCGTTAGCGTCCGTTAATTTGCCGTGACCGAATCGCGCGTATCTTGGTCAAGCGCGTCCGGATAGGTCGTGCTGGCAAGTTCCGCACCGTTCTGGTCGACGATGCTCACGACGCAGCTGACCGGCTGCCCCGCGAACTGCTGGTACATGCAGGCGATCAGCCCCGCCTGCAACGGGGCAAAAGTTTCACTGAGTCCGACCTGGCTGTTGCTGGTAGTTATGGTCACTTTGGAGAACTGCTCATCGTAGTCAACGGCTGTGATGGTTGGCCAGGTTTCGCTGTTGGGCATCTCGTCAAGCTGCTTCGCCGTCGAATCATGCCAGGAGTCCACAAGCTCGTTGTACTTGTCTATGGGCATCGTCGCGGTGTAAGAGCCGTCCTCGTTGGCAACGATGTCGGTGCAGCCCCACTTTTGAAGGCTTGCTTGCACATCCTCAGCTGCCGTATCTTGGAAGAATATGGCAGGGAATGTGACCGTGCGCGTTGTAATGGTCGCCTTTTCAACGGCGCTGTTCTCGTCCTGCTCGCTTGTTACGTTACCGGAATTCTGCGTGGCGCATCCCGCCAGTCCAGCGCACAGCACGCACATCGCCACCGCAGCTGCGATGACGACACCTGCGCGTTTGCCGAAAACACCTGTTTTTCCCATCTCATTCCCTTCCCATCGAGATCAAGCAAAGCCAACGAAGATGCTAGCCGTATCGAAGGTTAGGCCTCAACCCCTTCCTCGACTTCGGCAATCACGCCCTTGAACCCCTTCAGAGCCGCGAACGGCGCGAACCAGCTATCCAGCCGAACACCATGGACGTCGAAGCCCCTCGCGCCCTTCCCTTCCCTGCCGCGTAACGCGCAATTAACGCCGTAACACGAGCCTTATTGCATTTGAAACAATTCTGCAAACTGCCTTCGGTAGCGTTTCCCCTGTCGTGTACACGAGGAAAGGGTATGCGTTAGGGAGACTCCTCTCCCTTCGGCTCTCCCGGACGCATGCGCTCTCCCCAACGAGAAAGGGAAAGGCCATGGAGGATTTCCTTACATCATTCTTCATCACGCCGTTCACCGGACTTGCGGAGGGAATCGCCACCGCTACCAGCCCGCTTGACGTCATCGACGCCGTCGATGGCTTCGTGTGGGGCCCCATCATGATCTTGCTGCTGCTGGGCACGCACATCTTCATGACCATCCGCACCGGTTTCATCCAGCGCAAGATCGGCACCGGCATCAAGCTGTCCGTGACCAAGGACGACCCCTCCAACGCCGACGGCGATATCACCCAGTTCGGCGCGCTGACCACGGCTCTTGCCGCCACCATCGGCACGGGCAACATCGTCGGCGTGGGCACGGGCCTGCTGTTCGGCGGCCCGGGCGCCATCTTCTGGATGTGGATCACCGGTATCCTGGGCATCGCCACGAAGTACTCCGAGGTGTTCATCGGCGTGAAGTACCGCGTGAAGGATCACTCCGGCAAGATGCTCGGCGGCGCCATGTACGCCCTTGAGCGCGGCTTCAAGAACAAGAAGGCCGGCCGCATCCTGGCCATCCTGTTCGCCCTGTTCGCTTCGCTGGCGGCCTTCGGCATCGGCGCCTCCACGCAGTCGAACTCCCTGGCAGATGCGCTGTACAACACCTCGCTCATCGACGGCAAGGCTATCCCGCAGTGGCTGGTGGGCGCCGTGGTGGTGGTGCTCGTGGCCATCGTCATCCTAGGCGGCATCAAGTCCATCTCCAAGGTGTGCGAGAAGCTGGTCCCCGTCATGGCCGTTTTCTACGTAGTGTGCTGCCTGATCATCATCGGCATGAACGGCCAGTTCCTGGGCGAGGCGATCCGCCAGATCATCGTGGGCGCCTTCACCCCCGCAGGCGCCGCCGGCGGCGCGGTGGGCTCGACCATCACCCTGGCCCTGCAGTTCGGCTTCAAGCGCGGCATCTTCTCCAACGAGTCCGGCCTGGGCTCCGCTCCGCTGGTCGCCTCCTCCGCCACCACGAAGAACCCCGCACGTCAGGCGCTGGTTTCCATGACCGGCACGTTCTGGGACACCGTCGTGGTGTGCGCCATCACGGGCCTGATGCTCATGACCACGCTGCTGGCGAACCCCGAGCTCTCCACGGCCATCGCCAACGGCACCATCTCCTCCGGCGCCGGCCTTGCGACCGCCGCGTTCGAGAAGATCCCCGTGTTCGGCCCCTTGGTGCTGCTGGTCGGCCTGGTCACCTTCGCGTACTCCACCATCCTGGGCTGGAGCCAGTACGGCAACCGCGCCATCAGCTACCTGTTGGGCAAGAAGGCCGTCATCCCCTACTACATCGTATTCCTGCTGTTCGTGTTCTGGGGCTGCATGATGGTCGGCGATGCCGCCGGCAGCGCCGCGGTCTCCAACCTCAGCTCCGTGGTATGGAATGTGGCCGACGTGATGAACGCGCTCATGGCCATCCCGAACTGCATCGCGGTCCTGGGCCTGTCCGCCATCATCGCCCGCGAAACGAAGCACTACGTGTACGACCACAACCTGGAGGAAGTCGACAGGACCGAGATTCCGCAATACCACGAGAAGTAGGGCGGTTTCACATCTCCGCACGCGTTGAAGGGGCTCGTATTCGAGTCCCTTCCCTTTTTCACCCAAAACCACCCCGATTCAACAGCGGGGAGCGCGTGAACAGGGGAGGGCGGAAGTGCGCTCATGCAGCACCCGAATCACACCGACGGCGCGCGCCATGCCTTTTCTCTTTTCTGGACGCGTTCGGCTTTCAAAGTGCGCATACAATTTTTCGTTACCCCCTTGCCCACGCTAACCGATGGCAGACGATAAGCTCTATAATTACCTGCTGTGAAAACGCCGTCTAGGCGGCAGGAGGGGGCAAAAGCCATGAGAAGGGTCCACGTCCAGACCGTCAGCTTCGCGAACATCGCCATAACGATTGCGCTTGGCGTTGCGTGCGCCATCCTGTTTTGGCAAGGACGAGCGCAACTCGATGTATTGCAGCAGGCCACCGAAGCGTACATCTCCTGCGAAAACGACATCCAGCAAATGTGGGACAAGTCTGATCACCTGACCGAGCAGGTTCGCCTAGTCACCATGACCGCCAAACCGGAGTACATCGACAGCTACTTCTCCATGGCAAACAGCAACGAGGAGTTCGACGAGGCGTTTGCGGACCTCAAAAGCCGGTTCGAGGGAACCGATGCATACGAATCGCTGCACACCGCGATGGACGAGTCGAACGAGCTGATGAACACCGAGTTCTACGCCATGCGCCTGATCTGCGAGGCAAACGACATCGACCCCTCCCCGTGGCCGGAAATCGCATCGTGCCAGATCAGCGACGAGGATTCGCGTACATCGCACGACAGCATGATTTATAAGGCGCAAAACCTTGTTTCCGATTCCAAATACCAGGAAGCGAAGGATTCCATCAACAGCCACACCGCCGACTGCATCGCCAAAGTAACCGACACCACAATAGGCAGCCAAGACCGCGCCACTTCCATATTCGATGGCATTTATGGCACGATCAGGGCATGCGTGGCGATCTACATCGCCCTGACGTTGGTCTTCTGCGCGCTCGTCCGTCGCGCCGTCGTGAAACCCCTGCTAAGCTTCGGCGACAGCATCAAGGCAAACCAGCTATTCCCCGTGCAGGGCGCCGGCGAGCTGCAAGTGTTGGCGGAAACGTATAACCGCGTGTTCACGGAAAACGAGGCCACGCACATGGTCGTCAAACATCAGGCCGAGCACGACCCGCTGACCGATCTGCTCAATCGAGGATCGTTCGACAAGGCCCTGAAGCTCCACGATGACGGCAAGCACGACTTCGCGCTCATCTTGGCCGACGTCGACCAGTTCAAATCCGTCAACGACACCTTCGGCCACGCCGTGGGGGACCAGCTGCTCAAGCGCGTATCCAGCCTGCTGCAGGTGGCCTTCCGCAGCACCGACTTCGTGTGCCGAATCGGCGGCGACGAGTTCGCCATCGTCATGACGGATGTGACCAGCGACCTGCGACACATCATCCAGGAGAAGATCGATTTCGTGAATACGGAGCTATCGAAGCCCATCGATGGCATGCCGCAGGTATCGCTGAGCGCGGGTATCGCGTTCGCCGACCGCCCCAATCCCGGCGACAGCATCTACAAGGACGCGGACGATGCGCTGTATCACACGAAGAAAAACGAACGCGGCAACTACTCCTTTTACGGCGAGTTCTAGCGTCTGAGCAGGAAAAATGCAAGCAGAAGACAATCCGGGTCCGCGTCGCGCGAGCTAGCGCATGACGAAGTCCCCAGAATGAAGATGCCGCAAGGCTTCGCCCCAGGGGTTGCGCGAGCAGAAGCCGGCTTTCTCACCCCTAGTTCATAATCGAGCGCATAACAAACCCCCGGGATCGAAGTCGCAGGACCTCGATTCCGGGGGTTTGCGCTGTTCGCTAGATAAGGCTCACGAGCAGTTCGTGGATGCGCAGGTCATCGTCGAGCTCCGGGTGGAACGAGACGCCCAGCTGGTTGCCCGACCGCACCGCCACGATGCGGTCGTCCACACGCGCCAGGACCTCGGCGCCCTCATGCGCCCCCTTGATGAACGGGGCGCGGATGAAGGTCATGGGGATGTCGGCGGTTTCGCCATCCGGCACGCCGGGCAGCCCCGCGCAAGGGGCAACGGTGCGGAAGCTTCCCAGCTGGCGGCCGTATGCGTTGCGGCGCACCGTCACCGGCAGCGTTCCGATGGCGCCCGGCGCGGTCGCGCCCGCGGCAACGGGGCCGTTCGGATCGCCAGCGGCGGGAACGCCTTCTTCAACGTTTTGCGCCAAGAGAATCAGGCCCGCGCACGTTCCCAGAACCGGCAGGCTGGCGGACACGCGGGACTTCAGCGTATCGAGCATGCCCAGCTCGCGCAGCATCTTCGCCTGCGCCGTGCTCTCGCCTCCGGGCAGCACCAGGGCATCGTAGGGCTGCTCGACATCGGGCCCCTGACGAAGCTCGACGCATTCGCAACCCAGCTTCGCCAGCGCGCGCTCATGCTCGATAAACGCCCCTTGAACAGCCAAAACAGCAATTTTTTTAGACATAGGGAAACCCTTCGGTCACATCAAGCAAAAGGCCGCCCGCTCAAAACATCGCAGGTGGCATCAAAGTCAGCGAGGGCCGCTGCGGTGCCGTCGTATTGCGCCGAAGCAAGCGGGCATTGGCCTTTGGGCCATGCCCGCGCAGCTGAGGTGCAAGACGGCGTGCCGCAGCGGCCCGCAGCGTCGGGTCAGTTCGTTTTGCCGTAGGCAAAACGAAACCCTACTTGCCTCGTTCGGCCATGAGGAGGGCGATCTCGCTTTCGTTGATGCCGACCATGGCCTCGCCCAGGTCCTCGGACAGCTCGGCGATGAGCTTGGCGTCGGTGAAGTTCGCCACGGCCTTCACGATGGCCTGCGCGCGCTTCTCGGGGTTGCCGGACTTGAAGATGCCAGAACCCACGAACACGCCCTCGGCGCCAAGCTGCATCATGAGCGCAGCATCAGCCGGGGTGGCAACGCCACCGGCGGCGAAGTTCACGACGGGCAGCTTGCCGTTCTCGTGCACGTATTTCACCAGTTCAACGGGCACCTGCAGCTGCTTGGCTGCTTCGAACAGCTCGTCGGCGCGCAGGTTCTGGATACGGCGGATCTCGGCGTTCATCATGCGCATGTGGCGCACGGCCTGCACCACGTCGCCCGTGCCGGGCTCGCCCTTGGTGCGGATCATCGTGGCACCCTCGGCGATGCGGCGCAGCGCCTCGCCCAGGTCACGGGCGCCGCAGACGAACGGCACGTTGAACTGGGTCTTATCGATGTGGTACGTGTCATCGGCCGGGGACAGCACCTCGGACTCGTCGATGTAGTCGATATCGATTGCCTGTAGCACCTGGGCCTCCACGAAGTGGCCGATGCGGCACTTGGCCATAACAGGGATGGACGCGGCCTCCTGGATGCCCTTGATCATCTTCGGGTCGCTCATGCGGGACACGCCGCCGGCGGCGCGGATGTCGGCGGGGATGCGCTCGAGCGCCATGACGGCGCAAGCGCCCGCCTGCTCGGCGATGTGCGCCTGCTCGGGCGTGGTGACGTCCATGATGACGCCGCCCTTCAGCATCTGGGCAAGCTGGCGGTTCAGGGCAACGCGCTCTTCGGCGGTTTGAGGCTCGGTCATTTCCTACTCCTTCTCTAAGAATGTGAATGTCCGAAGGTTACGCTTCATCTGGTTATGGTAGTATGCCCAAAACTGTTTCTTTTTATATGACCAGATGTTCCACGTGAAACAATTCGGGAAAGCGGTGACGAACAAGTGTTCTTCTATGATATGGAATCACGCGGTGACCTGGCTCTTTACGAATACCTGTATCGTTGCATCCGTCACGATATCGCGCACGGAAAAGTCGAACCCGGGCAGAAATTGCCGTCGAAACGCGCCTTGGCGAAACAGCTGGGCGTCAGCCTGATCACCATCGAAGCCGCATACGACCAGCTTGTCGCCGAAGGCTACATCCGCTCGCGCGAACGCTGCGGCTACTACGCATGCGACCTCGCGCCCGCCGCCAAGATCGGGGAGCAGGGAAGCGCGCAGCACCGAGCGGAGACAACGAGTGCGGTCGCAAGCGAAGGACGCAAGAACTGCCCCGCAAACCCAAATGATCTTCAGTCTATTTCGCGAGAGCAGGGGCATCCGGAAGGCTCAACGGCCCTAACGTCCGAAGCCGGCTTCGCCCTGTCGGCCGACGATCCCACCGCACCCCGCACGCAAAACGCCCCGCTCGGCACGCCGTTGCTCGCGGATTTCACGCACAGCACGCTGGCGACCACCATGCTCCCCTACTCCGCTTGGGCAAAAGCCGTTCGGCGGACTCTTTCAGACGAATCGGCGGCATCGCTCGCTGAAGCCGCTTCGGCAGCAGGGTCGCCCGAACTGCGAAGCGCCATCGCCGACCACCTGCGACAGTATCGCGGGATGGACGTGTCGCCCGACCAGGTCGCCATAGGCGCCGGGTCGCAAACGCTGTACCAGCTGCTCGTGCAGCTGCTGGGGCGCACCAGGCGCTACGCGGTGGAAGATCCTGGATATCCCCTGCTCACGCGCATGTACGAGCAGCAAGACGCGCCGGTTGCCCATATCGGGCTGGACGATTCCGGCATCGACATCGATGCGCTGGAAGCCTCCGGCGCATCGGTCGCCCACATCATGCCGTCGCACCAGTTCCCCACCGGGATCGTGACCACGGCCGCCCGACGCCGCGAGCTTTTGAACTGGGCCCGCGAAGGGGATCGCTACCTGATCGAGGACGACTACGACTCGGAGTTCCGCATGGCCGGGCGGCCCATACCCTCGCTGTTCGGCATCGACGCCGCCGAACGCGTGCTGTACCTCAACTCGTTCGCCAAAAGCCTGGGCGCGGCGTTTCGCATGGCGTACCTGGTGCTGCCGCCGCAGCTGGCGCAGCGCTTCCACGAGCAGCTCGGCTTCTATGCCAACACCGTCAGCCCGCTCGACCAGCTGGCGCTGGCGCGCTTCATCGAGCAGGGGCATTACGACCGCCATGTGAACCGCCTGCGCACCCACGCGCGCAAAACGCAGGATGCCCTGGTCAGCGCCTTGCACGAAGCATTCGGCGATCGCATTGCGTTCACCGGGCTCAACGACGGCCTGCATTTCATCATGCAGCTGGAAAGCGCATGTAGCGAACATGAGCTTGCTGCCGCAGCCGAAGCCACCGGCATCCGCATCGCCCCGCTGTCGAGCTTCGCCGGCGCGGCTTCACCAAGCGCGACCCCGACCGACTCCGAGCCGCAGGCAAGCACGGCGAGCCCGGCAGGCGCACCCCGCGCACGTTTCATCCTGCGAAGCGACAGCATCCCAGCTGAGGAAGTCCCCGCCGTCGCACACGCCCTCGCAAGCGCCTGGGCGTAGAACAGCACCGCAAATGGCCCGCAAATGCCTGGGTCCGATCCCTATGCCACGAAGCGGTCGGACCCAGGCTGCACTGCAAAAGCGCTCGAACAACGTCTCGCAAACCCCCGAGCCCAACCCCAGCGCCGCAAACCACCCCGACAGCGTTTTGCGAAACCGCAAACCCCGCTCAAACGCAAAAAGCGCGAGCCGGGCTTCTCACCCAGCTCGCGCTCGCGCCTCTACCGCAAAGTCAAGCAAACGCTACTCGGCGTCGTAGGACTCCTTGAGCGCCTTCAGCGCCGGCAGGCTGTTCTCGATGGTCTCACGGGCGATGCAGTAGCTCATGCGCACCCAGCCCGGGACGCCGAAGCTGTCGGAGGGAACGATGAGCAGCTCATGCTGCTTCGCGCGGTCGCTGAACGCCTGGGCGTCGGGCTCAAGCGCGCGCACCCACAGGTAGAACGCGCCATCAGGCTGCACGTACTCGTAGCCCATCTCGTCCAGAGCCTCGGTCAGGATGCGGCGGTTGGTGGCATACGCCTCCACATCGGACGGCTCGTCGACGCACGCCGCGGCAACGCGCTGGAACAGCACCGGCGCGCAGATGTAACCATGCGCACGGCCAGCGCCGGCGACGGCGAAGAACACGCGATCGGCCTCTTCGGCGTCCATGGTGTCGGAAACGTACACGTAGCCGACGCGCTCGCCCGGCAGGCTGAGCGCCTTGGAGTACGAGTAGCACACCAGCGTGCGGGGATAGATGGTGGGAACGTAGGGAACCTCCACGCCGTAGGTGATCTCGCGATACGGTTCGTCGCTGATCAGGTAGATCGGATGGCCGATCTCGGCGCTCTTCGCCTCCAGCATGGCCGCCAAGGCTTCCAGGTTCTCGCGCGTGTACACCGCGCCCACCGGGTTGTTCGGCGAGTTGATGATGACGGCCGCGGTCTTCTCATTGATAGCGGCGCCCATGGCCTCCACATCAAGCTGGAAGCTGGGGACCTGCGTGGGCACCTCGACGATGGAGCAGCCCATGGTCTCGATCCACACCTTATACTCGGGGAAGTACGGGCTGGGGACGATGACCTCGTCGCCGGCGTTGGTGACGGCGCCCAGGCTGATGGCGATGGATGCGGCGGCGCCCACCGTCATATACACGCGGCCCGCCTTCGCCGGGATGCCGTAACGGCGGGCGATGCTGTCGGCGATGGTTTGACGGACGGCGGGGATGCCGGCGGCAGGCGAATACGCGTGCAGCTCGACCGGCGGCAGCTTCATGAGCTCCTCGATGGTGTCGGCCACCTTCTGCGGCGCGGGCACGCTGGGGTTGCCGATGGAGTAATCGAACACCTTGTCCTCGCCGATCTCGGCCTTGCGCTTCAAACCGTAGGCGAACAGCTCGCGGATCGCGGAGGGCGCATTTCCCAGGCCATACATTCTTTCGTCGATCATAAGGTGCTCCTTGCGTGCCGGTGCGCATAACGCACGATGATAAGTTCGCCGTCCAGATTAGCACTTTCGCACCGCATTGCCGCCCGCGCGGCAACCAACAAAGTTAGCCGGAGCACGAAAACCGCATTTCGAACAAGCTCGCCGGCAAGGACCGTCCGCGAAAGCGGCGCGCAGCCCACCTGGTCGGAACCCACCGAGCGTCCGCCCAGGCGCCCGCCACTTGAACGCAACCCGCTTCCCCGCCGGGAAACCCTTAGGCGACACCTTGCGCCGAAAGCAAACCGTCACCACCGGCGGGCGCACATTGCGGTACAATAACCCCAGAACACGGGCGCGTGATCTCGTGGCACACGCTCGAGCCGACCTGAAAACATCCGCGCAGGCGCCCAAGCGCCGCGCACAACGAAAGGGGTTATCATGGCTTTCGGTTACAAGCGCATCTTCGCAGCACTCGACGGCGCATCCACTCAGCGAGCGGTCATGGAGCGCGCCATCGCCCTGGCGGAGGAAGAGCATGCAGAGCTCACGTTCGGCCACGTCATCGATTCCGTGCCCTATGAGGCCTCGGGCGTCGACTTCGAGCTTCTGTGCAACGAGGGCAAGATCCGCATCGAGACCGACCTTGCCGACCTGCTGGAGAAGGCCCGCAACAACGCCGACATCCCCTCCGTGCAGCTAATCGTCCGTGCCGGCCGCATCACCGACACGCTGCAGAAGCAGCTCATCGAGCCCACCGAGCCCGACCTGGTCATCTGCGGCGAGCGCGGCCTGAGCAACATCAAGTACGTGTTCGTGGGCAGCGTCTCCACGTACCTCATCCGCAACGTCCGCTGCGATGTGCTGGTGGTCAAGCAGGACTAACCGCGCAAAGCGAACGGCGAAACAAGCAAGAACGTAAAAGCGGGGGCCATTGAACTGCCTCCCATTTCTTGGACTGGAAGTAAAGTCCGAGAATGGGAGGTTTTTTATGGCGGGGAGGCATGCT
>CAKTWI010000012.1 GCA_934630815.1 uncultured Senegalimassilia sp.
CGCCATTGTCGGCCTAATCCACGGGAATTGCATGCAGCAGGGGCTCTCAATGTTTTTATGTCCTGCTCATATCGTCTGTGCACGCGAGTAAGTTAATCAGTTGAACATTGCTGTGCTGCAGAGCTCGGAAAACTACGACATGCGGTTCGATGGTGAAGCCGTTTATGGCGCTCGGCTAGCTACGGGCATCGATGCGTTTCAGCTTGGAGGAGGAAACCGAACGGCGCTTCGTGGCGTTTACGAGGCGATGAAGGCCGTCGGATAGATAGCATGACGTTGCTGTTGCGGTTTTGGAGGAAGCCGGATTGGGATGTACTGCAGAGGCTTGGGGAGCGTAGGGGGTTTAGCAACACTAGAGTTCCAAACAAGGCGATAGCATTTGGGATAGGGTTATACACCACTTAATGAGCCCGGGTATAGAATCCTCGACTAAGCTTTTATCGCGCTTTGACCTTGGTTTTGCTGGCAAAGAGCGGTCATAGTTGGATTGTGGGCTCTTCCCTTTGCTTATAGGAGCGGCGCTTAAAGATTACGCAGCAAGTCCGCGTTAAATGTTCCCGCAGAAACAAATAAGGCCCCGATGTTTCACGTGAAACATCGGGGCCAGCATGAGGGGCAGGCAGTTGCTATGCGGTGGCGAAACCTTGTGCAACTGCTGCGCGGTCCTCCTGGGCGGTCTTGGCGCCCAGGCGATCAGTAAGAGAGTCGATCGGCGGCACGTCGTCATGATTCTTGTGCGGAACCATGTCCTCTTCCTTGCCGCCTGCGTCGTTCAGACGCTTGAAGAAGTCCTTCGTTTCACGGACGACCACACCGGAGAGAACGATCAAGGCGATCATGTTCGGCACGGCCATGCATGCGTTGAAGATGTCGGCGATGGTCCAAACGGCGGAAACGGTCATGTAGGGGCCGATGAACACAGCGGCGATGTAGAGCCAGCGGTAAACCTTCACGGCCTTCATGTTGCCGTTGCTGAAGTACTCGAGGCAACGCTCGCCGTAGTAGTCCCAACCAAGGATGGTGGTGAAGCCGAACAGGGCCAGGCACGCCATGAGCACGAAAGACACGACGGTGGGAGGAATGAACGGCAGGCCAGCCTGGAAAGCGGCGGTGGTGACGGAAGCGCCCTCAAGGCCCGGAATCAGGTAAGCGCCGGTCATGACCAGGGTGAGGCCGGTCATGGTGCAGACCACGATGGTGTCGAGGAACGTGCCGGTCATGGACACGAGACCCTGACGCACAGGCTCCTTCGTCTGAGCAGCAGCGGCGGCGATAGGTGCGGAACCAAGGCCAGCCTCGTTGGAGAAGATACCGCGAGCGATACCCTTCTGCATAGCGATGAAGATGGCGCCGAGCATACCGCCGGCAGCAGCGTCAAGGCCGAAAGCGGAACGGAAGATGACCACGAACGCGCCGGGAATCTTATCCAGGTTGGTCAGCAGCAGGACAAGGGAGAAGCCCACGTAGAGCACGACCATGACGGGGATAACGCGCTCGGAGACGCTGGCGATGCGCTTGATGCCGCCGATGACCACCAGGCCGACCAGCACGGCAACCACAATACCGCCGATGACGGTGGCGATGGAGTAATCCATGCCAAGGATGCTGACCGTGAAGGATTTCTCGGGATCGAAGAAGTTCGTGATGGCGGTGTTGATGGAATTCACCTGAGTGAAAGTACCGATGCCGAACAGGCCTACGCACATGCCGAAGAAGGCGAAGATCTTAGCAAGCCAACGCCAGCTGATCTTAGGCAGGCGCTTGCCCATGCCGCGCTCGATGTAGTAGAACGGGCCGCCCAGAACATGGCCGGTGTTCTCATCGATGCTGCGGAACTTGACGGCAAGCAGACCCTCGGAGTACTTCGTGGCCATGCCGAACAGCGCTGCCAGCCACATCCAGAACATGGCACCGGGGCCGCCGACCACGACAGCGGTTGCAACGCCCACGATGTTACCAGTACCGATGGTTGCTGAAAGCGCGGTGCACAGCGCGCCGAAACTGGTCACTTCGCCGGAGCCACCCTTTTCATTCTTGACCATGTAGCGCAATGCGCGCGGCAGTTGGCGGAACTGCAAACCGCCCAGACGCACCGTCAGCAGGATGCCTCCGAACAGGATGAGCACCATCAGCGGTACGCCCCATACAAAGTCGTCAATGGTGGTGATCACGGTGTTGACGACGTCGAAAAACCCTTCCACAACTCACTCCTAACTAAAACTCTGAACCGATACAACCTCTGCGAGACCCTGAGGATGCATGGAAAGAGAGCTCAGCGAAAGCTATGGGGTTCTGGAATATAGGATTATGGAAAGGGAAAAGTTCTGGTGAACGCCGAGTTTGAGTTTCGTTCACGTTTGCGACAAGTCACTGACTTTTCTCTGTCCTTTTGCCTGAGAGTTTCAGCGAAACGGTTCGCCACTGCAGCTTGTTGAAGCTGTTTGCGGTTAGGTCTTGCGGCCTGCGTTCCACCTTGCCCCTTCGGCACCCATGGTTGGGATTCTCCAGAGGCCCCTGCTTGCCCTGTTTCTTGCGATCCAGAACATATCAACGGGGTGACGCTATGAAATTGTGGCATGAACTTTAACAGTGGGGTAACGGCTTGTAAACACCCTAATATTTCGAATGTGTAACTTTTTGGGCAAGTGGACAAAAATGAATCGGATATAGACGGGATAGCCGGAATAGCTGGAATACTGGAGTGAAACTTGGACAATTGTCGCGTCAGAACGATTATACGTGATGTTGTACGAATATCGTTGCACATGGATTCTTGCGAGAAAGTCGGCTTGTTTTTCGGGGTGGATGTTTCTTTTGGATGAGGGCTGTTCCTTCGTTCCAAGGTGCTCACCTTGCTAACATGGTTTCGAAACGAAACGGACGAATGATTGCTGTCTCTGATATCGCGACGAGCGGGTTCGCGCCCTGGTTTGTTCGATGTGAAGGGTTGCTTGGAGAATGCTCCTCTCCTTGCGAACGAAACTGTCCTTTTCCTACTCTCGAGGGGGATAGAACCTGGCGGATTGCTGTTATAGTCGCTTTGCTCAATATTATGTTGCGCTATGAAAGGGTTAGGATGAAGTTCACGGTTGTGGCGGTTGGAAAACTGAAAGAACGTTTCTGGGTGGATGCCTGCGCGGAATATCTGAAGCGTCTGCAACCGTATGCGAAAACCCAGGTGCGCGAGATCGCCGATGTCGATCCGCGCAAGGCAGGCGGCGTGGATGGCGCGCGCGACAAAGAAGGCGCCGCAATCTGCACTGAGCTGGAGAAACTTGGCGCGGACACGCATGTGGTGTTGCTGGCCATCGACGGCAAAGAGCGCTCGAGTGAGGGGCTGTCGAAGCGCCTGGACAACCTCATGCTGCAAGGGAAGAGCAACTTCGCGTTCGTCATCGGCGGATCCGACGGCGTGAGCGACGAAGTGCGCCAGCGCGCAAACGAGTTCCTCTCGTTCGGACCGATCACGCTCCCCCACAACCTTGCGCGAGTGGTGTTGCTGGAGCAACTATATCGTTCGCAAAAGATATCTCACGGCGAGCCGTACCACAAATAGCGTTGTACGGTAGGACACTTGGGGACGTGTCGTTATCTGTCCGGGTTTAGGGATGAATGCGTGTTTTCGCGCTGGCTGAACAGCGACTTTGCGCGATTATCGTTGTTTTTGCCAGCATTCTTGATCGCATCGATGCCCACTCGGGGGACGTGCTGTTGTCTGTCCCGGTTTCCTATCGGTTGTCATATGCGAAGCAAGCGTTTGCTCGCATCTCCTAGGCTTCTTATACTGTTTCGGAGTGAATTTGCCCGCTAAGGAGGCGCTTTTCATGCGGATGATCTCTTGGAACGTGAACGGCTTGCGCGCCGTTTTGAAGAAGGGCTTCGAGGATATCGTGTGCCAGTTCGACGCCGATGTCGTCGCGCTGCAGGAAACGAAACTGCAGGCGGGCCAGGCGACGTTGGATTTACCGCAATATCGCGAGTTTTGGAGCTATGCGGAGAAGAAGGGCTACTCGGGCACGGCGGTTTTCACCAAGGAAGAGCCGCTGCAGGTGCTTCATGGCCTGGGCTTTCCCCACTTGGATACCGAAGGACGCATCGTGGCGTGCGAATTTCCCGAGTATTGGTTCGTGTGCGTTTACACGCCGAACGCGCAAAACGAGCTGGCTCGCATCGATCATCGCATGGAATGGGATGATGCGTTCCGCGACTTTTGCAAGGGCCTGGAAGAGGGTGTGCTCCCAGCAGGCGTTCCGGTGGAACGTGCGGGTGCCGACGGCAATGTAGTGCTGCGCCCGGAGGCAGGCCGTGGCGAGGACAAAAACGGCGCGGACGTGATCCCGGAATCGGCTCCCCTGGGCGACGGGCATTTGCCCACGCAATGGCTTCCGCTTACGCAACCTGGCGAGTCGGCGCAGCCGAAACCCGTGGTCATGTGCGGCGATTTCAATGTGGCGCACAACGAGATCGACCTGAAGAACCCCGGCCCCAACCGCGGAAACGCCGGCTTTTCCGATGAGGAACGCGAGAAGTTCACCAAACTGCTCGATGCCGGGTTCACCGATACCTTCCGCAGCACGCATCCCGATCTTGCCGGCGCGTACTCCTGGTGGAGCTATCGTTTCAACGCACGCAAGAACAACGCGGGGTGGCGCATCGACTATTTCCTGGTCAGCGACGCCTTGGCCCCGCGCATCGAAGCCGCCAGCATCTACAACGAGGTGTTCGGCAGCGACCACTGCCCCGTCGGCCTCGAGCTCGACCTGGGTTAGTCCCGCCGCTACGTCCCCGATGTGTCTGGGATGGGGTTGGCGAAGCTGCTGGTGGCGCGTGGTATCATGCTAGGGTTCGAAACGGGAGGTTACGGCGGCGGGAAGTTGGGCTGCCGGACCTGTATTCAGTACTGCTAGAAGGAAATCAATCATATGGATACTGCAAAGATCGAAGCCGGCGTTCGCATGATTTTGGAAGGCGCGGGCGAGAATCCCGACCGCGAGGGTCTGAAGGAGACGCCTGCGCGCGTTGCCCGTATGTACGAAGAGGTGTTTGCCGGCCTGACGGAGGACCCTGCCGTGCATTTCGCCACTACGTTCGACGAGCACTGCAGCGAAATGGTGCTTGTGCGCGACATCTACTTTTACTCCATGTGCGAGCATCATCTGGTGCCGTTCTTCGGCAAGGCGCATATCGCCTACATCCCGGCGGCCGACGGCCGTGTGTGCGGTTTGTCGAAGCTGGCGCGCCTGGTCGAAGTGTATGCGAAGCGTCCGCAGGTGCAGGAGCGTCTGACCTCGCAGATCGCCGACACCCTGGTCGAGCAGTTGAACCCGCAGGGCGTTGTGGTGGTGCTGGAGGCCGAGCATATGTGCATGAGCATGCGCGGCGTGAAGAAGCCCGGCAGCCATACCGTCACCAGCGCGGTGCGCGGTGTGTTCGCCGGCAGCACCGATGCGGCCCGCGCCTCGCGCTCCGAGGCCATGTCACTCATCCTGCGCGAAGCCCGATAACGCAAAGGCTTGGTTATGGAAGCCGTTGCTGACGTGTGTCACCAGCTGTTCGGCATTGCCCCGGGGGCTATGCTGCTGGTGTGTCTGCTCGTGTTCTTAGCGGGTTACGTCGACGCCATCGCGGGCGGTGGCGGGCTGATCTCGCTGCCCGCCTATATGATCGCCGGCCTGCCCACGCATGCCGCTATCGCCACGAACAAGATGAGCTCGACCATGGGTACCACCATCGCCACCTGGCATTATGCGAAATCGGGCTACATCCAATGGAAGCTGGCGGGCGTTTGCGTAGTGCTCGCCGTAGCCGGATCGACCATCGGATCGAACCTGGTGCTCATCACCAGTGACGCGTTCTTGCGCGTATTTCTGCTGGCGGTGCTGCCGATCACGGCCATCTACGTGATGAGGTCGAAAAGCTTCGGTAAGCAGGACAAGGAGCCGCTTTCGCCGAAACGCACCGCGGCGCTTTGCGCGCTGGTGGCGTTTTGCGTGGGCATATACGATGGCTTCTACGGTCCCGGAACGGGCACGTTTCTGATGCTGCTGCTCACCGGCGTGGCCCATCTGAAGCTCAAATCCGCCGCCGGCATCACGAAGGCTATCAACTTGACCACCAACGTCACGGCGTTGGTGGTGTTCCTCCTGCATGGCCAGGTGCTGCTGGTGCTCGGCTTGGTGGCGGGCGCCTTCAACATCGTGGGTAACTATCTAGGCTCCCACAGCTTCTCGAAGAACGGCGGCGCGGTCGCCCGACCCATCACCATCGTGGTCCTAGTCATCTTCTTCGCGAAAGTTATTTGGGATTTCGTCGCCTAAACCGTGAGGCGGCCTGCCGCTGGCTGCGGATGTTTCACGTGAAACGTCACCTGAAAATACAAGGTGCACGACAATCGGGTACTATGGGTACATACTGAAACGAGCGCGTCGGTCGCGCGGGTGAAAGGATTCGAACATGAAGTGCGTTATCAGCGTTCTTGGCAAGGATCGTAGCGGTATCGTCGCAGCTGTTTCGGTTGCGCTGGCCGAATGCGGCGCCAACATCGACGACATCAGCCAGACCATCTTGGGCGAAATGTTCTCCATGACCATGTTGACCACGCTTGACACTGAGAAGGCAGACTTCAACGCCGTGCAGGAGAAGCTTGAGGGCGTCGCCTCCGAACTGGGCGTGCAGATCACCATCCAGCGCGAGGACGTTTTCCAGTTCATGTACAAGATCTAGTTCCTAGATCGGATCGTACTGCTCGCGAGCAAGGGTGCAAGCCGAACCGCTTGCATACAAGCCGCCGAACGACGGCCCGGAGTCGGAGACTCCGGGCCTTTTTGCGCACCGCTATAATAGGAAACCGTGACCCATCAGACGATCAGGGAGAAGTCGAATGACCCGAATCTATTCGTACACCCAGCCGCTCGATGCTGATATCGTCGACGCGTTCTGCCTTATGCAGAAGGGCTTCACCGATCAATTCGTGTATTACCGCAAGGACCGTCCTACCCGCTTCATGGGCCTGGGGCGTTGCATCGCGCTGCCGACTCTGGACGAGGCCGAGTGCGAGCTGACGGGACCGGCCGCCGAGCAGCCGGTGTTCTTCTCGTTCAACCGATTCGACGCGCACAACCCTGCGCCGGCCGATGAGCTGTTCCAATCGTTCCCCAACCTGCATTTCATGCTGCCCGAAGTGGTTCTCATCGAGAACGAGGACGGCGCTTTCCTGCAGGTGAACTCCCTTGGTCCGGTGTACGCCGGCCGCGTCGAGCGCTTCGCGCGCCTTGCCCTGACGGCGCCGCATCGCACGCGACGCACCGTTTCGTACCAGCTGGAACTTGATTCGCGTTCCGCTTGGGAGCAGGCGGTGGGAAGCGGGCTTGACGCCATCAAGGGCGGCCGCGTGGAGAAAGTGGTGCTCTCGCGCCGCTTGAAACTGCGTGCCGACGAGCCGTTCTCTTCGAAGGATCTGCTGGTGAACCTGATCGACGGCACCGCGCACGGAACCGTGCTGCTCTACCGCTACGCCGACGTGTTTTTCTGCGGCTGCACTCCCGAGTTGCTCGTGCGCAAAGCCGGCTGCGAACTTGAAAGCATGTGCTTGGCGGGAACCTGTCCGGCATCGCCCGACCCCGCCGAGAACGAGCGCCTTGCGCAAGGTTTGCTCAACGACGCGAAGAACCGCGCCGAGCATGACTACGTCGTGCGCTTCATTCGGGATGTGCTGGGCCGTACGTGTTATGCGGTCGATGTCCCGAAGGAGCCGACCATCATGCCGTTGACGCGCATCCAGCATCTG
The DNA here is from genome assembly GCA_934630815.1 of uncultured Senegalimassilia sp. Classification (GTDB taxonomy): domain Bacteria; phylum Actinomycetota; class Coriobacteriia; order Coriobacteriales; family Eggerthellaceae; genus Senegalimassilia. Next base: position 7,787 of record CAKTWI010000012.1, read on the forward strand.
ATGACGCCTGCGCGCGCAAAGCTGCTCGAAGGCGTCGATCTGTGGTCGATGATGGGCGATTTGCATCCCACCCCCGCGGTTTCTGGCACCCCGGTCGGCGAGGCGAAGATGCTGATCCGCCAGATTGAAACCTACAACCGCGGCTTCTTCGCCGGCGCTTGCGGCTACGTGGATGCTGCCGGAGACGGCGAGTTCAGCGTGGCGCTGCGCACTGGCGTGTTCGATGGCGAGATCGGCTACGTGTACGCCGGATGCGGCATCGTCGACGGAAGCCGCGCGGCCGACGAGTACGACGAGATCGCGCTGAAGCTGAAAACCGTGCTTTCGGCATTCGACGGCGAAGCCGGCGCCGCTTCGCCTCGCGCCGCGCAAACCAAAACCAGCCCGCAAAACGCAATGCAAACCGCGGGTCAAACCGCTGCACAAACCAGCCCGCAAAACACGACCGCAGGGAAAGGGGAAGCTCGATGACCGTCGCCGATCCGCGCGCAACCGCGCGCTTTTTGGGAGCGTTCTTCGACGAGCTTGCGAAATGGGGCGTGCAAAACGTGGTGATCAGCCCCGGTTCGCGCTCCACCCCGCTGTCCATGACCGCCTACGAGCTGTCTTGCCGCGCCCCGCAGCGGATGAGCACGTATGTGGACATCGACGAGCGCGGCGCCGCCTTCCTGGCGTTGGGTATGGCGAAGGCGTCCGGTCGTCCGGCGGCGCTGGTGTGCTCGTCGGGCACGGCCATCGCCAACTACTATCCGGCCATCCTCGAGGCGGAATCCTCGCGCGTGCCCCTTATCGTGCTGACGGCCGACCGCCCGCCGCAGCTGCAGGGGCTGGGCGCCCCGCAAACCTGCGACCAATCACACGCTTACGGCACGCACGTGCGCGCCTATCGCGGTATGCCCTTGCCCGCAGATGATGAAGGCTCGCTGTGCTTCGCCCGCCAGGCCGCCCGCGAGGCGTGCATCGTCGCGCTTGGGTCGTGCGAGCTCCCGCAAAACCAGGCGGCGCAAAACCCCTCGACGGTACCCGCGGCTGCGGCTGCCTGCGCATCCCAGCGCCTTGCCGGAGCCTGCTTCGGCGGTCCGGTGCACCTGAACTTCCCGTTCGATGAGCCGCTCAAGCCCGACGTGACGCTGCCCGACCTGTTCGATGCCGGCATCCCCTGCACCGACGCCGCTGCGGCTGGCGAAACCCCCGGGGCAAAACCCGCCCGCAAGCCGCTGCTTCCCGTTGGCATTGCGCACGTGCACGGGGGCATGGAAGGCGTTGCGGCGGCGCAGCTTGCCCGCGAGCTGCTGGCCAACAGCGTGCTGCTTCTGGCGGGCGAAGGCTCCTGCGCCACGCACGAGGAGGCGCAGCGCGTGTTGGCCTTCGCGCGCATCTTCGCCATCCCCGTGCTCGCCGACCCGCTCTCGGGGTTGCGGTCCTTCGACGACCCGCTGGTGGTCGGTAACTACGACAGCGTGTTTCAGCCTGGCGGCATCTCGCCTGACGACAGCCTGAATCCGCAGGTCATCGTACGTTTCGGTCGCTACCCCGTATCGAAGCGCGCGACGCAGTGGGCCCGTACGCGCGAGGATGCCGGCGTGCTGCAGGTTGTGGTCGACCCCTTGGAAACGCGCGACACCAACGCCGCCACCACGGTGTTTGTCCGCACGAAGCCCGCCGATTTCGCACAAAGCATGCTGCGCGCGCTGCGCATGGAAGACGGCCCCGCGGCGGCAGGCGCCAACGACCTCTCGTTCGCTAACGCCTGGCAGCAGGTGGAGGAAGCCGCCGCAAAGCGCATAGCCGCGGTGGATGCCGGCGAAGAACCCGGTGCCGACGGCTTCGAGGGCGCCTACGTCCGTCGCGTGCTGGAGCTTGCCCCCGAAGGCTCGTGCCTGTTCGCGGCGAACTCCATGAGCGTGCGCGCCGTGGACACCTTCTACCTGAAGGGCGGCAAGCAGCTGATCGTGTTGGCGAACCGGGGCCTGAACGGTATCGACGGCACGGTTTCCACGGCCATCGGCGCCTCGCGCTGCTTCAATCGCACCACGCTGATCACGGGCGATCTGACCATGCAGCACGATCTGAACGCCCTGGCGTTGCAGCGAGAGCTGCGCGTACAGCGGCAGCTCGCCGACACCGCAAGTAGCGCGAACCGCACGCCGGAGCAGGCCGCCAAGCGTAATAGCTGCGAAACAAACGGCGGCGAACAGGGCATTACCATCGTGCTGCTGAACAACAACGGCGGGGCCATATTCGACATGCTGCCGCAGAAGTCGCAGGAAGCGTATTTCGAGCGCCTGTTCCTCACGCCTCAGGACGTGGACTTCCAGGCCGCGGTCGCCGCATTCGGCGTGCCCTATAGCAAAACGGCCACCTTGGCCGAGTTCGACCGGGCGTATCGAGCATCGCTGGATGTTCCGGGCATCAGCTTCATCGAGGTGCCCGCGCCCCTGCAGGGCCTGCGCGAGCGTTACGCCAAGTATTGGTAGGCGCTCGACGCGCAAGCATCGCCGCAAGGTCAGCGCTTTGCGCGATTATCGCTGCAATGTTGGGCTTTACGCCCTAGCGTTGCCGGCATACTGTGTTGTACGCAACACATACAACAACAAAACGTAAAGGGATCGAGGAGGCGCTCATGGAAATAATGAACGAGCAGTCGGAAACCGCCTGCTTCGACGTTGACGGAGTCCGATATCGTTACCTGTATATGAAGGAGGATAATCCCGCCCGCGGTCGCCGCCGCACCCCGGTGCTGTTCGTGCACGGATTCGCGCAAAACGCGATGTCCTGGTTCCCTACCAGCCGCAGTATCTTCCTTGAGCGCGACGTATACGGCATCGATCTCGTCGGCCACGGCGGGTCGTCGGTCCCGTTCCAGCCCGCGCCGTACAGCTTGCCCGCAATGGGCGAAGCTCTCCTTTCCCTTATCAAGCTGATCCCCGGAAAACCCCTGGTGGTGGGCTACTCGATGGGTGGGCGCGTGGCTCTTTCCGCGTTGCTCGAGGTCGGCCCAGCGGCCTTCGCCAAACAAACGAGCGGCTTGCTTCTGGAGAGCGTGGGCATGGGGCCGAAAACGCAGGCGGAGCGCGATGCCGCCATCGAGCGCGATGCCGACATGGCGCGCCGCCTGCGCGAGACGCCGCTGAAGGACTTCATGACCTACTGGGAGAACCTGCCGCTGTTCGAATCGCAGAAGGCGTTGCCGAGGAAGGTTCGCGCCGCGGTGCGCGCCAACAGGCTTGCCAACGATCCCGAGGCGCTGGCAAAGTGCGTGGAATGCGCCGGGCAGCATCGCATGCCCTCATATCGCGAGACCACGGCGGCGCTTCGCGACCTCGGCCTGCGCGGCTATCCGGCCCTCTACCTTGCTGGCGAAAAGGACGTGAAGTACAGCAAGCTCGCAGCCGGCCTGCATGAGGAGGGCATCGTGAGGACGCGCATCGCGCCGAAGGTGGGGCACAACGTCCACCTGGAGGCCCCCGAGGTTTTCGCCGCCTGCGTGCACAGCGTGGCAACGCGCTAGCGGGCCGTCGCCGTCCGCGTGCGTCACGCTGCGGCGTGCTAGCAAGGCGTCCTCGGTCTGCTCGCGCTGCATATCGATGTTCTAGCAGGACGTTTGCGGCCCGCGTGCGCAGTCTGGCACCCTCGTTCCGCCCGCCGCCTACCCGCGCAGCGTGGCGTCGGGCCGCGGACCCCGGCGGCCTTATCCGTCAGTCCCCTCTCAACGGTTCGGAAAGCGCTTGCCGCAACCTCCTTCCGAGGTGTTTGCGGCAAGCGCCTGCTTTGCCTCATCTGCTCCGTGCCGTGTTCCCTTGCATTGACAATCAACCTCCTGACGTGGTGCGACTTTGCTACAATACACTCGCTGGAAACCAGTACGCACGAAAGCTCGAATCATCTCGAAACAGAGGCTCACCGGCTATGGACGACAAAACGCAAGGTACCGAGCAGCACGATCAGCTACCCGATATGTCGAGGGACGAACTGGAAGCGGAGATGGGCCGCTTGCTCGGCGTCTACCCTGTTGTGCGCTTCCTTGACGAAGACGACATTGAGGAAGATGAATCTTGCCTTCTGTATGGCGGCGCGTGCGTTTGCGTGCGCGGGGTGTGCAAGGACGTCCTGCGCAACGGAGGCTCCCGAACGCATAGGGTGCTCATGGGCGATCAGATCCATCGCGCATCGGCTCGGTACGTGAACGTCGACGGCAAGCCGGGTGTGCTCATGTGCGCTCAACCTGTCGACGCGGTCGCTAGCGGCATGCTTTCCGAGGAGCTGCTCTATCACGATGCGCTGTCGGGCGCTTACAACCGGCGCTTCTACGAGGACAACCTGCGCAATCAGCACGTGTTCGCCGGCGTGGCGGTGTTGGACTTGGACGATTTCAAGCTGGTCAACGACACGCTGGGCCATCACGCGGGCGATGTCGCCATCAAAACGGCCGTGAGCGTGCTCAGAAGCTGCATCCGATCGACCGATATGCTCGTGCGCTACGGCGGCGACGAGTTCGTGCTGGTCATCCCCGGCATCTCCGCCGACGTCTTCGCGCGCAAGCTGCAAGATATGGGCGATAAGCTCGCCGAAACGCCCGTTCCCGGGTATGAGAACATCAACCTCACCGTCAGCATCGGCGGCGTGCTGTCCGAGGGTCGCACCGTCGAGGAGGCGGTACGTCAGGCGGACGGCCTTATGTACAAGGCGAAGGGTCGCAAGAACTTCGTCATCACCGATTCCGACAACCTCGACCCCTTCGAGTTCCACAAACCGTTGCTGCTGGTGGTGGACGATTCCGAGATGAACCGCGTCATCTTGAGCGAGATGCTCAAAGACCAGTACGAGATCCTCGAGGCGGATTGCGGCGAAGCGGGGATCGCGCGCCTGGAACAGCACGGAAGCGGCATCTCCATCGTGCTGCTCGACATCGTCATGCCCGGCGCCGATGGCTTCGACGTGCTCTCCTGCATGTCGCGCAACGGCTTGATCGACGACATCCCCGTCATCATGATCTCCAGCGAGGATTCCGACGACTCGGTGCTGCGCGCCTACGAGTTGGGCGCTTCCGACTACATCAGCCGCCCCTTCGACAAGCGCATCGTGCGCCAGCGCGTCAGCAACATCATGCGCCTCTACACCAAGCAGCGGCGCCTCTCCACCATGCTCGCGCAGCAGTTCTACGAGCGTGAGCGCGAAAGCCGCATGCTCGTCGACATCATGGGCGGAGCCATGGAGTTGCGCAACGGCGAAAGCGGGCCGCACGTGCAGCACGTGCGCAAGCTCACCGAGATGATGCTGGAGCACCTGATGCGCAAAACGGACCGCTATCACATCACCTCAAGCGACCGTGCCACCATCGCCGCCGCCTCTACGTTGCACGACCTGGGGAAGCTGTCCATTCCCGATGACATCTTGAACAAGCCGGGCAGGTTAACGCCCGAGGAGTTCGAGATCATGAAGACGCACACCACTATCGGCGCCGACATGCTGGAGGGCATGGTGCAGTACCGCGACAGCGCCCTGGTGCGCGCGGCGCGCGACATCTGCCGTTGGCACCACGAGCGCTACGACGGCGGCGGATACCCCGACGGGCTGAAAGGCGAGGAGATTCCCATATCGGCGCAGGTCGTTGCGCTCGTGGATGTCTACGATGCCCTGACCAGCGACCGCGTGTATAAGAAGGCGTTCTCACACGAGAAGGCCATGCACATGATCTTGAACGGGGAATGTGGCGCGTTCAACCCGCTGCTCATCGATTGCCTCATCGATCTGCAGGACCGTATCGTGGCCGAGAAGGACGAGGAAGATCCACCCCCCCCCTATTTCAGTGAATGATGAGAGGCGGGAAAGAGCGGGAGCTTGATCGAAGGCAGGCGCCCCGATGATGAAAACAGTCCATCAAGGAAAGGCGAGATAGGCCATGAGTGCGATTGAGAACGCATATAACCAGGTAGGAGCCGATTTCAACGACGTGTTGCGCCGTTTCACCAGCGAGGAGCTCATCGTGCGATTCGCCGAGAAGTTCCTGGAGGACGGCAGCTTCGAGCAGCTGGGCGAAGCGCTGCGAAGCGGCAACGCGGATGCTGCGTTCCTTGCCTCCCATACGCTGAAGGGCATCGCGCAGAACATGGGCTTCACCGGCCTATACGAGCCGTCGAACGCGCTGACCGAGGAGCTGCGCGCCAAGCCCGGCGACCTCACGCGGGCGAAGGAGCTGTTCGAGCCTGTGGAGGCCGAGTACGGCAAGACGGCGGAGGCTCTGCGCGCCGCCCTGTAGCAAGCGCGCGGCCTGGCTGCGCAATGGAATGGGAAACCTCAGACGCTCCGTACGATGCGGATATCGTGCGGAGCGTGCTTATGTCGAGCGAATTCGCTACCATTGTTACGTACACGTAAAACTTCGCGCAAACCCTTGCGTTTTCGCGTAGCAGCGGAAGGAATCACATGAGCGACATCCAGTGGCAACCTGGAAAGCAATACCGCGAGATCGTCTACGAAACGTATGAGGGCATCGCGAAGATCACCATCAACCGTCCCGCCAGGCGCAACGCCTTCACGCCCCTGACGGTGAACGAGATGTACGACGCGTTCTCCGTTGCGCGTGACGACGCCTCCGTCGGCGTCATCATCCTCACGGGCGCCAACCACGGCGGCCGTCACGAGGACGAGGCGTTCTGCAGCGGCGGCGACCAGAAGATCCGCGGCAACGGCGGTTACGTCGGCGAGGACAACATTCCCCGCTTGAACGTGCTCGACCTGCAGCGCCTGATCCGCGTGGTGCCCAAACCCGTCATCGCCATGGTCAACGGCTATGCCATCGGCGGCGGCCACGTGCTGCACATCCTGTGCGACCTGTCCATCGCCGCGGAGACGGCGAAGTTCGGCCAGACGGGCCCGAAGGTGGGCAGCTTCGACGCCGGGTACGGCGCGGGCTACCTGGCGGCCATGGTCGGCCAGAAGAAGGCGCGCGAGATCTGGTACCTGTGCCGTCAGTACACGGCGCAGGAGGCGCTCGACATGGGCATGGTCAACAAGGTGGTGCCCTTCGAGCAGCTCGAGGAGGAGACCGTGCAGTGGGCGCGCGAGATGCTGCAGTTCAGCCCCACGGCGCTGCGCTTCATGAAGGCGTCCTTCAACGCCGCCACCGACGGCTTGGCCGGTCTGCAGCAGTTCGCCGGCGACGCTACGTTGCTGTACTACACCACCGACGAGGCGAAGGAGGGCCGCGACGCGTTCAAGGAGAAGCGCAAGCCCGACTTCTCCAAGTACCCGAAGTTCCCGTAAGTCGTTTCAGCAGTTCAAGGTAAAGGTAGGCGCAGAACCCTCATGATCGGCGTATTCGAAGGCATGGTGCGGCAGAACCCGCAGCGCACGTGCTTCACGTTTGTCGATAAGGAAGGGAACGTGGAAGCGTTCTCGTATAGGGAAGCCCGCATGATGGCGGCGGGCCTGGCCAGCTTGTTGCGTCGAAGGGGCGTCGAGCCAGGCGATGCCGTGGTGATCGACCTGCCGAACAACCCGGCCTTCGTCATCATGCTGCTTGCGGCCGCCTACGGCGGGTTCTCGCTCATCACCATGAACACGCGCCTGACCGATGCCGAGAAGCAGGCGCGCCTGCTCGACCTGCAGCGCTCCCGCGCTGTGAACATCGCCTACACCGTCGATATGTCGAACGCGGCGCACCTGCTGCAAACCGTGGCCGACGAGGCCACCGGCACCGCTGAGACGGCTTCCCATGGCCGCGGCCATGCGCAGCGCACGGCCTTTGCGGCGCGCACCAACATCGCCACGGCCGAGGCCCGCACCACCCGCGCGCTCGGCCGCGCGGGCCACGGCCGCCAGGCGGCGCGCCGTCGCGAGGACGTCGCCCGCCAGGATGCCGTGGAAAGCGTCATCCATTTCGCCGAACGCGGCGCGCACGTGTTCGATCACGGCGCCGTGGCGGTGGTCATGTTCACCTCCGGCACCACCGGCCGCTCGAAGGCCGTGCCCCTGACATGGGACAACCTGTGCGGCTCGGCGGCGGTCTCGAACGCTGCGCTCAACCGCCGCGGCGAGGGGCTGTGGCAGGCGGCGCTGCCCCTGTATCACGTTGGCGGCCTGCAGATGGTGGTGCGCAGCTTCCTGAACGCGAACCCGTTCATCCTCTACGAGCGCTTCGATGCCCGCCGCGTGCTGGCCGACGCCGCCCGTCGCGGCGCCACCCATATCTCGGTAGTCGACAAGATGCTGCAGGACATGCTGGCGGCGCCGAACGCCGACCAGCTGCGTCGCTACGTGTGCATCCTGCTGGGCGGGGGCCCGCTGAACGCGCAGACGCTCGGCAGCGCCCTGGCCGCGCGTGCCCGCGTGTACGCCAGCTACGGCATGACCGAGACGTCCAGCAACATCGCAAACTCCCTGGTGTTGCCCGGTTTCACGGGCGGCATGCAGCTGCTTCCCGGCTACGAGGCGCGCATCGTGGACGCCGGCCCCGACGGGTTCGGCCGTCTTGCCGTGCGCGGCCCCGGGTTGTTCTCCGGCTACCTGAACGCGCGGGCCGCCTACACAGCCGACGGGTTCTTCCTCACCGGCGACACGGCGGCGATCGCGCCCGACGGCAAGCTGTACGTCAAGGAGCGCACCGACGACATGTTCATCTCGGGCGGAGAGAACGTCTATCCCGCCGAAATCCGCGAGAAGCTGCTGCGCGTGCCCGGTGTGGCCGACGTCTACATCTTCGGCGCTCCCGACGAGAAGTGGGGCCGCCGCCCTGTCGGCTTCATCGAGCGCGATGCGGCGTACGACCTGCCCAGGCCCCTGTCCGCCTCCGTTGGCACGAGCGTCGCGGGGCAGCGCGGCCGCACCGTCTCCGACCGCATATTCGCCCAGGAGGCGGCGCGCAGCGTGGCGTCCCAGCTGTCACGTGTGTACCAGCCGAAGCACCTGTTCGTGTTGGATGCGTTCCCGCGCACGGGCATCGGCAAGGTGGACCGCACGGCGCTGCGCAAGCTCTACGAGCAGCGCATCGAGGTCAAGCGCGTGAACCTGTACCGCATCCGCCTGCCGTTCCGCAAGCCCTTCGCCACGGCGAAGGGGACGCTGTCGTTTCGCGAATCGCTGCTGGTGGAAGTGGTGGACCACGCCGGCCGCACGGGCCTTGGCGAGTGCGCGGCCTTCCCCACCGATTGGTATCTGCCCGAAACGCTCGACCAGGACCTGCGCATCCTGCAGGAGCAGCTCATCCCCTTGGTACTGAACACGGTGCTCCTGCACCCCTCCGAGGCCGACGGCCTGCTGGCGGCGTGCCCGGGTGCCGATGCGCTGCCTATGGCGCGCGGGGCCATCGAACCTGCACTGTGGGACCTGTACGGCAAGATCGTCGGTCAGCCGCTGTGGAAGCTCATCGGCGGGCAGGCGCCTGAAGATGGTCGGCCCGCATCGGCGTTGGCAGGGGCCGCCGTGCCCGTGGGCTCGGTGCCCGACACGCTGGCCGCCGTGCAGCGCTGCGTGGACGACGGGTATGCACGCGTGAAGCTGAAGGTGACGCCGGGCACGGCGCCGTTTTGCGTGCAGGCGGTGCGCGAGGCGTTCCCCGACCTGGTCATATCGCTGGACGCGAACCAAAGCTTCACCGAGCGCGACCTTGACGTGCTGCGCGGCCTTGATGCGCTGGGAATCGCCTGGATCGAGGAGCCCCTCGATCCGCGGCGCACGCCGGCCAACGGCCCGCACGACCTGTTCGCGCGCCTGGCCCAGCTGCAGCGCCGCATCCAAACGCCGGTGTGCCTGGACGAGTCCATCTTCACCGCAAGCGATCTGGCGAAGGCGCTCAAGCACCAGGAGCTGAAGTGCTACGCGCTCAAAATCGGGAAATTCGGCGGCATCCAGCCTGCGCTGCAGTTCGTGCGCATGGCGAACGCGCGCGGCATGAGCGTGTGGATGGGCGGCATGTACGACACCGGCATCTCGCGGCGTATGCATGCGGCGTTCCAGATGCTGCCCGGCGTGGTCGACGCGGGCGACATCGGCGCCACCTCGCGCTACTTCGACGTCGACGTCACTGATCCGCCGTACACGGTGGAGCGCGGGATGGTCACGCTCGAGCGTCGAGGCCATGAGCACGGCCTGGGCTGCACGCTCGACCGATCGGCCTTGTCGCGCGTGCTCATCGACCAGCAGACATACGAATAGCGCTCGCCGTCCCCGCCGCCGTTCCGGCGCACGGCGCTCGCCTTTTCGGACCGCTGCGGCCTTGGCGTGCAGGGTCGCTTTCCGCGTGACCGCGACCTTGGTGAGCATCGCCTCGCGATCCCGGATCGGCTTTGCGCGCGTTCCGCCGCGCGAATCGCCTCACGCAAAACCGCGCATACACCCCAGGCATTATTCATTTGCATCGGAAAATATCCTATACGAATCCTTTACATAGCCTCGTGTGGGGTATAGTGGTGAGGACTATTTACTCTGACGAGGAGGGTTCGATGAACAACGCTAACGAAGCGGCAGGCGCTTCTATGGCCGCTTCCGGCACGGTGGCAACCGGGTCCGGCGCGCTGCATGACCTGGAACATCACGGCAAGCTGGGCATTTTCCGTCTAGTAGCGTCGGTCATCACGCTGATCCTCGGCGCCGGCGTGTTCACGCTGTCCGGCGATCAGGCTGCCCATGGCGCCAGCGGTGCCGCCATCCTCACGGCCTGGGGCATCTCGGCCGTGGGCGTGCTGTGCCTGGTCATGACGTTTTTCGCGCTGTCGCGCCTTAAGCCCCAGCTCAAGGGCGGCATCTACAGCTATGCTGCCGCCGGCTTCGGCGACTTCCTGGGCTTCAACAGCGCGTGGGGCTATTGGATTTCCGCCATCCTGTGCACCGTCAGCTTCTCCGCGCTCCTGTGCGGCGCCCTATCGTATTTCTTTCCCGTCTTCGGCACGGGCAACAACCTGGCCTCCGTCATCGTGGCCAGCTGCATCATCTGGTTCTACGCGTTTTTGGTCAGCCGCGGCGTGAAGGAGGCGGCGGGCGTCAACCTGATTATCACCATCAGCAAGTTCGTCCCCATCTTCGTTGCGCTTACCGCCATCATCTTCTTCCAGAAGTTCGACGTGAACATCTTCATGGAGAACATGGCGCACGGCTCGATGGAGGGCATGACGTTCTTTGAGCAGGTCAGCGGCACCATGATGGTCACCATCTGGGTGTTCCTCGGCATCGAGGGCGCCGTGGCCATCTCCGGCCGCGCCAAGAAGGACAGCGACGTGGGCAAGGCCACCGTCATCGCCTTCGTCTGCGTGCTCACCATCTATCTGCTGGTCTCCACCTTGTCCATGGGCGTCATGCCGCTCTCCGAGCTCTCCGAGCTGTCCAACCCGGCTCTTGCCGGCGTCATGGAGCGCGCCGTCGGCCCGTGGGGTGCTACGCTCATCAACGGCGGCGTGGTCCTGTCCCTGGTCGGCGCTATGCTCGGCTACACCGTGCTCTCCGCCGAATGCCCCTATGAGGCGGCTGCCCAGGGCGGTTTTGTGAAGGCGTTCGCCCGTGTGAACAAGAAGGGCGCGCCCATCGTCACGCTGGTCGTCACGAACCTGATCATCGAGGTGTTCCTCGTCATCATGCTGTTCTCCGAGAGCACGTACCAGTTCTTCTATGCGCTGTCCGCCGGCATGATCTTGCTGCCGTACCTGCTTTCGGCCGCGTATTTCGCGAAAGTCGCCTTCACCGAGGCTGATTCCTTCAAGGGCAAGCTGGGCGTTCCCGTGCTCGTTTGGCGCGTATTCGCCGTCCTGGGCGTCATCTACAGCGTGTTCCTTGCATGGGCAAGCGGCGCCGTCGGCGTTACACTCATGTCTATCCTGTATGCTCCTGGCATCTTGCTATATATCAAGGGCAAGAAGGAGCGTAGCCAGCCGTTCTTGGAGAACACGCTCGATCGCGTGGTCGCCGCCGTCATCCTCATCGCGGCCATCGTGTCGATCGGCCTGCTGGTCACGGGAACGGTTTCCATTTAGCGCAAGCCGCATGGTATAGGTAGGAATCGGAAGAGGGACAAGACAGTGGAACTGCTTGAAGAGCGCATCAGGCGCGACGGTGTGGTGAAGTCGGAAGGCGTTCTGAAGGTGGACGGTTTTCTGAACCACCAGATGGACATCAACCTGTTCAACGAGATGGGCAAGGAGCTCAAGCGCCTGTTCGCCGACGCGCCCATCAACAAGATTCTCACCATCGAGGCGTCGGGCATCGGCATCGCCGCCGTGGTGGCGCAGCACTTCGATGTGCCGGTGGTGTTCGCGAAGAAAAGCCAGTCCATCAACCTTGACGGCGACGTGTACTCCACGAAGATCCAGTCGTTCACGCATCAGCGCATCTACGACGTCATCGTGTCGAAGAAGTTCCTGAACGCCGACGATCACGTGCTGCTCATCGACGACTTCCTGGCCAACGGTTGCGCCCTGAACGGCCTTATCGACCTGGTCGAGGAAGCTGGCGCTACGGTCGAGGGCATCGGCATCGCCGTGGAGAAAGGCTTCCAGCCCGGCGGCGATGATCTGCGCCGTCGCGGCTACCACCTGGAGTCGCTGGCCATCGTGCAGTCCATGAACCCTGAAACCGGTGAGATCGAATTCCGTCGATGAACATGCGCATGAAGCCCTTCGATCACGACGAGCTGCTCAAACTTGACGGCGACGTCCCGTTCGTCCGCTCCGTGCCGTACGGCATCCAGCATATCCTGGCCATGTTCGTGGCCAACCTGGCGCCCATCATGATCATCGCCGGCGCCGCCGGCCTTGACGACGTCTCCACCGGGGGCATGATCCAGGCCGCCATGCTGGTCGCCGGCATCGGCACGCTCATCCAGCTCTTCCCCATCGGCCGCCTGGGCAGCGGCCTGCCCATCGTCATGGGCATCAGCTTCACCTTCGTTACCGTGCTCGCAGGCGTGGTGGCAACCTACGGCATGGGCGCGGCAATGGGCGCCATCATCGTTGGCGGTTGCATCGAGGGCGTGCTGGGCCTGTTCGCGCGGTATTGGCGCAAGCTCATCACCCCCATCGTCGCCGCCGTGGTGGTCACCTCCATCGGCTTCTCGCTGCTTTCCGTGGGCGCCACGTCGTTCGGCGGCGGTAGCGGGGCGGCCGATTTCGGCAGCCCGCGCAACCTGCTGCTCGGCACGGTGTCCCTGGTCGCCTGCCTGGCGTTCCAATGCCTGGTGAAGGGCAAGCAGAAGCACCTGTCCGTGCTGTTCGGCCTGGTCGTGGGCTATATCGTGGCAATCCCCCTGGGCGCTGTCGACTTCAGCTCGTTCTCCGATATCAAGCTGTTCGCCGCGCCGTCCATCATGCCGTTCACGCCTGAGTTCGATCTGGGCGCCATCATCTCGGTCACCCTTATCTTCCTGGTGTCGGCCACCGAGACGCTCGGCGACACCACCGCCGTGTGCCAGACGGGTCTGAACCGCAACGTCACCGACAAGGAGCTTTCCGGCTCCATCGCCGCCGACGGCTTCGTCTCCGCGGTGTCCGGCTGCTTCGGCTGCATGCCCATCACGTCGTTCTCGCAGAACGTCGGCCTGGTGGCCATGACGAAGGTGGTCAATCGCAAGGCCATCGCTACGGGCGCGTGCATCATGATCCTGGCGGCGTTCTGCCCGATCATCAGCGCGCTGTTCAGCAGCTTGCCCGAGCCCGTTTTGGGCGGCTGCACCATCATGATGTTCGGCAACATCATCGTGGCGGGCTTCCAGATGATCGCTTCCGCCGGCTTCTCTCAGCGCAACATCGTCATCGCGGCGCTGTCGCTGGCCATCGGCGTGGGCTTCACCCAGGTCGCTGAGATCTTCTCGTGCTTCCCTGAGCTGGTGCAGAGCGTGTTTGCGCAGAACTGCGTGGCCGTGGTGTTCTTGGTCGCCGTCGTGGCGAACCTGGTGCTGCCCCGGGATATGGAGGTCAAGGCCGCTGGCTCCGATGGCTCGTCGGACCCTGCCGACGATGCCGCGAAGGGCGACCAGCCGGCTGCGTAGCGTGTTCTCTTGGGGTTGCCGCGCAGCGCGGCCGCTTCCGATGTGACGCCCACCTCGGTGCCGGCTTTGGTCAAGGCCGCAGCTTCCCCAGAACCGCAGGACCGCTCCGAAAAGTAACAGTTCCGTAAAACGCGGCTTTACTTTTGGATATAGCGTAAAGGAACCCCGTGAATGCGGGTTCGCATGCCAAAATAGAAGAGCTACCTGATTAGCAAGCCTCCGGCACGCCGGAGGGCTGGGAGGCGGGCCAAGTGCCCGCTTCTTTGATATGCACCCGACATAAGGAGACCCGCTTTTATGCACATAGGCTTAAGCCTGATTCTTGTCGTTTTGTTCCTGGCTATGAACGCGTTTTTCGTTATCGCCGAATTCGCTTTGGTGCGCGTTCGAAAATCCCAGCTCGAGCTGGCCGTCGAGCAAGGCAAGAAGGGTGCGAAAAGCGCCATGTACATTGCCGAGAACGTCAACCAGTACCTGTCCGCATGTCAGCTGGGCATCACGTTGGCGTCGCTGGCATTGGGCTGGTTGGGCGAGCCCGCGTTCTCCGCTCTCATCCGCCCGCTGTTCGAGATGTTGCACCTGCCCGAGGCCTTGATCAGCGTGGTGGCCGTGGCCATCGGCTACTTCATCATGACCACGCTGCACGTGGTGGTGGGCGAGCTGATCCCCAAATCGTTCGCCATCTTCGCAACCGAGCGCTATGCGCTGTTCACGGCCGGGCCGCTCATGGCGTTCTACAAGATCACCTACCCCATCATGATCCTGTTCAACGGCATCACCAACGGTGTGGTGCGCCTGACCGGCCATGACCCGGCAAACGAGCGCGAGGTGTACACGGGCGACGAGATCAAGCTGCTCATCGACGAGTCCACGGAAAGCGGTCTCATCGACCCCGAGCAGAACGAGTTCGTGGACAACATCTTCGACCTGGGCGACAAGGACGCCGAGGCCATCATGACCCCGCGAACCGACCTGGTGTGCATCGACCTCGAGGACTCCCTGGAGGAGAACATGGCGCTGGTCACGCGCTACAAGTACACGCGCTACCCCGTGTGCCGCGAGACTAAGGACCGCATCGTGGGCTTCGTGCACGTGAAGGACCTGTACCTGATGCAGAAGGGCTCCACCATCGACGACCTGCCGGTGCGCACCATCGAGGCCGTGCCCGAGAGCATCCCCGTGGCGAAGCTGCTGCAGGTGCTGCAGGAGGGCTCCACGAAGATCGCCGTGGTGGTCGACGAGCACGGCGGCACGGCCGGCATCGTCACTATGACCGACATCATGGAGCAGATTGTCGGCCACGTCGATGACGAGTACCGCCACGCCGACAGCGAGCTCGTGAAGAAGCTCACCGACGACACCATGATGATCGACGGCGGCATGGCCGTGGGCGACTTCGAGGAGCTTATCGGCTTCACGCCCGAGGACGCCGAGGACTGCGAAACGCTCGGCGGCCTGATCATGGACGTGCTCGACCGCATCCCCTCCGAGGGCGAGAGCCTGACGCTCGAGGGCAAGGAGGCCACAGCGAAGCTGACCGTGGTGCGCATGGACCGCCATCGCATCGACCGTGTGAAGCTGGTGCTCACCCCGAAGCCCAAGCAAGAGGAAGACGAATAGCAAGAAGGCCTCCCAACCGGGAGGCCTTCGTTTTGCCGTGCGTCGTTTTCCGTCCGGCGTTCTTGTCGAGCTCGGCGCGGAGCGCGCCTTGCGGAGAGTCGGGGTTCGGGGCGAACCGACCTGGCAGCTGCACATTCGCGGCTTCAACCGCGTGTTCGCCCTGCTACTCGACCTTCACGCCGGCGAAGCGCTCGGCGTTGTGCCATAGGATGTTCTCCAGCTCGTCCTCGGTGAATCCGGCGGTGGTGAGCGTACGGTACTCCTCGGCGGGGTCCCACATGGGGAAGTCGCTGCCGAACATGATGCGGTCGGTGCCCCACATGCGCGTGAGCTCCACCGTGCGGCGCTGTCCCAGGAAGAACTGCGAGCTGGACTCGTCAAGGAACACGCGGTCGTTCATGGCAACCTCGTGCAGGATGTCGTAGCCCACCTCGTAGCGCGACCAGCAGCCGAAGTGCGCGGCGTCCACCACCAGGTCGGGGAACGTGCGCAGGATGTTCACCAGGCGGCGTGGGTGCGAGAAGTCGTAGCGGTAGTCGCCCGTGTGGATGACCACGGGAAGCCCCAGCTGCTCGCAGATGGCGTACACCTCCATAAGGCGCGGGTCGTCCATGTCCACCTTCTGCGTGTCGGGGTGCAGCTTGACGCCGCGTAGGCCCAGCTCAACGGCGCGCTGTAGCTCGGCTGCGGGGTCCTCGAAATCCTGCTGCATGGCGGCGAAGCCGATGAACTCGGGGTGCGCCTGGCACTGCTTCGCGATGAAGTCGTTGATGGCGGTCACGGCGTGTGCGGTGGTCGCCACGGAGTGCACGATGAAATGCGTGATGGGCGCGCGGTCCTTCGCCGCAAGCAGGCCGTCGGCCGTGCCATCGCCGAACATGCCAACGTTGTAGAAATCTCCGACGGCCTCCACGGCCTTCGGGGCGATTTTGTCGGGATAGATATGCGCATGCGCATCGATAACGGCCATAATGCAACTCCTCATCTGAAAACTTCCCCGATTGTACGGCAGCGCAAAGCCAGGTTCCCCGGACATTTCGGGAAATCTGCTGGCAGGAGCGATCATGCTTTTGCTGCTGGAATGCGCAGGGGACGCGGCTGGTGCCGCGTCCCCTGCGCTTGCGGGCTGCGCTCCCGCGCAAAGCCCGCTCATATCCGATTGCGGCCTAGTTCAAGCCGTACTCCGCCAGGAGCGCCTGGCCGCCCATGGTGGTGGGGGCGGCGTCGCCGGCCTCGCTCAGGAAGCAGGACGGGCGCACGATGGCCATGCGCTTGCCGTTCTCGCTCTTCACGCGCACCACCTGCATCTTCGTGCGCTCGGCCAGCTCCAGCTCGGCCTTGCTGAAGTGCGACAGCACCAGCAGGTGCTTGGCCTTCGCCACGCCGCCCATGAAGTCGCGGCGCTCGGAGTCCATGATGCGGTTGCGCTCGCCGTCGGTGCTGATCACCTCGAAGGCGTTGCGCTGCGGGAAGAAGCCGTCGATGCAGCCGACCACGAACATGTTGTCGTACTCGGTGCCGCACAGGTTCTGCGGCAGGCAGATGTGCACGACGTGCGGGTCCTCGGTCCACACCGGGTCGGAGATGGCGGCCTGCTCGAGCTCGAGCAGGGTCTTCGCCGTCTCGTCGCCCACCATATCGGCGGCGACGGCCTCGAACTCGCTGATGCCCTCGGCGCCGATGGCCTTCATGAGGCCGAAGCCGCGGCGCGTGGCGTTCTTCTCAAGGAAGTCCTGGCCGGAGCGCCATTTCTCTGCCAACGTGCGGGCGCGCAGGAACGGCTCCTTCGCGCCGAAGCCGGCGTTGCCGATCTGCTGAAGCGCCTGGTACAGCGTAAGGCCCTCGGCCTCGGCGAAGTCCTGCAGGCCCATCCAGGCGTCGGAGTTCGTCAGCGCGTTGTCGAAGCCGCACCAGCTGCGCCACGCGATCATGTCGGTGGGGTCGGCCAGCAGTCCCAGCTTCGTGTACGCCACGAGCGCGCGGGAGCGCGTGGAGTCGCGCGGGTCGCCCGCGAGCGTGCCGGCGGCGCCGGCGGCCGACACGTTGAAGCCGCGGCGGCGCAGCATCTTCTCCACCATGACGGCCCAGCGGCGGTTGGGAACGACCACGCAGGTGTTGGCCTCGCGTGCGTCCTCCTGGCCGTCCAGCAGCTTGCGCAGGTATTTCGTCAGGCCGTTGAGCTCGTCCTCGGGCGTGTTCCACTTGATGGACTGCACGCCCTGCGGCAGGCCCTCGGCCCCGGCGGCGCGCTCGATGGGCGTGGCGGTGCCGGCGATGTAGGCGCTATCCATATCGCCCTCGGTACACAGCGCATCGGCCAGCGCGATGACCTGCGGGTTTCCGAATGCGCCCCGCAGATGGAACACCTCCACGTCGCGGCGCACGGCCTCGAACTTCAGGAATCCCTCGATGTTGGGATGGTTGCCGCGCTTGGACATCATCTGGTTGGGGTTGCCCGTCACCATGATCTGCTTGTCGGCCAGCAGGCACAGCACCGTCTGCTCGGCGTGGGAGAAGTTCTGGAAGTCGTCGGCCAACACGTAGGCGAAGCCGCCGCGAGCGCCCTCGCCAGCGTCGCTTTTCAGGAAGTCGGCGGCCAGCATGGGGGCCTCGCCGGCAAGCATCGCGCCGCGCAGCTTCAGGATGCGCGTGGCATAGGCCAGCAGGTTGTCCGCCGCGGTGCCGGCGTTCCACTCCTCGCGCGGCTCGTAGCCGGCCATCTTGCGGTCCAGGAAGCCCAGCATGCTGCGCAGCTTGCGCGGATGCTCGCCGATGGTCTTCAAATCCTCCAGGAAGAAGTTGTACTCGGCGCTGTTGAGGATGCGCGGCACGCGACCGGTGGCCTCGCGGGCGGCGGGCTCGTCGAGCACCGACACGGCGGCGTCGAGCGCGGTGCACACGCGCACCGACAGGGCGGCGCCGATGAGATTGACGGGAAGGGCGCGGCGCAGGCGCTTGCGGAAGGCCTGCGCGGCGAAGGCGTTGGTGACCGCTACCAAGATGGATGCGGGAGCTTCCCCGTTCTGGATAAGGTGCGCACAGTGCGCCACGAGCGCCTGCGTCTTGCCGCTGCGCTCGGCGCCCTCGACCTTGGCGAGGCGCCCATCGAATGCGGCGATGGTATCTATCATGTGAAACTCCCTTCGGTAGCGGCTATCTGGGGCCCCGTCGCGCGCGCACGGCACGCGGCGGGGCGGTTTTCAAAAGGTGGCGAAGGCGTTGTCGCGCAGGCGGCGCCTTCCGGCGGGCGCGGCGGTTCGTGGGCGGGGCGTGCTTGCGGCCCCTGCAAAAGGCCCTTAGGCCTCGAACACCTTGCTCGTGCCGTCAGTATACTCCACGGTCCACGTGCGGTACGTCGGCGCGAACGTAGGCTCATCAAGTTCGAACACAAGCTCTGGCGGCTCCATGCCGCCGCCATCGACGGCGCCCTCGCCGTCAGCGGACCGCGCGTCGGCCTCCACCAACTCGGGCGACTCCAGGAACGCTTCGGCCGCGGCTTCCTCAGCGGCGGCGCGCTCGGCTTCGGCAGCTGCCTCGGCCTCGGCGGCGGCAGCCTCCTCGGCGGCCTTGCGCTCCGCGAACGCGGCTGCGCCGGCTTCCACCTGCGCGGCCCAATCGTCGGCGGAGGGCATGCTCACGCGCGCGATAGAGCCGGCGTCGCCCAGCTTGCCCTCATTGTAGGCGTCGCGCACGAGTGAGAGCATGTCGGCGGCGTCCTCGGCGATGCCGCTCACGTCGTTCATGTGCAGGCGCACGGGCAGCGTGCCGTTTTGCAGGTCCACCTCGAGCCACGTGAACGCAAGTTCGCGCCCGTCCTCGATCTCCTTCTGGCGCTTGTTGTAGATGAGCGCCTGGTTGCCCAGCTTGCGGAACTGGTTGCGGAACCAATCGCGCATCACGTCGTTCCACAGCTCGTCGGAACCCTCCTCGCCGGCTGCCAGGTACTGGCGCGTGCCCAGCTTCACCAGCATGCGCATGGTGTTCTCCGCCGGATCGTCCTCGCCTGCGGCGGCGTGCGTGCGCACCAGCGTCGAGCCCACGTAGGCGTAGCTGCGGCCGATCTCCAGGCGCAGCTCCTCGGAATCCACGCGCTCGTCCAGGTCCAGTATCAGCGTCATCGAAGGCCTTGGTTGTGCCATGTCCTATACCCCTAACTCTTCGTTCGGCGAACGCCCCGCGGGCTACCCGAATCGGGCCCGTTCCAGGTCATCCGCCTGCGTCCTCTTCGCTAACCAAAGTATAAATGCCCAGTTCAGCGCAAAATCATCCCGCAAGGATGATATGCGCGCGCTCATACATCCCACCCTTATGATTCCTGCCCGGCGCACCGCCGTACCATCGGATCATCGCATTGGGAACGCGGCGCCGTAGCCGCATCCGGCCCGGCCGCCACCTCCTCCCTCCCTTCCCCCTTGCAGGCGGAGGCAGGGTGCCGGCGCGGCGCCGCGTTCCCAATGCGGGAGACGAAGGAGAACCGAATCAGAAAAGGAGAGGAGGGGCATATGGCGAAACTATCTTTGACTCGCCGCAGCTTCCTGAAGGCGTCCGCTATGGCGGGTGCCGCCGCGACCGTGGGGTTCGCGGCAGCGCCGTCCGCGGCTCTGGCCGAGGGCGCCGACCCGACGGCCGGCGAAGTGAAGCGCATCCGCTCGTGCTGCCGCGCGTGCGGCAAGGTCGAGTGCGGCACGTGGGTCACCGTTCAGGACAACAAGGTGATCAAGGTCGAGGGCGATGAGTCCAACGCTCACAGCCGCGGCCACTGCTGCGCGAAGTCTCAGTCGTCGATGCTCGCACTGTACCATCCCGATCGTCTGCGCTACTGCCTGAAGCGCACGAACCCCAAGGGCGAGGACGATCCCGGTTGGGTCCGCATTTCCCTGGCCGATGCGTTCGACGAGGCCGGAGCCAAGCTCAACGAGATCGTGGAGAAGTACGGCGGAGAGGCCAACTTCGCCATGGGCGGCACGTCCCGCGTGTGGGCGCAGCCCCCGTACGGCACGCTGAAGTCCATCTTCCCGACCCCGAACGCCCACCTGGCGTACGAGATCTGCAAGGGCCCGCGCCACTTCGCCGGCATCCTGACCGACGAGATCGGCTCGCCCTGGATGGAAGTCGAGCAGGGTCCGTTGGTGTACGTGCAGTGGGGCACCGCTGCCGAGTACTCCAACTACGACTCCACGAACCGTACGGTCGTGGACTGCTCGCAGCGCGCTTACAAGCATATATTGGTAGACCCGCGCATGACGCCGCTGGGAAAGGAAGCCGACCTGTGGCTGCCGCTGCGCGTCGGCACCGACCTGTGCCTTTCCCTGACCTGGCTCAAGTGGATCCTGGACAACGAGGCCTACGACGACCTGTTCGTCCGCCGTTGGACCAACGCCCCGTTCCTGTGGAACCCTGAGAAGGACGGCCGCACGAAGAAGGGCTGGTTCCAGGAGATGAACGGCGGCGTGGATATGGAATCCCGTATCCTGACCGAGGCCGACGTCGACCGCGAGTGGATCAGCCAGTGGTGGGAGCCGGCGGACGAGAAGTACAGCTATCGCCGCTTCATCTGCTGGGATGAGAACAACAACAAGCCCACCTACTGGGACGCCGAGGCCTGCCAGTGGGAAGGCGAGAAGCATAAGATCCCGACGACCGGCACCTGGATCGAGCATCCGTACAAGCCGATCATCGCCGATGCGTGGCTGCCCGACCCGTCGCACTTCGCCGACCCGGCCGACCCGTCCTACGACGCGTATTGGAACGAGGGCAACGAGGGCGGCAAGAAGTCCAACCCCATGGGCCTGCCGAAGAACCCCGCGCTGTTCCCCGGCGGTGTGGACATCAAGCTGAAGAACGGCACCACCATCAAGGCCGGCACCGTTTGGGAGGCCTTCTCCGACAGCCTGTCCGAGTACACGCCCGAGTACTGCGAGAGCGTGACCGAGGTCCCCGCCGAGAAGATCGTCGAGGCCGTGAAGATCTACACCACGCGCCTGAACCCCCTGCATGGCAACGGCGGCATCCACTACCAGCTGGCTCCCGACCAGACGGGCCACGCGGTGCAGAACTCCCGCGCCCTGCAGCTGATCGCCTGCATTACCGGCAACTCCGATGAGCCCGCCGGCAACCGCGGATCCTCCAAGGCCGAGGTCGACGGCTGCTGCGGCCGCGCGAACATGAAGGTCACCGACCATGCCCCGCAGGACTGGGGTATCCGGGACGGCGTCGGCTCCATGGAGCTGGGCGACACCCCGCGCGACCTGTCCATCGACGACCAGGTGCCGCTGATCCAGAACTTCGTGCAGCACCTCATCGACGTGAAGTCCCCGCTGGCCGAGCGCTACGGCAACCACGTGCCCTCCGCCGAGGAGGCTCGCTGGATCGCCGAGCGCAAGGGCGGCGCCTACAAGAGCTCCCGCACGTGGCCGGGCCTGAAGACCAGCTTCGACAGCAACGCCAAGCAGATCTCCGCAGAGCGCTTCCCGCTGCTTCGCTACTGGAACCGCTGGGCCGACTCCGCGACCATCTGGGACTCCATCAACGGCATCGACACCCCGTATCAGATCCACGGCGGTGTGTGCATGTCCGGCGACTTCATGAACGAGTCCAACCTGCTTGAGGCCTGGGAGGCCCTGACCCGCCTGGACTTCTGGCTGGACTTCAACCTGTGGAGCTGCCCGAACAACGGCTGCGCCGACATCGTCATCCCCGTCCTGCACTGGCTCGAGGTCAACACCGGCCGCGTGTCCCAGGGCGCCGGCGGCATCTTCGGCGCAGGTCAGCGCGCCGTCGAGCCGATGGGCGACTGCATCTACGACCCGGTCGCCGTCATCTGCCTGTACCTGGGTATGGCGAAGGCGGTCTCGGGCAAGGAGCATCCAACCCGCGCCGACATCCCTGCCGACCGCAGCGCCGTGATCTGGAACGACCGCGACCTGAACTACGACGGCTGGAACAACCTGGACTACAACGAGTTCGTGCAGATGGGAGGCAGCATCACCTATGAGCAGCAGGAGTACCGCGTGCTCAAGGACGCTACCGACTGGTGGCGCATCGAGGAGTTCAAGGACAAGGAGAGCAAGCCCGAGCAGGTCATCCCGGCCTTCCCGAGCTACGCTGCCGCCGAAAAGCCCGCGCAGGCCATCAATGACGTGGCCGGCCCGGACTTCCCCGAGTACGCCGCGAAGTTCCAGGAAGAGGGCTGGTTCGACTGCCGCAAGTGGCACCCCGAGCGTTGGGGCACGTATCGTCGCTGGGAGATGGGCTACCGTCGTCAGCAGGGCGGCTACAACCTGTACGCTGCCGTCGACGAGAAGTGCGGCTTCATGACCCCGACCGCCAAGGTCGAGGTGTGGTCCACCATCGCCGAGACCTACATCCCGGACACCACCAAGACGTTCGCGGAGAGCTGCAGCCCGGACCGTGCCGCCTATGACGGGAAGATCCCCGACATCGACAAGTTCCCGCACTGGTTCGAGCCGAAGAACTCCAAGGTGGAGGCCCCGCGCTACTACCACAAGGACCAGGCGGACCAGATCGCCACGACGGATTCCTACATCAACGACAACTACAAGGGCAATCATCTGATGGAGGAGTACAAGGAGAACCTGCAGAAGTACGGCGACGACCACGCGTTCATCATGACCACTGGTTCCCGCCAGCCCGTGTATTTCCACTCCGAGCACCGTCAGCTGCCCTGGTGCCGCGAGCTGTGGCCGTCCCCGCGCGTCGAGATCAACCCGAAGGACGCCGCGCGTATGGGCGTCGAGCAGGGCGACTGGGTGTGGATCCGCACCCCGTGGGGCGCGGTCCGCGAGGTCGTCGACCTGTACTACGGCATCAAGGAGGGCACCATCAACGCCAACCATGCCTGGTGGTACCCCGAGATGGACACCGCGAGCCACGGCTTCGAGCTGGTCGGCATCAACTGCTGCATGGACAAGTACGCTCAGTGCTGGGTGTGCGGCGCCTCGCAGCTGCGCGGCATCCCCGCGCTGATCTACAAGGCCACGCCGGAGAACTCCCCGTTCAAGAACCCGGTGCCGTGCGATCCGAAGGGCAACCCCGCCATCACGAACGCCAACGACCCGCGTCTGAAGGAATGGCTGTCCAACGACCCGCGTCTGGCCGACGCCAAGGTGGAGCTGACCTTCGCCAACATGGATGCGAAGGGCTGCAACCCGTCCATCCAGTCCCCGGAGGCTCTGGTCACCGGCAAGCTGCCCAAGGGCGAGCGCGGAAGCGATGTCCTCGGCCAGTACAGCAACAAAGGCCAGCTGAGCGACAAGCTCGGTTCCTACAAATAAGGAAAGGAGGTAACAACCCATGGCAAATTACGCGATCATCACCGACCTGAACCGTTGCACCGGCTGCTTGGCCTGCACGGTCGCCTGCAAGGCAATCAACGGCGTCGACGTCGGCAACTTCTGGATCAAGACGCTGCGCATCGGTCCGCACCCCATCGAGGGCGGCTCGGGCGATTACCCGGACGTGGAGATGTACTTCCTTCCGGTTCAGTGCCAGCACTGCAAGAACCCCGAGTGCGTGCGCGTGTGCCCGACCGGCGCATCCCATATTCGCGAGGACGGCACCGTGCAGATCGACAAGTCCAAGTGCATCGGCTGCCGCTTCTGCGCCCTGGCCTGCCCGTACGGCGTGCGTTACCTCAACGAGGAGGAGCGCGTCGTCGAGAAGTGCACCATGTGCGAGCAGCGCATCAGCCAAGGCGAGCTGCCGCAGTGCGTGGCCCAGTGCGGCGCCCGTGCCCGTTTCTTCGGCGACCTTGACAAGGGCGTCGACAACTTCGAGGGCCCGGCGCATCCGGACAGCCCCGGCTGTCAGTACGACGAGATGACCAAGACCCGCGTCAAGCTCAAGGACTACGTCGAGGCGTACACGGAAAGCGATATCCATCATCTCAAGGACGCAGGCAACAAGCCCAAGCTGATGTACCTGCTCCGCGAGGGCCGAAAGTGGAGGGAGTAGACTCATGAATCCGGAATGGCCTCTAATCCTCTTCACCTTCTTCCTGTGCCTGTCCGGCGGCATCTTGGGCGCACAGGGCCTGCTCATTGTGCTCGGCAAGGGCAAGAAGATGCAGAACGTGGCGCTCATCGCCGCGCTGGCGACGCTTGTGATCGGCGGCATCTGCGTGTTCATGCACCTGCAGCATTGGGAGCGCATCTTCAACGCGTTCGGCGCGCTGCTCGCCGGTAACGGCTACGGCGTGTCCGGCATCACCCTCGAGCTGTGGGGTTGCGTCGTGGAGTTCATCGCGATCGCGCTGTTCTTCCTGTTCGCCCGCCGCGCCGAGGACGGCGTCGCTCCGAAGTGGGCCGGCATCCTGGCCATCATCGTGGGCCTGGCGCTTCCCATGGTCACCGGCGACTCCTACCTGATGCCGTCGCTGCCCACCTGGGATAACCCGCTTCTGATCGTGTACTACCTGACGAACACGATCTTCATGGGCGGCTTGGCCGCGCTCGTGATCGCCGGCCTGACAGGCGACGTCGAAGCCCGCGACTTCATGGTCAAGACCGCCCTGGTCGGCGCCGTGGCCCAGCTGGTCGTCGTGCTGGTGTACGCGATCGCGATCAACGGCTCCGCCGCCACGTACTCCGCCGACATCGCGTTCTACTTCGACCCGACGCTGCCCGACGTGCCCATGGTCGACCGCGCCGCCGTCGTCGGCAGCCTGCTTGCCGGCTCCAACGCCCTGGTGTTCTGGCTGGGCGCCATCATCGTCGGCATCGTCGCCCCGGCCGCCATCCTGTGGTTCGGCAAGGCGAACGAAGGCCAGCAGCTGGCCATCTACGCCGGTGGTGCGGGCGTGTGCTGCATCATCGGCGGCATCATCTGGCGCGTGCTCCTGTACTCGGCGGCGATGCACATCTTCGCCCTGTTCTAGGAAGCGAAGGCCGCAGGGCCGGTTCTGGTCGGCCGGCCTTGCGGGCGAGCTGGCGGCAAAACGTCTGCTCGCAAGCTGAAAAGGCGTGTTGGAGGGGGCTTACCTGAACGCCCCGCTTTCGGCAACGGAAGCCCCCTCATATACGCGTTTTCGAACAGCCCCGACCGGGGCTTTCGCGCATAGGAAGAGGAATCGGAAAGACAAGGAGAGGGGTCTTCATGAGCGAAGAGAAGAAGGAGGGCGCGCAGGCTGCCGCCCCGCAGGACGTCGGCGCAGCTGCCGACGCGGCGCCCGCGCAGCCCGCTGCGAAGAAGGCGAAGGGGCCCATGAGCGTTTCGCGCCGCTCGCTGCTCATCGGCGTGGGCGGCACGGCCGCTCTGCTGGGATTGGGCGCCCTGCGCTATGCCGGCCACGTGCCGCTGAACCGCCCGCCGGGAGGTCAGGACGAGGCGCACCTGGTCAGCGCCTGCATCCGCTGTGAGAAATGCTACGAGGCGTGCCCGCGCCATGTCATCAAGCCGGCAAAGATCGAGGACGGCCTTCTGGGGATGCGCAGCCCGCAGCTGGACTTCAGCGCCGATTACTGCGACTTCTGCGCCGAGGAGAACGGCGGCGTGCCGCTGTGCGTGGCATCGTGCCCCACCGAGGCGCTGCAGCTTCCCGCCGGCGCCGATGCGCACAACACCATCATCGGCCTGGCCGAGATCGACCCCAAGACGTGCCTGGCGTTCCGCGATACGGGCTGCCATTTCTGCTTCGACGTCTGTCGCGATGCCGGCTACGACGCCATCCAGCTCGATGGCAACGGCTACAGCCCGCGTCCGTACGTGATCGCGGACAAGTGCGTCGGCTGCGGCGCCTGCGAGAGCGTGTGCGTGTCGCTGCAGCAAGGTTCCATCGTCGCGGGGGCCACCGAGCGCGCCATCGTCGTCCGTCCCGCGTCCTCGTTGTAAGGGGGTTGTCATGAAATTGAGCAAGATCCGCACCATCGTGGCGGCCGCCGTGTTCTGCGTTCTGGCCGTGGGCCTGATCGCGGGCATCAACATGGGCACGCTGTCCGGTTTCGGTTTCGATTCGTTCAGCGCGCTGTGCCCGCTCGGCGCCATCACCACCATGCTGGCCACCAAGACCCTGGTGCCGCGCGCCGTGTTCAGCATCGTCATCATGGCGCTGCTGGTGTTCCTGTTCGGCCGCGCGTTCTGCGGCTGGATCTGCCCTGTGCCCGTGCTGGGCAAGCTGCGCGCGTTCTTCCGTTCGCCGAAGAAGCGCCGTGAGCTGGAGCAGGCGAAGCACGACGAGGCGCTCGATATCGCCAAGTTCGAGCTGGGCTGCGGCGGGAAGGGCGGCTGCGAGAGCTGCAGCGCCTGCAAGCAGCAGCGCGCCAAGCTGGATTCGCGCCATTACGTGCTCGGCGGCGCGCTGTTGTCCACGGCCATCTTCGGTTTCCCGGTGTTCTGCCTGGTGTGCCCCATCGGCCTGACTTTCGCCACCGTGCTGGTGTTCTGGCGCCTGTTCGCCAACGCGGATATGACCGTGGCCGTGATCCTTATCCCGTTGATGCTGATCATCGAGCTGGTGTTCCTGCGCAAATGGTGCACGCGCTTCTGCCCCATGGCCGGCCTTATGAACCTGATGGGCCGTTTCAGCCGCACGTTCAAGCCCGTCATCGACGACGCGAAGTGTCTTGAGACGTCGAAGGGCACGGCTTGCAGCCGCTGCACCATGGTGTGCGAGGCCGACATCAACCTGCGCCATCCGGACTACGGCGAGCGGACGCTGGCGGACTGCACGCGCTGCAACGCCTGCGTGGACGCTTGCCCGGCAAGCGCCATCACCATGCCGGTGGTCGCGAAGCGCGGTCAGGATGTGAAGCTGGCCCCGAACGAGAAGTAGCCATTCCGAAAGGCAAGCGCCCCTTGTGCATCCTCTTCGCGCCAAGGGGCGCTCTGTCAATCACCGCGCGTTGGGCGCTCCCTCCCTCCAACATGCGGTGATATCCGCCCCGGACTCTCCCCATCGGCCCGGGGCGGTTTTGTCTGGCTGCGTGTTGGGAGCCCCCGCTTCGCCGCGCGTCATCCGCCCCGGGCCCTCGCTGGCGCCGGGGCGGTTTTCTTTGTGGGGAAAGCCCGCGGCGAAGCGGGGATGTGGCTAGAATACGTTGCGTACCACGGGTAAGCGTGCCCAAGCCGTGCATTCGCGCTTCCGCGCCGCACGCGCCAGTTTGCCGGGGGTTCCAGAACACAATCGATATGCAGGGGTTTGCCCGACGCGGGCCTTTGGGTTTTGCGCGCGCTCCGGGCGGGGTTTCGTTTGCCGCCGCCCGCCTTCGCAGCCCGCTTCCCGCGCAAGCGGTCAGCGCCGGCTGCGCCTTACGCCCTTTGCGTCGATTGTCCGGTCAACGAGTGCGAAAGGATGCGGAATGCAGGGGAAATCGCTGGTCATGCTGCTGGTCGTTCTATACGCCAGCGCGTTTTTGGCAGGATTCAACGAGAATCTGGTGAACATGGCGCTCATGTCCATCATGGACGAGTACGGTGTCGATTCGGTTGCGGCGCAATGGCTGGTCACGGGCTATATGATCGTGGCGACCATCGTGGTCATGTGCATGGCGTTCATGTACCGCCGCTTCAAGCTGCGCCCCCTGTACTTCGCCGCCGCGGCGTTCACGTTGGTCGGCTCGCTCATGGGGTTGTTCGCCTCGAGTTTCGAGCTGCTCATGGCGGCGCGTCTGGTGCAGGCCGCGGGCTCGGGCATCTTCATCCCGCTCATGATGAACACGGTTCTGGTGGTCGCGCCGAAACGCAAGCTGGGGACGTTCCTGGCCATTGGCGGCTGCGTGATCACGTTCGGCCCCGCCCTGGCTCCGACGGTGTGCGGCGCACTGGTCACCTCGTTCGGCTGGCATAGCGTGTTCGCGGTGCCCCTTGCCGCCATGGCAGTGCTTGCCCTGGTGGCGCTGTTCGCGGTCAAGAACATGGGCTTCTCCCCTGCCCACCTGGACATTCCGTCGACGGTGCTCTCCGCGGTGTTCCTCTGCGCGCTCAGCCTGGGCCTTGTCGAGCTGACCATCGACGTCGCGCTTGCGGTCGGGTCGCTTGCGGTGGCGGTGGTCACGGCGGTGCTGTTCGTGCTGCGACAGCTGCGCTGCGAGCACCCGCTCATCGACCTGACGCCCATGAAAAGCCGCGCGTTCTGGCCATCGGTGGTGCTGACCACCATCGCCATGATGGGCAGCTTCAGCATGAGCGTGCTGCTGCCGTTGTACCTGGAAGGCGGCACAGGCCTGACGGCGTTCGCGGCCGGCTTGCTGATGCTGGTCCCGGTGCTGGCGAACGCGGGCACCACGCTTTTGGGAGGCCGCATCATGGATGCGCGTGGCGAGTGGCCGCTGCTTCCGGCGGGTTTCGCGGCTATCGCCGCGGGCTTCGTCGTGATGGCGGCGCTGGCCCCCATGTTGTCGCTGCCGGCGGCGTTCGTCGCCGCGTTGCTGATCATGGGCGGCACGGGCTTCATCTTCTCTCCCTCGCAGACGGCGGGCCTGCGTACCCTGCCTCAAGAAATGAACCCGTTCGGAGTCGCCATCTCCACCACGTTCGTGCAGATCGCGGCCTGTATCGGCCCTTCGCTGTACACGGGCATCATGTCCACCGCCCAGATGGGCGCGCTGGCGTCGGGCGTCGATGAGGCGCTTGCGACCGCGCAAGGCTTCTCGGTCGCCATGGTGGTGGCCGCGTGCATCGCCGCGGCAGGTTGTGCACTCGCGCTGGTTTATTCGCGTGCCGCGGTGAAACGCGATGCGAAACGCGCGGGAAGCATGTAAAATAGACGTAAGCGAATCTGCGGCGCGCCTTCACGGGCGCGCCGCTTTAGCGTTAACACACGAAGAGAAACGAGCGCAACCCATGGCTATCACCGGCAAGCAGGTCCGTCAGCTGCGCAGCATGGCGAACAACTTGAAGCCCACCGTCATCGTCGGCAAGGAAGGCGTCACCGCCAACATCCTCAAGCAGGTCAACGAGGGTCTTGAGGCCCACGAGCTCATCAAGGTCAGCGTGCTGTGCGAAACGGGCAGCCAGGCTGCCGAGGCCGGCCGCGAGATCGCCGATCAGGCCGAGGCCGAACTGGTGCAGGTCATCGGCAAGCGCGTGGTGCTCTACCGCGAGACCACCCGCGACGACATCGAGAAGATCCAGCTGGTCAAGTAAGTAGGCGAGCAAGCGAGCGGGTAAGCAAGCTTTTCAGCGTCGTCGTGCGGCTTTCGGCCGCGTAAAGCAGATCGGGCCCCGGCAAACGCCGGGGCCCGATTGCGTTCAGGGATGTGCTGTTGCCTACTTCAGGCACCTGCACAGCCATTGGTTGCCGGTGTTGGCGGCGTGGGGGCAGCCGATGCAGGTGGGCGCATCGCAGAGTTGCGCGCTCTCGGCCGCGCCACAGAAATCCCGTAGGTCAAGCGCGGGGTTGGCGATTTCGGGCTGCGCCCCGATGGTGACGCCTTCCGCCGCATCCGCTTCCGCCACGTTCGCGTCCCCCACATCGCGAACGCACCTCCGTCCCCCGTTCGCGCTCGCCGAGCTCGCTTCCGCCGCATCTGCCAGCTGCATCGCGCGCACTACCATGCTGGCGAACTGGCGCATGCCCAGATTCGTGGGGTGCGTGCCCTCGAGCGAATCGTAGTCGCGACCGAACGCGCGCACGTCGGCGACGCGGCATCCTTCGGCTGTGGCCGCGTGGCGGATGGCGGCGTTGTATTCGTCCAGGTGGTGGCCGCGCAGACGGTAGCAGAACTCTGGATGGCCGACGCCGTGCGTGCGTCCAGGCAGCAGCGTGATGCAATACACCGCGGCTTTAGGGGCGGCAGTGCGGATGTTGCGCAGCATGGTGCGATATGCCGCGCCGAAAC
The DNA here is from genome assembly GCA_934630815.1 of uncultured Senegalimassilia sp. GTDB lineage: Bacteria > Actinomycetota > Coriobacteriia > Coriobacteriales > Eggerthellaceae > Senegalimassilia. The sequence continues at coordinate 38,174 of CAKTWI010000012.1, forward strand.
GCTCTACGGCGTCGGCGGGCGCGGCGCCGGCCACCTGCTCGGGAACGGTTGCCGGGTCGATGCAGCGCGGCATGGCGTGGCTGTGGCCGGCGGCCTGCGCCTCGGCGCCGCCCCAGCCGTAGTCGTTGATGCCGATGAACACGAGCACCGCATCGGGCACCTGGCCGTCGGGGCCCAGCAGGGCCGCTGCGCGTTCGGGGCTGCTGGCGGCGGGGAAGCCCGCGCCTTCGACCATGCTGCCTGACCAGGCGCTATCGGCAAGTACGGTGCCGCCGAGCGCGCGCACCGCGTGCGACCACCAGGTATCCTCGGGGCGCAGCACGCCGGATCGCTCCAAGCGCTCGTCGTTATAGAACAGCGTGTAGCCATCGGGCACGCACCCCTCGAAGGTGCTGATGGAATCGCCCATGATGGAGAACGTTTTCGCGGGCATGCCCGACCGCCTTCCTTGTGTCATCCGTTTTTTGGCCCTGGCGCCGTGCGTCGGGCAGTTTTCGTCCAGTAGCACATGGTAGCAAAACCTTGCATGCGGTCTGTTAACAGTCTATGTAGGCGTAGGCTTGAATCTTGGGCTGGCTCCTCCGGCCTTTCGCCCATGCCGTCTTCGCTATCAGAATAACCCCAGGTAAACCGCATAAAAACTTGTGTGAAAGCAATGAACGCCGCAGACTGTCCCCTTGACGTTGTACATAAAACGTTGTACAATAATACGAACCACGCACTCACACAAGTTGCGCCGGCGGAGCCCGGCGTAACGCTGGTAAACGCTGCGGGAAACAATGGCCGGCCAAGCGGCCGTCCGCCCGTTTCCCCGTGCGGCGAAGCGGGATGATCGGAGGTTGCAATGGGCGAGGCAATGGTCACCGGCCGCATGGCGCCCGGCAAGAAGCGCCGCGGCGGCCTTGTGCTGCAGCGGGAAGGCCTCACGGCCTCCCAGGCCATCAACCGCATGTACGACAAGCTCATCGAGAACGGCGACGCGTCGTTTCTCACGGGCATCGTGGCGGCGGAGGACGAAGCGGCCTGGGATAACGCCGTGGAGTTCGTCGATTCCCTCTCCGAACCCGTATCCGGCGGCACATCCGATGTCGCCGATGAAGCGCCCTCGGCGCTGGTCGACGGTGCCTTCGAGCACGGCGACCTGCCGGCCGACGGCCCGGACCTCGCGGCCATCGCCCGCGCCGCGCGATTCTCCTCGCGGGGGGTGATCTAGCATGCCTCAGGCTCGTGTCCTGCTTGGTACCGAAGTCGTCATGGACTTCATGAACGAGCGCCAACCGTTCTACCAGCAAACGCGCATGCTCATGGTCGCCGGTCGCGTCGGCGAGTTCGACCTGTGGGTCACCGCCCCGCAGGTGGTCGACCTCGTCTATCTGCTCTCCGAGGGCGGCAAGCCCGAGCTGCTGCCGCGCGCCATGGAGCGCATCCGCGGCCTGCGCACCTTCGTGCAGGTGGCGGATCTCACCGCGGCCAACATCGACCGCATGCTGGCCTCGTCGGGGCAAAACCCAGAAGGCCAGCTCATGGTCAACGCCGCCATCGACCTGCGGGCGGACTTCCTGCTCACGCACGAACCGGACGGCCTAGGAAACGGCCTGGTCAAGGTCACGAACGTGCCGGGCATGTTCGAATGGCTGTGCGAGAACCGCGATCTGGACTACACGCAAATCGAGATTTAGCGAAGCCTTCCCGCTGTCACCTTCCTGCCACTTGACACTCCCAAGTGCCAGACTACAATCGAAATTAGCACTCAAGCTGTGAGACTGCTAACGCGCCCCGCATCTGCGGGGCGTTTCATTCGCCGGGGCATGCACGGCCCGGCGCCCCGCCTGCGGGCAAGCGCCGTAAGCCGACATCGCCGCAGGTGAACGAAGCGTCCCGTCGCGCCGCGCGGCCGGTCCCGCAGCACCAAGCACGAACGGAAAGGAAGCGCCGCATTTATGCGCAAGTTCAAGACAGAGAGCAAGAAGCTGCTCGACCTGATGATCAACTCCATCTACACCAACCGCGAGATCTTCCTGCGCGAGCTTATCTCCAACGCGTCGGACGCCGTCGACAAGCTGTACTTCAAAAGCCTCACCGACTCCAGCATCCAGTTGACGAAGGATCAGCTCGGCATCGACGTCGCCTTCGATAAGGACGCACGCACCATCACCGTGTCCGACAACGGCATCGGCATGACGCAGGAGGACCTGGACCGCAACCTGGGCACCATCGCCCATTCCGATTCCATGGCCTTCAAGCAGGAGAACGCCGAGCAGCAAGGCGATGACGTCGATATCATCGGCCAGTTCGGCGTGGGCTTCTACAGCGCGTTCATGGTGGCCAAATCCGTGCGCGTGGTGTCGAAGGCCTACGGCAGCGACCAGGCGTGGGCCTGGGAATCCGATGGCATCGAGGGCTATACCATCGAGGAAGCCCAGCGCGAGGCCAACGGCACCGACATCATCCTTACGCTCAAGGACAACACCGACGAGGAGAACTTCGACCAGTTCCTCAGCGAGTACGGCCTGAAGGACCTCATCAAGCGCTACAGCAACTATGTGCGTTACCCCGTGCGCATGGAGGTTTCGAAGTCCCGCCAGAAGCCCAAGCCCGAGGATGCCGGCGACGACTACAAGCCCGAGTACGAGCAGTACACCGAGGTCGAGACCATCAACTCTATGGTGCCGATCTGGAAGCGCAGCAAGTCCGATGTACAACAGGAAGAGTACAACGAGTTCTACAAACAGACCTTCCACGACTTCACTGACCCGGCCGCCACGTTCTCCATCCACGCCGAGGGCGCGCTGTCCTACGACGCGTTGCTGTTCATCCCCGGCCGCGCGCCGTACGACCTGTACAGCAAGGACTACAAGAAGGGCCTGGAGCTGTACAGCTCCAACGTGCTGATCATGGAGAAGTGCGAGGACCTGCTGCCCGACCACTACAACTTCGTTCGCGGCGTCGTGGACAGCCAGGACCTCACGCTCAACATCTCGCGTGAGACGCTGCAGCAGAACAACCAGCTGCACGCCATCGCCCGCAAGGTGGAGAAGAAGGTCACCAGCGAGCTGAAGAAGATGCTGAAGAACGACCGCGCCGCCTACGAGAAGTTCTTCGAGGACTTCGGCCGCGGCCTGGAGTACGGCATCTACACCAGCTACGGCATGCTCAAAGACGAGCTGGCCGACCTGTTGCTGTTCTATAGCGCCAAGGAGCAGAAGATGGTCACGCTGGCCGAGTACCTGGAAGCCATGCCCGCCGACCAGAAGTCCATCTACTACGCCGCCGGCGATAGCACCGACCGCCTGGCCAAGCTGCCTATCGTGAACACGGTGCTCGGCAAGGGCTACGACGTGCTGCTGTGCACCAAGGACGTCGACGAGTTCTGCTTCCAGGCCATGATGACCTACGGTCCCGAGGCCGAGAAAGACGCCGAGGGCAAGGACATCGAGGGAACCGGTCCCAAGGAGCTCAAGAACGTGGCGTCGGGCGACCTGGACTTCGCCTCCGAGGAGGAGAAGAAGGAGGCCGAGGAAGCCGAAAAGGACAACGAGGCCCTGCTCAGCGCCATGAAGGAGCAGCTCGGCGACGCGGTCACGAAGGTGGCCGTGTCCACGCGCCTGACCGACGCGCCGTCGGCCGTCACCACCGAGGGCCCCGTGTCGCTTGAGATGGAGCGCCTCATGTCGCAGATGCCCGACGGCATGGGCGAGGTGAAGTCGCAGCGCGTGCTCGAGCTGAACGCGAAGCACCCGGTGTTCCAGGTGCTCAAGGACGCCCAGTCCGCCGGCGACGCCGAGAAGGTGAAGCTCTACACCGAGATCCTGTACGACCAGGCGCTCATCGTCGAGGGCATGCCCATCGCCGACCCGGTCGCCTACGCGAACGCGGTCACGAAGCTGATGTCCTAAGCGGCAGTTTGCGGCACGCGGACCGGGAGCGCCCGCGCCGCCCGAAGGCCACGACGCGCCCGCGCCGCCCGGAGGCTCGCAGGCTCGTCGTCCCGAGCGTCGCGCCCGCGCCCTGCTAAGCGCCGGCGTCCGCCTGCCACCTGCCGAAACCCATTCCGAATGTGAAGCCTGCCGGCCCTCAACAGGGCCGGCAGGCTTTTTGTATTATGATGTTCACGCTATGCAGAAGAGCATCCACGACATATTGCAGATGATCGAAACGCCGCTTATCAGCTTCACGGTGGTGGTGTTGAGCTGCGTGTGCTTCCTGCTGTCGCTGTGGATCATCATGATCTTGGTTAGGCTCGTGGTGGGATGAGCTCGCAACGGCATATTTCGCGCGCCGGGCGGCGGGGTTAGGCACCGCTATGTGGCAGCGCTTCACATGGTATGACGTCAGGGTCATCGGCCATTACCTGGGCATGCTGGTGCTTTTCTCGTCCGTGGCTCTTATCGTGCCGCTGGTCACCGCCATCGTGTTCCGCGAATGGATCCCTGCAAGCCATTACCTTCTTTCCATAGGGTTATCGCTCATCGTCGGGTCGGCGTTGCGCTTCTTGCGCATCGAGCCCGGGCGGCTGAACCGCCAGCAGGCGCTGGTGGTTACGGGCCTGGCGTGGGTGGTCCTGGCGTTCATGGCCACCATCCCGCTGTATCTTTCGGGCCACTACAACACGTTTCTGGATGCCATGTTCGACGGCGTTTCGGGCATCACCACCACGGGAGCCAGCATCATCTCCGACCTCGACCACCTGTCCTACGCCGACAGCATGTGGCGTTTCGTCATGATCTTGCTGGGCGGCTTGGGCCTGGTAGTGGTGGCGCTGTCGTTCGGCCTGTTCGGCAAACGTTCGGGCGCCAGCCTGTACATGTCCGAGGGCCGCAGCGAGCACGTGGTCCCCAACATCGTGCAAACCGCTCAGTTCATCGCAAAGCTGTCGCTGGGCTTCATCTGCGTGGCCACCGCCGTGCTGGCCGTCATGTGCGCATTCGCCGGCATGGAGGCGCCGCGCGCGTTCCTCAACGGCCTGTGGCTGGCCATCTCCAGCTTCTGCACCGGCGGCTTCACGCCCATGAGCACGTCCATCCTGTACTACCATTCGTTCCCTATCGAAGTGGTGCTCATGCTCCTCATGATCATCGGCTCCGTGAACTTCGTGCTGCATTCCGAGCTGTGGAAAGGGCACCTGAACGTGTACTTCCGCGACATGGAGATCCGCACCATGTTCATCTGGATCGCCGTGATGACCCTGGTGTTCGCCGCATCGGTGTCGGCAAGTTCGGACTTCTCGAACCTGGCAACCATGATGCGCCGCGGCGTGTTCCTGATCGTGTCGGCGTTCTCCACCACGGGCTTCCAGAACGTCACCACCAACCAGCTGACCACGTCGCTGACATCTGGCGCGTTCCTGGTCATCGCCGCGCTCATGTGCGTGGGCGGCGGCGCCGGCTCCACGTCGGGCGGCATCAAGTTCAGCCGTATGGGCCTGATCATCAAGTCGCTCGTGGCAACGGTGAAGGAGACGCTGGCGCCCGACTCGGCGCGCGTGGTGGTCTCGTACTACCACTTGGGACGGCGCATCTTGTCGCCTGAGGTGGTCAAGCAGGCCATGACCGTGTTCGTGCTGTACGTGGTCACCTACGCCGTGGGCGCGCTCGTGGGCATCGCGCACGGCTACGACGCCACGCAATCCATCTTCGAATCGGTTGCCATGGCCTCCAACGGCGGCATCTCGTCGGGCGTGTGCTCCCAGGGCATGCCCGCGTCGCTCGAGCTGTTCTACATGCTGGAGATGTGGGCCGGCCGTCTTGAGTTCCTTACGTTGATCGCGCTCATCGTCGAGGTCGTGGTGACGCTCGATCCGCGCAGGGTGGTAAGGAGCAGGCTGGTGAGGCGCTCATGATGAGGAAGGGAATGGCTGCCGCGGCGTTGGCCCTTGCGCTGGCGCTCCCCGCGTTCGCGTGCCCGCAGGCCGCGTTCGCCGACGAGCCCGCCGAAGGCGACAACGCCGTCAACGTCACGCAGCTGCCCGACAGCTCGTTCATCTACGACACATCCATCACGGACCTGAGCACGGCCGATACCTATTACGATAAGCAGACGGTGCAGGTCACCGGCGAGGTGGTGGGCGACCGCATCACCGCCGGCGACGGCCGCCACTGCTGGCTGCAGTTGGCGTCGCCCTCCGATTCGTCCACGGTGTCGGTCTACCTCACCAACGAATCCGCCGACAAGGTGGACACGTACGGCGCCTACGACCGCAAGGGCACCATGCTGCAGGTGCGCGGCACGTTCAACCTGGCGTGCCCCGACCACGACGGCGCATCCGATCTGCATGCGCAGGTGGTGACGGTCACGGAGAAGGGCAAGGCCACTCCCGACGAGTTCGACATCAACGCGTTCATCCCGGGTATGGTGACCGTCATGATCGGCCTGGCCATGATGGTGGTGTTCTATCTGCTGCGCGAACGCCAGCGATAAGGCTACAAGGAGGAGAGCTTGCAGAAAGCGCAGGTTGTGAAACTTGACCGCGGGTATCCGCTCGTGCGATGCGAGGACGGGCGCCTTGTGCGCTGCGAACACGCAACGGCCCTGGTCAAAGGGGAGAAGGTGCGCGCCGTCATCGGTGATTTCGTCGAGGTGAACGCGCCCGAGGGCCACGACAAGGGCATCATCGAGTCCATCTGCCCGCGCGAGCGCGCGTTCGTGCGCAAGGACCCCACCGAGCGCGCCGTCCCCCAGGTGCTGGCGGCGAACTTCGATCGCGTCATCTTGGCCCAGCCGCTGGCCGAGGTGAACCTGCGCCGCCTGGAGCGCGAGCTGGTGCTGGCCTACGAGACCGGCGCCGCCGTCACGGTGGTGCTCACGAAGGCCGACCTGGCCGAGAGCGAGGAGCAGGTGGAGCAGGTGGCCGACCGCGTCCGCGCGCTGGCGGGCCCGGACGTGCGCACGCTGGTGGTGTCGGACGGCAACGCCGAAAGCGTGGAGGCCGTGCGCGCCCTCATGGCTCCCGGCACCACCACGGTGTTGGTGGGGAAGTCTGGCGTGGGGAAGTCCAGTCTGGTCAACATGCTTGTCGGCGAAGAGGTGCAGGAAACGGGCACGGTGCGTGAGGGCGACGGCAAGGGCCGCCACACCACGGTCAGCCGCGAGATGGTGGCCATCCCCGGCGGCGGGTACGTGGTGGACATGCCCGGCGTGCGCGGCCTAGGGCTGTGGGACGCCGATGCGGGCATCGGCGCGGCGTTCGCCGACATCGAGCAGGCGGCGCAGCAGTGCCGCTTCCGCGACTGCAAGCATGAGAACGAACCGGGCTGCGCCGTGCGCGCCGCCGTCGAGTCCGGCGAGATAGCACCCGAGCGTTTCGCCAGCTACCAGGCGCTCAAGCAGGAGACGGCTACGTTGCGCGACCGTCGCGAGGAAGCCCGCCGCATGCGCGGCGAGAAGGCCAGCGACAAGAAGCGCGGCGGCCAGGGAGGCCGCGCGGGCCGCGGCAAGCGCCGCCGCTAGCGCCTGCGACGTCCATGGCGTCTCCATCCGGTTGCCGGCCCGTTTCGCGCTCGCTTGCCAAACACGCTACAATATAAGGGTTAACCGAAAGCAACGCGCACGTCGGCGTGCGGGTTTCGCGCCCGGTCCATGGCCGCGGCCCGGCAACCCGCATTCGGCGTAAACGGACCCGAAACAAAGGACGTGCATGAATCCGGTCATCGTAATCCCGACGTTCGTGTCGCCGCGCCGCCGAAAGGATTCCGGCAGCGTGATCGCCACGTACGACCACACCACCCCGCTGAGCAATCCCGGCGAGCTGCCGCGTCTGCTCACGTCTTTGCAGAAGGTTCGCGGCATCGGGCAGATCATCGTGCTGGTCGCCGCCGAGCCCGCCATCTCCGACCAAGCCGCCGAGAAGGTGCAGGACATCGTCTCGCGCTTCCCCAGCCTCAACATCGCCATCATCGGCGCCGACGAGTGCAGCCTGGTGCAGCAGCGCATGGAGCAGCTGGGCTTGGGCAAGCTGTCGAAGGAGATCGGCCTTGTCGGCTACGGCGCCATCCGCAACCTGGGCCTGGTGCTCGCCAACGTCATGGGCTTCGACTCCATCGTGTTCCTTGACGACGACGAGGTCATCGACGACGCCGACTTCCTGCAGAAGGGCGTCTACGGCCTGGGCAAGCTCACGCGCAAGGGCGTGCCCATTCTGGCCAAGACCGGCTTCTACCTGAACTCCGAGGGCTCGTATCTGTCGAAAAGCCAGGACAAGTGGTACAACCGCTTCTGGCAGCAGGGCAAAGCCTTCAACAAGTGGATCACGAAGGCTATGCGCGGCCCGCGCCTGTCGCGCAGCAACCATGTGTGCGGCGGCTGCCTGGCCATTCATAAAGAGGCGTTCAAGCGCCTGTCGTTCGACCCGTGGGTCGCTCGCGGCGAGGACCTGGACTACATGCTGAACCTGCGCATGTACGGCAGCGACATCTGGTTCGACAACCAGTGGAGCCTGCGCCACCTGCCGCCGGCGTCCACCAGCGAGGGCACGCGCTTCCGCCAGGATATCTACCGCTGGCTCTACGAGTACCGCAAGATGGAGTACAGCCGCACGCAGATCGACTTGATGCAGGTCAAGCCGCAGTCCCTCGAGCCCTACCCGGGCCCGTTCCTGGAGCCGGGCATCACGAAGCGCATCCGCATCACGGCTATCCTGCGCAGCCTTGCCCGCAAGGACAAGAAGGCGTATCGCCAGGCCGCCAAGGCGGCGCGCACCGAGGCGGTCATGTACGCGCAGCGCAACTGCTCGAAGTACTTCGAGTTCCAGTTCGTATGGCCCGAGCTTATGGCCCGCATGGACAGCGACCAGATCCTGCACACGGCCATTGTGCAGTCCGTGGCGCGTCGTCAAGCGGCGGCGAACATGGCGGCGGCGTTCCCCGTGGCGGGAGCCGGTGCGGGCGTTGATCCGGGCGTGACCAGCGAGATCCGCCTGAACATAGCCGAATAGGGAAGGCGGCGCGGCTCAATGGACGTGTTCGCTGCCTTCATCGCGCCCGCTTTGGCGGGCGTGTTCGTCGGCGTGATGTCGGGGCTTCTCGGCGTGGGCGGCGGCACCATCATGGTGCCCATCTTCCGCCTGGCGTTCGGCATGAGCCCGCTCGCCAGCACAGCGACCAGCCTGTTCGCCATCATCCCCACGTCCATCTCGGGCGTGGTCGCGCATACCCGTGCGAAAACCTGCGTGTCCAAGCTCGGCCTGGCGCTCGGCGTGGGCGGCGCGGTCATGTCGCCGCTCGGCGTGTGGCTGGCAAGCGTTTCGCCCGGCTGGCTGGTCATCTGCGTGGCAGCGGTGGTCATCGGGTTCAGCGCGTTCAAGATGTTCAAGAAAGCCGTGAAGTGCGCGCCCGCGCCCCGCGCGGGGCAGGCGGGCGGCAACACGCAGGCGGCGGCAGGTGCGAGCAACGTCGCATCCGCAAGTTCGAGCGCCGAATCCGCTCAACCTGCAAGCTCGAGCGCCGCAGCATCGCAGACAGCATGCGCGGGTGCCGCTTCCTCCCGTTCCATAACCCCCAAACCCGTTCCCGACCAGCCCGTTCTCTCTCGCAAGCAGTACCTGCAGGGCGCATGCATCGGCCTGATCGCCGGCTTGGCCTCCGGTTACGTGGGCGTGGGCGGCGGCTTCATCATGGTGCCGCTTATGCTGGCCATCCTGGATATCCCCATGAGCCTGGCCTCGGGAACGTCGCTTATCGCCATCATGATATTGGCCATCCCCGGCGTCATCGAGCAGGGCCTGCTCGGCAACATCGATTACCTGGCGGGCATCGCCATCGTGGTGGGAAGCATCCCCGGCGCCCTGGTGGGCGCGCGGCTGGTGCGCGTGGTGCCCGAGCGGCAGCTGCGGTTCATCTTCGGCGGCTTTTTGCTGGTGGCGGCCGTTATGCTCATGCTCAACGAATTCGGTATACTGGGCTGACGCCGCACGCGGGCCTTTTCGGCTTGCCCGTCGTGCCCGATAAGGAAGGAGTCGGCGCATGAACGTCGATATGGAGGATAACCGCGCAAGGCTTCCGCGTTATTTCACGCTGGAGATGCTCATGTCGGTGATGGTGGCGCTGTCGGGTCTGGTGCTCATCTGGAACCTGGTATCGCCCGTCGTCAGCGTGTTGGCGCTGTTCATCGCGGGTATGGTGTTCACTCTGTCCATCACCGTGCTCATCCGCCTGCTCATGGACCCAGACTCCGTGCGCGCGCGTCAATCCAGCAACGTGCTGCAGCTGGCAAGCCAAACCCTTGAGGCCATGGGCGAGGAAGGCCTGGACAGCAAATCCGCCCAGCGCATCTGCAGCCTGCTTCTGCCCTCCACCGCGGCAATCGCCGTGGCCATCACCGATGACCGTTTCATCCTGGGTTACGCCGGCTACGAGGAATCGCACAACCTTTCGGGCAGCGTTATCCGCACGCACGCCACGTACTCCACGCTGGCGGACGGCAAGACGCGCGTGCTGTTCACCCCCGAGGAGATCGGCTTCCCCAAGGGCACCCATGGCATCAACGCCGCCATCATCGTGCCGCTGACCGTGGGCAAGGATGTGAAGGGCACGCTGAAGTTCTATTACCGCCGTGCCAACCACATCAGCGAAACCCAGAAATCGATCGCCACCGGCTTCGGCCAGCTGCTGTCCACGCAGATGGCGGCATCGGCGCTCGAGGAGCAGACGGCCTTGGCCACCAAGATGGAGCTCAAGATGCTCCAAAGCCAGATCAACCCGCACTTCCTGTTCAACACCATCAACACCATCGCGTCGTTCACGCGCACCGACCCGGCGCGCGCCCGCACGCTGCTGCGCGAGTTCGCGAAGTTCTACCGCAGCACGCTTGAGGATTCCGGCGACCTGATCGAGTTCCGCCGCGAGCTCGAGCAGACGCAGCGCTACTTCATGTTCGAGCTGGCGCGTTTCGGCGAGGACCGTTTGGAGCTGATCTGCAACGTGGAGCCCGAGGTCGAGGACATGATGGTGCCGCCGTTCCTAATCCAGCCCCTGGTGGAGAACGCGGTGCGCCACGCCATGCCCTCCGAGGGCAAGCTGACCATCCGCGTGGAGGGTGTGCGACAAGGCGACGACGTCATCGTCTCCGTCATCGACGACGGTAACGGCATGACGCAGGAGGCTTGCAACAACATCCTCCATCCCGGTTCCACCACGGGTTGCGGCATAGCCGTGGGCAACGTGCACGACCGCATCTGCGGGTATTTCGGCGCGGGCACGCACTTGGAAGTGGAAAGCGAGCTGGGTCAGGGCACCACGGTGCGTCTGGTTCTGATCGAAGGCGCTTTGAGACAATATTAGAAAAGAAAAACGGCCCCGCGGATGCGGGGCCGTTGATTACGAATGGTGCCCGAGGCGAGAGTCGAACTCGCACGTCTTTCGACAACGGTTTTTGAGACCGCCGCGTCTGCCATTCCGCCACTCGGGCATTGAGCTTTACCATTGTACCGGATGATTCTGGTCCGCACAACAGGAAATGGAGATGACTTCATGGTTGAGAACGCCGCATTGACGGAGATGCCGTCGGATGAGCTGCTCGAGCAGAACATCGACCGCTACCTTGACGAGCATTGGGAGGATATCGTCGCCGACATCGACAGGCTCGTGCGCATCCCCAGTTTCGAAGATCTTGGCGCGGCGGTCGAGGGCGCGCCGTACGGACCCGGCCCACGCAAGGCGCTTGACGCCGCGCTCGCCATGGCATCCGATATGGGCTTTCAAGTCCACGATGATGCCGGCCACGTCGGCTACGCCGATCTTGTCGGAACATCCGAGGAGCAGCTGGGCATCATCGGCCACATCGACGTGGTGCCGGCGGGCCCGGGTTGGCATTTCGAGCCGTACCAGGTCACGCGCAAGGACGGCTATTTGCTGGGCCGCGGCGTCATCGACGACAAGGGCCCGAGCGTGGTGGCGCTGCACGCCATGAACCTGTGGCGTCGCATGCAGCTCGACGGCCAGGTGCCGCAGCTTCCCTACACGCTACGCTTCATCTTCGGCGTGAACGAGGAAACGCGCATGGACGACGTCCATTACTACCGCGCCCATCACGACGACCCGGCATTCCTGTTCACGCCCGACGCCGAGTTCCCTGTGTGCTACGGCGAGAAAGGCATCTACCACAGCCTTATGACCAGCGCTGATGTGCCTGTCGAGCAGCGTACGGTGCTCTCGTTCGAAGGCGGCACGGCGGTGAACGCGGTGCCGGGCCATGCGCAGGCGGTGGTGTGCGCGGGGGCGTGCGAGCTTCCGACGGCGCAGGGCATCGCGGTGGAGCTGCTTGACGAGCGCGACGCTGCGGAGGCCCTGGCGGCCGCCGGTGCGCAGGCGGACGTTGCCGAGTGCCGCTTGGCGCGCATCACGGCCACGGGCCGCAGCGCGCACGCGAGCCTGCCGCAGGGCGGCGTGAGCGCCATCGGGCTGCTGATAGGCTACCTGCTGGACAACAGCTTGGTCGGCGAAGGGGAGCGCGCCTACTTCCAGACGGTTGCGCGCATCGCCGCCGCAACGGACGGCAGCACGGTCGATCTTGCCTGCTCAGACGCCGATTTCGGCGAACTCACCATCGTGGCGGGCCACGCAGCCATGCAGGACGGCCGCTTCACGCAGACCATCGACGTCCGCTATCCCACTGCCATCACGGGCGACGAAGTGCACGCGAAACTAGAGGCGTTGGCGAAGGAGGCGGGTGGCACGTGCGAGAAGACGCGCGACGACGCGCCGTTTTTGCTCGACCCGCAGGGTCCGGCCATCCAGGCGCTGCTGGCTTCGTACAACCAGGCTACGGGCGAGGACGCCAAGCCGTTCACCATGGGCGGCGGCACGTATGCACGCGAGTTCTCCTGCGCGGCAAGCTTCGGCCCCGAGAAACCGTGGGAGCAGGCGCCCGAGTGGGTGGGCGGCATGCACGGTCCCGACGAGGGCGTAGGCGAGCAGCTGCTGAAAGAGGCGTTCCGCATCTACGCGCTTACCATCGGCAAGCTCATGCAGCTCGACTTGTAGGGCAAGCGCGGTCTTGTCAAGCATGCGCGTGAAAACCACCGTTTACCGCTGAAATCGACCGTTCAAACCCTCAACTCGACCGTTCGCAGCGCAAATTGTTGGGAAAAATGGTCTGCTTTGCGCAAGGGAACGCCCCAGCGCATCGCCGTATGCTACACTGCAGGAAGAAATGATTCTCAGATTCGCCATCTGATAAAAGGAAAGCAAGGAGGCCCTACTTATGTTGAAAGCGATGATCGTCGACGACGAGGCCCCTGCGCGCTCCGAACTGAAGTTCCTGCTCGACGAACTGGGTCAAACGGAGGTCGTCGCCGAGGCGGCAAGCGTGCGCGAGGCCATCGAGAAGCTGAAGGAATATCCCTGCGATGTCATGTTCCTTGACGTGAACATGCCCGAGGCAACCGGCCTGCAGCTTGCCGAGGCACTGCAGCACCTGAAGTTCCCGCCCGCGGTGGTGTTCGTCACCGCCTACAGCGAGTTCGCGCTCGATGCCTTCAAGGTCAACGCCATCGATTACCTGGTGAAGCCGGTCGAAACCGATCGCCTGTCCCAAGCCATCACCCGCGTCCGCGAGCACGTGCAGCTGCATGCGCAGGCCCAGAAGTCCGAGCGCATCCCGGTTGAGAAGGCCGGCAAGAAGATTCTCATCAGCATCGACAAGATCCGCTTCGTCATGGCGCGCGATGACTACGCGTACCTGCAAACCGACACGGACCGCTACTTCAGCACCGTCAGCCTGGCGCAGCTGGAGAAGCGCCTGGACGGTCACGGGTTCTTCCGCGTGCACCGCGGCTACCTGGTGAACCTGTCCATGGTCGAGGAGATCGAGCCCGTCGCCGGCGGCACCCTGCTGCTCACGCTCAACGGCGTGGACGAGAAGATCCCCGTCAGCCGCCGTCGCGTCTCCGCGCTGAAGAAGGCCCTGGGCCTGTAATCGCAGCTGGCTGGGCTCGGGAATATGAGCAAGTTTCAGGCCGGTGCCGAAAGGCGCCGGCCTTTTTGCCATCAGGTACGGAAGGCGCTCGGTCGTTTGGCGCGTACTTGCAGATTTGCGAGGGGAACTTGCGGGCGAACCTGCTGAAGCGACGAGGCGGGGTTAGAGGCGTATGCGCGGAGGAGGTGCGTAAGGTGCGAAACGGAAAGCTCGTTGCGGCATTTGCCGTGCTGCTCGTCGCATCATTTGCGGCTATGAACGCCATGCCTTCCGATACGCTGCTGGCCGCGTTGCTACAGGAAGCGGTGTTGGCGCTGGTCGCACTTGTGGCCGTGAGGTTCGCCGCTCCTGATACGCTTAAGCGTTGTACGCAAACCGTGCAACGACGGAACGCGGTGCGTTTTGCAATGATCGCCTTACTCTTAACGGGTCTTGTCGGTGGGGCGATAACCCTTTTGACCTGGTATTTCGCTAATAGCGGCAACGGAGCGGGCTTTGTATCCGCTGTGTTGTCGTCGGCTGCCGACCTTATGGAAAACCTGCTGCTCTTGTTAGGGATTTGCCTCCTTACCGGCGTGTACGAGGAAGCGTTCATGCGCGTGCTGGGCATAGAGGCGTTTGAGAGCGCGATGGGGGAAGGCGGAGCCGCTCCTAGACGTGCTGCTTGCGAACAAACTGCTGGCAAATCCGTTGACGTTTCCAGCGATGTTGAGCATGGTGTTGCAAGGCCGTCTATCGCTCTCGATATCGCGTTAAAGCGCGCCATCTTGGCATCGGCGGCGTTGTTCGCGTTGCTGCACGTTGGCGTGCCCGATATATCGGTTGGCCAACTGGTGTTTATGCAGACGGCGTTGAAGTTTGTGCAGGCTCTGCTGTTCAGCGTGATTTTGGGCGTGTTGTACGCGCAAACGCGTCGACTGTGGCCTTGTGCGCTCATCCACGCCGGCTTCGATGTGCTGTATCTGGCGCCAAACGTGCTCCTAACAGGCGCAATGCCTGGAACGTACGCATCAGGGGCAGCAGGCGACACCGTGCTGCTTGCGGTGACGGTGCTTATGCTCGCAGGCATTGTTATAAAAATCCGGAAAGAAATTGCGCGTTAGCACTTGCATGCGCGGATGAAAGCGTGTAATATACATATCCGCTTTGAGAAATCAGGCGCCAATTCGCGGGCGTGGCGGAATTGGCAGACGCGTACGGTTCAGGTCCGTATGGGGGCAACCCCATGGAGGTTCAAGTCCTCTCGCCCGCACCATTCGAAATCGAAAGACCCGCTTCGGCGGGTCTTTTTGCGTCCTGAGCATATGTCCGCTCTCTTCCGCGGTATGGCTGAAGGCCGGGAGCTCCAGTTTGCGTCTTAGTTCGAATGCTCCGAACTCCGTCTTCGTTTCAGCCGAAGCCTTGAGCTTTGTTTTGCGCAATGGCTTAAATGTTTCACGCCCCGCTTTGCGTGTTGCCTGAGTGCTCCGCGCAATCCAATTTGGTAAAGCCTGCCTTCCCGTTCTGCAAGAAGGATGCAAGATGATTTTGAAATTCACTCTTGCATATGACAGGAAAATGACGTAACATACTTTCTTGCCTTGTTAAGGCGCCAATTCGCGGGCGTGGCGGAATTGGCAGACGCGTACGGTTCAGGTCCGTATGGGGGCAACCCCATGGAGGTTCAAGTCCTCTCGCCCGCACCATTCGAAATCGAAAGACCCGCTTCGGCGGGTCTTTTTCGTATGCAGGGACAATTGCGGCGCTTTGCCATTCGTTCCGCAAACCTACCCGTTTCGCTGTGAAACGCTGTGCTTCATTCTTGTTGATGCAGCGTTGCTTTCTTCGGGTCTGGTCGGCTTGCTACTATAGAGGGGAATCCTATACCGTAGCGCTGATCCCCGAAGGAAGTATGCTTATGGAAATGCTCGAGTTCGTGTTGCTGTTGTTGGCGGCGGTGCTTGTATCCGCCGTACTCGATCAGGTCACCCCGCGCGTGTCGCTGCCGCTGGTGCAGATCGCGTTGGGCGCCGTCATCATCTTGTTGGTGGGCTCGCCCGTCGACGTGGCAATCGATCCCGAGCTGTTCCTTGTGCTGTTCATCGCTCCTTTGCTGTTCGACGAATCGCGGCATGCAAGTAAACGCGGGCTTTGGGACAACAAGGGGGCCATCGTGTCCCTTGCCGTCGGCCTGGTGCTCGCCACCGTCCTGGTGGTCGGCTTCGTGCTGAACTGGTTGGAGCCTTCCATCCCGCTTGCGGCGGCATTCGCCCTGGGTGCGGCGTTGGGGCCCACCGATGCTGTGGCCGTTTCAGCCCTTGGCAAGGACATCCACTTGTCCAGCCGGCAGAAGTCGCTGCTCTCCGGCGAGGCGCTCATCAACGACGCATCGGGCGTCGTGTCGTTCCAGTTCGCCATAGCCGCGGCCGTCACGGGCTCGTTTTCCCTGGCTAACGCCGCGCAAAGCTTCGCTATCAGCTTCTTCGGGGGCATCGCGGTCGGCTTGGTTGTCGGCTTTCTGGCGGTGTTGGCGCTCGGTGCCATCCGTAGCTACGGCTACGAGAGCATCACGGTGCACGTGGTGTTCGAGGTGTTCACGCCCTTCATCACGTTCCTGGCGGCGGAGCATTTCGGCACAAGCGGCATCCTGGCCGTGGTAGCCGCCGGCCTGCTCATCGCGTTGATGCCGCATAAGCCCACGCCCGCCGCCGCGCGTCTGAAAATCGCCTCTAATAGCGTGTGGGAAGCGCTCGTGTTCGTTATCAACGGTGTTGTGTTCGTCATGCTGGGCATGCAGCTGCCGAAGGCCGTCATGCCGTCGTGGCATAGCAGCGAGACCAGCTCGCTTCTGCTGTGCGCCCTGGTGCTGCTCGTCACGGCGCTGGTGGTGGGCGTCCGTTTCCTGTGGGTGCTCGTCATGGAGCGCATGCATCGCGGCTCCAAGCCGCGCACGGGCGGTCGGCTGGTGCGCGACGCCCTAGTCACCACGCTTTCAGGTCCGAAGGGCGCCATCACGCTGTCCATCATCATGACCATCCCGTTCACCCTTTCCACGGGCGAGGCGTTCCCTCAGCGCGACAACCTGATCTTCCTGGCATCGGGCGTCATCCTGTGCACGTTGTTGTTGGCGAACTTCGTGGTGCCGCTGCTTGCGCCGAAGGAGCAGGCTGACGAGCGGGACGAACAAGCGGTGAATGCGGCGCACATCGAAATTCTCAAGCGCGTCATCCGCCAAATGCGCGAGCAGAAGACGCCGACCAATGAGGCTTCCACGCAGATCGTCGTCCGCCAGTACAGCGAGCGCATCAAGCGGCTGCGTCGCAAGAATACCTCGGCCCCGTGCTTGCTCGAACTGCGCGCTACGGCTATCGAGCAGCAAAAGGCCCAGGTGGATAAGTATATCCGCGAAGGGCGCATCTCCCGTGCCGAGGGTGAGCGCGAAATCGAACGCCTTGAAAGCTCTCGCCGCACGCTTCTGCGTGCGCATACGCGTCGCCAGGCGCTGGGAGAGGTATGGAGTCGCCTGAAGGTGGGCGCCGTGCACACGGCGCGTCGCGTCGATCGCGCGGTTCGTCATGTGGTGGACGATGAGGCCCAGATCGAGCAGCATCGCCAGCTGCGCATCGAGCTGGAGGAATGCGCGCTTGCATATTACAACCTTCGTATGACCGATGAGAACCTCGAAATCGCCGATGGCGCGGGCGTGCTTGCGGCTGAGTGCCGCTCCACGCTGGCGTTCCTCCGTGCGGTAAACGAGCCGGAGAAGCTGGCCAGCGCCAACGTGGCTGGCAGCGTGGTCGGCATGGACGCCGGCGGCATGCGCGGCGCGCTTGAGGGCATGGACACGCAGAAGATCCAGGTGATCAAGGCCCGTGTGTCCGACGTTGAGGCCGAGGCCCTGCGCATCGAGCTCGAGGAAATCCAGGCGATGCGCGACGAGGGCGCCATCAGCCGCGAGACTGCGCGCAACCTGCGCGAAGAAGTATACTTGCTTCAAATGGCCATCGGAGAATAGGAATCGAATGAGCTCGTACACCACCATCGAGGGGCGTGCCGTCGCCGAGATAGAGGAGAAGAAAAGCCGCTTCATCGCCAGCTTGGCCCACGTGGAGACCGAGGAAGAGGCGCTGGCGTTCCTCGAGGAGATCCGTGCGGCGAACCGCATGGCACGCCATAACGTGTACGCGTACATCCTGCGCCAGGGCGGCGCGGGCGCCGCGGGGCGCGTTCGCTATTCCGACGATGGCGAACCTCAGAAGACCGCGGGCCTGCCTACCCTCGAGGTGCTGCAGCATGCGGGGCTGACCGATGTGGTGTGCGTGGTCACGCGCTATTTCGGCGGGGTGCTGCTGGGCACGGGCGGCCTGGTACGCGCGTACACCCAGTCAACTCAGGCGGGCATCGACGCCGCGCAGCTGGTGGTGGTGTCGCGTTGCGTTGATCTGCGCATCCGCATAGCGTATCCGCGCTACGAGCAGCTGATGCGCCTGGCGGAAGATCACGGCGCCAAGGTGCTGTCCACCGACTTCGCCGATGCGGTCACCATGAACCTGCGCATGCTCGACGGCACGCAGCGGCCTCTGCTCGATGCGCTGACGGCGCTAGAGCGCGGCCAGGAAGACGTAGAGGTAAGCGACCCTATAGACGCCGCGTTTTAGCTTGCCGCTTCGGGTGCGGCGCCTTTAGCGCGCTGCATTGGATATGCCATTTTCCGGCGCCCGGCTGACCGGTGCGGTGTTTTGCGCAGCATGCGGCTTCTGGCGCATTGCCTTTTGACGCGCCGCCTTCTAGGACGTGTACTGGTCCATGAAGTCTAGGATCTCCTGGCGGGAGTGAAGGCCCGTTTTCGCGTAGATTCGCTTGATGTGGGCGTGCGCGGTGCTGGGGCTGATGTAGAGTTCCTCAGCGACGCGCTTCTGCGTCCAGCCCAGCGCGTAAAACGCAAGCACCTCTACCTCGCGGTCGGAGAGTAGGAACTGCTTGCCCATTTGCTCGGCGTTGCTTCGCATGGTGGCCTTGCGGATGTCGGCTATGGAATCGCCTTCGTCAAGACCCATCAGGCGCACGAGCCTCATCCCATGCGTGGAATCGGGCTGCGCAGCGCTGTTTTCGTCCGTGTCTTCATCTTGCTCGACGCTTTCAGCAGGTGCTATCCCCGCGCATTGCAAGGGGCTCGCGGCACCCGCGCCCACAGGCGCGGCATTCGCGCACGCGCCGCATTCGCTGTAACCGCCTGCGTTGTCTTTCAGGATCGTGAGCGCCTCAACGTTCGCTTGCGCCCGCTCCAGCTGCTTCTCCAGGCGCTCCATGCGACGTACGTGCAAATCATGCCGCTCGTCGGCTTCCATCTGGGAAACCTTGAGGAACTGGCCGAGCGCGACTTGCGTGGAGATCACCACGCAAGTGCCCATGATGGCGTTGATGAGCAGGTCGTTCGTGGACAGCGATTGCACGTTTATCAGCGTCACGCGAGCGAGGGCTCGGCAGCCGAGCCAAACGATCCAGCCGCCCAGGGCGTAGTAGTACGGGTCGCGCCAGCCGAAGCTCATGAAGGAGATGATGATATACCAGGTGAACGCCACCAGCAGCGCGTTGAGCGTGGTGGTGAACACCGCGCCGATGTCCGGCATGCTGGGGAACGCTGCGTACAACACCAGCGCAGCGCACGCGAACAGCTCCAAGAGGATGAACATGCCCACGGTCATAACGCTCTTGCGCTTACGCATCATCAGGAAGATGACGATGCCGCAGATCGCTATGGTGAGCAGGCCGTACGCAACTCGGGTGACGGGCTGGAACGCGATGGGCGAGCCGTCAGGGTAGCCGCGCAGGAAGCCGTCCACAATGGAGAGCACGCCGATGCTGGTGGCCGTAGCCGTGAGGAAGCGCTTGCTCGACAGCAGCGTGGTGGCGAACCCGAAGAAGTCGTCATTCGGCGTGAACGACTCGATATCGTTGGCAAGCTTGTTCTTGCGTGCGCTCAGCATGCAGGGGAACTGCAGGAGCGTGAGCGCGGCGGCAAGGTAGAAGCCGTAGGTGCCGATAAGCGAGCAGATGTAGATCTCCACCTCGCTGATGGCAAGAGCGCTGAACACGTACAGCACGGCGGTGGTGCTGCCGCACCCGCG
This sequence comes from uncultured Senegalimassilia sp., assembly GCA_934630815.1. Taxonomy (GTDB): domain Bacteria; phylum Actinomycetota; class Coriobacteriia; order Coriobacteriales; family Eggerthellaceae; genus Senegalimassilia. Next base: position 58,189 of record CAKTWI010000012.1, read on the forward strand.
GGCACGGCGCAGCCAATAGAAGATGGCGAACGACGCGAAGAACGTGACGGCGACGCAAAGCCAATAATGAACGTTCGGCGAGAAGACGCCCGCAAGGCGGATCAGTGGCAGGGTGAGGACGCATAGCGTCTCAAGCACGATGCACGTGCGCATGATGCGGTTGGTGGTGCGCTTCTTCAGACGGATCTTCCGCGTTCCGATGACCAGCAGGATAACGGCCATGATGGAAAGCGCCGCAAGCATGGCGCCATCGGTGAATATGCCCTCGTCGGTGTGGGTGTAGCTGCCGTAGCCGGCGACGATGAGGCCGGCGCGCGCGAAGCATAGGCCCAGGATAGAGGGGATGAGCGGGATGTACAGGCTGAGCAATTTCATGCCGGTTGGCATGGGGTGGGCGGCGTCATCGGGCACAAGGTGATCTGTGCGCGTTCGAGCGCTCGGCTTCGCACCGGCGGCGCTTGAGGCGCTTGCCGGTTGTCCCGAGGCCGATATCCCTCCCTGCCCTTGTACGCGCTGAGCGATCGAATCGCCCGCTTCGTTGATCCTCACTGATCCTCCTGGTGTATGCGGCGCGTTTTGCCAGGTGACCGACCCTCTCCCCAAAAAGCCGGCTTACTTGTCCGCAAATTCCCTCAAAGAGGGTATGCGCGAAACGCCATGTTCGCCATCATACCATATGGGAAATAATGCATCGTAACAGCATCGTTAACAGTAGGGGGTATCGAAATGGCGAACGAGCACGAAATCACGTTCGATGAGCCGGATGAGGGTCGTGACATCTATCACGAACCGGACGACCGTGCGCTCATCCGTACGAAGGATGTGTATCAGACCGAGTTGGACAACGGCGTGGACGGCTATTCCGAAACGCTGCTGGCCATCGTGGCGAACTTCAAGAACGCGGGCAAGCCCGAAGGCTTCAACGTGCAGAGCATGGTGGGCAAGTCCAAGCGCGGTGAGGTGGCGTTGCGCCTGTTCGCGGTAGTGGACGATTCCGTTGCCGACCCCGTGTTCGTGAAGGTGGGCTTCAAGAGCCGCGGGTGCCTGGCCATGACCGGCTGCGCAAGCGCCATCTGCTCCATGATCGAGGGCAAGACGTTCTCGCAGGCGCTCGAGCTGACGCCCAAGGACGTGGAAGCCGCGGTCGATGGCGTGCCGAAGGGCAAGGGGCACACCACGCTGTTCGCCATCGAGGCCGTGCGCGGCCTGGTGGGCGACTGGATGTACCGTTGCGGCATGTCGCTTGCGGAGATGAACGAGAAGCTGCCGTGCGACGAGCTGTCGGTTGAGTGTCTGATGTGCGAGCATTGCAGTCTGCGCGACACGCGCGTGGAGATGGCGATCAACGAGGCCATCGCGAAGCAGAAGGCCGGCGAGGCGAAATGAGCGAGCAGATGAATACCGCCGAGGAGGCCGTGGGCCAGGAAGTCGTTTTGGAAGCCGTGGAATCGGATGCGGGGGAGACGGCTGCCGAGCAAGGCGCCGCAAACGCTGCAGATGTGGAAGCCTCCGCCGGCACCGACGAGGCGCCCGAGGGGGAAGCGGCCGACGAGCCTACGGAGGAGGAGCTTGCAGCCGCGCGCGAACTGGCCGAGAACAACGCGCTCGCCGACGTGTTCGACGACGTGCGCAAGCAGTCGGCCGACAGCCACCTGGTCACGCCCGAGCGCTGGCCTGAAATCGGCCTGGTGCCCGACCATATGACGGACGAGGACTTCGAGATGTTCGTGTACGAATGGCTCGAGGATTACCAGGCGGAGCACAAGGACGAGATCGAGGCGGAGCGTGCCGCCGAGCGCGAGAAGGCCGCCGCGGTGCGTTCGGCCACCCGAGCGGTGGGCGTGCCCCCGAAGATCCCGAATCGCCGCTTGGCGCAGATCGAGGCCGACAACGAGGAGAAAGCGGCTGATGTCGCTGGAGCTGGCGAAACCGCCGATAAGGCTTCGGCTGCTGCTGACCAGGGCTCCGCTGAGGCCGAAACCGCCGTAGCCGATGCCTCCACGCAGGTCGTCGATGCCGGCAACGCCGCGCAGGCTGCCGAAACCGCCGTCGCCGCAGCGCCCGCAGCCTCCGAGCCCGCCCCAGCTTCTCCCGACGAAGCAGAAGCCAACGACGAGCAACCCGTCGAGGACGATAGGAGCCCCTTCGCCGGCCTGCGCATTCCCGAAGGCTATCGCCTCGAGCAGATCGAAGGCGAATGGGTGCTCGTGGAGGACGAGAACGCGGTACCCGTGCGCAAGGAGATCAAGTGCAACCGCATCAAGGTGCTCATGGGCATGCACAGTTACTATCTGTACGACGAAACGCTCATGACCGCCAGCTACGCGCGTTGGGCGTTCCTGGCCGCCGAAGACAACCCGGTGGCCACGTTCGTCGAGTGCGTGCGCGAGGATTCGCGCGTGTACCCGCGCCCTTATGCCGCTGAGTGCCTGAAGAACCCGCCGTTCCGCATGACCGACGAGCAGATCGAGGAAACGTGGCAGGCGGTTCGCGATTCCGGCAACTATCCGGACATCGAGCGCACCGAGGCTTCTAACGGCGATGTGTACTACTATTCCACGCAGTACCTCGAGTCCGGCTATGCGGCATCGTTGGCCGAATACGACGCGGTGGAGCGTCCCGCCGACGTGTAACGCCCGATGAGGGCCTAACGCGCAGCAGCCATGCATAACGCAATGCGCCCCGAGCGAAACCGCTCGGGGCGCATTTTTTTCGCGAAGGGGTGCTGGCGCCCGTCTCGTTCCACCTTTTCTTGCAACCCCGCAAGGCGTCCCTTGGAGTTCATGCCAGCCTTTGGGACGATCGCCGCTTCTTCTGGCTCATAGCAATCGACCTTGGAAAACAATGGGATGCGGACGCGCTCTCTGTCCTGTAATCGCGGAACTCTGCGTGTTTGGCTTATTCCTAGAACGCAAAAACGCCCCCCGCTGTCTGCGCAACGGGGGGCGTTTGCGATTCAGGCTTGCTTTGCCGGTCTAGCTTGCCAGCTTAGCGTTTACGGCAGCAGGTTCAGGCCCTGCAGCTCGGCCTTGACGTCGTCCATGCCGTAGTAGTCCAGGCAGTCGGCCGTCGGGCAGCCCTTCTCGGAATCCCAACCAAACTTCTCGTACAGCATGGTCAGGCCCTTCTGGAAGTCTTCCTTCTCCATCTTGTCGGTGCCCTTGGTGAACGGCTCCTTGTCCGGATCCTTCGTGAACGGCCACTGGGTGATGACGTCGTGGATGGTGCGGCAGTCGTTGCAGCCGATCTTGCCGTCCTTGTCGGTCATGCCGCGCACGGTGTTGGCGCGCTGCAGCGTCATGATCTTAGCGGCGCGCTTGTACAGCTCGTCGGTGGTGACGTCTTCGCCGGTGACGGCCTTGTAGAACTTGGCCTCCAGGTCGAGGTCGCCGCGGTAGTTGCGGCTCTTCGACGGGGACTGGGCCATCGGCCACACCCAGTTGCACAGCGTCAGCGAGTCATGCAGCACGTCGGTGACGATGGACCACCAGCAGAAGTTCGCCTTGTGCTCGTTCATCGGCTTGTAATCCTTGGCGTCGTCCAGAGCATCCTCGCCGCCCCACAGCTCGGCAGCGATCTGCTGCTTCAGCTCGTGCGGAAGGCCGCACTGCAGCATGTTCTGATGCGAGTGGATCATGGGGTCGCGGTTGAACACCATGTTCAGCAGGCCGCCGACCTGGCCGTAGGACTCGATTGCGTGGTGCACCGGCCAGCCGCGGTAGTTGATCAGGCAGCTAGCGGTGGTGTCGAACCACTCCATGTCGTCCCAGCGCGGGCACCACACGAGCGGGCCGTGGCCAAGGTAGGACATCTCGTTGTCGTTCTGGGCGATGTGCTTGAGCAGCTCGACCATGATGGTCGGGTCGTTCTTCTCGAACTTCTCCCAGTCGAACAGGTTGTACTCGGCCTCGGGCAGCACCTTCTTGAAGATGCCCTTGGCCACGCAGTGCGCGATGTCGCGGTAGATCTGAGCGTAGTTGCACCACATGCCCAGATCGTCCATCGTGCCGCCGACGACCTGGTCCCAGATCAGGCCGTCCTCGGTGGAAGCCTTGACGGGGGTGTGGTCGCCCAGGATCTTCACCATGTAGATGGAGAACGGGAAGTTCGGCACGCAGGTGTTGCCGGTGATCTCGAAGCCGCCGTTCTTCTTGGCGTTCGGCACGCGCATGTCGGAGTAGCAGTGAATCGGGCAGCTGTGGCAGCCGTTCATCTTGATGGTGTACTTCTCGGCCTCGGGACCCTCGTCCTTGGTGGTCTTCATGCAGCGGTAGCCGACGGTGTTGATCTCGCCAGGCTTCGGCTCGCCGGTCTCGATCGGCTCGCCTTCAGCGTCGGCCCAGTACAGGCCCTTCTTGGCGGTCCAACGGGTGCCCTTGTCGTAGTACTCGGCCCATTCCTGCTGGGTGGACGGCACGACGTGGTTGTTGTTGGAGCCGACGATCTCGCGCAGCATGTAGTCGGACAGCTCGGCCAGGGCCTTCGGGTCCTTGACGTTCACGCTGCCGTTGCCCTCGACAACCAGGGCCTTGAGCTTCTTGGAGCCCATGACGCAGCCCAGGCCGGCGCCGGCGGAGTGGTTACGGGAGTTCATCATGACGGCGTAGGGCAGCAGGTTCTCGCCGGCAGGGCCGATGGTGGCCACGCAGGCGCGGTTGCCCTCGAGGCGGTTCAGGGCCTCGGTGGTGGAACGGGTGCCCATGCCCCAGACGAAGGAGGCGTCCTTGATCTCGACCTGATCATCCTTGATGTGCAGGTACACCGGCTTGTCGGACTTGCCCTCGACGATGATGGCATCGTAGCCGGCCAGCTTGATGCGGGCGCCGATCATGCCGCCGCAGTGGGCGTCGACGACCAGATGGTCCTTGCTGAACGTGGACAGGAAGCTGATGGTGGTACGGCCAGCCAGCGGCACGCCGGAGGCGGTCAGCGGGCCGACGGCGTAGACGATCTTGGATTCCTCGGACAGAGGATCGGTGCCAGCGGGCACCTCGTCGTACATGATCTTGTTAGCAAGGCCCATGCCGCCGATGTATTCCTTATAAGGTGCGGTGGACTCGGTGGTGATGCTGCCCGTCGTCAGATTGACGCGCAGGATCTTGCCGGCCCAGCCGTATGACTTCTCGTCAGCCATGTTGCATCTCCAAATCTCTTCTCGATACATGCGTTGCGTGACATGTCGGGCGATTCGGGTGCAGACGACAATTCGTCACTGGGCAGTGTTGCGCACCTTGTGAAACGGGTATCCCCTCTTTGAGGGTAATTTATGGAAATGGCCTGGTAAACGGCGAACGGAAGCGAATTTTCGGCGAATGAGGGGATATAAGCGGCGGCATTGACCCCCAAAGAGGGGATACCGAAAAACCGATGAGCCGCATACTACTTACTGTTGCGTGACCCGGAAAGGGCGAAGAGTGTGCGCCGGAAATCAGAAGGGACGAGGCGGACGAGGCCTCGGCTGAGGGAGGAACCGGCGCAAGGTAGCGACTCACCAATATATGTGAGGGGGAGTACTGAGAATGTCAGATACGAATACAAGCGGCAGCGCCCCGGTCAAGAAGAACATCACCCGCCGCGACGTGCTGGCCATGGCCGGTTGCGGCGTTGCAGGCCTGGTCGTCGGCGGCGCGCTGGCCAGCT
>CAKTWI010000013.1 GCA_934630815.1 uncultured Senegalimassilia sp.
GAATTTAAACAAACGAAAAAGAGGCATCAGCCTGCGCCGATGCCTCTAAATCAGACACACATTTTGTCCTATAAGCCGAAGGGGGCTCGGCAAGCCTCTTGGGGCGCTTTGCGTTTATAGCGTTTCAACGCCGACAAAACGGCGATAGATGGGCTGTGCAGCGCACGTCTATCGCCAACCACGCCGGCCAGCCGCCGGACCGCATGGGCACGCGATCGATCGCCTTCGGCGTGGCCATGAGCATAGGTGTGGCGCCGGAGACGCCGTTGCTTAGGCGTTGTACGGCAGGTGCGGCTTTCCGTGGCACCACATGTGATCGAGGGGGCCGCTGCCCTGCCCAAGGTCAAGACCGGTGGACAGAGCGCCTCGCACGAAGCCTTTCGCGCGGCGAACCGCCTGCTCGATGCCGTTTCCCTGCGCCAGACCGCTTGCTATGGCACTGGAAAGCGTACAGCCGGTTCCGTGGGTGTTGCCGGTAGGAATGCGCTTCGCTCTCAGCCATGCGTGACGGCCATCGGGCAGGACGAGCAGGTCGTCGGCGGTATCGGCGCGATGGCCGCCCTTGACGAGCACCGCCCCGTTGGTTTTCCCGGAGAGCAGCTTCGCCGCCTGCATCATGCCCTCGTCGTCGGCGACGGGAAAACCGCACAGCACCTCGGCCTCGGGCATGTTCGGGGTGATAACGTCAGCCAAGGGCACCAGGTTCGAGACCAGCGCATCGACAGCCTGCTGCTCGATAAGACGAGAGCCGCTGGTGGCCACCATGACCGGGTCGAGCACCACGTTGCGCGCCTGATGGAAACGCAGACGCTCGGCGATGACGTTGATGATCTGGGCAGAGGAGACCATGCCGATCTTCACCGCTTCGGGGCGGATATCCTCGAACACCGCATCGATCTGCGCCCCGACCACTTCAGGCGAGACATCCTGCACCGCGCGCACGCCGCAGGTGTTTTGCGCCGTAATGGCGGTGATGACCGTTTCCGCATATAGACCATACGATGCGATGGTCTTGATATCGGCCTGGATGCCCGCTCCGCCGCTTGAGTCGGAGCCTGCGATGCTGAGCACTGCTTTCATCGGAAACCTCCCTTTGACGCCAGCGCTACCGGCCTACTCGTTGTCGAGGTCGATGACGAGGCCGTCCATGATGGTGTTGACGGTGCGCACGGCGCACATCTTGCCGCACATGGTGCAGGTGCCCTCGTTGCTCGGCGGGGCGCTTTCGAAGACCTTGCGCGGGCGAACCGGATCGATGGCAAGGCCGAACTGCTCTTCCCAATCCATACGGCGACGGGCGTCGCTCATGCGATTATCACGATCGCGGGCACCCGGAATGCCCTTGGCGATATCGGCAGCATGCGCGGCGATCTTCGTAGCCACCAGGCCGTCGCGCACATCCTGGGCATCGGGCAGGCGCAGATGCTCGGCAGGCGTGACGTAGCACAGGAAGTCGGCGCCCGAGGAGGCCGCCACGGCGCCGCCGATGGCGGCGGTGATGTGGTCGTAGCCCGGGGCGATATCGGTTACGAGCGGGCCGAGCACGTAGAACGGCGCGTTGTGGCACAGGCGCTTCTCCAGGCGCATGTTCGCCTCGATCTCATTGAGGGCCATATGACCGGGACCCTCCACCATGACCTGCACGCCGGCGTCCCAAGCGCGCTTGGTGAGCTTGCCGATCTCGATGAGCTCGGCGATCTGACCGGCGTCGGTTGCGTCGTAGGTGCAGCCAGGACGCATGGCATCGCCGATGGAGATGGTCACATCGTGTTCATGCAAGATATCGAGAACCTCATCGTAATGCTCGTAGAACGGGTTCTCGTTGCCGGTGGCTTCCATCCAGGCGAAGATAAGCGAGCCGCCGCGACTGACGATGTTCATGAGTCGGCCGGTTTCCTTGAACGACTCGATGGTGCGGCGATTCATGCCGGCATGGATGGTGACGAAGTCGACACCGTCCTCGGCGTGGCGGCGCACCACATCGAGGAAGTCCTCCGCCTTGATGGCGATGAGGGCCTTCTCCAGGTAGCCGATGGCATCGTACATGGGCACGGTGCCGATCATGGCAGGCGACTTCTCGATGAGCTTGGTGCGGAACGCCTGGGTTTTGCCGCTGTTGGACAGGTCCATGATAGCCTCGGCGCCAAGCTCGATGGCCGTATCGACTTTCTGCCATTCGACGGATTCGTCGGCAAGGTCGCCGGAGATGCCCAGGTTGACGTTGACCTTGGTGCGCAGGCCCTCGCCGACGCCTTCGGGCGACAGCGACGTGTGGTGGATGTTGGCCGGGATGGCGATGCGGCCGGCGGCGACGCCCTCGCGGATGAACTCCGCGCTGCGGCCTTCCTTCTCGGCGACCACGCGCATGGCGGGCGTGATCTGCCCCGCGCGGGCGAAGTCGATCTGCGTGATGAGGTTGGAGGATTCGTTACCCATAGATGCTCCCTTCGTTGGCATTACCCATGCAGGTTCGGCGGGTCGAGGCTTATACGGGGCCTCCTCTCAGCCTGCCCGGCGCACAGCGCTAGCAAGCTCCCCCGATATACGGTTGATGTGGCCGCTATTATATCCCCGGCCGCTCAGAAGTTTCCCAAGGCAAAGGATAAAAGACATAAAGCGTACCCGACTCCACGGCGATGGTGGCCTCCTGGCCGATCAGCTCGTTGGAAAGGCCAAGGCTGGTTCGATTGGTGAGGGGTTCGTCGTCGAGCGAATACTCCAGCCCGCGCTCGATGACGCCCTCGGCGCGGTCGTTTGCCGCAAAGACCGAGACGGTGCCCTTCTCCACATTATCAGGGAGGGTGAACACGTCAGGGCCGGTAACGCAGCGGATGGCGAAGCCCTCGCCGATGCCGGTGACGTAGAACCCGCGCTCGGAGTACGCGGCGAACAGCTGCAGGTTTGCCAACGTATGATCGAGCCTGCCGCCGATGCCGCCGTATATGTAGATGTCGGTGTGACGATAATTCGCCGCCCTTTGAAGGGCAAGCTCCATATCCGATGCGTCCTTGTTCACGGGGTGACGGGAAACACGCTTCGCACGGGGAACGTAGCCGAGGGAATCGAAATCGCCCACGGCCATATCGGGCGCGACGCCGAGCCGATCAAGCGGGGCGAAACCGCCGTCGACGGCGATGATGAAGTCGAAAAAACCCTCGTTGTAGCGTGCCATGAAATCTTGTTCGTTGAAATATGTGGCGCCAACCAATGCGCAGGTTGTCATGATGCTCCTTGTTTCGGTTCCGATATGGTAGAATACCACACTGCGAGCGGGCCAGACGATCGCGCGCCGCCTTGAGCGGCGTGAGGAAAGTCCGGGCTCCAAAGGGCAAGATGCCAGCTAACGGCTGGGCGGGGCGACCCGACGGAAAGTGCCACAGAAAAGTAAACTCCCCCGTGCAAGCGGGAGAAAAGCTGAAACGGTGCGGTAAGAGCGCACCAGCGCGTTGGCAACAACGTGGCTTGGAAAACCCCATCTGGAGCAAGCGCAAATAGGAATGCCATACGGCCGCCCTTCCGTGCATTCGGGTTGCGTGCTTGAGACGCGCGGTGACGCGCGTTCGAGATAAATGGTCGTCCAACGACAGAACCCGGCTTATCGACTCGCTCGCGGTTTCTCAAAAGGCTCCCGTTTGGGAGCTTTTTTGCTTTGTGCTGGCGGAACGTCTTCCCATTCACACGAAAGCGGGGATCAAGCTGATGCTTGATCCCCGCTTCATCGTACGCATTGCGCAAAAGCGCTATATGAGGGCGAACAGCCCTAGCGGTCAGGCCGGGCGAAGGCGCTCACCTCTCTGCAAACCTTTAGGTGTTTGCCGCTGCAGATTAGTCGAGATCGTCGATCTCGAAATCATCGGCGGCATCGCCGAAGCCGGAGAAGTCCTTCTCAACGCTGGAAGCCACAGGAGCGACCGAACCGGTGACCGCGGGCGACGCAGCGGTTACGGCAGCAGCGGTTACGGCAGCCGGGATTGCGGGCGCGTCGTCATAGGCATCGGAACCGTCAACGGTGAGCGGAGCCTGCGGCGCGGTTGCGGCGGCCTCCTTCACCACGGGCTCGGGCTCGACATGCGTGGCGTAGCGGCCATGCTGGCCGGAAGCGAGCGCGCCTGCGGCCTTCGGGGCCTTCTCGCCGATTTCGGCAAGCTTGCGAGTGGCGTCGGTGATGAAGTCGTTGAGCAGGTCGCGATAATCCTCGCGCGCCTCCTCGCGATCGTTCTCGAGCTTGTGGATGGCATCGATGACCTTCTGGCGATCGTTCTCGGCCTTGTCGAGGATACGGTCGGCCTCGTCCTCAGCATCCTTGATCGTGGCGGCAGCATCGGCCTTGGCGTTGGCCAGGATCTCGTCGGCGGAGCGCTGGGCGATGATGAGCGCCTGGGCGATGGCGTTGCCGTCGGCCTTCTTGGACTCGAGCTGCTTCTCGAGCTCGGCGATGCGGGCATCGCGCTCGGCGATGGCGGCATCTTTCTCGGCCAGGATGGTCGGGTCGATGGAGTCTGCGGGCTGGTCATCCTGCTCGGCGGCATGCTCGGGCTCGGGCTCGTCGAACGCCTCGTCGTCGAAGGTGGCCGGGCGGTCGAAGCCGGCGAACGTGTCCTCGCCGATCTGGCTTTGCAGCGAGGCGATCTGCTGATTCAGGCCGTCGATCTCATCGGCGACGTGCTCGAGGAAGACATCGACCTCGTCGACGTCGTAGCCCTTGCGATCGATGGAGAAGCTTTGGTTATGGATTTCAGCAGAGGTGATAGCCATCTTTGTATCCCTTCATCTGATGTGCGGGAATGCGCAGGTGCGCACCTAGAACAAGTTTACCAACAAACGTACACCGAATTGTAGTACAAGCAGCGCGACGATGGGCGTTACGTCCACCATACCTCCAATAGGGGGGATCAGGCGCTTGAACAGGTTCAAATACGGGTCGCATATGCGCGCGAGCACGTTGTTGATGTCTGCGAGGATGCCCCGATCGGTCGGGAACCATGACAGCATGACGTATACGAAGATGATCATGCTGTACGCATCGGAAAGCGACACGATAAGGTACTTCAAACTGAGCATGCGGGGTGTTTCGCTCCTTGCTAACGCCCCGGGCGCCAAGCCCGGGGGTCGGTTTCAATACGTACGGTTACAAGATGCCCTGAGAACGCAGGCTCGCACGCTCGGCTTCGCTGAGAGCCGCCCCACGCGCGATGACGAAAACCTTGTCGGCGATGCAGTCGACGCTTGCATCGAGGGCGCTCGAAACGCCGAACGAGAAGTCGAGCACGCGCTTTGCCAGCGCATCGGGGGTCTCCTTGAGCGCAAGCACAACGGCGTCTCCGGCTTTAAGGGCCTTTGCGACCTTCTCGCACTCGCCGTAGCTGGCGGGCTTGACGATGGTGACCGAACGCGTGGGGCTGTGCGTGCCCGTTGCGGTGCCCTCATAGGCCTTGTACGGATCGAACGAGGAGGCGGCGGAAGCGGCCTTCGCAGCTGCCGTGAACGCGCCCTCGACAGGCTTCGCAGCCGTTTGGGCGGCCGGGGCGGCGCTGGACTCGGCGGCCTCGGCGGCGGTGGTGCTGAACAGGGCGTTCAAGCTTTCCGAACGCTCCTGGTCAGCAGCTGCCGCAGCCCTGGCGTTGGGCGTGTTGGCCGGAGCAGTGAACGCCGGGTCGACCATGGTGCGGTTGCCGAAGGATGCCGAGCTGACCTTGCGCGGAGGCAGCGGGTCGCGGTTCAGGCTGTCGGGCACGGTGGTATGCGCGCGCACGTCGTCGATGGAGACGAGCTTGGCCGGGCGATACCCGCCCGAGCCGACCGAAGTGCGGGCATGATTGCCGCGCGCGGGACGCGTGGTGACCGAATCGTACGGATCGTAGTTCGAGCTGGGGGCAGCATCGTCCTCTTCGTAGTCGTCGTCGTAATCGTCGTAGTCGCCGGAATCGTAATCGTCGTAGTCCTTGCGGCCGCGATCGTAGTAATCGCCGCCATCGGAGAACCCGAGCTTGGACTTGATGCTGTCGAGCATGCCTTCGGGCTTGTTGAACTTGGGCATTGCCATACCGCTCTCCTGCTTCGTTTCCTAAGGACGGCGGTCGACGCCGCCGCTGCATGTTCGGTATTGCGGACGCGAGCCTTATGCCCGAACGGACTCGAAGGAGTCGCTGAACAGAGCTCGGCCTATCCGCACCATGGTAGCACCCGCGCAAACGGCCTCGCGCCAGTCCTCGCTCATGCCCATGGAAAGTTCATTGAAGCGTGCGGCCTGCTCAGAGGGAAGCTGGCTGCGCAGCGCGTCGCGCAAGGCGGCCAGACCCTCGAAGCACTCGCGCGCCACATCCAGGTTACCCTGCGGGGCCATGGTCATAAGACCGCGAACGGCGATGTGGGGGAACGTCTCGGCAAGCTGCAGCGCATGAATCGCCTCATCCGGGGTGAAACCGCTTTTGCTCTCCTCCCCCGACACGTTGACCTCGAGCAAGATGTCCTGCACCTTGCCAAGACGCTCTGCCGCCTGGTCGAATTTGGCGAAATGCTCTTCTTTGCAAACCGAGTGAACGAGCGTTGCGCAAGCGACGATCTCGGGGATCTTACGCGACTGGACGTTTCCGATGAAATGCCAGGTTTGCTCCGGCAGCTGCGCCACCTTGGCGGCAAGCACGTCGGGGCGGTTCTCGCCGAAATCGTGTGCTCCCGCGGCGATGGCTGCGGAGATGGCGGGCACATCGACCGTCTTGGAAACGGCGATGACCTTCACTTCGCGCGGGTCACGTCCGCACGAAGCGCACACGCGGGCAAGCTCTTCGAGCGTTTGCTGATAATGCTGGGCGAATGGCATGGCTATGCTTCCTTTCGAAACGCGATGGCGCCGTGGCGGCCGCAGGTGCCGCCGGATGCCCTGTACGAGAAATAGAGCTCCGGATTGCATTGCGTGCAGATGCCCGCATCGCAGATGCGCGCAGGGTCGACGCCTACGGCCGCAAGCTGGACACGCAACGCATCGAGCATGCTGACGTGACGCGATGAGCGAACGCAGCCTTGCCCGAACAGCTCGGCGAAGCGCTGCTCGACCTCGCTTCCCACCTCGAAGCAGCAATCGTGGATGTGAGGGCCGATGTAGACATTGTAACCAGCAGCGGTTTCGCGCTGCTCATCAGGCGTTTTCGCGCCATCTTCGAGCGCTAGGCGCTCAACGCACGAAGCCGCGATGCCGCCGACCACCCCGCGCCACCCCGCATGGGCCACGGCGAAGCGCCCTATGGGCGATACCGCGATGACGGGCGTGCAATCAGCGAAGCACAGCATGGCCGCCACGTTAGACGCGGTGACCACGAGCGCATCGGCAGCGGCTTGCGCACGTTGCTGGGCCGCAACGACGCTGGCGGGATCGGAAGCGTGAACGGAGACGATCTCAGTGCCGTGCACCTGGTTGGGCACGACGACCGGAACGCCCTCGCCATCGAGCGCCTGCATGGCAAGGCGGCGGTTCTCCATGACATGATCGAGGTCATCCTGCACGTGGGCACCGAGGTTCAGCGAGGCGAACGGCCCCTGGCTCGACCCCCCGTCGCGCCCGGTGAAGGCGATGCGGACACCGCAGGCCTGGAAGAGCGCATCGTCGGTGAGCACGGAAATGCGACGCGCGCCGCAAGGGCGCGCGTCGAGTTCCGGTGCAGGCAATGTTTCGCACACGGTATGCAATGCTTTTACTCCTTAGCGCTGGCGCTTCAGAAAATCGGGGATGTAATCCTCGTCGGCGAAGCGGCCGGGCGTGCTGGTGAGCGTGGAATACGTGGACGGCTGGGGCGCCGGTGCCGGCTCGGGAGCGGCCGTGGAGGCGAACAGGTCCTTGCGGTTGAAGTCCATGGCGGACTGCTGGGGCGCATTGACCTTGAAGCCGGTGGCGATGACGGTGATGCGCACGCTGTCGCCCATGCTCTCGTCGATGATCTGGCCGTAGATGATGTTGGCGTTCTCGTCGGCGCAGGCCTCAACGGTACGGGCAGCCTCGTCGACCTCGGTAAGCGTGAGGTCGGGACCGCCGGAGATGGAGAACAGCACGCGGGAGGCGCCGGCGATGGATGCCTCGAGCAGCGCCGAATTGGTGGCCTGCTGCGCGGCGTCGAGGGCGCGGTTCTCACCGGAGGACAGGCCGATGCCCATCATGGCGGTGCCAGCGTCCTTCATAACGGTGCGGATGTCGGCGAAGTCGAGGTTGATCAGGCCCGGGATGGTAATCAGATCGGTGACGCCTTGGATGCCCTGACGCAGCGTGTCGTCGGCGATGCGGAACGCATCGAGCATGCTGGTCTTCTTGTCGACGATCTCGAGCAGACGGTCGTTGGGGATGACGATGAGCGTGTCGACCTTCTGGGACAGCAGGTCGATGCCCTGCTCCGCCTGGTTGCGGCGGGTGCGGCCCTCGAAGGAGAACGGCTTGGTGACGATGCCCACCGTCAGCGCGCCGATTTCCTCGCGGGCGATCTCGGCGATGATGGGAGCGGCGCCCGTGCCGGTGCCACCGCCCTCGCCAGCGGTGACGAAGACCATGTCGGCCTCGGCCAGCGCCTCGCGGATCTCCGCACGGGACTCCTCGGCGGCCTGGCAGCCGACCTCGGGGTTCGCGCCGGCGCCCAGGCCGCGCGTGAGCTCCTCGCCGATGTGGATGGTCTTATCGGCATCCGACATCAGAAGGGCCTGACGGTCGGTGTTGACGGCGATGAACTCCACGCCCTTGACGCCCGCCTCGACCATGCGGTTAACGGCATTGGTGCCGCCGCCGCCGACGCCGACGACCTTGATGACCGCCAGATGCTCGCCCGTATTGTTTGGCATTGTATTCCTCCACACTATTACGCTTGCTTTGAGCTGCGTTTCACACACTCGTGGTTGTATTCACGTGGGATTATTTTACACAAAGAGGGTGGGTTTGCAACGCTTCGCCCCCCAACGGCAACCACATGCACATATCAGAGCGGCCCGCACACCTGCGCGCACGGGCCGCATGAGGCTATAAAGAACGCCACGTGGGCCTATCGGGCGTGCGCACGTTGATGTACGTGACGCCCTCGGGATGCTCCTTCATGATCTGCAGGCACACGCGCTCCTTCTCGCGGATGTTGTCCGCCGTGCCGAAGACGATGTCGGGACCGTCTTTGATGGTGAGCGTGGTGGATGCGGTTTCCGTGGCCTTCACCGAGGTGACGCGGTCGGCGAGCTCGGTAGTCATGCCGGCCACGATGGCGAGCGCGTTGTTGACGTTGGCGTCGGTGCAGTACGAGCCGACGGCGGGCTTGGTGCCGTAGGGCACGTCGGTGATGTGCAGCACCGATTCGGCGTCCTCGTACACCTTCGAGTTGGTGCGGCGCCCCGCCTCGGAATCGCGATCGGGGATGGGCATGAGCCACATGCCGTCCGACGCGATGGCCCACTGCGTGGAGTTCTGCGCGTTCTCGTTGGGGACCTCCACCACCGCCGTGATGGTGCGTTCGGTGATGTCGATCTGCAGGGTGTTGGGGAACACGCGCTTGATCTTCGCATCGGCGACCCATGCGTCCTTTTTCAGGTTCTCCTTGATGCCCGCAGCGTCCACGCGCAGAAGCGTGGTGCCGGCGGGCACGCCGGCAAGCTGCTGCATGTCGGAGGCGGTGAGGTGATCGGCACCCGAAACCGAAACGCTTTCGATGGTGAACAAGCTGGAGTTGTACACGATGACGGCCGCGATGGCGAGCGCCGCCACCGCGGCGGCGAGTGCGCCAAGGCGCACCAGGTAACGCTGGTAGGTCCGTCGCGCCCGCGAGCCGTGGTCGCTCTGGGGAAGGTCGCCTACGCGCACCGATGTGAGCCGGGCGCCAGGCGCCGGGCTGTATGGGCGCTGCGGGCCACGCGGAGGGCGCGACCCGCCGCGGGGCGCCTGAGCGCGCCTATGCGAACCCGAGGAAGCGGACTTCCGGTTGTAATTCGATGCCATACGCCTCGTATACCTTCGACCTTGCCATGTTAATGAGTTCCAACACGTCCTGGGCGGTAGCATTATCCCTGTTCACGATGAAGTTCGCGTGAACTTCGGATATCTGCGCGCCGCCTACGCGCTCCCCTTTGAGCCCCACCTGCTCGATGAGCTGGCCCGCAGACGACCCTTCGGGGTTCTTGAACACGCTGCCGCAGCTTGGAAGCGTGAGCGGTTGCGTCTTCTTACGACGAGCGTGGGCGGCCTCCATCTTGCCCCGTAGCAGATAGGGGTCGGCGGGCTTGACCGCAAGCTCGCACTCGACGATGACCTCGTCGGGCGCGAACGAGCTTGAGCGGTAACCCCATTGGATATCCGCCGCCTCGCGGCGCACGAGCCCCGAGCGCGGCGACAACGTGGTGACCGAGACCACTCTGTCCGCTATCCCCTGCTCGCGGGTGCCGGCGTTCATGCGCACGGCGCCGCCGACGGTGCCCGGCGTTCCCACTGCGAACTCAAGCCCCGAAAGGCTGCGACGGAACGCCTCCTGCACGACGCTTGACAGCGGCACCCCCGCTCCCACGATGAAGCTGCAGGTTTCCTCGTCGAAGCGGCACGCGCGGAAATCGCGCCCGAGGGCGATGACGACGCCCGGGAAGCCCTCGTCGGAGACGAGCAGGTTCGAGCCGCGGCCGACCGCCACCCACGGGATGGCGCACTCTTGGCAGGCGGCCACCAAGCGCTTGAGCGCGCCGATGGAGCCGACCTGCACGTAGAAGCGCGCAGGCCCGCCGATGCGGTACATGGTATGGCGACGCATGGGCTCGTCGGGATAGACGTCGGCATCGAAGGCGCTGTCGACGAGCAGCGCCTCAAGCGGCGAGCATGCGTGACGCGCGCACATGGCAGCCTAGCCTCGCGCCTTGAGGAGCGCGTCGATGATCTGCGGGCCCATGGCCGTCACGTCGCCGGCGCCCATGGTGATGACCAGGTCGCCCGGCTGAAGCTTGTCCATGAGATGCGGGACGACGTCGACGCGATGGGCCACGAAATCAGCCTGGGGATGGCCCTCGTGCTCGAGCACGACGTTGAGGAACGTCTTTCCGGAAACGCCGGGCACCGGGGCCTCGCCTGCCGGGTAAACATCCATGAAGGTGACGCTGTCAGCCTTGTCGAATGCGGCGCCGAACTCGTCATGCAGCACCTGCGTGAACAGGGGCGCACGGGAGTAGCGATGCGGCTGGAAGAGCACATGGACGTGCTTATAGCCAAGCCCCGCCGCGGCGGAGATGGTTGCGGCGATTTCGGTGGGGTGATGCGCGTAGTCGTCGATGACGGTGACGCCGCCCACTTCGCCGACCAGGTCGAAGCGACGGCGGACGCCGGCGAAGCCCGAAAGCGCCTGGGCGACCTTGGCCGCATCGAAGCCGAGCGCCCACAGCAGCGTGACGACGCCCGTGGCGTTCAAGACGTTGTGACGGCCGGGGTTCTGTTTGATGGTGCCCTCGACCTGCGTGCCGTCGGGCATGACCGCCGTGTAGCGGCTGCCGATGCCGTGGGGCTCGTAGGCGGTGATGCGCACGTCGCACCCCTCGTTAAAGCCGTACGTGTACATACGACGGCCCTCGGAGCGGGCGATTTCGACCACATGGGGCTCTTCGCCGCATGCCACGATGACGCCATCTTCGGGAACAAGGCCCATGAAGTCGTGGAACTTGTCGTAGATCTCGTCAAGGTCCTTATAGTGGTCGAGGTGATCGGCCTCGATGTTGGTGACGAGCACCGCCTTGGGAGACAGGTACGTGAAGGACTTGTCGGACTCGTCGGCCTCGACCACATAATGGTCGCCGGTGCCGGAGTGAGCGTTGGTGCCGTAGGCGCGCACGATGCCGCCGATGAGGAAGGTGGGGTCGGCGCCCAGCGCGTCGAGCGCGCTGGCGAGCATGGACGACGTGGTGGTCTTGCCGTGCGTGCCGGCCACGGCAAGCGTATCGAGGCCCACGCCGAGATGCGCGAGCATCTGGGCGCGATGCCAGATCTCAAGGCCGCGACGGCGCGCCTCGATGAGCTCGGGGTTGTTCTCGAGGATGGCCGTGGAGATGACGACGACCGGGTCGCCCTCGGGGATGTTCTCCGCCTTCTGGCCGATGAACACGGTGATGCCGGCCTCGCGCAGCTGCTTGGTGTAACGGCTTTCCTTGATATCGGAGCCTGACACCTGCATGCCCTGGTCGTGGGCCACGCGGGCGATGCCGCTCATGCCCACGCCGCCGACGCCGATGAAGTGCACCTGCTTGATGCGCTCTTCGCTCATGTTGCCTGCCTCCTGAAGCCTATGCGCCGAAGCCTTAGCCGCCCGCGGCGCGATGATGTGTAACCCGGGCGCACCCGGGAAACGGGCGGCGCAAAGGCCGCCCGTGCTTGCTCAAACTCTATTATCTTACCCTATTGCGCCGACTTGGAATCGCACGCCTTAAGGACTACATCAGCGAGCAGCCCCGCCGCATCGCGCGTCTTCGCCGCTGCCGCTGCAGCCGACATGCGTTGACGGGCCGCTTCATCCTCGACGAGGGTTTTAAGGTGCTCAGTGAACTGGGCGCCCTCGACGTCGGCGTCGGCCACGAGAAAGGCCGCGCCCGCTTCCACGCATGCGCGGGCGTTCATGGTCTGATGGTCTTCGGTGGCGTACGGGAACGGCACGAGCAGCGCGGGGATATGACGAGCCGAGATCTCGGCGAGCGACGTGGCCCCCGCGCGGCTGACGATGGCGTCGGCGGCGGCCATGGCAAGGCCCATCTGGTCGGTGTAGCCCATGAGGTGCCAGCGCTTTGCCTGTTCGTCGGTCAGAGCCAGCTGCTCAGTGACGCTATCGAGCTCCTTGGGGCCCGTGACGTGCACGATATGCAGGTCGGGATAGCCAAGCAGCATATCCTTGCGTTGCACGATGGCCGCGTTGAGATGGCGGGCGCCCAAGCTTCCCCCGGTGACGAGAAGCATGCGCGCATCCTCGGGGATGCCGAAGGCCGCACGGCCCTCGGCGCGCGTTGCGGCGAACACGCTTGCGCGCACGGGGTTGCCGGTGAGCACGACATGGCTTTTGTCGGAAAGCGCTTGGGCGGCGTGGTCGTAAGTCAAGCACACGGCGCGGGCCCTACGAGCCAGGTACTTGTTCGCCATACCCATGACCGAGTTCTGCTCGTGAACCACCACGGGGATACCGCACTGCTCGGCGGCGCGGGCGACCGGGATGCAGACATAACCTCCGAAACCGACCACGCAGTCGGGGTGGACCTCGGAAAACCACTGGCGCGCCAGCTTCGTGGAACGCTGGATCTTGATGATTGCCTTGGGAAGCGTGAGCGGATGATTGCGGTTGAAGCCCGCGGCTTCGAAGGCTTTGTACGGGATGCCCGCTGCGGGGACGAGACGCGACTCGATGCCGCTGGGCGTGCCGGCGAAGAGCACCTCATGCCCGCGCTCGCGCAGCACGTCGGCAAGCGCGAGGGCCGGATTGATGTGGCCGGCGGTACCGCCGCCGGAAAGGACTATGCGCATGATGTCACCTCCGGGATGAAGAATGCGTTGGACGGCGCCGCGCACCTTGCGGGGCGCGCGTGCGCGAATCGGCGCGGCCGCGGCCGCGCGGTACGTTGCGGGAGCTGCTAGGATCGTCGTCGACCGCGCGCACGACACGCAGGTTCGCACGGCGTCGATCGTAGACGGTGGTGGCGTCGGCGTTTCGCGCAACGGCCATGATGATACCGACCATCATGAGCGACGCGATAAGCGACGAGCCGCCTGCGGACACGAACGGCAAGGGCTTGCCCGTGGTGGGCACGAGGCCGATGACGCAGCCCATGTTCAAAAATGCCTGGAACACGAGCATGATGGTGACGCTGCCCGCCACGATGCGCTCGTTGGGCGTTGCCGCGGCGCTCGCGATGCGCATGCCGGCGAACAGGATGCAGCAGAACAGCGCGATGACCACGAACGCGCCGAGCATGCCGAACTCCTCGCCGATGATGGAGAACACGAAGTCGGTCTCGGCCTCGGGGAGGTAGTCGTACTTCTCGCTGGAGTTGCCCAAGCCCACGCCGAACAGGCCGCCCTCGGCGAATGCGTAGAACGAGTGGATGGTCTGGTAGCCGTTGCCCCTGCCGCCTTCGCCGTCGTTCCAAGGGTTGTACACCACGAAGCGGTCCTGGCGATAGCCCGAACCGAACAAGACGATGGCGATGACCGCAAGGACGGCGACGCCGGCGATGGCGAGCATGAGCTTACCGGGAGCGCCGCCGAACCACAGCACCGCGTACACGCCCACGAAGATGATGATGGTGGTTCCCAGGTCCGATTGCGTGAACAGCAAAAACAACGTGGGGGCGGCCACGTAAATCGCAGCCCTGAGCATGGTGGCGTTGAACTCGGCCCCTTCGTTGAGATCGTCCATAAGGTTGGCGGCCATGAGCACGATGGCTATCTTGGCGAACTCCGAGGGCTGCAGCGAAAACGGACCGATGACGATCCAGCGCTGGGCGCCGAGCGCCGCGGCTCCGAAGAGGAACGTGATGACGAGCAGCGCCACGCATACTCCCCAATAGCCTTTGACGATAGCGCCCTTCCAACCGCTGCGCGGGAGCATGAACCAGATAGCCACGGCGATGACGATGCCGGCCAGAGAGTAGATGAACTGGCTGATGAGCTTCGCCGAAGGGTTTTGCTGTGCGATGTAGTCCGAATATGAAATGGTATCGCGCAGGTACTGACCCGCCTCGGTGTCGGCATAGTAGTTCGTGGCGGCCTCGGAAAGGATGGTGACCTGCGAGGCCGAGTAGATCATGACGAAGCCGATGAGCGTGAGGGCCACCACGGCCACCACAAGCAGCACCTGGGGCCAGATGACCGATTCTGCATCGGAGCGCCTATTGCGCGCGGAAGCCATGCAAAACCGCCCTTACGCGCCAAGCTTGGCCGCACGATCGGCCACGAGCTTCTTGAAGACCTCGCCGCGCTCCTCGAAGGAGTGGAACTCGTCGAACGATGCGCAAGCGGGCGAAAGCAACACCACTTCCCCAGCCTTCGCCTGTTCGAGCGCGACGTCGAGCGCAGACTCCATGTTGTTCGCCGTGAGCAGCTGGAAATCCGCCGGCGCCTGAGCACCATGCTCCTGGAACGCCTGGAAGAAGCGGGCGCCCGCCGCGCCGAAGCACACGACGGCACGCGTGTGGGCATGGGCCGCCGCGACCAGGTCGGCCAGATCGGTGCCCTTGTCGTCGCCGCCGAGCAGCACGATGGGACGAGTATGCGGGAACGCCGCCAGCGCTTTGAGCGTGGCGTCGACGTTGGTGGCCTTCGAATCGTTGTAGCATTCGGCGCCGCGCACGGTGCCGCAAGGCTCGATGCGATGCTCGAGCGGGCTGAACGTGGCAAGCGCCTCGCACACGGCCTCGTCGGAAGCACCGGCGGCCAGCGCCGCCGCGGCGGCGGCAAGCGCGTTGCCGGCGTTGTGCGCACCCTTGATCTTGAGGCGATCGGCGTTGATGAGGGCATGCTCCTGCCCCTTGAGGGCCACGACGAGCGCGCCTTCGCCGTTGATGAACGCGGCGTTGTCGGCACCGCAACGGGCGCGCATGTCGCCCTGCAGGCCTTCTGCCGTGCCCATGGGGACCACGGCGAAGCCGCAGCCGCCGTCGATGCCGCGCAGGCGGCGGACCTCGGCGCGGACGACGTCGTTGGAGGCGTCCATGACCGCGACCGATCCGGGAACCTGAGACAAGTTGTCGAGCACCTTCATCTTGGCGGCGGCATAGTTTTCCAGCGTATGGTGCCAATGCAGATGGTCGGGCGTGATGTTGAGCAGCACGGCCACATTGGGCGCGAACAGCTTCGTGGATGCGAGCTGATACGACGACACCTCGGCCACGTAGACGTCGGTTTCGCCGGCGGCCACGGCGGAGATGCACGTGTCGCCGATGTTGCCGACGGCGGCGCTTGCCATGCCCGCGGCGCGAAGCAGATGGTTGGTCAAAGCGGTGACGGTGGTCTTGCCGTTGGTTCCCGTGACGGCGACCCACGTGCTGGAGCTATCGGACTCGCGCCATGCGAGCTCGACCTCGCTGACGACCTCGTCGCTTACGGCAGCGGCCGAGCGGTACAGGTCGGAGAACTCGGAGATGCCCGGGCTTGCGATGCACAGCTCGAAACGCCCTCCGCACGCTTGCGCCAAGCGATCGACCGCGCCCTCGCCGAACTCGACGACTGCGCCGCGGTCGCGCGCCTTGCCCGCATACGCATCGGAGGCGGCATTGGGCTGCCCGCCGAACACGGCCAGCTGGGCCACGCGGCCGCTGAGCTGCGCCATGAGGTAATCGACGGCATCATGGCCGGACTTGCCCAGGCCGAGCACGAGGACGCGGCCCAAGCTTTCGGGAGCATGTTTCTTGCCTGCAAGCATCTTCTGGTTCTCCATAGCCTATGCCACCGCCATCAGAGTCTCTGCGAAGTACACGGCGAAGCCGAGCGCGGCCAGCACGCCGGAGACGATCCAGAAGCGCACGACGACCTTCGTCTCGGACCAGCCCTTCTTCTCGAAATGATGATGAAGCGGGGCCATCAGGAAGATGCGCTTATGGGTTTTCTTGTAGTAGAAGACCTGGATCATGACCGACAGGGCCTCTGCCACGAACAGGCCGCCGATGACGAGCACGATGAACTCGGACTTGGTGAACACCGCAAGGCAGCCGAGCGCCATGCCGAGGGCAAGGGAGCCCGTGTCGCCCATGAAGATGTCGGCGGGAAACGAGTTGAACCAGAGAAAGCCCACGCAGGCGCCGGCGAGCGCGGCGGCGAAGATGGCGGAGTCGAGCATGTCGGAGCGGTATGCGATGGCCGCCATGACGATCATGACGATCATGACCGTGCCTGCAGCCAGGCCGTCAAGGCCGTCGGTGAGGTTGACGGCGTTGCACATGCCCATGAGCAGGATGTCCACGAACAGGATGTAGAGCCACGGCACCTCCACGGAGCCGAAATGCGTGGTGAGCACGCCAAGGTCGAACGTGTAGACGAACGGGATCTCGACCGTGGGGGCGATGCCCATCACGTTGACGGCCACCAGGCCGAACACCGTGGCGATGACGAACTGGCCCACCAGCTTGGCTTTCGGGGTAAGGCCCAGGCTGCGCTCCTTGACCACTTTCTCGGCGTCGTCGATAAGTCCCAGGCAGCCCGTGAGGACGGTGGCGATGAGCAGCGCGAACGTTTCAGGCGTGGGATGGCCCACCACGAGCGCCGTGAGGATAACGGAGACGAGCATGATGACGCCGCCCATGGTGGGCGTGCCCTGCTTCACCAAGTGGCTTTCAGGGCCGTCGGCGCGCACCTGCTGGCCGATATGGCTTGATTTGAGGAACTTGATCCACGCGGGCATGAGCACCATGGTGACCGCGATGGCGACCACGATGGCCACGAACACCAAAAACGTGGGGTATGACTCGAAGATATCCAACATAGCTATTCAACCAATCCTTCTACCACTTTCTCAAGGGCCATGAAATGCGAGGCCTTCACGAGCACTGCGCTGCCGGAGACGACGTGTTCGCGAACGTCCGCAAGAGCGGCGGCGCCGTCGGCGACCATCGCGATGCGGTCAGCCGGCATGCCGGCCTTTTGCGCACCGGCCGCGATGCCCTGCGCAAGCTGCCCGACGCACACAAGGCGGTCGAGGCCGCATTCGGCGGCGAAGGCGCCCACTTCCTCGTGAAGCTGCGGCGCGAACGAGCCGAGCTCGCCCATGTCGCCGAGCACCGCGATGCGCGCTCCGGCGACATCGAGCGCGGCGAACGTGGAAAGCGACGCGCGCATGGAATCGGGGTTCGCATTGTAGGCGTCGTTGATGACGGTGAAGCCGCCCGGAGCCTCGATGACCTCTTGGCGACCCGCCTCGGGCTTAGCGCCCGAAAGCGCCGCCGCAACCTGCGCGGCCTCCATGCCGGCGGCGAATCCGACGGCGGCGGCGGAGCAAGCGTTGGACACGTTGTGCATGCCTCGCAACTCAAGGGCGCATTCCACGCGCACGGGCTCGGGCATGCCGTCGAACCCGCAGGCGCACAGCGCAAAACGCGGGCAGCCCGACGCATCGAGACGCACATCCTCGGACCACACGGCAGGACGCGCCGCGTCGGCGGCGGAAAGGGCCGCACGACGCTCGGCAGCCTGAGCGGTGCCATCGTAGAACACGCACGTGACGCCGCGGGAGTCCAGGTTGGCGAACTCGAGCAGCTTCGGGGTCATATCGTTCGCGGCGTTGACGAACGCCATGCCACCTGCGGGCAACGCCTCGAGCAGCTCCGCTTTGGCGCGCGCGATGTTCTCGCGGCTGCCCAGAAGCTCGATGTGGCTTTCGCCGACGTTGGTGACAAGGCCCCATTGCGGGCGCACGAACCCGCACAGCTCCTCGAGCTGATGAAGGCCGCGCATGCCCATCTCGACGATGACGTTTCGCGTGTCGGCCTGAGCGGCCAGCACGGTGTTGGGGACGCCGAGCTCGTTGTTCTGGTTGCCCTTCGTTGCGCACACGCTGCCGGCGGCGGCGAGCACGTCGCGCACGAGGTTCTTCGTGGTGGTCTTGCCCGTGGACCCGGTGATGCCGATGACGCGGCCCTCGAGGCGATCGCGCCATGCACGCGCAAGCGCCGTGACAGCGGCCTGGGTATCGGGGACCTGGATAACGGCGGCCCCGGCGGCCGCGATTTCGTCGTCCGAAGCCTGGTCGAGCGCGTGCTGCGCGAGCACGCACGCCGCGCCCGCCGCCACGGAGGAGGCGGCGAAGGCATGCCCGTCCACCCGCTCACCGGGCAGCGCAACGTAGAGCGCCCCAGGTTCGACGTTGCGGGAATCCCAGGTCAAGCTGGTGATCTCCGTCTGATCGTTTACAGGGTCGATGGAAAAGGAGCCGCCCGTGGCACGGGCGGCTTCGTCGATGGTGAAACGCATTGGTTACTCACAAGCTCCTTCGCCGAATGCACGTTCAAGCTCCTCGCGGGCGACGACGCGGTCGTCGAAGGAGAGCACTTCCTTGCCTACCAGCTGATAGTCCTCGTGGCCCTTGCCGGCCACCAGGATGGAATCGCCGGGCTTTGCAAGCTCGATAGCGTGCGCGATGGCGGCGCGGCGGTCGGGCTGCACGTCGAAGCGGCCCTCGCCCTGCCCCATGCCCGCCACGATATCGGCGATGATGGCATCGGGGTCTTCGGTGCGGGGGTTGTCGGACGTGACCACGGCATGGTCGGCCGCAAGCGCGGCGCGGCCCATGATGGGGCGCTTGGACGCATCGCGATCGCCGCCGCAACCGAACACGCAGATGGTGCGGCCGGGCGTGAGCGCCATGATGGAGCCGAGGGCTTTCTCCAGGGCATCGGGGGTGTGCGCATAGTCCACGAACACCGACACGCCGCCGTCATGCGGCGTGTGCACGCGCTCGAGGCGACCCGGGATCTGCGGAGCCTCGCGAAGCGCGTCGATGATGGTGGACACGCCGATGCCCAGCTGGATGCCGATGCCGAACGCGCACATGATGTTCTCGACGTTGAACTTGCCCACGAGCGGGTAGTCGAACTCATAGTAGGAGCCGCGCACGTTGAGCGTGATGGAGGTGTGCGTGGGATAATACTGCACATCCTTGGGATGGATGAGCGCCGAGCGGTCGAAGCCCGTGGTGACCACGCTATCGCCGGCCTCCGAGCAGCGGCGCAGCAGCTCCTTGCCCCACTTGTCGTCGATGCAGATGACGCGGCGGGCGGGGTAATCCTTGCTGAACAGGCGCGCCTTCGCCTCGAAGTAGGCCTCGAAGGTGTGATGGTAGTCGAGGTGGTCCTGCGTCAGATTGGAGAACGCCGTGACCGCGAACGATGAGGCGTACGTGCGCTCAAGGTCGAGCGCGTGGCTGGAGACCTCCATGGCCACCACGTCGCAGCGCGCGTCGCGCATGCGGGCGAGCAGATGCTGCAGGTCGGGCGATTCCGGCGTGGTGTGCGAAGACTTCTCGTGCACATCGCCGATGACGGTGCCCACGGTGCCGATGACGCCCGTTCGCTTGCCCGCCACGCGGGCGATATGCTCCACCAGGTAGGTGGTAGTGGTTTTGCCGTTCGTGCCCGTGACGCCCACCAGCGAAAGCGCGCGCGACGGATCGTCGTAGAAGCGCGCCGACGCCTCGGCCATGGCCTTGCGCGTGTCGGAAACGACCACCTCCGTGACGTCGGTGGCGTCGGCCAGGTAGACCTTGCGCTCCACCACGAGCACCTTCGCGCCATGGTCGATGGCGTCCTGGGCGAAGGTGTGGCCGTCGGTTTTCATGCCGACGATGCAGAAGAACGCGTCGCCGGGCTTGACTTTATCACTTCGATAGGCGATGCCCTCAACCTCATCTTGCGCGTTGCCGATGATGGTGCAGTCCATGCCTTCAAACAGTTCGGTGCAGGTCTTACCCATTTGGATACCTCACTCAGACGTAATCCCGAATCGATCGATTGCTGCAGTCATTATATCCTTAAAGATAGGCGTGACGACACCGTCCCCAGGAACCTCATTTGCGCCCACAAAGCACACGAGTTTGCTTGACGAATCCGCCAAAAAGCCCGTGAACGCCAAGTTGTACACGTTCTTGCGGTAGCCGCCGTTCTCCTCATCGTAGATCTCGGCCGTGGAGGTCTTGCCGGCCACGTTGAACCCGTCGATGGCGGCCTTTTGACCCGTGCCGTCGGTAACGACGGTTTTGAGCATCGACTGCATGTCGCCGAGGGCATCGGTGTTTTCAATGACCTGCGTGGTGCCGTAGGTGGGCGTGGCGCCGCTTTGCGGCATGCCGATGAGGAAGTGCGGCACGCACTCGACGCCGTTGTTCACGATGGCGCCGTAGAATCGCGTCATCTGCAGCGGGGTGACCGACACGCCCTGACCGAACGAGACGTTGTACGCCTGCACGGCCGACCACTGGTCATAGGGCGCGAGCATGCCGAGCACGTCGGTGCCCTCCTCCCCTTCGCCGGGATAATCCACGCCGGTGTCTGAGTGGAGGTTGTAGCGGACGATGTGGTTGTACAGCTCCTCGAAGCCCATCTTCTCTGTGGCAAGCGAGATGCCCACGTTGGAGGATTGGTCGAGGATCTGGCGCAACGCGAACGTGGCGTCGCCGCGCTCGTGTGCGTCGGAGATGGTGTAGCCGTCCGCGGTGATCGAGGCCGGGCAGAACAGCTCGGAATCGGGTGTGAGCGTGCCCGTCTCCAAGATGGCCATGGCCGAGACCGACTTGAAGATGGAGCCGGGCTCGAACAGGTCGGTGACGCACTTGAGCTGCATGGCGCCTTCCTTGACCTCGCTTCGGTCGGCGGGATTGAACAGCGGAAGGGATGCGGCGGCATAGATCTCGCCGGTGGAGCCGTCCATGAGCACGGCGGAGCCGCCCGTGGCGTTGAGGCCCTTGCAGCCCGATGTCAGCGAATCCTCCACCTGGCGCTGCAGCTCGATATCGATGGACACGACGATGTCCTGCCCGTCGATGGCGTCCACCTTCTCGTGCGTGCCGCTGGGGATGAGCTGGCCGGTCTGACCGTATTCCTGCTCCATGTAGCCCGGCGTTCCGGACAGCACGTCGTTGTACTGCGCCTCAAGGCCGCAGATGCCGTAATAGTATTCGCGGTTCGTGTCCGAATCCACGCCGATGCTGCACGCGCCGACCACCTGGCCGCCCACCTGGGCGTTGGGATACTCGCGGCGGCTTTCGGAGACATAGTGGATGCCCGAGGCGATGGTTTCGGCTTTGCGACCCGCCGCCTTGGCGTCGGCCGTCTCCTTGTTCTGCGCCTCCTCGACGCGCTCGGAGGCCAGCTGCTTGACCTCGTCGCCGACTGAGGTGTCAGCCTTGCGCTTGATGATCGAATAGTACGTGTCGCTGGCGGTGACCTTTTCCAGGTAGTCCTTCGCCTCGCCGCCGAGAACCTGCGCCAGGATGCCCGCGGTCAGGTTGGGGTCGCTCACCTCGACGGGGTTGACGTAGATGGTGGTCGCATCGACGCTGGTGGCGAGCACTACGCCGTTGCGGTCGTATATGGTGCCGCGGCGCGGCTCGAGCACGATCTTGGACGTGCGCTGCGCCTGGGACTGCTCGGTGAACTCGGGGGCCTTGATGACCTGCAGCCACACGAGCTTGCCGAAGAACAGCGCCACGACAAGGCCGAACAGGAACAGGGGCGCAAGCGCGCGCTCGGCATTGAGGAACGCGATGAAGCCCGCAATGCCCGATTTGGGCTGGGCGGGCTGACGGCGGGATTCGCCGTTTCGCGAGCGGGACGTGCGCGCATCGCGCTCGGAGCGCGCGTTGCGGGAACGGCTCTGCCCCGAAGCGCCGTGACGCCCGGAGCGGTATGCGCTGCGGGCGTCGGTGCGGCTTGCGTGTTGGCCTGACGAACGGCCGGATCTGCTGTTGTTCGCGCGACGCTGGGCATCGCGGGCGCCGCCGTCGTTGCGAGGCGGGCGGTTTCGATTCTGCATAACGGGCTACTCCCCGGCGTTGATAGCGGTCTCCACGCTGCGAGACAGGGAAAGCGACCCATCGTCGTTGGTGGAAACCACGTCTTCGGGCATGTTGATGGTACCCACTTCCGCAGGCGCCGCCATGCCGAGCTTCTCGGCCTGCATGCGCACGCGGGTGGAGTTGGAAAGCAGGCTTTGCGTGACCTCGAGCGAGCTGCCCTGCGCACGGGCATCATCGATCTGGCTGGAAAGCGCCTGGGATTGCATGGAGGTGGTCACGGTGGCCGCCGAAAGGGTGAGGCTTGCGATGCCCACCAGGGCCAAAACCGCCATGACGATGATCGCCGCCTTCAGCACGAGGCCGGGCGTGACGGTGGAGGCGGGAGCGGCGGAGCGGGTGCGCTGGCCGGGCACGACGGAGATGCGCGTGCGCGGGGCGCGCTCGACGGCGCGTTCGGGATACAGGGAATACGCAGGCTGGGCGCTCATGCTCCACCTCCTTTCGTGTTTCTGCTTCGTTTACGGTGGCACGTTGCGCGAACGGGTTCGCTCGGTTGTCGTGTTGTTGCTGTCGTCGTGCTGCGCTACAGCTTCTGCGCCACGCGCAGCTTGGCGCTGCGGGCGCGGGGGTTGCGCGCTATCTCATCGGCCGTGGGGACGATGGGCTTTCGGGTAAGCACCTTGAGTATCGGCTCCTTGCCGCACATGCACACCGGAAGATCGGGCGGGCAGGTGCAACGGTTCGCGAAGCTTTGGAACATATCCTTGACGATGCGGTCCTCAAGCGAGTGGTAGCTGATCACGCAGATGCGCCCGCCGGGGTTCGCCCAGCGGATGGCAGCTTCCAGGCCGCTTTTCAGAACGTCGAGCTCGCCGTTGACCTCGATGCGCAGGGCTTGGAACGTGCGCTTGGCAGGATGTCCGCCGGCGCGGCGCGCGCTTGCCGGGATGGCCGCCTTGATGACGTCGACCAGCTGCGCGCTCGTTTCAAGCGGGGCCTTCTCGCGGGCGCGGACGATGAAGTCCGCGATGCGGCTGGCCCACCGCTCATCGGAGTAGGAGCGGATGATCCGAGTGAGGTCTGCTGCGTTGTAGGTGTTCACGACCTCTGCTGCGGTTAGGGTGTTTTTCCCCGGATCCATCCTCATATCAAGCGGGCCGTCCTCCTTGAAGGAGAAGCCCCGTGATGGCGTGTCTATCTGAACGGAGGATACGCCGATGTCGAACAAGAACGCGTCCACACCGGGAACATCCACGCTCAGAAGCGCTTCGTCCATGTTGCCGAAGTTGTTGCGCACCAGTTCCAGATGCGGGCGCAGCTCATCGGGCAGCGAGCCGAGTTTGCGGGCGGCCGCGGCAAGCGCCACGTCGTCCTGATCGATGCCGATGAGGGTGCCCCCGCATCCGATGCGCTGGGCAACTTCGAAGGAATGCCCTGCCCCGCCGAGCGTTGCGTCCACGAACGTCTGCTGCGGTTTGAGGTTCAAGTGCTCGAGGCACTCGGGGAGCAGGACCGGTATATGCCGAAACTCTTGGTTTGCCAATTCGCTCACGCCTTCCGATTAGCTGAACAACACGCTCAAGTCGATGTCGTCATCCTGCTCATCGAAGCGCTTTGCGTCCCAGATCTCGAAGTAGCCCGTGTTGCCCAATGCGACGACGTCCTTGTCGATGCCGGCCTTCTGGCGCAGCTCGGCGGGGATGCCGATGCGCCCGGCGTTGTCGACGCTGACGTTGTTGGCGCGGCTCTTCAGCTTGCGGCGCAAGCCGACATGGGCCTTGGACGTGGGGTCGTAACCGCCGAACTTGCTATCGAACAGCGACACGATCCAGTCCTCGAACGCCTGAGGCTCGAATGCGTACAGGCACTCGTCATCGGGGCTGAGGGTTACCACCAGATCTTCCGAAAGGACTTTGCGAAACGCGGCGGGCAGGGACATACGGCCCTTGGCGTCTACCTTGTGTCGGTAGGAGCCGTTCATGTCGATCGGCTTGTCGACGCCTTCTGCCATGCCTTCCTTCCGCTGCTTTCCGTTTGTTCCGTTCGGTGTTTGGGATTCTACCCCACTTCATCCCACTTCGCAACATCTTGCGGCACGTTTTGGGCGGTTTTGCACAGGCGTTGACCCCTTGTAACCTGCCTGATTCATTCGTAAAACAGGTGTTTTCAGGGGTGGTTTCCATATGGTGCGCAAGGTGGTTCGCCAACCACAATATATAGATTTGCGCTTGGGCAAAAATGGGGTGGGATGAAGTGGGATTGCATTTGTGCGGATTCGGTGGCGTGGGGCGATGTGGGATGAGTGGGGCGGAGTGGGAGGCGTTGGCGCGACGGCTGCCGCCGCGTTGCGGGAGGCGTTGCCCGTCGTCCATCGGTTCATTGCGAAAGATGATACCGGTTACCGTCTTTAACCGATGCCGGAACCGGTTACAAACGGTTGCAGGCGGTTTACGGCGTTAGAGTCGCAAAGATAGGCGCCAGGGGCCGCTGCCCGGACAGCATTTGGGCGCATAGGCTTACCCCGCGCAGGCAAAGCTCACCTGGGCGCGATGAGAACCGACCCGCTATGCTGGTCGGCGCTCGCGCCTTCGCTCCCCGACCTTTAGGCGCGCGGGTGCGCGTGCAGATATTCCTCGCGCAGATGGCTGCGATCGACGTGGGTGTAGACCTGGGTGGTGGAGATGTCGGAATGGCCGAGGATATCCTGGATGACGCGCAAGTCCGCCCCGCCCTGCAGCATATGCGTGGCGAACGAATGGCGCAGCGTGTGCGGGTGCAGGTTGTCCACGCCGATGGCAAGGCCCGCGCGCGCCACCACCTTGAACACGCTTTGACGCGTCAAGCGACCGCCGCGGGCGTTCAGGAACACGGCGTCGGTAGGCTTGGCGTAAGGCTTGCACAGCTGCGGGCGCGCGTTTTCCAGATAGTCGGCCAACGCAGTAGCCGCCGCGCCCGATATCGGGGAGATGCGCTGCTTGCCGCCCTTGCCGAGCACGAGCAGATACCCCTGGTCGAGCACCACATCGGACAGGTCCAGGCCGCACAGCTCGCTGACGCGCAAACCGCATCCGTAGAGCACCTCGAGCATGGCGCGATTGCGCAGGGCCGTAGGGCCGCCTTCCTGCCCCTCAAGCTCTTCGAACAGGCGTTGCACCTGGTCAATGGACAGAACGTCGGGAAGGCGCTCCGGGGTTTTCGGCAGCGGCAGCCCCGCCGCAGGGTTGCTTTCGGTGTAATCCTCGGCCACGCAAAACCGGTGAAACCCCTTCACCACCGACGCCCTTCGGCACACCGTGGAAGCGGCATAGCCCTGCGCGAACAGATGCTCCTGATACGCCACGATGGACTCGCGCGACACCTGAGAGAGCTTCTCGATGCCCTGCGAGAACAGGAAATCCCGATAGGTTTCCAGATCGGCCTCGTAGGCCTCGATGGTGCGCGGCGAGCTGCCGCGCTCGATGCGCAGGTAGGCGATGTATTCCGCCGCCAAATCGATCAGATCGTCGGTATCGATGCCCTCGTCCACGAGCGCTCCCTTCCCTATCGGCTTATCCTTATATATCCCACCATACGGAAAAGGCCGCCCGATGCGGCGGCCTTTTCGCAACAACAACATTATGTAAACCTTTAACCGGTTTAGTCCGAACCCCGGAAGCTGCCGAACTACTCGCGATGATCGAGGGCTGCGGCGACGAAGTCGCGGAACAGGGGATGCGGCCTGGTGGGACGGCTTTTGAACTCGGGGTGGCCCTGGCTTGCCACGAACCACGGATGGTCGGGCAGCTCGACCATCTCCACCAGGCGACCATCAGGGGAAACACCGGAGATGACCAGGCCCGCCTCTGCCAAACGGTCGCGGAACGCGTTGTTCACCTCATAGCGATGGCGATGACGCTCGTAGATGAGCTCCTCGCCGTAGGCCTTGAAGGCCATGGATGCAGGAGCGACCTTGCACGGGTAGGCGCCCAGTCGCATGGTGCCGCCCTTGTCCTCGACGTCTTCCTGCTCGGGCATCAGGTCGATCACGGGGAACTCGGCGTTCTCGTCGAACTCCGCCGACGTCGCTCCGGGCATGCCCGCCACATCGCGCGCGAACTCGCACACCGCCGCCTGCATGCCCAGGCAGATGCCCAAAAACGGCACGTCGTGCGTGCGGGCGTAGCGCACCGCGCAGATCTTGCCCTCGAAGGCGCGCTGGCCGAAGCCGCCGGGCACCAGGATGCCGTCCATGGACCCCAACACCTCTCTGACGTTGCCGTCGTTAAGCTCTTCGCCATCGATAAGATGCACGTTGACCTGGGTGTTGTTGTACACGCCAGCATGATGCAGCGCCTCGATGACCGAAAGGTACGCGTCGGGCAGGCTGGTGTACTTGCCCACGATGGCCACATCGCAGTCATGCTCCACATGGGCGGCCGCATCCACGAACGAGCGCAGGGGGCTCAGGTCGATCTGGCGCTCGGGAAGACCCAGGCGCTCGAGCACCTTCACATCGAAGTGCTGGTCGTACAAGCCGAAGGGCACCTCGTAGATGGAGGGGCTGTCGGTGCATGCGAGCACCTCGTCGGGTCGCACGTCGCAGAACAGGGCAATCTTCTCGCGCACCTTATCCGAGATCTCGTGATCGCTGCGGCATACGATGAAGTCGGGCTGCACGCCGATGGAGCGCAGCTCCTTGACGGAGTGCTGCGTGGGCTTGGTCTTGACCTCGTGGGCTGCGGCGATGTACGGAACCAGCGTGACGTGGATGAACAGCACGTCACCGCGCTCCTTTTCCTTCCTGAACTGGCGCGCGGCCTCAATGAAGGGCTGCGACTCGATGTCGCCGATGGTGCCGCCGATCTCGGAGATGACGATGTCGGCTCCGGACTGGTCGGCAATGCGGCGCAGACGCTCCTTGATGGCCTCGGTGACGTGCGGGATAACCTGCACGGTGCCGCCGAGGAAGTCGCCGCGGCGCTCGCGGGCGATCAGGGTTTTGTAAATGGAGCCCTGCGTGAAGTTCGATTCGCGGGACAGGTTCTCGTCGATGAAGCGCTCGTAATGCCCCAGGTCAAGATCGCCTTCGTGGCCGTCTTCGGTGACGAAGACCTCGCCATGCTGAAACGGGCTCATGGTGCCCGGGTCGACGTTGAGGTACGGGTCCATCTTCTGCATGGTCACCTTGTAGCCGCGGGCCTTCAGCAGATGTCCAAGGGAGGCGGCCGTGATGCCCTTGCCCAAAGACGACACGACGCCGCCGGTTACGAAAATATGCTTGGCCATAGTTCTCCTTCGCGCTTAGAAACCGGTGCATTTCCCCACCGCCGATCGCGCTGCGCCCAGGCCGATACGCCTGCAGCACGCCAACGGCAAACTCCAAACGTTGGTCTATTGTACGCGCCACGCAACTTCTTCCCCAGCCCCGCGCGAACCTTTTAACAGAGGGGAAACGAAACCGAAACGAGATGGACGACAAGGGCGACGGCCTCGCATTTCCGGCTTTTGCGGAACCGGCGCAACGGAGCCGAACGACGGCAAGCCGGGCCCAAGGACATGCAGTCGGGTGCTCCCCTTCGCCCTCTTCGTCGGGCGCAGTCGATAGGACTTCGTTCGCTTTTCGCGTGATGATGTGCGCTTGTCTTCACGCTTTCGCGCGCGAGCCTTATACTGGTTCGGTTAAACCTACCGTCATGGAAAGGGGTTGCGCCCATGCGCATCGGTTTCGACAACGATAAATACCTGGCTTTGCAGGCCGAGCATATTCGTGAAAGGATCGGCCAGTTCGGCGGCAAGCTGTATCTGGAGTTCGGCGGCAAGCTGTTCGACGACTACCACGCCTCCCGCGTGCTGCCCGGCTTCCAGCCCGACAGCAAGATCCGCATGCTGCAGCAGATGGCCGAAGACGTTGAGATCATCATCGCCATCAACGCCAACGATATCGAGAAGAACAAGGTGCGCGGCGATCTGGGCATCACCTACGACGAGGACGTGCTGCGTCTGCTGGACATCTTCCGGTCCATGGGCTTCGCCACGGCCGGCGTGGTGATTACCCGCTTCGAGAACCAGCCTAACGCGCTGGCGTTCCGCCATCGCCTGGACAGCCTTGGCATCAAGAGCTACCTGCACTACCCCATCGCCGGGTATCCCTACGACACGGCGCGCATCGTGTCGTCGGAAGGCTACGGCAAGAACGAGTTCGTGGAGACCACGCATCCCTTGGTAGTGGTCACCGCCCCCGGCCCCGGTTCGGGCAAGATGGCCACGTGCCTCTCCCAGCTCTACCATGAGCACGAGCGCGGTGTCGAGGCGGGCTATGCGAAGTTCGAGACCTTCCCCATTTGGAACCTCCCGCTAAAACATCCGGTGAACGTGGCGTACGAGGCTGCAACCGTCGACTTGGACGACGCCAACACCATCGACCCCTTCCATCTTGAGGCATATGGTGAAACTACCGTCAATTACAACCGTGACGTTGAGATCTTCCCGGTGCTCAAGGCCATGATGGAGCGCATCCTGGGCACCAGCCCCTACCAGTCTCCCACCGACATGGGCGTGAACATGGCGGGTATGGCTATTGTTGACGACGACGCGTGCCGCGAGGCCGCTAAGATGGAGATCGTGCGCCGCTACTTCCAGGCCGCGGTCGACGAACGCCGCACCGGTCTGCACCACGAGTATGTTGAGCACCTTGAATTGCTGATGAACCAGGTGGGTGTGGACACGAACTTCTCGCCCGCACGCTCGGCCGCCTTGCTCAAGGCCGAGGCAACCGGCGCACCCGCCGGCGCCATGGTGCTGCCCGATGGCCGTGTGGTCACCGGCAAGACGTCTGATCTGCTGGGCGCCGCCTCCTCGCTGCTCATGAACGCGCTCAAGGGCGTGGCGGGCGTCGACGAGGACCTGTTCGTCATCTCCGACGAGGTCATCGAGCCCATCTGCGACCTGAAGACGTCCACGCTGCACGCGAAGAACCCGCGCCTGCATTCCGACGAGACGCTGCTGGCGCTTTCCGTGTCCAGCGCCACCGATCCGGTTGCCAAGCAACTGGTAGATGCAGCCGACCAGCTGCGCGGCTGCGACGCGTTCTTCAGCGTGATCTTGAGCCCCACCGACGAGAAGCTCTACCGCACGCTCGGCATCAACATCTGCTGCGAGCCGAAATATGAGCAGCGCAGGTACTTCCACAAGTAGGACCTTGCTACATATTTGCTTGGCGTCACAGCCAAGGTACTCACGCCCCACGAGGTTGCTCGCGGGGCGTTTTTGTTTGAGCAAGCGCTCGCGCGCAATGAATAACATCTGATCAGGGCGAATTTGAGGGCTTTTTCGGTGTTGCATACGACGTTGGCGGTTCAGGCTGACTACTTGCAAAAGTAGCGCTTTACCTGGCGTGTATCGGTTATTCCTTTGGGCCATCTGTTAGCTTCGGTGTTCCCTATTGTGTCAGATGAATCACTAGTTATCCTAGAATCGTCCTGACAGCGAGTCCTATAGGACATCTCAAAGCAAGCATGTGGATGCAAGGAATTACGGCGCCTACAGCCGACAGCTGAGAAACGTGCCGTCGCTGAAGCCCGCGCAACGATAAGAGCGCAGTGAAAGCGCCTGATTAGTCTGGGCGTTAAGGGGTCACGCCACCAAGAGCCGGCGACCACAGGGGCGCGCAACCGCCAGAACGCACGAAGCAATAAGGCTGAAATGAGAAACAGCAGAA
Organism: uncultured Senegalimassilia sp.; assembly: GCA_934630815.1. GTDB lineage: Bacteria > Actinomycetota > Coriobacteriia > Coriobacteriales > Eggerthellaceae > Senegalimassilia. The sequence goes on from CAKTWI010000013.1 coordinate 30,157, forward strand.
TGACCTGCGTACTGAGCAATGCGAAACAAATACAGCAGCGACGCCATAACAGGAAAGAGAAAAGAATCTTAAGGGCCCAAAAACAAACGTGCCCTTCGCTCTTCAAACAGCGCAGGGCACGTCAGGAATCGCAGGAATCAGAAAGCAGCAAGAACAGCGCACCGCCGTATCGAAGGCGAAACGACTACCGGCCCAGCTTCCCGCCGATCTTGCGAACGATGGTGTTGACGAAAGCAGCCTCGGGAACGTTGAGCTTACAAGCTGGCACGAACGTCACCACCAGGGCAACCAGCCCACCCGCAGCAACATAGACCAAAGCCTGCACGATAGATCCGGACAGCGGGGACACCATCGTCTGCAACAGCCAAAGCACGGCACCGCCGGCTGCCGCACCGGCACCGCCGAGCAACACGGCCGTAGCGAAGGCACGCGCCACGGAACGCAACCCGAACGGCCCCAGCGTACGTCGCAGATATCCGAACAGGCACATGTCCAAAACCAAGTAGAACAGCGCCTCGGCAACGGCGATGGAGCTGATGGGCATAACGTCGGAATGACTAGCAGCGAACATGGTCAGGCCGATCTGTACAGCACCTGCAACGAAATTGAAGCCAGCGAACACGCCCATGCGGCGAAGGCTGGAAAACGTCTTTTGCAAGTAGGTGTTCACGCCGTACAGGGGCAAGGCAACGGCCCATACGGCCAGATACGTGGCGATAGCGGACACGTTCTCCATGGTGAAGGCGCCGGCATGATACAGAGTGACCAGCGGCATGCTGAACACAGCCAGGTACATGGCGAACGGGATCATAAAGAACAGGATCTGGTTGGTGCCCGAAACAATGCCTCGTTTCACGCCTTCCATATTCCCTTCCGCCTGCATATCCGAAAGCTCGGTGAACATAGCAGTGGTGATGGGCACAGCCAAAAACGAATACGGCAGCGTGAACCACAGGCGCGCGTACGCCAGAATGGAAGGACCATTATCGGCGAAGTTGTAAGAAGCGGCGTTTTGCACCGATACGATGGCGAATGAGCACAGCATGACGAGCACCGCAGGAACGCCGATGCCCAACGTCTCGCGAAGCGCCGGGTCACGCAGATTCACACGCGGGCGAATGCGAATGCCATTGCGCTTGAGCGCGGGCAGCTGAATGGCCATCTGAATGAACACACCGGCGGGATTGCCGATGGCGATAATATACAAGGCAAGCTGCTGATCATACGGAGCCACGAACGAGTACGCCAAGAACGTGACGATGACGATCAGGTTGTTCGCCACCGGAGCGATGGAAGACCACAGGTAGTCGCGGCTCGCGTTAAGCAGGCCAGACACGATAGCCGAACACCCATAGAACACAATCTGTATAGCGAAGAACTGAAAGAAGAACACCGAAGTGGCCATCTGCGACTGATCAGAGTAGAAGCTTTGCGTGTAGATGACCGCCGAGGGGAACAGCATGCACAAAAGCGAAACCGCTCCAAGCAGTAGCACCACCAGTGTAAGCAGATTTGAAGCGTATTCGTTGCCGGCACGCTGCCCCAGCTTCTTCTTCACTGAAACATACACCGGCAAAAACGCGGTGACGATCATGCCGCCGCACACCAGCTCGTAAAGCTGATTGGGAAGGTTGTTCGCCACCTGGTAGGAACTTGACAGCAGCGTGGAACCCAGCGCGAAGGCCATGGCCCAGGTACGCGCGAAACCGGTGATGCGGGAGATGATGGTGCAGATGCTGATAAGGGCCGCAGACCCGCCGATGGCGGCGGTGGAACCTTGGTCGGCAACGCCCTGAGAGGAGCGAGGTTCGCCGGATGAGGAATCCTCGTCATGCATGGCTTGCTGGGTTTGCGGGGAAGCGGCAGAGGCCGCGAGATCGGCAGAACGAGTGTGTCGAGCTCGTGCGAGCTTGTCGGACATGAAAATGCGCTTTCTCGTGATGGTATGATTGCTCATCATAGCAAACACGGAAAGAGGCCCCGCATGCACATCCTCATCGTGCGTAATAACTCCAACTCGCAGGCGATCGACGCATCGTTGCTGCTGGTAACGTACCTGGCCACACAGGGAATCGACTATACCGTGGTCGATTCCTCGAAGCTTGCCTCCCCCCTGGCAGCCCCGGAGCTTTCCAAGCTGTTCGACCATGGCGTGGACATGGCGGTGGCCTTAGGCGGGGACGGGACCATCCTGCGAACGGCCCGTCAGGTGGGCTTCCACGGCACGCCCATCCTGGGCATCAACTACGGCCGTCTGGGCTTTTTGGCGAACCCGAACGAATCGGGAGTCATGGAACCGCTGGTTGCGGCGCTTTCCGGCGACGCGGCCCATGAAGTGCGCACGAACCTGGATATACGGGTGGTGTGCGAAGGCGAGGCCGACCCCTACGCCGACGACGGCGCCGGCACCGAGCCCGACGAGCCGCGTGAATACTTCGCGTTGAACGAGGTTGCCGTCACCCGCGGCGCCAACGGCCGCATCATCGATTTCGGGTTGGGCGTTTCGGGATCGCACCTGGCGAACATGCGCGGCGACGGCTTGGTGGTGGCAAGCGCCACGGGCTCCACGGCCTATGCGCTGTCGGCAGGCGGACCGCTGGTGGCACCGGGCTTCACGGGCCTGGTGGCCGTTCCCATAGCGCCGCACACGCTGCACTCCCGCGCCGTGGTCACTGCACCGTCCGATGTGGTTGAAATGGACCTGTCCGAAAACCAGGACGATCGCGACGCCACCCTGTTCATAGACGGCGAGCTGGTGGAGCTCGACCGACCCCTTCGACGTCTGTACGTACGCCGGGGCGACGTGCCTACCACCCTGCTGCGTTATAAGGATGAGGGCTTCTACAACCACGCAGCAAAGGTGTTCTTCTAGGAAGCGCGTCCCATAAAAGGACAAAGGGCTCGCAGGCCTCGAATAGGCTTGCGAGCCCTTTGCAATAGAATTCGGAAACGCAAGAAACGAACCACATACCGTTGACGGATCCCGTGAAAAGGCTTTTCCAATAGCGCACGGAAACTTCGTGAGCAGGCATATGCAGAAGAGCGCGCAATCGAACATCCGCGATTTCAGTGGCAACCAACCAACCTGCTGGCACGATGCTCCCAATCGCTTTACTAGGGAAGACGGCAACAGCGCTTACCCAAACAGAAAAACGAACCCGATAACTTACAGTTCAACTCGCTCGAAGAACTCCTTGCCGACACCGCAGACGGGGCAAACGAAATCATCGGGGAGCTCGTCGACATACTCCATATGCCCGCAAATGGTGCAACGCCAGGCAATCTTGGGCTGCTCGGTGTCATTCGACTCGGCCGGTGCGGCAGCGGGTTGCTCATCACCCAGATAGCTGGATGCCTTCGGAGGCGTTTTGCCGCCCTTGACCTGATGATAGAACGCATACGTCATCGGGGAACCCGCATCGGCGATCTTGGCGCACTCCTGCACCTCCCCCACGAACAGCACGTGCGTGCCCAAATCAAGCTCGGAGACCACCTTCGCGGAAAACCAAGCGCAGCATTGCTCGGCCACATAGGGCATGCCGGCTTCATCGCGCGCGCTTGCATGCTGGGCAAACTTGTCAAGCTCGGTGGAAGTATGGAATCCGAACGTACCGATCAGCTGCATGTCGGCCTGCTCGGACAAGCAAGACGCCGTGAACCGACCGGCCTGGCGCACGGCAGCCGTGGTGGCGTTTTCCTTGTTCAGTGCCACGCTCACCTGCAAGGGAGATGAAGTGACCTGGGCGAACGTGTTAGCTAAGCATCCGTAGTCCTTGCCGTCGAAACGCGTGCCGATGACATACATGCCGTAACTGAGCGAATGGAATGCCTGCTTGTCGATCATAAGAGCCTCCTTAATCCCGCGTTACTCGCTTCATCATAAGTGATAATGATTCCTAATAGTGTTAGCTTACCACTCCTACGCCAATAGGGGGAAGAGCGGAATGACGAAAATCGGAAGGCTGAAGCGCCAGGAGACAATGCAGCAAAATACAAGGAGCCGAAAGCAACTAGAAACGCAAAGCAATCCGGCGCAACACAGCCCAGCCGCGCCTTCAACCACACGCCGCGCAGCGCTCTTCACCCTTCCGCACCATCGACTATACGCCGCTCAGCACCCCGATTGCGGCGCAGCAGCAAAGCGTTACCGACATGCTGCACACGCGCAAAGCCCACGAAATGCAGGAAGACCCGCTTTCGCGGGCCTTCCTGTTGCTTTTTGTGCAGTGCTTTTTGTGCTTAACGCTGTAGTGCTATTCGGCAGCGGTCTCGGCAGCAGCCTCAACCTCAGCCTCTGCGGGAGCCTCGACGGCCTCGGCAGCGGCGGTAGCGGCCTCGATCTCGGCAGCCTTCTCAGCCTCGGCAGCAGCCTTCTTGGCGAACTCCTCGGCACGCTTGGCCTTAGCGGCGGCCTTAGCCTCGCGCTCGGCCTTCTTGGCGGCCTCGATCTCGGCGGCCTTAGCGGCACGCTCGGCCTTCTTGGCGGCCTCGCGAGCAGCCACCTGCTCCTTGGCGGAACCGAACTTGTCGGCGAAGCGCTGGACGCGTCCGCCGGTGTCGACGAAGCGCTGCTGGCCGGTGTAGAACGGATGGCACACGTTGCAGATGTCGACCTTCAGCTCGGACTTCGTCGAGCGGGTGGTGAAGGTGTTGCCGCAGCTGCACTTGACGGTGCACTCCACGTACTCCGGATGGATTCCTTGTTTCATAGTCTGGTACTCCTTTTACCGTGCCTTGGTTTCCGACCAAGGCGGAAGACAAGCCTTTGCATTATAGCACGGAAAACGCCGCACGCGATGACGTTCGCGCACGGCGTTCACATGTTTTCCGCGAATGAGAGCCCCTGGGAAAGATTGCCCATGCCAACCGCAGGCCGGCACCAAGTCAACGCTCCCCCCGCATAGCCTCGCCCGTGACCGATGTTGCGCCCTATTCGGCCTTCTCGGCGGCAGGCTCCTCGGACACGGTGATGTCGGCATGCTCGAGCAGCCAGCGGTTTGCCTTCAAGCGGCCTGCGGTCTCGCGCAGCACGAAGGCCTGGCCGTTGCCCTCCATCTGACGGCGCGCCGTGGTGGGATCGGCGGGGTTCATGGCGCGGCAGGCGGCCATGATGTCCTCGTCGTCGAGCGTCATCTTCTCGTGGCGGAACACCGCGTCGAGCGCGTAGCCCTGCACGAGCATCTGACGGGCCTGTATCATGAGCATCATGCCGAACTGCTGCTCACCGCCCTGCGACTCGACGAACTGCTCGAAGGGGATGCCCTGCTGGGCAAGGGAGCCGCGCACGTTCTGCATAAGCGTGTCGCGCATGGACTCGTACACCTCGTCGGAGATGCTGCCCTGGAAGCGGCGGGAAAGCTCATCGGCCACCATGGTCAGCTGCATCTCCTGGTACTGAGCGCGCTGCTCGGCCTGCAGGCGCTCGGAAACAACCTGACGCAGGGATTCCACGTCGCGGGCCATGGGCATGTTCTTCTCGATGAACTCCTGATCCACCTCCGGCACGCGCTTCTCTTGGCACTCGATCACCGTGACCTTGCAGTCAAGCGGCGCCTCGCCCTCGGGCGCGCCGGGCATATCGAAAGAGAACTCCTTGACGTCGCCCTCGTTCATGCCGATGAGGTTCTTCTCGAACTCGTCGGGCATAAGACCCATACCCAGGATATAGGTGCGCCCATCGGTGCACAGGTTGTCCAGGCGCTTGCCGGCCTGGGAGACCTCGAGGGCGATCTTGGCGGCACCGGAGGCGTCGAGCGGCTTGGCGTCGCACTTCTCATAGGTGGCGAAGCTCTCGGCGAGCTGCTGGATCTGCTGGTCGACCATGGACTCGTCGAAGTTCAGCGGCGGCACGGTGATGGAAACCGGCTCGTAGCTGGTCAGCTCATAATCGGGCTTGGGGGTCACCTGCACCTTGAACTCGAAGACCTGGCCGCGCTTGATGGGCTTGTCGATGATGGGCGTGGGCGGGAACGCCGGGCACAGATTGCGCTTGTCCACGGCAAACGGCACGAGGTAGTCGATGGCCATCTGCTGGGAAACGGAATCCAGGTCCTTGATGCCGAGCTTGTCCTCAGCGGCCTGGGCCGGCGTCTGACCCTGCGGCACTTCCACGCCCATGCTCGCGCAGAACGAATAGTGCGCCACGTTGAACGCCTGCGCCACCTCGGCGGTTGCGGCGGCGGCGGTGAGCTCGATAAGGCCGTCCTCGAGCTTCTTCTCGGTAACCTTCATGGGATCCCCTTCTGATTGATGATGAAACGCTCACATTGTAACGCAACCCGGCGGCATGCAACCCCTCATGCGGCAAGGCCGCAAGCCGTTGCTTCGCGCCGGACGCGGAGCCCGGTTCGGCAAGACCGCACGCCCCGCATCGTCGCGGCAAGCAGCTGGCGGCGCCGGGCATGGCACCCGCCGCGGTGCCGCCCGCTACTCGTTCGACTTCAGACTTTCCACCATGTCGATGCGACGCAGCTTTCCGCGCATGGCAAGGGCCACGATGCCCGAGAACACCATGGTGAGCGCGAACGCGATGGCGAAGCTTGCCGCATGGATGTCGCGGCCGAACATGACCTGGTCGACCTCTGCAGTGGTGATGACGAAACCCTCCATGAAGATGCCGAGCACCAAGCCGATCGCGGCGCCGATAATCGACAACAGGATGGTTTCGCGGAAGATGTACGCATCCACCTCACGCGAGGTGAAGCCGAGCACCTTGAGCGTGGCGATCTCGCGAGCGCGTTCGGTGATGTTGATGTTCGTGAGGTTATACAGCACCACGAACGCCAGCAGCGCCGCGGCCACCACGAGTACCACCACCACGCTATTGACCGACTTGAGCATGGTGCGATAGCTGTCGATGGTCTCGTCGCTGTAGGTGACGGTTTTCACGCCGTCCATGGAAAGCAGCTGGTCGGAGAACGCATCACGGTCTACGCCGTTCCCAAGATCGACGTAGACGGTGGCGAACTCGGCCGGCTGGCCCATAGCCTGCTTGTACACATCGGCGGTGACGTAGGCGTACTGCGCCACGTAGTTCTCCATGATGCCGGCGACGGTCACCGCGCGCCCATCCCCCACCAGGTTGCCGATGTCGTCCTCGTCATAGAACGTCAGGGTATCGCCAACGGAAACCCCCAGCTGGCTGGCAAGCTTCTCGCTGATGACAGCACCGCTCCCGTCGAGCGTGAGGGCCTTGCCCCCGACGCGCTCGCGCATCTGCACGAAGCGCTGCAGCTGCTCGGGATCCTGAGCACATACCAGCTCAAAGCGATGCTCTGCACCGTCATCAGGGGCGCACGCGATCTTGTTCTCGGTGGAAACCCAGGCGAATTCCTGCCCATCCAAGCCCACCGCATTCGAAACCGCATCCTTGGCCTTCTGGTCGGCCTCGTCGGCATCCATGCGCACGATGGTGTTGAAGCTGTACACTTCGCCGTACTGCTTGTCGATGATGTCGTTGATGGCGTTTTGCAGCCCCAGGCCCGTGAGCAACAGCGCAGTGCAGCCGGCGATGCCGATGATGGCCATGAAGAAGCGACGCTTGTAGCGGAACAGGTTTCGCGCCGTCACCTTCCAGCTGAACGTCATCCTACTCCACAGCGGGCGGATTCGCTCAAGCAGGATGCGCTTGCCGGCCTTCGGCGCACGCGGCAACATGAGCGACGCCGGGCACTCGCGCAAGGTGGCCGCCGCTGCGAACCACGTTGCAGCAACGGTGATGCCCACGCCCAAGGCAGCGGCGCTTGCGGCCACGCCCGGGTTCACGGGAGTAGGCATGCAAGGCACCATGTACATGATGGAATACGCTTTCATGATGAACCATGGCAGGAACTGCGAAAGCAGCACGATGCCCACAGCCGCGCCCACGCCCGATGCCACCACCGCATAAACGAGGTACTTCGACGTGATGCGGGCGTTGGAGTAACCCAACGCCTTGTATGTGCCGATGAGCACGCGCTCCTCCTCCACCATGCGGGTCATGGTGGTAAGCGACACCAACGCCGCCACCAGGAAGAACATGAGCGGGAACACCACGGCGATCTGGTCCATGCGGCCCGCATCGCTGCGGAAGCTCTCGGCACCCAGGTTCTTCGAGCGGTCAAGCACGTACATGTTGGCGTCCTTGTCGGCGATGGCGTCGATCTCGGCCTGGGCATCAGCCAGCTGCTGCTCGGCATCGGCGAAGCGCTGCTGCGCCTCGGCGCGCTTCCCGTCAAGCTCGGATTGCCCGCTTCGCTGCTCTGCCAGACCGCTTTCGTACTCGGCGCGACCCTGCTCGTAGCTTTGCTGGCCAGCAGCATATTGCGCACGACCGGTCGCCAGACGCGCCTCGGCGTCGTCAAGCTGGGATTGCGCGCTATCAAGCTGAGCCTGTGCCGCGGACAGCTGCGCTGCGGCCTGCTCGCGCTGCGCATCAAGCTCGGCCCGTCCCGCGGCCAGCTGATCGGGTGCGCCCGCGGTTTGCGCGTCGATTTGCGCGATGGCGGCCTCCAGCTGCGCCGTCACGTCGGCAAGCTGGGCCGCGCGCGCCTGCTCAAGCTGAGCCTCGAGCTGGCTACGCTGTGCCATGGCCTGATCGTACTGCGCCTGCGCGGCATCGAGCTGGGCCTGGGCCTGCGCTATGGCCGACTGAGCCTGTTCGCGCTGCTCGGCAAGCTGGGCCGCGCCGCTGTCGTGCTGCGCCCGGCCGCTGGCAAGCTCCGCTTCGCCCTGGGCAAGCTGCGCCTGGCTGCTGGAGAGCTGTGCCGCCGCGGAGGAAAGCTGCGCCGAAGCGCTATCAAGCTGGGCTCTCGCATCGTCGAGTTGCGCTTGGGCGTCGTCCATCTGCGCGACGGCGTCGGCCTTTTCGCGCTCGAACTCCGCACGTTTATCATCGAGCTCGGCCTGCGCATCGCGCTGCAGCTGCTCGATGCGTGAAGCGGAGAGCTGCGGGGAAAGGTCGTTCAACCGCTGGGCCACTGCGTCGATGCGCTGCTGATAAGCGTCCTCAGGCCACGCTTCCCCAACCGCCCCGTCGACGGTGAGGAACGCTTCCGTATAGGGATAATCAGCCGCAAAGGCCCCTTCGGGCACGAAGACGAAGGACGAAAGCTCGCCCGACCCAAGGGATGTGGCGCCGGTATTGGTGGTGCACGTGTAATACGAAGACCGCACAAAACCCGTCACAGTGAAGGTTCGCGTGGTGAACACGCCGTCCAGGTCCTGCGTGCCCTCGAGCAGCTCGACGGTATCGCCGATGTGCACAGGAGACGTCCATACGTTGTCGGCGGAAAGCAGGCACTCGTCGTCCGATTCCGGCCAGCTGCCCTCCACCAAAATGGGCCGGTTCATGTAATCGGCATTGTCGGACTCCACGTGCAGGCCATCATCGCAGCTGCTCGTCTTCGCCGCATCCATATCGAGCGAATGATAGCGAAGCGTGTACTGCGTACCCGCCAGCTGCGATATGGCATCCGCCTCGTAGGCGGGCATGACTCCCGAAACGCCCTCAACGCCACGCAGCATGTCGACCTGCTCATCGGACATGCCCAAAGACGACACCACGCGAAGGTCGCACAGCTCGGTAGCGTCATAATATTCGTCGCCCGCCAAACGCATATCGGGGCCGGTCATGCGCAAGCCCGCGTAGAAACCGCAGCCGAGCGCCGCCATCACGGCGATGGCGAGGAACCTCCCCCATGAATGCGTGATGGCGCGCAGGACCTCTTTGCGAAAGGCTCCCATGACTACCACTCCAAATCTTCGGCGTTGCCCGGGTTCGGATTGATGAAGCAGCTGGCAACGCGGCCTTCGCGCACATGGATGACGCGATCGGCGATATCGGCGAATGCGGAGTTGTGGGTGATGAGCACCACGGTCTTGCCGGTGGTGCGGCAGGTGTCCTGCAGCAGCTTCAAGATGGCCTTGCCCGTTTTGTAGTCCAAGGCGCCGGTGGGCTCATCACACAGGAGCAGCTTAGGATTCTTAGCAAGCGCACGGGCGATGGCCACGCGCTGCTGCTCGCCGCCGGAAAGCTGCGCGGGGAAGTTATCCATGCGATGCGCAAGGCCCACCTGGGCAAGCACCTGCGCCGCATCAAGCGGATGCGGGCAGATCTGGCTGGCAAGCTCGACGTTTTCAAGAGCGGTAAGATTCTGAACCAGGTTGTAGAACTGGAACACGAAGCCGATGTCCAAGCGGCGGTACTGGGTGAGCTCGCGCTCGGAGAAGCGGCTGATATCACGCCCATCGAGCATGATGGTGCCGGACGTGCACGAGTCCATCCCGCCGAGCATGTTGAGCAGCGTGGTCTTGCCGGCACCCGACGGGCCGACCACCACTACGAACTCGCCGGCTTCGGAGGTAAACGTCATGCCATCGGCAGCGGCAACCTCCACCTCGCCCATCTTGTACACCTTGCGAACATCGTTGAATTCCACGAACGCCATGTCCCCACCTTGCTCTTCGGGCGCTTTCCTTCCCCTGATTATACAAAAGAGCGCCCCAGCATAGATGCCGGGGCGCTCTAAGCGGTTCAAGCGTTAGCTTGGTGTAACGTCAACCTTAGTTGGCGCCGAACAGCTCGATGGTATCGCCTTCCTTCAGCGTGACCATGGCCTTCTTCCACGTACGGGTCTGGCCGACCTGATAACGCACGCGCTTGGGCTTCGGCTTGACGTTCAGGGTGTTCACCTTGACCACGGAGACGTTGAAGATAGCCTCGATGGCCTGGCGGATCTCAACCTTGTTGGAGTCCTTGGCCACCTCGAAGGTGTACACGTTGTTCTCCATCTGGTCGTAGCTGTGCTCCGTCACGATAGGACGGATGATGACCTCGCGGGGATCCTTCATTATGCGAGCACCTCCTCGATGCGCTTCAGGGCCTCAGCGGTGAACACCAGCTGCTTGTTGTCGAGCAGCTCGTAGGTGTTGGCCTCGGCGACGGGCAGGATGTTGACCTTCTCCAGGTTGCGGAAGGACAGCCACGTGGTGACGTCGTCGTTGCCGATGACCAGCGTGGTGCGCTGACCCTCGAAGCCCATGGCCTTGATGAACGCCTTGGCGTCCTTGGTGCAGGGCTTCTCGAACTTGAACTCGTCGACAACGGTGAACTGGCCGTCAGCCACCTTGGCGGACAGAGCGGAGCGCATGGCCAGCTTGACTTCCTTGTTGTTCACGCGGAAGGCGTAGCTGCGCGGATGCGGACCGAACACAGTACCGCCGCCAGCCCACTGAGGGGAGCGGATGGAGCCCTGGCGAGCACGGCCGGTGCCCTTCTGGCGCCACGGCTTCTTGCCGCCGCCGCGGACCTGGCCGCGGGTGAGGGTGTTGCTGGTGCCGGCACGCCAAGACGCACGCTGAGCGCGCACAACCTGGTGCATGACGGGCACGTTCGGCTCGATGCCGAACACGGAAGCGGAAAGCTCGGCGTCGCCGGCCTTCTTACCGCTTGCGTCCTTGATCTCGATAGTCGTCATGGTAGTGAAAACTCCTTATAGATAGTCCAGGTTACGCCATGCGCACGCGCACGATGCCGTTCTTGCCGCCGGGGATGGCGCCCTTGACCAGGATCAGGTTCTGCTCCTCGTCGACGCGCATCACGGTCAGGTTCTTGACGGTGACGGTGTCGCAGCCCATGTGACCAGGCAAGCGCATGCCCTTGAGCACGCGGGAAGGCGTGGCGCACATGCCCACCGAACCGGGAGCGCGGTGGAAGTGAGCACCATGGCCGCCCGGACCGCCGGCGAAGCCGTAGCGCTTCATGACGCCGGCGAAGCCCTTACCCTTGGAGGTACCGGTGACGTCGACCTTCTTGACCTCGGCGAAAGCTGCCACGGTCTGCTGGTCGCCGGCCTTGTACTCGGCGGCGTCCTCGACGCGCACCTCGCGCAGGTAGCGGGTAGGCTCGATGCCCTGCTTGGCGAAATGGCCGCCCATGGGCTTGTTGACCTTCTTGGCCTTGATCTCGCCGAAGCCCAGCTGCACGGCCTCGTAGCCGTCGGTGGCCTTCGTCTTGACCTGGCACACCGTGTTCGGCTCAGCCTGGATCACGGTCACGGGGATGAGCTTGTCCTCCTCGTTGAAGATCTGGGTCATGCCGATCTTCTTACCAAAAATAGCGTTAATCATGCTAATTGACACCCCTTACAGCTTGATCTCGATGTCGACGCCGGCAGGGAGGTCCAGACGCATCAGGGAATCCACCGTGTTGGGGGTGGGCTCCAGGATGTCGATCAGGCGCTTATGGGTGCGCATCTCGAACTGCTCGCGCGAATCCTTGTCCACATGGGGGCCCTTGACGACGGTGAACAGGTTGCGCTCCGTCGGCAGCGGGATGGGACCGGACACCTTGGCACCCGTCTTCTGAGCGGTATCGACGATGAGCTTCGTGGACTGGTCCACGATCTCATGATCGTATCCCTTGAGGCGGATGCGAATCTTCTGATTAGCCACTTTCATTTCCTCCGTTAAGCTTTCGGACGTTCAACGCTTAAGCGTTGCCGCCGGCCTTGCTGATAATCTCTGCAGCGACGTTCTTGGGAACCGGCTCGTAAGAGTCGAACTGCATGGTGTAGGTTGCGCGACCCTGCGTACCGGAACGCAGATCGGTTGCGTAGCCGAACATCATGCCCAGCGGCACCTTCGCGGAGATGGCGACGGAACCGGTGCGCTGCTCCTGGCCCTGGATCATGCCACGGCGAGACGGGATGTCGCCCATGACGAAGCCCGTGTACTCCTCCGGGGTCTCGACCTCGACGGCCATGACAGGCTCGAGGATGACCGGATCGGACTTGCGCAGAGCTTCCTTGATGGCCATGGAACCGGCAACCTTGAAGGCAGCTTCCGAAGAGTCGACGTCGTGGTAAGAACCATCGATGAGCTCGACGCGCACGTCCTCGACGGGGTAACCGGCCAGAACACCCGTGTTGAGGGCCTCCTGGATACCCTTGTCGATGGAAGGAATGTATTCCTTCGGCACGACGCCGCCGACGATTTTGTTCTCGAACTCGTAGCCCTTGCCGGCCTCCTGCGGGTACATGTTGATGACCGCATGACCGTACTGGCCGCGACCGCCGGACTGGCGGACGAACTTGCCCTCGGCGGAGAGGACCTCGTGGCCCGGACGCTCGCGGTAAGCAACCTGCGGCTTGCCCACGTTGGCCTCGACCTTGAACTCGCGCATCAGGCGGTCGACGATGATCTCCAGGTGCAGCTCGCCCATGCCGGCGATGATGGTCTGGCCGGTCTCATGGTTGGTGGACACGCGGAACGTCGGGTCCTCCTCGGCCAGCTTCTGCAGGGCGATCTCCATCTTGGTCTGGTCAGCCTTGGTCTTCGGCTCGACGGCGATGTCGATAACCGGGTCGGCGAACTCCATGGACTCCAGGATGATCGGAGCGTCGTCGTCGCACAGGGTGTCACCGGTGGTGGTGTTCTTCAGGCCGACGACGGCGACGATGTCGCCAGCGGAGCAGGAGTCGATGTCGACGCGCTGGTTGGAGTGCATCTGCAGCAGACGACCGACGCGCTCCTTCTTGTCCTTCGTGGCGTTGGTCACGTAGGAACCGGCGTCAAGGGAGCCCGAGTACACACGCAGGTAGGTCAGCTTACCCACGAACGGGTCGGTCATGATCTTGAACGCCAGAGCGCTGAACGGGGCCTTCGGGTCGGAAGGACGCTCGTCCTCCTCGCCGGTGTCAGGCGTGGTGCCCTTGATGGCGGGAACGTCGACGGGAGCCGGCAGGTAGTCGACGACGGCGTCGAGCAGCTCCTGGACGCCCTTGTTCTTGTAGGCGGAGCCCACGAACACGGGGTTGATCTTGCAGGAGATGACGCCCTTGCGCAGAGCGGCCTTCAGCTCCTCGACGGAGACTTCCTCCTCCATGAGGACCTTCTCCATGAGCTCGTCGTCGCAGTCAGCGGCGGCCTCGACCAGCTCCTGGTGAGCCAGCTCGGCCTCATCGGCGAACTCAGCGGGGATGGCGTCCATGGGCTCGGGGTAGGTCATGCCCTTTTCGTCGGCCTTGAAGTCCCAAGCGGTCATGGTGACCAGGTCGATGACGCCCCAGAAGTTGTCCTCGGCGCCCATGGGCAGCTGAGCGGCAACGGCGTTGGCATGCAGGCGATCTTTCATGGTCTGGATAGCATGCTCGAAGTCTGCGCCGACGCGGTCGTACTTATTGATGAACGCGATGCGCGGCACGCCGTAGTTCTCGGCCTGACGCCACACGGTCTCGGACTGAGGCTGCACGCCTGCAACGGCGTCGAAGACGGCGACGGTTCCGTCGAGGACGCGCAGGGAGCGCTCTACCTCGGCGGTGAAGTCCACGTGGCCGGGGGTGTCGATGATCTGGAAGCGGTACGTCTCGTCGTCCTTCTTCCAGAAGCACGTGGTGGCGGCGGCGGTGATGGTTACGCCGCGCTCCTGCTCCTGAACCATCCAGTCCATGGTAGCGGCGCCGTCGTGCACCTCACCGATCTTGTGCGTCTTGCCCGTGTAGTACAGGATGCGCTCGGTAGTGGTGGTCTTACCGGCATCGATGTGGGCCATGATGCCGAAGTTACGCGTGAGTTTCAGATCGTTAGCTTTAGCCATGTTAGGTCACGCCCTAGAAGCGGTAGTGCGAGAACGCACGGTTGGACTCGGCCATCTTGTACAGGTCCTCGCGCTTCTTCACGGAGGCGCCGGTGTTCTCGGCGGCGTCCATGATCTCAGCGGCCAGGCGCTGCTTCATGGTGTGCTCCTTGCGCTTACGGGAGAAGTCCACGATCCAGCGAATGGCCAGCGTGGTGGCGCGGCGGGAGTTGACCTCCATCGGCACCTGGTAGGTGGCGCCGCCGACACGCTTCGGCTTGACCTCGAGGGTGGGGCGGACGTTGTCCATGGCCTTCTTGAAGATAGCCAGCGGATCCTCGCCCGTCTTGGCCTGAACCAGCTCGAAAGCACCGTAAACGATACCCTCGGCGGTGGACTTCTTGCCGTCCAGCAGGATCTTGTTGATCAACTGGGTGACAAGGCGGTTGTTGTAGACGGCGTCCGGCTGAACTTCACGGCGGACTGCTGCTGCACGACGCGGCATGTAAAACTCCTTCTGATTCCTGCGCGCTTCGGGGAAGCTTTCTCCTTCCCATTAGGTTGCCGCCTTCCCGACCCTTTCGGGAGAGGCGCTTTCATGCAACCCGCGCGTCTTAATGGTTACTTATTTCGGGCGCTTGGCACCGTAGCGGCTGCGAGCCTGCTTGCGGTTGTCCACGGCGGCGCAGTCCAGCGCGGCGCGGATGACCTTGTAGCGCACACCGGGGAGGTCCTTAACACGACCGCCGCGGATGAGCACCATGGAGTGCTCCTGCAGGTTGTGGCCGATACCGGGGATGTAGGCCGTGACCTCCATGCCGTTGACCAGGCGCACACGGCAGACCTTACGCAGAGCCGAGTTCGGCTTCTTGGGGGTGGTGGTGTACACGCGGGTGCACACGCCACGCTTCTGCGGGTTGCCCTTCAGAGCCGGCGTCTTCTTCTTGTCGACCGACTTCTTGCGGCCCTTGCGGACCAGCTGGTTGATGGTAGGCAAAATCTTCTCCTTCTATATTTGCCTCCGGCGGTGTACGAGACCACCGCCGCATTACTCGCGGGTTTCCAAGTGCGTTCAGCTGATACGCACACGAAAACCCTGCCCCTTTCGGAGCGCGAGTTGGAACTTTATCACCGGGTATAGGGGCTGTCAAACGCCACGCACCCGGGTGTGTCTATTCGTATTCTACCGCGTTTTGGCAGGTCATGCAACGTTTTGCCCTTCCGTGATGCACGTTTTGCACACAAATTCGCGAAAAGTTGTTGCAAAAGTTGCGAAACGGTGCGCTGGTTGGTTTTGCCAGTCGGAGCGAGCAAGCCCCAAGCTCTTCCCCGCCGTCGAAATCAACGGATTTGCGCTGCAGAAGGGTTATTTGCGCGCCTGGAGCACCAGCTGCTCGACTAAGCGCCCGCAGCCGTTCAAGTTGTCGACGGTGATGTACTCGTCGCACGAATGGTAGTTGGCCATGCCCGTAGCGAGCGTGATCGCCGACACGCCGCGCCCTGCAAGGATATTGGCATCGGCGCCGCCGCCGGATGCGGCAAGGTTGGGATGCAAGCCGGCCGCACGGGCCGCGCGCACGACGCCTTCGACCACCGGGTGATCGGCGGCATAGGAAATAGGCAGATAGTCGGTGCGCCACTCGATGTCCACGCTGCCGCCAGCCTGCGCCGCGGCTGCGCGCATAGCCTCGTCCATGGCAGCGCGCTCAGCGCGGGCGCGCTCAAGCGAGGTGGAGCGGCACTCACCCGACAGCCAGCAGGTACCGGGCACCACGTTCGTGGCGCCGTCGCACTCGATGACGCCGACGTTCGATGTGGTATGCGCGGAAATGCGCCCCAAGGGCATATGGCAGACCGCCTGAGCCGCCATGGCAAGCGCCGAGATGCCGCGCTCGGGCTCCACGCCGGCATGCGCCGACTTTCCGCGAAAGGTGGCGGTGAACGTGCAGTGGCACGGCGCCTGGTAGATGATGGTGCCCGGATCGCCGTCGGCATCCAGGACGTAGCAAGGCGTGCCTTCAGGCAGGAACGACGTATCCAGCGCGCCGGCGCCCAGCAGGTGCATCTCCTCGCACGTGGTCAAGATCACATGCACATCGGGAAGCGCCTCCTCCGCTTCGATGAGGCTGCGCAACCCCTCGAAGATGGCGGCCACGCCAGCCTTGTCATCGGCCGACAGGACGGTGTCCCCCGCGCTGCGGATCACGCCGTCTTCCACCACGGGTTCGATCCCCTTGCATGGACGCACGGTGTCCATATGCCCGCACAGCGCCAGAGCACCGGGAACGCTGCCGGCGCGGAAAGCGATCAGGTTGCCCGTGTCGGAACCGGTCTGTTCCGCGGAATCATCGAATTGGACGGTGAACCCCAAGCCCTCCAGCTCGGCCCTGCACCGTTTCGCCATAGGGGCCTCGTGGCGCGACGGGCTTTCGATGCGGGCAAGTTCGCAGAACAAATCGAGCAGACGGTCGGGCTTCACGGGTTCCCCTTTCAGTCGGGATGTCGGTTCATCGGGATGTCGATTCGCCAGGATACGCGGAAAGCCGCGCTCGGGCGGCTTTCCGAAATGGTTCATATATATAGATATAGGTCAGCGCCCGCGCGAACGCAAGGAATGCTCGAAACGACCATGGCGATGCGGGCGGCCGCCGTTAGCGAGCGGTACGCGCTTGCGCCATGGCGTCCTGCGCATCCTCCTCCTGGCGCAGGCGATCGCGTTCGCGATCGATAGCGCAGTTGCGG
Source organism: uncultured Senegalimassilia sp. (assembly GCA_934630815.1). Lineage (GTDB taxonomy): Bacteria > Actinomycetota > Coriobacteriia > Coriobacteriales > Eggerthellaceae > Senegalimassilia. The sequence goes on from CAKTWI010000013.1 coordinate 47,453, forward strand.
AAATAGACGACCCAGTTAGCGGCGATGCAGACCACGTTGATGAAGTACACGGCAAGCACCCAATTGATAGTTCCGGAAACGAACTTCGCGGCGATGCCCGCGAAATAGCCCAGCGTGATCAGCAGGATGAACTGCCAGCTGGTACCCGCGGCCGTACGGGCCTTGAAGTTCTTGTACGCGTTCATAGGCCACGAAAGCCCGAAGCAAATGAGCATGATCGCCTCAAGCGCCTCTGCCATTTCCGTCATCTCCCTTGGTGGTATTCTGCAGGTTCGCCGCGGACGTATGCCCTTGGCGATTCGCTATGGTAAAACTGTCTACGTTATGGGTTAAGCGTTTTCCATAATCTGCGCGTTATCGTCACATTGACGCCAAGGAGGTGCGCATGGAGCTTTTGCAGCTGCGCTATTTTCACGAGGTGGCGCAAACCCAGCATATGACGAACTCGGCCAAGCGGCTGGGCGTGGCCCAACCCGCGCTGACGCAGGCCATCCGCCGTCTTGAGGGTGAGCTGGATGCGAAGCTGTTCGAGCGCGTTGGGCGCAACATACGGCTGACCCCCTGCGGCGAGGCGCTTGAGAGCAAGGTGACGCCGCTACTTGCCGCGTTTGACGAGATTCCCCAGGTCATTGCCCAGGCAAAGGGCCAGGAGCGCAACACGGTGCGCATCGACGTCGAGGCCGCCACATCCATGACCGTCGACGCAATCGCGGCGTTTCGCGTGACGGTTCCGCAGGCCGCCTTCGTCATCAACCAGGCAAACAGCGAGGCCCGCTGGGACGTGCGGGTGCGCACGGAGGCCCACGGGACCGCAGCAAAACCGGATGCGCGTACATCCCAAGTGTTTCGCGAGCGCATATGCCTGGCCATCCCCAAGGAGCAGGCGAAAGGTAACGCGGCGTCTTTGGCGGATTTCGCCGATGCGCCGTTCGTGTGCTTGGCGGGGACGCGCGGGTTCCGCGGCGTGTGCGACGAGCTGTGCCTGAAGGCGGGGTTCGCGCCGAACGTGGTGTTCGAGTCGGACAGCCCCGATGTGGTCCGCAAGTTCATCGCGCTGGGGCTTGGCGTGGGGTTTTGGCCCGAGCGCAGCTGGGGTGCGCTGGAGGGGTCGGATGTGGTGCTGATGCCCATCGCGGACGCGGGGTTCGCGCGCGATATCGTGGTAGAGACGGCCAAGCACCCGCTTGGGCAGAAAGCCGCCGAGTTCCATGCGTTCTTACTCGACTTCATACGGCGGCGCATGGGCGAAGCGGACGCGTAAGGCGGAATGGGGCTTCGCAAGAAGAAGCGGGCGCGGGATACGCAAATCGCGCAGCAAGATATAAACAGCCGGCTGGCGAAGACCGAACGGGACGAGGCCTGACAGATAGTGCTACGTCCCCGAAACGTCAGTGCGCGGACGCGAGGAGACGACGCTGCTTCGGTTCGCCATGTCGACGCGGGCAATGTGACAGATAGTGCTACGTCCCCGAAGCGTCCTGAAACGAAAGGAAGCCCCCGCGCAACAGCGCGGGGGCTTCCTTATGCGTTGACGTTTGCTAACGCGAGACTAGAGCGCCAGGATGGGTGCGGCGACCTGCTTCTTGCGGGAGAGCACGCCGGGCATCCAGACGGACTTGCCGGTGCAGTCGATGTCGAAGGCGCGGTTGACGAAGTCGGTGTCGCCCTCGCAGATGAACTGGCTGCCCTCGGCCAGGATGTCGGTGGCGAAGAACAGCACGAACTGGTAGCCCTTGTCCGCGACCAGGCCCTTGATGGCCTCGCGAATCTCGGCCTCGCGGCCGAGCACGGCCTGCAGGTCAACCGTTTCGTACTGGCCGATGTAGACCTTGTTGCCGTTGGACAGCTCGAACTCCTTAGCGTCGGCGTTGACCAGCTTGTCGACGGGAAGCTCGGCGGGGTTGGAACGGCACTTGAAGATGGACATGCCGTACTCGACCGGGTCGACGCCCACGGCAGCAGCCGAGCGGGCGATGATGCCACGGTCGAAATCGGTGGTGGTGGGCGACTTCATGATGACGGTGTCGGTGAGCATGGCGCCGAGCAGCAGCGCGGCGATGCCCTTCGGCAGTTCCACGCCCTCGATCTCGAACTCGCGCGCCACGATGGCGGCGGTGGAGCCCACGGGCTTGGCGTTGAAGCGCAGCGGCTGCGCGGTGACCAGGCCGCCCAGGCGATGATGGTCGACGATCTCGACGATCTCGGCAGCGTCAAGGCCGTCGGCAGATTGCAGCGCCTCGTTATGATCGACGAGGATGACCTGCTGGCCCTCGGAAAGGGACTCGATCAGACGCGGAGCCTCGATGCCGTTCTCGCCCAGGATCCACTCGGTCTCCGGCGGAAGGCCGCCCAGGCGGCACGCCTCGTAGACGGCGTCGGAACCGGCGCGCTTGGCCAGCTCGTTTTTCAGGTACGCATAGCCAACAGCTGCGCTGATGGCATCGTTGTCGGGGTTCTTGTGACCGAACACCAGGATGGGTGCCGCCATGTGATCGCTCCTTCGCTAGCCGGGCTACGCCCGGCCCTTCATCGTCCTACCCTTTTCGGCGCAGCGTTCGCAAAAGACGCGACGCCAACTAATTATTATACCCCCGCTTGCAACACATGTTAAAAAGCCTAGGGAACTGCCACGAACCGAGCGCAAACGGGGCCGAAGGACGACGCGAAGCCCATTCGCCATCCCCGTATAGCGGGCCGGCGCCGAGCGAGACGCACTTCACCACCATGCGCCGCAAACGAAGCGGGAAACAACGCCGAACGCGACAAGCTCCGTCAAACGGCCAACACGGCGCCGCGCGCCACGACCACCGCTATGCAGCCGTTATGCCCACGGCCGCGGTTTCCTCCACGTGTTGGAACCGTTAACCGTACGTAAACCGCTACGCGCGCCGGCGGCAAGCCGGTATAGTGTACGGAAACGGAAACGACCGCATGAGGCGGCAACACGCAAAGGAGCGGGCATGGAGACGATTGGGTTGACCGATATCATCGGACCGGTGATGGTGGGACCGTCGAGCAGCCACACCGCCGGCGCGCTGCGCATCGCGTACATGGCGCGCAAGCTGGCCGGCGCTTTGCCAGCGCACGTGGAGTTCCGCCTGCTTGGCAGCTTCGCGCATACGCTGACCGGCCACGGCACTGACAAGGCCCTGGTCGCCGGCGTGCTCGGCTTCGCGCCCGACGATCTGCGCATCCGCAACTCGTTCGCGCATGCGCGCGAGGCGGGGCTCGATTTCACGTTCACCCCCCTGCCCGACTGCGACGACTACGAGCACCCCAACACCATCGACATCGTCATCGACACCGCCGAGGGCGGGCGCATGGAGGTGCGCGGCGAGAGCGTGGGCGGCGGTGCTGCCGTCATCCGCAAGATCGACGGGGTGGACGTCTACATCACCGGCGAGAACCACTCGATCGTAGTGCAGCAGCGCGACCTGCCGGGCGTGCTCGCGCATATCGCCACTAGCCTTTCGGCGCACGGCGTCAACATCGCCACCGCCCGCATGTACCGCGAACAGCGCGGCGACACGGCATGGACCGTGCTTGAGACCGACCAGCGCATCAACGACGATGCGCAGGCGACCATTTTGGAAAATCCCCTGATCCGCGGCGTACGAGTCATCCCCGCCGCCTCGCTCGGCCAGGCCCAGGCAACCGTCGGGGAAGCCGAGCAGGCAGCGGCGCTCGAACGCCTGCGCACGCTTGATTTCACGAACGGGACGCAGCTGCTCGCGCTTTGCGCCGCGCAAAAAGCCGGCCTCTCCGAGGTGTTCCTGCGCCGCGAAGCCGCCGTGCAGCAGGCCGGCGGGCATGCCGACGGCACGAGCGCATACCTTGCCTACGCGCTGCGCGTCATGAAAGACGCCGCGTTCCTGCCGCTCGACGCGCCGGCCGCATCCATGGGCGGGCTTTTGGGCGGCGAGGCGCAGCGCATCGCGAAGGTGCGCGACTCGGGCGCCGACGTGCTCGGCGAGCCCATCGCCAGCGCCTGCGCCTATGCCATGGCCGTGCTTGAGACCAACGCCTCCATGGGCCGCATCGTGGCAGCTCCCACCGCCGGTTCGGCCGGCGTGATCCCCGGCGTGCTGCTGGCGCTTCAGAAGGCGAAGGGATATTCCGACGAGCAGCTGCAGCACGCGCTGGCCTGCGCCGCCGCCGTGGGCTACCTGATCACCCGCAACGCCACGGTCTCCGGCGCCGAAGGCGGTTGCCAGGCCGAGATCGGGTCGGCGGCCGCGATGGCCGCGGCGGCATGCGTGGAGCTTGAGGGCGGCACGCCCGAGCAGTGCCTGAACGCCGCTGGCAACGCGCTCACCAACATGATGGGCCTGGTATGCGACCCAGTTGCGGGCCTGGTGGAGGTGCCCTGCCAGAAGCGCAACGCCTCGGGCGCGGCAACGGCGCTGGTGAGCGCGCAAACCTCGCTTGCCGGCATCGGCAACCTGGTGGGCTTCGACCAAACGGTGGAAGCCATGTACAAGGTGGGTCGCAGCCTCCCCTTCGAGCTGCGCGAATCGGCCCTGGGCGGCCTGGCGGCAACCCCCGACGCCTGCGCCTGGTGCGAATCGCACATGTGCGGGAAGTAGAAGGCTGCGGCGCTGGCTTTCCGTGTACGCACTAGCCGACCCGTGTCAACGCCACCGGCCGCCTGCCCGGCCGCCCCACGGCGCCCAAGCGTGAACACACCTCCGTCCCCCGTTCAACCCTGTTTACGAACGAAGCGCCCCGCAAACCACCGAAGTTTGCAGGGCGCTTCCATATGCAGGCTGCAGCAAGCGGCCCAATCGTAGCCGCTTGCGCCCTACCCGATCTTGACGATGGGGGCGTAGTCTTTCAGCAGCTTCTTCGTTTGGCCGGACTTGGAGAAGCGGACGTAGAGCGTGTCGCCGTCCACCTTCGTCACCTTGCCGCGGCCGAACGTCTTGTGGTCGACGGTGTCGCCGGCGGCGAAGGTCATCTTAGCTGCCGCCTTCTTCTCCGCGCCGGGGCGGACGTAGGCGCCCGACACCGAACGACCTGCGCCGATGCGGTTCGTGCGTGCCTCGCGACGCTCGCGCTCGGACCTGCCGCCGGGGGCGCTGGCGCTTGAGCGGCCAAACACGCGGCCGCCGCCGGCCTCCACGCCGCTGCCCGAAATGCCCTTGCGGCTGCCTCGCTTCTCCCAGCCGGTGCCGGAGAAGCCTTGGCTTCCCACGCCCATGGTCTGGCGAAGCTCGCCGGGGATCTCGTGAATGAAGCGCGAGACGGGGTTTGCCTGCGTCTGGCCGAAGATCTGGCGCGTGTAGGCGCAGGTGAGGAACAGCACCTTGCGGGCGCGCGTGATGGCGACGTAGGCCAAACGACGCTCCTCCTCGATGCCGGCGGCGTCGCCGACGCTGTTCATATGCGGGAACAGCGTCTCCTCCATGCCCGCCACGAACACGCAGTCGAACTCCAGGCCCTTCGAAGCGTGCACCGTCATCATGGTGACCGCCTGGCCATCCTCGTCCATGGTGTCGAGGTCGGTGCGCAGGCGCACCCACTCCAGGAAGTCGGCCAGCGAATCTCCGCGCAGCACGCGCACAGGCTCGGCGGCGCCTTCGCCTTCCCCGCCCTGCTCGCCTACCACGGGCGCAGCGTAATCGGCATCCTCTTCGTCGTGGGTGTCCACGAACTCGTCGACTACGGACAGGAACTCCTGGATGTTCTCCACGCGCCCGCGCGCCTCATCGGTGTTCTCCGCTTGCAAGGCACTGATCAGGCCGGACTTGTCGATGACGGCCTCGATGCACTTGCGCAGATCGCCCGAGTAGGATTGCGCATCCTTGATGATCTGCACGAACTCCCCCACGCTGCGGCGCGTGGCGGCGCGCAGCTCGGGGTCGGCGATAGCGATTTCGGCACCCTCCATGAACGTCATGTCCATCTCGCGCGCGAACTGCTCGATGCGCTCCACCGTGGACTTGCCGATGCCGCGGCGCGGCGTGTTGATGACGCGCTTGGCCGCGATGTCGTCGGCGGGGTTGACCACCAACGTGAGGTACGCCATGACGTCGCGGATTTCGGCACGGTCGAAGAATCGCGTGCCGCCGACGATACGGTACGGCACGCCGGCGCGCAGCAGCATATCTTCAAGCATGCGCGACTGGGCGTTGGTGCGGTAGAACACCGCCACCTGGTTGTAGGACAGCCCCTTCTGGCGCTGCTTCTCGATCTCGCCGGCGATCCAGCGGCCCTCGTCTCGCTCGTCGGAGGCCATGTACACGTGGATTTTCTCGCCGTCTTCCTGGTCGGTGAACAGCTTCTTCACCTTGCGATGCTGGTTGTTCGCGATGACGGCGTTGGCCGCGGCCAGCACGTTGCCAACGCTGCGATAGTTCTGCTCCAGCTTCACCGTGGTGCACTGCGGATAGTCCTTCTCGAACTCCAGGATGTTGCGGATATCGGCGCCGCGCCAGCTATAAATGGACTGGTCGTCGTCGCCCACCACCATGATGTTGCCGTGCTGCTCGGCCAGAAGGCGCGTGATCTCGTACTGTGCGTGGTTAGTGTCCTGGTACTCGTCGACCATGATGTAACGGAAGCGCAGCTGGTAAGCCTCGAGCACGTCGGGATGGTTCTTCAGCAGCAGGTACGCGTACAGCAACAGGTCATCGAAGTCGAAGGCGTTGGCCTGCTTCAAGCGTTCCTGCAGCTTCTCGTACACGCGCGCGGCCACCTTACCCACAGGGTCGTTGGCCTCCTTGGCGAAGTTGCCGGGCACCTTCAGCTCGTTTTTCGCCGTGGAAATGCGGTTCATCAGGGCGTTTATGGGGAAGCGCTTCGGGTCGATATCCAGCTCGGCCATGATTTCCTTATATAGGCGCTTCTGGTCGTCGGTGTCGTAGATGGTGAAGCTCTTCGAGAATCCCAGGCGCTCGGCATCGGCGCGCAGCATACGCACGCACATGCTGTGGAAGGTGGACACCCACATGCCACGGCTGCGCGGGCCGACCAGGCCCTGCAGACGCTCGCGCATCTCGGCGGCCGCCTTGTTGGTGAACGTGATGGCCAAGATCTCCCACGGCGCCACGTTCAGATCCTCCAGGATATGCGCGATGCGGTACGTGAGCACGCGCGTTTTGCCTGATCCAGCACCAGCCAAGACCAAAAGCGGGCCTTCGGTGCATTCGACGGCCTGACGCTGGGGGCCGTTGAGCGTGGTGATGTCGACGGGCATAGGGCTTCCTAACATGATGTTCACGTGCGGTTGCAAGTTCAAAGCGCCCAAAGGCGCGACTGATGATTGTACCGCTTCCGAGCGGCGCGCGCCCTATTCGCGCCAAGCATGCACAGCATGGCCAGAGGATGTTCGATTCCGCTCACGAAAAGCCCACCAACGGCGCAGTTTGGCGAAGCAGGACGAATAGCTGACAGGCAGCCGTCGAGCTTCTCCTTCTGCCAGGAAGACACTCATCCGCAAAAGGCGCCTTTCGGTACGAAAAAAGCGGACCGGTTTCCCGATCCGCCTTCGTTACGTTGCGCAAAACGCCTTTGCGCGCTAGACGATCTTCTTCCCGAACACCGCGGCGATCTCGCGCAGCTCTTCGACCAGAACGCGGAACTGCGCCGGGGTCAGCTGCTGCGGGCCGTCGGAAAGCGCCGCCGGCGGGTTGGGGTGCACCTCGATCATGATGGAGTCGGCGCCCACGGCGACCGCGGCGCGCGCCAAGCTGGGCACAAGGTCGCGCACGCCTGCCGGATGGGACACGTCCACGCAGATGGGCAGCAGGCTTTGCTTGTGGATGACGGGCACGGCCGAGATGTCGAGCGTGAAACGCGTGGCAGTCTCGAACGTGCGCAGACCGCGCTCGCACAGCACCACGTTGTCGTTGCCCTCCATGGTGATGTAGTCGGTGGCCGCCAGCCACTCGGCGATGGTGCCCGCGAAACCGCGCTTGAACAGCACCATCTTGTGGGAATCCTTCGTGACCTTGCCGATGTTCTTCAGCAGGCTGAAGTTCTGGAAGTTGCGGGCGCCCACCTGCAGGCCGTCCACATAGGAATGCACCAGCTCGCAGTGCTCGGAGTCCATAACCTCCGTAAGGGTTTTCAGGCCGTACTTCTCGCCGCCGGCCTTCATGATCTTAAGCGCTTCCTCGCCAAGGCCCTGGAAGCTGTGCGGGTTGGTGCGCGGCTTGTACGCGCCGCCGCGAATCCAGGTCAGGCCCAGGTCGCTGATGCACTCGGCCACTTCGAAGAACTGCTCTTCACTTTCGACCGAGCAAGGGCCGGCGTAGATGGTTATCTCGTCGGTACGGGTGCCGTAATCCGGCAGTTTCGCTTCGATTCTCTGCTCGCTCATGCTGACGGGGTCTCCTTCATGACTTTCAGGATAGTACCGTAGATCTCGCGGAGGTTATCGTTATAGAGCGGGCCCTCGTTGTAGCTGTCCACCTTCTCGAAGATCTCCTCTTCGCGTTTGGGGTCGTACAGACCCAGGTGCGCACCGGGCTTCAGGCCGCGGATGACCAGCGAATGACCGGCGCGCTTGTTGAGCAGCGCGACGATCTGGCGGTCAAGCTCGTCGATCTTTGCACGATGTTCCTGGATCTGCTCGAACGAGCTGTTCTGATCAGACATCGGCGTTCCTTCCTGTTCTTGAGCGGTAACGAGCATGGCCGCGCGGCGCGTCGAGTACCAGACGCGCGCCGTGCAGAACGAAAGCGGCCCTCGTGTGCGCATCATGATAGCAAAACAACCGGCTGATTCAGGGAAATCTGAGGAATAAAGTAGGTAAATGGGGACAGCGCACCGACCCGGTTACAAAACAGCCGAGAACGTAGCCAGCAACGGGATGGTGGCCAGCGCCAAGATGGTGGTGATGAAGGTGCCCTGAGCCATAGTCTTGGCATCGCCGCCGTACTGATAGCAGAACATGGTGCCGTTGGTGGCCACGGGCATGGCCGCCAGCACCACGACCACCCCCAGCAACGCGCCGCCGGCAAGGGGGCGCATGACGGCGAAGATGAGCAGCGGGGTGGCCACCATGCGCACCAGGCACGCGATCCACAAGCGAGGGGTGCCCAGAAGCTTGGCGGCGGGAAGGTTCGCCAGCGACGAGCCCACGATGAGCAACGTGGCGGGCGTGGTGAAGCTGCCGATGGTGGAAAGTGCGGGGCCGACCACGGGCACGGCATGCACGCCGCAAAACGCCAGCGCCATGGTGATGAGCGTGGCGATGTTGCAGGGCGTGACGAAATCACGACAGCTCATACGCACCTTGACGCCGTACTCGTTATCCGATGCGATGAGCCATGCGCCGAAGGTGAACGACAGCAGGTTGAACACGATGTTGTACACAACCGCGTATACGACCGTCTGCGGCCCGAAGATGGCGGACAGCACGGGATAGCCGATGAAGCCCGTGTTTCCGAAGATGAGCATGAAGCGGTACACGCCGCGGCAGCCGTCGGGGATGCGCAGCGCGTAGGTGACGATATAGGCGATGGGGATGAACAGCGCATAGCTGAGCACGGAAAGCCCGATGATCTGCCCCATGAGCACAGGGTCGGGCAAGCTGTCAACGTTGAGCACCGACGCCAAGATCAGCGCCGGCAACGTGGCGCTCAAGACAAGCCCCGAGAGCTTCTTGTCGAAATCGGCGTCCATAACGCCCATTTTCTTGCAGATATAGCCAACACCTATGGCAGCGAACAGGGCCACCATCTGCGTGAAGATGCTACTGAACTGGCTAAGCACTGCTTCCCTTCCCTTTCCCCGTGCATTGCGTGAACTCACGGAGCAGGACAGGAAAGCGCCAGGCGCAGGCCTTTACGCCAGGATGCCCACGATTTGCAGCGCGAAGACGCCGAGCACCAACGCGCCCACCACGATGCGGTACCAGCCGAACGCCGTGAAGTCGTTCTTCTTAATGTACCCCATCAGGAACTTGATGGACACCACGGACATGACGAACGCCGAAACCACGCCCACCGCGAGCACCACCGCCTCGGTGGTCGTCATAGCAAGGCCCGCGACCGCGAACTTAATGCATTTCACCAAGCCCCAGCCGAACATGATGGGGATGGCCAGGAAGAACGTGAACTCCGCCGCGGCCGTCCTGCTGCAGCCGCACAACATGCCGCCGATGATGGTGGCGCCGGAGCGGGAGGTGCCGGGGATGATGGCGAGCACCTGGAAACAGCCGATCTTCAGGGCGGTCTTCCAATCGATGTCGTCGACATCCGCGATGCGGAAGATGCTGCGCTCGGCGGCCGCGTCAAAGTCGGCGGCGCGGGCATGTGCGGGCGCGAGGTGCGCCGGAGCCTGCACGCGGGCATGACGGCCGCGCGGAGCCGAAGGCCGCTCGGCACGGGCGTGTGCCTGGTTTCGCACGACGGCGCGGGCGCGGCGCATGCGGCGGCGGTTGCGACGTTCCATGACGATGAACACCACGCCGTACAAAATGAGCATGGCGGCAACGGTGACCTTGTTGTAGAAATGGGCGTTCACCCAGTCGTCGAGCAGGATGCCCACGATGGCGGCAGGGATGCACCCGATGGCCACCATCCCCCACAAGCGCCAGGTCGCGCGCTTCTCATCGGCGCTTTTGCGCGGGCTCAGGGGGTTGAGCTTATGGAAGTACAGCGTGAGCACAGCCAAGATGGCGCCGATCTGGATGACCACCAGGAATAGCGCAAGGAACTCCGGGGATACCTGGAGCTGCACGAAATCGTCGACGAGGATCATGTGGCCCGTCGAGGAGATGGGCAGCCATTCGGTAACGCCCTCGACGATGCCGATCAATAGGGATTTCAACGCTTCGATGATCATGTTCCGCCTTTCGGTGAGCCGTACGCGTGCGGGCGCGGGCCCGATGAGCCTACGATGCCGCACGGATTCGAGATTGTAGAAGGCAGCGAAGCGCAACACGCGCCGCGAACTTCGCGCCGCCCGATAAACCAGAGCAGGCGCACGATTTCTTTACCTGCACTTGATGTTGGAAGGGCAAAACGAAGGCCATAACATGGGCCTTGCGTAGCGTTGTGTTGAAGATGCACAGCCGACAGGTATGGATTAGCGCAGCTTAATGTACAATCGCGGTTACGAATACGCAGAGAAGAGTGCAGCCGCAAGCGCGGCCGGGCAGCGTGATACAACCGAAGAAGGAGCCTCTAGTGAGCACCGCATCGTCCAGTTCCACCAACCAGAAAGTCGTCGTGTTCGACTTCGGCGCGCAGTACGGGCAGCTGATCGCCCGTCGCGTGCGCGATTTGAACGTGTACTCGGAAATCGTCCCGTGCGACATCACCGCCGATGAGGTGCGCGAGATGGCGCCGGCCGCCATCATCCTGTCCGGCGGCCCGGCTTCCGTCAACGCCGAGGACGCGCCGCGCGTCGACCCCGCCATCTACGAGCTGGGCGTGCCGATCCTGGGCTTCTGCTACGGCCATCAGGTCACCTCCGTCACCTTGGGCGGCAGCGTGTACCACCCCGAGGTGGGCGAATACGGCCCCGCCACGCTGCACGTCTCCGGCGGCCAGCTGTTCGCGGGCACGCCCGCCGATCAGACCGTGTGGATGAGCCATTTCGACGCCGTGAAAGACGTTCCCGCGGGCTTTACTGTAGTCGCCTCCACCGACGTGTGCCCCGTCGCCGCCATGGAGTGCCCGGAGCGCAAGATCTACACCACGCAGTTCCATCCCGAGGTCAAGCACACCGAGTTCGGCAACCAGATGCTCAAGAACTTCCTGTTCGACATCTGCGGGCTTGAGCCGAACTGGACCATGGACAACCTGGTTGACACCCTGACGGCAGACTTCCGCGAGAAGGTCGGCTCCGACCGCGTCATCCTGGCCCTTTCGGGCGGCGTCGACTCCTCCGTGGTGGCGGCGCTGGGCGCCCGTGCCGTCGGCAAGCAGATGACCTGCGTGTTCGTCAACCACGGCCTGCTGCGCAAGGGCGAGCCCGAGCAGGTCGAGGAAGTGTTCACCAAGCAGTTCGACGTCGACTTCATCCACGTTCACGCCGAGGAGCGCTACGCCAAGCTGCTCGACGGCGTCACCGACCCCGAGCAGAAACGCCGCATCATCGGCACGCAGTTCTGGGAGGAGTTCTTCGCCGTGGCCCAGCAGCTCGACGGCGTGAAGTACCTGGCCCAGGGCACCATCTACCCCGACATCATCGAGTCCGGCGCGCGCAAGACGGGCGGCAAGGCGGCAACCATCAAGAGCCACCACAACCTCATCCCGTTCCCCGAAGGCGTGCACTTCGATCTGATTGAGCCGCTCGACCACTTCTTCAAGGACGAGGTCCGCGCGCTCGGCACGGCACTGGGGCTGCCCGACCACATCGTGCATCGCCAGCCCTTCCCCGGCCCGGGTCTTGCCATCCGCATCATCGGCGCGGTTTCCGCCGAGAAGCTGGAGATTCTGAAGAACGCCGACGCCATCGTGCGCGAGGAGCTTGACGCGTACAACCAGCGCCTGTTCGAGGAGACCGGCGAGCGCAACAGCGAGCACAGTTGCTGGCAGTACTTCGCCGTGCTGCCCGACATCAAGTCCGTGGGCGTCATGGGCGACGAGCGCACCTACCAGCGCCCCATCATCCTGCGCGCCGTGGAAAGCTCCGACGCCATGACCGCCGACTGGGCGAAGCTGCCCTACGAATTGCTGGCGAAGATCTCCAGTCGCATCGTGGCTGAGGTGCCGGGTGCAAACCGCGTGTGCTACGACATCACCCCCAAGCCCCCCGCGACGATCGAGTGGGAGTAGTCTGACAGGGTTCTGACCTGTATTTTTGAGTGCCGCACTGTGCTGCTGAGTTTCGTTTTGTACGA
>CAKTWI010000014.1 GCA_934630815.1 uncultured Senegalimassilia sp.
CGGGCATGTTCGAGCGGTTCGGACGCGCGTGGGATGAGGCGCAATCGCGGATTATCATGTCGGCGCTGCTAGGAACCGGGCCGCAATACCGGCCGGGTTCGGCGCTGCTTATCCAGGCGCGCGTCGAGCAGATGGTGGCCGAGCTTGCCGCGTCATGCGCCGGTGACGAGGACGCGCGGTGCGGCGCTTCGGCGCGCGAGCGCGGCGAACTTGCTCTTGAGGCGCAGGCTGCCATCGAGCGCATGCTCGACGAGGGGCGCGCACCCGGCCTCGACGAGCTTGCGAGCATGCTGTTCGTGAGTCGCTCGCACCTGTGCTCGGCGTTCTCGCGCGAGACGGGGCAAAGCATCGGGCGATACGCCAAAGCGCGCCGGATTGAACGCGCAAAGGTCCTGCTTGCAAGCGGCGATTCGGTCGCGTACGTGGCCGAGCGCCTGGGTTGGCCACGACCCTCGGCGTTCTCGCAGGCGTTCAAGCAAGCAACCGGCATCTCCCCCACCGAATGGCGCGACGCGTGCAAGGGGTAGCGGGGAGACGGAGCGGGGACGGACCAGGCATCAGGCGCGCCGCGGGGAGCGAGCGACGTGCTTGCATGCGTGAACGCGTTTCCGCGCGAACACACCTCCGTCCCCTGTTCGTTTGGCGCGGTTATCCCTCAGCGGTTTGCACCCACTCCACAAGCGGTTCGAAGTCCCATGTACCATCGGCAGTACCGAGCATGGCTTCAAGAAGGTCGGCATGGGATGGCTTGAATTCGAACCCGGATAGCCTGAGGTATGTACCCATGAAGGCGGTGGCGGTTCGTTTGTTACCATCGGCGAATGGATGGTCTTTGATGATGCCGTAAGCGTATCTGCAGGCCTTTGCCTCGTCAGTTGGATGACGAAAAGCAGCCCTGCGCCTGTGAGCGCATGGGGCGAGGTGCAAAACTTGATGGAAGGACTTCAAGGCCATCTGCCTCGCTTGAATTGTCGCAAATGTAGGTTATTTCCCTACATTTGCGACATCTGGCGTCATCTTGCCGACTTGTCTCGAATCGCCCCCGGCCGTCGCGTCAGCGCCGATATCCCTTCTTGCTGGCGATTTTGTGTGGTCGGGCGGTAGACCGGCGCGCCGCGTTACCATAAACACCCTCTTGCGGCTAGGCATGCCGTACAATCTGAAGACACATCACGCTCCATCCGGGGAAACGGCCCGGTTGGGGCTTTGTCGTCTCCGGTGCCCGGCGGGCCGCGTTGCAAGAGCTTTGAAACCGACCATTCCGACGCGAAACGAAGGCCATGCAGCGAGACAAGATCAAGCCTATATTATTCAGCATCATCAAGCACTCCAGTAAAGAGGAGCTGCGCCGTCAGATCCCCAAGGACATCGTTTCGGGCGTGGTGGTTGCCGTGGTGGCGCTGCCGCTTTCCATTGCGCTGGCCATCGCGTCGGGCGTAGGCCCTGAGCAGGGACTTTACACCGCCATCGTCGCGGGCTTCCTGATCGCTTTCTTGGGCGGCAGCCGCGTGCAGATCTCCGGACCCACCGCCGCCTTCGCCACCATCGTCGCGGGCATCGTGGCCACCGACGGCATGGAGGGCCTGGTGGCTGCCACCATCATAGCCGGCGTGATGCTCGTGCTCATGGGCCTGCTGAAGCTCGGCACGCTCATCCGTTTCGTTCCCTACACGATCACCACCGGCTTCACCGCCGGCATTGCGGTGACCATCGTGATCGGCCAGATCAAGGACCTGCTGGGGCTGACGTACCCCGCCGGCACCGCCACCGTCGACGCCGCGGACAAGATCGGCGCCCTGGCGGCCAACATCTCCACGGTGAACTGGCAGGCCGTGCTGGTGGGCGTGGTATGCCTTGCCATCCTGATGCTGTGGCCGAAGGTGTCCAAGCGCATCCCCGGCTCGCTGGTAGCCGTTATCGCGGGCGCCGCCATGGTGCCCGCGTTCGGCCTGCAGGTCAACACCATCGGCGACCTGTACACCATCGAGGCGGGCCTGCCCACGCTGCAATTCCCCCAGCTCAGCCTAGACCTGTTCCGCGACGAGCTTGCCAACGGCATCACCATCGCCATCCTTGCAGCCATCGAGTCGCTGCTGTCGTGCGTGGTCGCCGACTCCATGATTTCCGGCCATCACCGCTGCAACATGGAGCTGGTGGCGCAGGGCGTCGGCAACATGGGCTCGGTGCTCTTCGGCGGCATTCCCGCAACGGGCGCTATCGCGCGTACCGCCGCCAACGTGAAAAGCGGAGGCCGCACGCCCATCGCCGGCATGGTGCACGCCGCAGTGTTGCTGCTGGTGCTGGTGTTTCTGATGCCCTACGCCGCGCTCATCCCCATGCCCACCATTGCGGCGATTCTGCTGCAGGTCGCCTATAACATGTCGGGTTGGCGCAACTTCGCCCACCTTTGCGCCACCGCATCGCGCGGCGCCGTGGCCACGCTGCTGCTGACGTTCACGCTGACCATCGTGTTCGACCTGGTTACCGCCATTGCCGTGGGCATGCTCATCACGGTGGTGCTGTTCATGAAGATGGTCTCCGAGGAGACCGAGGTGAAGGGTTGGACGTACTTCTGCGACAAGGACTCCGAAGTCACGCACCTGCGCGAGCTGCCCAAGAGCGTGCGCGTCTACGAGATCAACGGCCCGATGTTCTTCGGCATGACCGATCGCATCTCCGACATCTCGGTGAAGGACTTTACGAAGTACCTGATCATCCGCATGCGCGGCGTGCCCTCGCTGGACGCCACGGGCATGAACGCACTGGAGAACCTGTACGAGTACTGCGCGGAAAACGGCGTGCAGCTGATTTTCAGCCACGCAAACGAGCAGCCCATGAGGACCATGCGCCGCGCCGGATTCGTCGACCTAGTGGGCGAGGACCGCTTCCGCCCGAACATCGACGACGCCATCGCCTACGCCCGCACCCAACTCGAGCAGGAGAAGAAAGCCGCGTAAGGCGCCTGCGAGGGGCGATGGGTCCGCCAGCCCGGCGGCCCTCGTGAACAGGGGACGGAGGCGTGTTCGCACGGGGCGCTTGCGAGGGATGGCGACCCCGCTGGCCCAACGGTCCGCAAACAACCTAACGAAAACGCGGATGCGCCCGCGGAATCCCGCGGGCGCATCCGCGTTCGGCTATCGCTCCAAAAACTGGACTTCGCCGGTGTCGGTTTGGTAGAGGGCTCCTATTACCCGTAGGCCGTGTTCGGCTTCGTCGGTTCGGACTTTGCGACTTTCCTCGATGCGGCGGACGCTGTGCGCCACGTTGGCCAGGCAGGCTGCGGCTTCGTCGGTTTCGTCGCCGATGGCGTCGGCTATCTCGTCGGTGATGAACTTCACCGTGCCGTAGGGCTCGTGGTGCATGGCCGCGTCGACGGCGCCGCAGCACGTGTGGCCCAAAACCACCACTAAGTTGCAGCCCAGGTGGTCCTCGGCGTACTCGATGCTGCCAAGCTGGTGCTTGTCCACCACGTTGCCGGCCACGCGGATGACGAACAGGTCGCCGATGCCCGCCGAGAAGATTGCCTCGGGAATCACGCGCGAATCCGAGCACGCCAGCACGATGGCGTACGGGTGCTGGCCCTCGCGGAACGTCGTCTGGCGCAGCTCCGGCGACACGTCGCCCTGCGCTTGGTTCGCGCTCAGGTAGCGAGCGTTTCCCTCGCGCAGGCGCTCGAGTGCCTCATCTGCCGTAAGATTGCAAGATTCGTGACTCATGGCGGGCTCCCCTTCCGTTGTGTTCACGCTCAGCTTACCGCGTTGCGCAAACCTGAACGCATTTCTGCCGACAAGCTGCAAAATGTTAGCGGTTACAATAGGGCAAACCGAGGGGGAAAGGAACTGCCATGTCGAAACAGGCGATTTTGGAACTTGACCACGATGCGTGCAAAACACAGGCGATGGCGTATCTCGAGCAGGGCTTCAATTGCGCGCAAGCGGTCGCTTGCACGCTGGCGCCGGCGATCGGGCTTGATGTCGACCAAACGTTTCGCCTGATGGAGGGCTTCGGCGGCGGCATGGGCGGCTATTCCGAGACCTGCGGTGCGGTATCAGGCGCCGTCATGGCTACCGGATGGGTCAAAAGCGCCGGAAGCGAAAACCCCGTCAGCAAGATGGAAACGTACCAGCTGGCTAATCAGATGTGCGCGCGATTCAAGGCGCAAAACGGCACCACCATCTGCGCCGAGCTCAAGGGCATCGGCAACCCTGCCGGGCCGCTCCGCTCCTGCCCCGGCTGCATCCAAGACGCCGTGGACATCGCCATCGATGTTCTTCAGGCGGATGCGCGCGCTGGCGCGTAGCTCCACCGGGACGTTGCGCTATAGTTGACCGCGTCATACAACTTACGCGTAGAAAGCACCTCATGTCCCGCATCAAAACCCTTGCGCCCGGCATTGCCGTCAGCGCCCTTATCGCCGTCGTTTGCTGGTTTCTCGGCCAAGCGGTGCCGCTGGTGGGCGGCGCCGTGTTCGCCATTTTGCTGGGCATGGTCATCGGCACGTTCTGGAAGGAGAGGGGCGCGGCAGGGCCGGGCATCAAGTTCGCGTCGAAGAAGATCCTGCAAACCGCCGTGGTGCTGCTGGGCTTCGGGCTACCGCTGACGCAGTTGGCCCAGGTGGGAGCAATGTCGCTGCCCGTCATCCTGTCTACCATCTCCGCGTCGTTGATCACCGCTGCCGTGCTGTGCCGCGTGATGCACGTGCCCGGGCGCACCGCCACGCTCATCGGCGTGGGGTCCTCGATTTGCGGCGGCTCGGCTATTGCCGCCACCGCGCCGGTCATCAAGGCCGACGACCAGGAAGTGGCGCATGCCATATCGGTGGTGTTTCTGTTCAACGTGCTGGCGGCGCTCATCTTCCCTACCCTGGGCGACGTTATAGGTTTGAGCAATAACGGCTTCGGCCTGTTCGCGGGCACCGCGGTCAACGACACGTCATCGGTAACCGCCGCCGCAGCCGTGTGGGACGGCATGCACCCCGGCGCAAACGCACTCGATTACGCCACCATCGTCAAGCTCACGCGCACGCTGGCCATCATCCCCATCACATTCGCACTGGCGCTGTGGGTTTCCGCACGCGAGCGCAAGCACGCTGCGGAAAACGGCGCAGATACGGCTTCCCCCAGCGGTTTCAGCCTGAAACGCGCGCTACCCACGTTCATCGTGCTGTTCGTGTGCGCCTCCCTGGTGGCCACGGGCGCCAGCGCCGCGGGCGTCGACCCGGCCGTTTTCGCACCGCTCAAAACGCTCAGCAAATTCTTCATCGTGGTGGCCATGGCCGCCATCGGCCTGAACACCGATGTGGTCGGCCTGGTGAAGTCGGGCGCGAAGCCCATCGTGCTGGGTGCGGCATGCTGGGTGGCTATCGCGTGCACGAGCCTGGCGGCACAGCACATGTTGGGACTTTGGTAACGCCAGGCGAATACGCGCTCAGCGCCGGCCGCGAGAGCCGGAGCCGTTGAACCTTAACCCGGCTCCCGGGCCCCGATTCCCTCAAACCCCGGGCCCGAATCCCTAAACCTCTTGCACCGAAATCTCAACCTTCGGTTCACACAAATTCGCAAGCAAAGAAAGGGTCGATATGCTGACCATCGGATGCCATCTGTCAACCTCGAAGGGCTTTTTGGCCATGGGCGAAACCGCACTTTCCATCGGCGCGAACACGTTCGCGTTCTTCACGCGCAACCCGCGTGGCGGCAAGGCGAAGGCCATCGACCCCGCTGACGCCGCGGCGCTGCGCGCGCTGATGGCCGAGCACAGCTTCGGCCCGTTGGTGGCGCATGCCCCCTACACGCTCAACCCCTGCTCGGACAAGCCGCACGCCCGCGAGTTCGCGTTCGAATGCATGGCCGACGACCTGGTGCGCATGGAGTCCGTGCCCGGCAACTACTACAACTTCCACCCGGGAAGCCACGTGAAGCAAGGCGCGGAAACGGGCATCGAGTTGATATCGGGCCTGCTCAACGAGGTGTTGCGCCCCGAACAGACCACTACAGTGCTGCTGGAGACCATGGCCGGCAAGGGCACGGAAGTCGGCCACACGTTCGAGGAGCTGGCCGCCATCATCGACCGCGTGGAGCTTTCCGACCACATGGGCGTGTGCCTGGACACGTGCCACATTCACGACGGCGGCTACGACATCGTGAACGACCTGGACGGCGTGCTCGACGAGTTCGACCACGTGATCGGCCTCAACCGCCTGCGCGCCGTGCACATCAACGACTCGAAGAACCCCCGCGGGGCACACAAGGACCGCCACGAGTGCATCGGCCAGGGATTCATCGGCGTCGACGCGTTCCAACACATCGTCACGCACCCCGCCCTGCGCGACCTGCCCTTCATCCTGGAAACCCCCAACGAGCTGCCTGGCTACGCAGCCGAGATCAAGCTTTTGCGCGAGCTGGCGGAAAGGGAGTAAACAGCGAAAAGGCGGCTGGCAAAGGGCGCGTTGGTACCCGGACAGCACGCAAGGAGAATAGGGAAGGCGACACACCTTCGCCTTCCCTATTCTCCGCCCTCCACTCCCCTTCTTCCCATGCGGCAGCTCACCCGACAACCATTGAGCACGCAAACCGACAAATACCCGCGGCAAACATCGCGATTCTTTTTGCCAGATTCCCCTTCCCCGCCCCCTTCTTCGCAATATATTCCCAGGTCAGCTAGGTTATCGATTTGCCCGATAACAATCCATCGATAAATATCCTAGTAACCTGCGTTGAATACCGGGCGATTCGGTGTTTCAATACGAACAGCAAAACCGCGGCAGGCAAGGCGCCCGCCGACACTACGCGATCCAAGGAGCACCGCATCATGGCAAAGAAGAACATCCCGTACGACCAGAAGTACTACGATCCGGAAATCGAGTGCATGCCGCGCCCCGAGCTTGAGCAGCTGCAGCTCGAGCGCCTGCAGACCATGGTGCAGTACGCCTACGACAACACCGTCTACTACAAGCGCAGCTTCGACGCCGCCGGCGTGAAGCCCTCCGACATCAAGACGCTCGACGACCTTGCGAAGTTCCCCTTCATCAACAAGCAGACCGAGCGCGACACCCAGCACGTGGGCAGCTTCTTCGGCGAGCTGTGCAGCGTGCCCGAGGAGGACGTCGTGTTCATGGCCACCTCCTCCGGCTCCACCGGCGTGCCCACGGTCAGCCCCTTCACGCAGGAGGACTTCGACCTGTGGCAGGACACCGAGGCCCGACTGTTCTGGCAGGCCGGCATGCGCCCGAACGACCGCTACGTCCACGGCCTGAACTTCGCCCTGTACGTCGGCGGCCCCGATGTCATCGGCGCGCAGCGCCTGGGCGCGCTTGCCATCTGGGCCGGCGCCATCCCCTCCGACCGCCTGATCTTCGTGCTGAAGCAGTACCAGCCCACCATCATCTGGACCAGCCCCTCCTACGCCTGGACCCTGGGCCAGAAGATCAAGGAGAAGGGCCTCGACCCGCGCAACGACTTCAGCATCCGCACCATCATCGTCGCAGGTGAGCCGGGCGGTTCCATCGAATCCACCCGCGAGAGCATCGAGGAGCTGTGGGGCGCGAACGTGGTCGACTTCTTCGGCCTGTCCGACATCTACGGCGCCTGCGCGGCCATGTGCGAGGCGAAGGACGGCCTGCATATCGTGGAGGACCAGATCCTCGTAGAGACCGTCGACCCGGTCACCGGCGAGGTGCTCGAGCCCGGCAGCACCGGCGAGCTGACCTACACCACGCTCATGAAGAAGGCCCGCCCGATGATCCGCTTCCGCACCGGCGACATCGGCTACGTTTCCACGGAGAAGTGCAGCTGCGGCCGCACCCACGCCCGCATCCACGTGACCGGCCGCAAGGACGAGATGTTCATCGTGGGCGCCGTGAACGTGTTCCCCTCCGACGTCGAGTACGTCGTGCGCAAGGAGCCGGGCCTGACCGGCGAGTACTCCATCCGCGTGTACGAGGAGAACTTCACCACCCGCTACGAGGTGTCCGTCGAGCGCGCGCTCGGCAGCGACGAGCCCTACGACCAGGTGTCCAAGCGCGTCGAGGCGGCGCTGAAGGCCCACACGGGCGTGCGTCCGGCCAAGGTCATCGTGTTCGACGCCGACAAGCTGGGCACCTCCAGCGAGCACAAGGCCAAGCGCTTCATCGACGAGCGCGAAAGCGCCAAGTAAGCGGCGGCGCAAAACTCCCTGGTTTACATCGGCCGCTTCCCGCGGCGGGTTTTGCGGGAAGCGGCATTAAGCGAAAGGATCTCCCATGGCATACGATTTCTCCGTTTCCGGGCAGCATTACCTGTTCAATGTCCAGACGTTTGCGCACACGGTGCTGGCGCTGGGCGGCGACTCCTATAACTACGCGTTCCGCGACCGCACCACGCAGGGCGTCATCGACGACGTCGCGTCGGGCGAAAGCGAGCTGGGCGTGGTGTTCGAGACCTCCGCGACCGCCGCGGACCTTGACGCCGCCTTCGACGCCGCCGGCCTTGAGTTCGTGCAGCTGGTCGAGTCGGCCCCGCGCGTTGCGCTGCCGGCCAGCCACCCGCTCGTCAACGCGTCCAGCCTGACGCTCGAGCAGCTGTCGGATTACCCTTACATCTACTTTGACCAGGGCAAAGACGCTCCGGCTGCCTTCTTTGAGGAGGCGCTGGGCGACCAGCCGCGCGCCAAGTCCATCGCCACCACCGACCGTGCCAGCCTCTCCGAGCTGATCGTGGCGCTCAACGGCTACACGGTCACCTCCGGCATCCTGGTGGGCATCTCCGACGGCGCGCAGCTGCGCACGGTGGCGCTCGACGCGGACGTCACGCTGCGCCTGGGCTACCTGAAGAAGAAGGGCGCGCAGCTCGACGGCACCGCGGCGCGCTTCGTGGCAACGCTCGAGAAGAACTTGGAGCGTTACGCCAAATTCTAGGAAACGCGGTTTTGCGACCTTTGAGGGGACGAGCACGCTCGTCCCCTTTTCGGCGTTTTGCGGGCCGACGCCGGGCCCGCCTGCTGCCGGGCAAAAGCCTGGCGTATGATGGAACGGCGTATCCAAGACGGGAAAAGGTTTCATATGATAGAAGTGCTTTGGCATGGCCGCGGCGGGCAGGGGGCCTTCACCGCCGCTCGGCTTCTGGGCGCGGCGGCGTCGCTTGACGGCAAGCGGCACGCGCTGGCGTTCCCCTCGTTCGGCCCCGAGCGACGCGGCGCACCCATGCGCGCGTTCACCAAGATCGATACGGTGCAAATCGGTGACCGAAGTGCCGTTTCGAAGGCGGATTTCGTGATCTACCTGGACGGAACGCTGCTGGCGCCCGGCTGGGAGCGCGAGCTGAAGCCGGGCGGCATCTGTCTGGTGAACACGGCCGATGCGCTGGACGACCCGCGCCTGCTGGCCATCGACGCGGACGGCCTGGCCACCGAGCTTCTGGGCCGGCCCATCCCCAACACGGTGTTTTTGGGCGCACTGGCGCAGCTTGCCGATTGCGTGGACCGCGAGAGCGTGGAGGAGGCCATCCGCCAGTACATGCCCGCGAAGCTGCACGAGGGCAACATCAAGGTGGTCGAGCGCGCCATCGCGCTGGTTCAGCAAGCCGATGTTGCCGGGCATGCGGAGGCTGCTTATGGCAAATCCGCAGGTCAAGCTGTGACTGCGGCGGAGACGGTAACCGACTTGCACCGGTCGGCGCATTCTTCGGCAGAACATATGCCGCAGCTGTTCACCACCGTCCCCGAGCCTTCCGCCTACGCCGACACCACCTGCTACACGGCGGGCTACTTGACGCAGGTCAACGCGGGTTGGCGCAACATGCGCCCGGTCCTCAATGCGGACGCGTGCACGGGCTGTCTGCAGTGCTACCTGTACTGCCCGGACGGCGCCATCTTCAAGGTTTCCGGGCAGAACAAGGCGGGCGTTTCGGTGGATATCGACCTTGATTTCTGCAAAGGCTGCGGGGTTTGCGCCGCCGCCTGCAAGTTCGACGCGCTTTCCATGGCGCCCGAAGCGAACGCGAAGGAGGCGTGATGAGCATGAAGCGTTTTCTATCCGGTGACGAGGCGTTCGCCGAGGGCGTGCGCCTGGCGCGGCCGCAGGTGATCTCGGCCTACCCCATCACGCCGCAGACCGTCGTGGTCGAACGCCTTTCCGAAATGGTCGAGGAAGGCCAGCTGGCGGCCGAGTATGTGCACGTCGAAAGCGAGCATTCGGCCCTGTCGTGCGCCATCGGCGCGTCGGCCACGGGCGCGCGCACGTTCACGGCGACGTCGAGCCAGGGCCTGCTGTACATGGCCGAGTGCCTTACCTATGCCGCAGGCGGCCGCTTCCCCATCGTCATGATGAACGCGAACCGCGCCACCGCGCTGCCGTGGAACATCTACGGCGACCAGCGCGACAGCCTGGCGCTTCTGGATCACGGCTGGGTGCAGGCGTACGCGCAAGACAATCAGGAGGCGCTCGACCTGGCGCTCATGGCCTACGCCGTGGCCGAAGACCCCGAGGTCCGCACGCCGTTCATGGTGAACTTGGACGGTTTTGCGCTCACGCACACCTACGAGAGCGTGGACATCCCCTCCCAGGAGCAGGCCGATGCGTTCCTGCCGCCCTACGACGGCACGGGCAACCGCTTCGACTTCGCAAACCCCGTCAACATCGGCTACTCGGCGGGCCCGGAGTTCAACCGCTACTTCAAGCGCTCGGCTCACGAGGGCATGCTGGCCGCCGCCGACGCCGTGGAGCGCGTCGAAGCGCGCTTCGCCGAGGTGTTCGGCAGGAGCTATCCGGGCCTGATCGAGGCCGTGAACTGCGACGATGCCGACATCGTGCTGGTCACGCTGGGCTCCATCGCCGGCCTGGCGCGCGAGCGCGTGGCGAAGCTGCGCGCGCAGGGCGTGAAAGCGGGCCTGGTGCGCATCCGGTACATGCGCCCGTTCCCCGCGCGGCAGATCGTGGAGGCGCTGGCGAACGCGACAGCCGTCGGCGTGCTGGAGAAGGACGTCAGCTTCGGCGCGGAAGGCACGGTCATGACCAACGTGTGCTCCGCACTGCAGCAGGCGGGCAACGCCGTGCCGGTGGTGAACTTCGTGGGCGGCCTTGGCGGCGACGATATCTCGCAAGCCCAGATGAGGGGCATGTTCGAGGTGCTTTCCCAAATCGCCGCGGGGCGCATCGCGCCCGAGGATTGCCCGCGCGTGGGCTTTTTGGGCGTCGACTCCGTTGCCGACGAGTTCGGCAACCCCTGCTGCGAAGGCTGCGACGACGATATTGCCGTTGCGGGCGGCGACCCTAAAGGCGTACGCGACGGTGCGTGCGCAACCGATGCGGAAGGAGGCCGATAGCCATGGCTTTGAACGCGAAGACCCTGCCCGATGACGAGTTCTTCTTCGGGCACAAAGCCTGCGCCGGATGTGGCGGCTCGCTTGCCGTTCGCGCAGCGCTCAAGGTGCTCGGCCCAAACGCGGTAGCGGCGCTGCCGGCGGGCTGCATGAGCGCCGTCGGCTTCAACTTCCCGCAGCTCTCCTTCGCCAACAATGCGATGATCACGCCTTTTGCGGCAACGGCAAGCGTGCTCACCGGCATCGAGGCCGGTTTGCGGGCGCAGGGCATCAAGCCCGACGACTGCACCGTGGTGGGTTTCGCCGGCGATGGCGGCACCGCCGACATCGGCCTGCAGGCGCTTTCGGGCGCCATCGACCGCAACGACGATGTGCTCTACATCTGCTACGACAACGAGGCGTACATGAACACGGGCATCCAGAAGAGCTCGCTGACGCCCTTCGGCGCGAAGACCACCACCACGCCGGCCGGGCGCAACGCGCACGGGTGCCTGACGCAGAAGAAGAACGTGTTCGAGATCGTGGCCGCGCACGGCATCCCCTATGCGGCCACCGCCAGCGTGGGGTATCTGCCCGACTTCCTGCGCAAGCTGGAACGCGCCCGTGACATCCGCGGCACGCGCTTCATCCACGTGATCGCGCCCTGCCCGACCGGCTGGGGCTGTCCCGAGGCCGATATGGTGGACGTGGCGCGCGACATCGTGGATTGCGGCCTGTGGTATCTGGCCGAGTACGAAGGACCCCAGCTCAGCGGCGTGCCGGGCGGGCAGTTCAAGCTCAGCAGGAACCCGCGGGAGTTCGCCAGCGTTGAGGCATATCTGCGACGCCAAGGCAGATTCCGCGC
This sequence comes from uncultured Senegalimassilia sp., assembly GCA_934630815.1. GTDB lineage: Bacteria > Actinomycetota > Coriobacteriia > Coriobacteriales > Eggerthellaceae > Senegalimassilia. The sequence continues at coordinate 12,137 of CAKTWI010000014.1, forward strand.
GCTCACCGACGACGAAATCGCCCAGGTGGAAGCCGGCCGCGACGCGAAATGGGAGCAAATCCGCCGCGACTGGAGGGCGTAGAAAGCAAAACCCTATAGAAACGGAAACCGGCGCTCGAGGGCGCCGGTTTCCATATAGAGGGGGATGCCGCTATGAGGAGATGCGACATCGGATATGTTGCGGAGTGCTTATGCCTGAGGGACGATAATGGTCGGCACCTTCAGGTTCAAAAGCACGCTGTGCGTGACGCTGCCGAATAGCGTGCGACCCAGCGCATTGCGCGAGTTGGTGCCCATGACCAGCATGGATGCTTCCTTGCTAGCTTCGATAAGGGCACGGGAGGGCGAGGAATCCTCGACGGTGCGACCCGTGACTTGCAACCCCGGATATTCATAGGCAAGGCAACCGAGTTGACGGTCGAGCTCAGCCTGGCGCTGTTCGCCAACGGGAGCCAATCCGCCGCCCATGGTTTGCGCGGTGCGCTCAAGCCATGCAGGGACGCCCCAGGCGCTGACCAGCTCAAGCGGCTGCTGGGTTGCCACGGCTGCGCGCGCGGCGAAGTCGATGGCGCGGGCGCTGACCGCCTCATCGGGGCCGACGCCCACGACGATTCCGAAGCCCTGCTGCTTCGCATCCCAGTCAGCGGGCACCACAACGGTAGGAACGCTGGTGGACACAGACACGCGCAGGCCCTTTGCGCCGCCGATGGTTTCGCCGATGGTGTGCCCATGGTGGCTGCCTAGCACGATGAGGTCATGCATGGCAGCGGAATCGGCGAGCACGCCGACGATGTCGCCAACCGAGACGCTAGCCTGGATGCTCATATCGGGATAGCTTTCCAGGGCGGCCTGACGCTTCTTCTCAAGTGCGGCCGTCGCGGTTTCGGTGATGGTTTCGACGCTTACCCCGGCTTTGTTGGCGATCGCCTCGTCGATGACCGCCAGCATGTGGACGTCGTAACCAACCACGCGAGCGAATCGCACCGCCCAATCAAGGGCGCGACGCCCGCGATCGCTGCCGTCAATGCCTACCAAAATGCTTCCCATTGCAACTCCTAACGAAGTGATCGCATTCGGATATCGGTCAGAAGATAATACCTGCCAAAAGCACCTATCCGCAATCGCTGATTAGTGGAACATCGGAATCATCAGCCAAAGGGCGAATAGGACGATCGAGACGCAAGCGGTGAAGCAGATGACGGAGACTACACGGTGCAGCAGATGGGCGTTGCCCTGGGCGTCCACCGAGCCGTCGGCCCACATACGCAAACCCCATGCATACAGGACGCTGATAAGGCTTGCAACGCAAACCGCGGTGAATAGAACGATGGCGAAGCTAATGATTTCTGTCGTGATCATGTTCTACCTTCCTTATGCAGCCTGAGCTTGAGGCTGAACCGTGCGGGTCTTCTCAGCGTTGATGTTCACCTCGTGGCTATCGTTGACGTTGCCGCTGTTGACCGGATTGCGCTTTGAAAGGCGGAAGATGATCAACGCGACGCACACGGCGATGGCAACCGTTGCAACGGTGCCCCAGACGCCGGTTTTCGCCAGAGCGCAAGCAAGAGCACCGACGATGCCGGCCGCGGGGAAGGTGACCAGCCAGGCGATCGCCATACGGCCAGCAACGCCCCAGTTGACCGGATTGCCCTTCTTGCCAAGACCGGTGCCGATGATGGAGCCGGAACAAACCTGCGTGGTGGAAAGTGCGAAGCCAAGGTGAGACGACACCAGGATGGTGGTTGCGCTCGCAGCCTCGGCGGCGAAGCCCTGCGGGGTGCTGATCTCGGTCAAGCCCTTGCCCAGCGTGCGGATGACGCGCCAACCACCCATATACGTGCCGGCAGCGATGGCAAGGCCGCAAATGGCGACGACCCAAAGCTCAGGACCGGACCCGGAAGGCTGCAGGCCCACGGCGATGAGCGTCAGCGTGATGATACCCATGGTCTTCTGCGCATCGTTGGTACCATGCGAAAGAGCCACCAGGCAAGCGGTAACGGTCTGGCCGTGACGGAAACCGAATTCAACCTGCTTCTCACTCATATGCTTAACTACGGCGAAGATGAGTTTCACCGCACAGAAGGCAGCCAAACCGGCAACGATGGGAGACACCAGAGCAGGGACAAGGATCTTGGTGATCACCGCAGCGAAGTTCACGCCCTCCACGCCCGCGCCGATGATGACGGCGCCGACCAGACCACCGAACAGCGCATGGCTGCTCGAGGAAGGAAGGCCCACCAGCCAGGTGAGTAGGTTCCAAATGATGGCGCCAATCAAGCCCGCCAAGATGAACTCGGGAGCGATGGTGACTACTTGCTCGTTGATCAAACCACCGGAGATGGTCTTTGCGACCTCTACGGACAGAAACGCGCCGACGAGGTTCAGCGTACCCGCGGCGATAACAGCGGTTTTGGGCTTGAGTGCGCCCGTTGCGATGGACGTGGCCATTGCATTGGCCGTATCGTGGAAACCGTTCGTGAAGTCAAACGTCAATGCGGTGACGATCACCAAGCCGACGATTACCAGCGTTGCCGGATCCATTACTTTCGTTCTCCCTTCGAAAACCTCATTGCGTTGTTAAAACATCGAGCGTTCGAGAAGCTCTACCCCATAGGAGAGCTTATCGGTCTCGAACGCGTTACCGCGACGTTTCAAGGGCGCAGCACACCCTCGGCATGCAGAGAGAAAGTCTAGGGGCGATGTGTAAAGCGACTGTAAGGCCGACTTCAGATGAGGGTAATGCTTTTAAGGAATCGGGGAGAATTTGAGAAGACGGAGTTTAACAAGCGCAGCAGTCGGAACCCCGTCTCCAGCACATGCGTGTTTGGACAAAGCATAATCTTCCATGCCCCACTCGAACAGGGAAGAGCGAAAAGCCACCGCTGACCGGGGACAGTTCATTATGAACCTCGATTGCTTTGTGAAATTGAACCCGTAGCTAAGCGAACGTGCTACACTTCAAGAAAAAGAACCTATGAACTTTGAACTAAGAGAGAAGCTAAGGGATAGTTCATAGTTCAATTTTTAAGTTCATGGAATGAACTGTTCAATTTTAAGTTCTATTTGTAGTTCAATTTCGTATTGAACTGAACTTTGAACTGATAGATTGAACTTTGAACGAAAGGAACGGCATGGATCAGAACGTGTTTGCCGAACAACTGAAGATTGCCATGGATGCCGCCGGCATGAAGCAGGCGGATTTGATCCATGCAGCGCAGGAAGACGGCCACAAACTCTGGAAAAGCCAGGTTAGCCAATATGTTAGCGGCAAGACCATCCCCCGCCCCGACGTGATGCAGCTGCTTGCTGAACTATTGAACGTCACCCCTGAGTGGCTGGGCGGCGAGGAATCTGCGCCGATGGCTCCTCCTGAACATGAACCTTCTGAACCTGAACCATTCGTTCATGAGGTCCAAAACAATTTTGAACCCTCCAATGATAATGAACCTGCCGAGTCTGATGATCAAGGGAGCGTACCTATGCGTCAGTTCAAGAAATCCTCGAAGCTTGATAACGTTCTGTACGATGTTCGTGGTCCGGTTGTGGACGAAGCTGCTCGCATGGAGTCCCAGGGCATGCGCATTTTGAAATTGAACATCGGCAACCCTGCCCCGTTCGGGTTCCGCACGCCCGACGAGGTGGTTCAGGACATGCGACATCAGCTTCCCGATTGCGAGGGTTACAGCGATTCGAAGGGCTTGTTCAGCGCGCGCAAGGCCATCATGCAGTACTCTCAGATCAAGGGACTTCCCAATGTAGACATGGACAGCATCTACACCGGTAATGGCGTCAGCGAGCTCATTAACCTGTGCATGCAGGCGCTGCTCGACACCGGGGACGAGATCCTTATCCCCAGCCCCGACTACCCGCTGTGGACGGCCTGCGCCACCCTTGCCGGCGGCACGCCTGTTCACTACATCTGCGACGAGCAAGCCGAGTGGTATCCCGATATCGACGATATCGAGCGCAAGATCACGCCGCGTACGAAGGCCATCGTTATCATCAACCCCAACAATCCCACCGGCGCGCTGTATCCGCGCGAGGTGCTGCAGCAAATCGTCGACGTTGCTCGAAAGCACCAACTCATGATCCTGTCCGACGAGATTTACGACCGCTTGGTCATGGACGACCTTGAGCACGTTTCCATCGCAAGCCTTGCTCCCGACTTGTTCTGCATCACCTTCTCGGGCCTTTCGAAGTCGCACATGATCGCCGGCTACCGCATCGGCTGGATGGTGCTGTCCGGCGAGAAGTACTGCGCCCAGGATTTCATCTTGGGCCTGAACATGCTGTCGAACATGCGCCTGTGCTCCAACGTGCCGGCACAGTCCATCGTTCAAACCGCGCTGTGGGGCCATCAGAGCGTTCGCAACTACGTGGTGCCCGGAGGCCGCGTCTGCGAGCAGCGCGATTACGTGTACAAGGCGCTCAACGACATCCCCGGCATCACCGTCGTCAAACCCCGTGCAGCCTTCTACATCTTCCCAAAGATCGACGTGAAGAAGTTCAACATCACCAACGACGAGCAGTTCGCACTCGACCTGCTGCACGAGAAGAAGATCCTGCTGGTTCCCGGCAAGGGCTTCAACTGGGGTTCGCCCGACCACTTCCGCGTGGTATACCTGCCGCGTATCGAAGTGCTCTCCGAAGCCATGGGCCAGCTCGGCGACTTCCTCTCGCACTACCGCCAAGCGTAACGGGTTTAGAAGGCCAAAGGCACTTAGCCCCTTAATCGCTGACATCGTGGCATATGGAAAGAGGGACGCAAGCCCCTCTTTCCATATGATGCCAAGCTTAGTCCTATGCCCAGCCTAAGCGCGCCACTGTTTACTGCACTTCGAAGCGATAGGCTGCGATCTCGTCGAGGAAGGCTTTACCGTACTTCTCGAGCTTCTTCATGCCTACACCGTTAACGTCCATGAACTCATCCTCGTTTTCGGGCATACGGGCGCACATATCTCGCAGCGACGCATCGCCGAACACCATGTACGGAGCCAACCCACCTTCGACCGCCAGCTGCTTACGCAACGCGCGCAGCCTTTCGAACAGATCCTGGTCGTATGCTGCATCGGGACCACTTGCCGTACCCGACCCGCCGAACGAGTGACCGCCAGCAACGCCCGGCTTGCGCTGCGCCTCGCGCAACACCTGTTTCATCTGCAACCGGAAATCAGGCGCTGCGGCCTCGCGAAAACGAGGGCCGAACCCCACCACGGGGAACTTGCCTTCCGATATCTCCAAGTACTCGCCCGCCGCAAGCAGCTCGATAACCTCTTTCAGCTGCATTTGCGACATGCTGACGGAGTTGAGGCACTTCGCCTGCGCAAGGCCGAACTGCTCAAGGCGCTCCATGTTCGTGCCGCGCAGCACATCTACCACCACGCCCTTACCGAACCTTCCACGCAGCTCCTGTACGCAACGCATGACGGCACGCGCTTCCGCGGTAACATCGACCGCCCTGAACCCGCCTTCGCAGTTCGAGCAATTGTTGCAGGAACCGCCATCCTGTTTTACTGCAGCCTCATCGCCGAAGTAACGCAACATGTAGCCGCGCAGGCATTCGCACGTCAGGCAATAGCCCTCCATGGCCGCCAGCATACGGCGCCGGGCCGCACGTGCAACCTCGACTTCCTCGGGGCTCATTCCCTCGTTGCCGCTATCCTGCTCAAGGAAGAACCTGCACGTGGACAAATCGCCATCGCTCCAATAGAGCATGCACTCGCTGGCAAGCCCGTCACGCCCCGCGCGACCCGCCTCCTGATAATAGGCCTCGATGCTTGCGGGCATGTTGTAGTGGATGACGTAACGCACGTTTGATTTATCGATGCCCATGCCGAAGGCGTTAGTTGCCACGATGACCGCAGCATCGTCGTTGATCCATGCCTGCTGATTGGCACTGCGCTCTTCTTTTCTCAATCCTGCGTGATAGCGCGTTGCCTTCACGCCGGACTGCACCAAGTGTTCGTGCACCTTCTCGACATTCTTGCGCGTATTGCAATACACCACGCCCGAGTCCTCAGGATGCGCCTTCGCATACGTTGTGATGCGGTTCAACTTTTTGTTCGGCTCTAGGCGCTCCACGGAAAAGTGAAGGTTTGGCCGGTCGAAACCGGTGACCGCTTGGTAGGGATCCCGCAATCCTAAAAGACGCACGATGTCGGCGCGAACGCGCTCCGTTGCCGTTGCGGTGAGTGCGGCAACAGTGGGGCGCGTAGGAAGCTGTTCGATGAACGTACCGATGCGCAGATACGATGGGCGAAAATCCTGGCCCCATTGCGATACGCAATGCGCTTCGTCTACCGCGACCAGCGGAATGGGCGCCTGCGAGGCGAACTCCACAAAGCGCGGATCCTCCAAACGCTCAGGCGCAACATAGAGCAGGTCGAACTCCCCCGCCAGGGCACGCGCCATAATCGAACCCTGCTGAGACGGGGTAAGCGTGGAGTTCAGATACGCCGCCTGAATGCCAGCATCCTGCAAGCTGCGCACCTGATCGCCCATCAGCGACACCAACGGGCTTATGACCAGCGCAAGGCCGCTCATGACAACACCCGGTATCTGATAGCACACCGACTTGCCGGCGCCGGTAGGCATGACCGCAAGCGCATCGCGACCTGCGAGCAAAGCCTGCACTACACCCTGCTGGCCCGGCCTGAAATCCTTGTAGCCGAAATGCATCTCCAGCGCCAAGCGCGCCTGCTCTATAGGTACCGACACGGCAAACCTTTCCCTAACAACAAGTTTCACAATGCGCAAAACGCAAACGCAAATCTAAATGCAGACGCAATGCAAACGCAAATGCGCGATTGCATGACCACGTCACCGCAATCCTGCAAGTTGATTGCGGCTTGCAACAGCTTCGGAGACCGTCCAGAAGCGTCTCATCCGGTAAAACGCTACGACAAACGCCTAGATGACAATGCCGTTTATGTGATCTATTTCATGTTGGATGATCTGCGCCGTAAAGCCGCTGAAGCTCTTCTGGCAGGTTTTGAACGATTCATCCTGATACGACACGCGAATCTTGCGATACCGCTGACACGGCCGCTGCCCCACAAGAGACAGGCACCCCTCCTCAGTGGAATACTCGCTTGAGGCGTGCACGATTTCGGGATTGAACATGAGCTTAGCCGTGCCATTGTCATCGAACACGATGATGCGCTTGCGCACGCCGATCATGTTCGCCGCCATTCCCACGCACTCATGAGCGTGCGCTTCAAGCGTGTCGAGCAAATCCTGTCCAACAGGCGCGTCCTCGATAGTTGCAGCTTCCGATGGCATGGCCAAGAACAGTTCGTTTCGCATAATCGGTCTGATCATCGGGCGCTCGTGCCTCCTTCATGGATATGGGCAGGTGGGTTGCGAATACGCGAAAAGGGGTTTCGCTGCACCTACTGTACCATGCGAAACCCCCGCGTTCAAGAAAAATCGAACGTTTGTTTTATTGTCTTTTCACACTGTTTGACCTGCGGAAACAGCCGAACAATCCACAAAACCCTGCTAAATCAGCGCATTTTCAACAGGTTGGCTGCCCTCATTTGGCAAGCAATTAGACCGAAGAGCATAAGCCATAAAAAGCAGCATATCCCAGCAAACCGCCCACCGCCTTAAGCACACGGCTTTCAGAGGCACGTTCACGCTAAAACACGGTGCGCACCCCGTTGCGCAGGGCTTACCGCGGCAAAAACTTGTCCAGTTCGCAATCGAGTTCGGGCAGGTGCTTGACGTGCAGGCTGTCGGCGAACTTGCCGCGGACCATGACGCGCCGTACGTGTCGCAGCGTCTCCAGGTCATCAAGCGGGTTCGCATCCAGTACGATCATGTCGGCCGATTTCCCTACTTCGATCGAACCCGTCTCGTCACCAAGTCCGATGATGCTCGCGTTGCCCAGTGTTGCCGCGTACAACGCAAGTTGGCGACTTGCGCCCACGATGCGCTCGAAGTACACCAACTCGCGCCACATATCGTATTGCGTGACGTACGGGCACGCCGAATCGGTACCCAATCCAACGGGAATCCCCTGCTCCAAGGCCTGTTTTGCGGCGGACACGATACCGTCGAAAACGATACGCCCGTTCACCACCTGGACCTCAGTGGAATGGGTCATCTCGGGCGGCAACTTGATGAACGGCAGCGCCGGAGAGACGGTGCAGGTCAGCGAGCTTTTGCGACCCACGCCGTTTTCACGGAACAGCGCCAGCAGCTCGTCGTCCAAAACGCCGCCGTGCTCGATGGTGTCCACGCCCGCTTCCAGGCCCACGCGAACACCCTCGGTGCTCTCGATATGCGCCGCGGTATGCATGCCCAGCTTGTGAGCCTCGTCCACTGCTGCCGCCGCAATCTCGGGCGACATGCGCAGCACACCCGGCTCGCCTTCCTTCTCGGCATCGAACACGCCGCCAGTGATGAACAACTTCACCAAATCGCACTTGTGGGCGAAGCAGTCGCGCACAATCTCACGCGCGTGATCAGGCGTTTCGGCAATGTGCGCGAACAGCCCCGCACCGTGGCCGCCCGGCACCGTCACGCCCACGCCCGAGGTGACCAAGCGCGGACCCTGGTACTTGCCAGCGTTGATGGCGTCGCGTACCCACACGTCGGCGAACCCCGGATCACCCACGCTTCGCACCGTGGTGACACCGCTTGCCAGCTGCTGCTGGGCATGTTTGCGCAGCGTACGATGCAGGTACCAACGCCCAACGGGGTTAGCGACCACCTTCTCGATAAGGTCGCCCGCCGCGCCGGCGCTAGTGGGCTTGCCGTTGCCGCACAGATGCACATGCAGGTTGACCAGGCCCGGCATCAGGTACGCGCCCTTCAGATCAACCTCCTGCGCACCCGCAAGACCCACCGTGGAAGCGGCCGGCCCGACCGCGCTGATGCGGCCATCGTCATCCACAGCGACGGTCATATTCTCCTGCGGCTGCATATCGCGCGTGCCGTCGAGCAGCGTTGCGTGCGTGAATACGTAAGACATGGCATTCCCCTTTACTTGCCTGCGCCGATGCGTGAACATGGCGCGGAATCAATGGTTCGAGCCTACCAAGAACTCGGCAAAGCGTCTAGGGAAAATGCCCACATGAGGAAAACTTGCCAGGGCTAGGGGTGAAATTATCTGCCAGCTCGATTCACGCGAAACATGAAACGGAAGCCTTTTCTATCTGGGGAATTTACATGCCCGCATGACGAAGGAGACCGCGACCCGCCAACGGAGCAAGGTTTTCCGGCCATCCCGATAGCTTCCCAGCAGACAAGATTTTCCCGAATCTGCAAGGTTCGCCCGACAACCTTCGGTGTAGCGGACAAGGGTTCTGCAAGATGACGGAGTCATACTCGAACCAGGCGATGAGGCGGCTGGATTTAAGCGGGCCGTGTCATGGGAGACGCTCCTGACCTGCTGCTTCACTCCCCATCGCCTCTCCTCCCTTTGGAACGGGCGGGCTCCTCGCAAACTCAGGGCCTGCCCGCCACAAGCAAGCAGACCGCCACGAAACGCAGACAACTCCGTGCCCTCACGCACGCCGATATTCCCGATCCGCACCACACGACCGTCAAACCGTCCCGACAAGAACGCACCAGGAGGCGCGAATGCGAACATCAAGCCGAAACGCCTCGCCGCAGCAAACAACGAGCCGCCCCGAAGGACGGCTCGTTGCAATCATCTTATGGACCAGCCTATGCCTTCGATGCCTGGTAAGCCTCGACCAGCTTCTTCGTCACATCGGCGGGCGCAGGATCGTAGCCCTCCAGCTCAATGTAGTAGCTGCCGGAACCGCGCGTCATGGCGCGCAGGTCCTTGGTATAGCCGATGACCTCGGCGTACGGCACGCGCACCATGATGACCGTCTCGCCCTCGTCGGTGGAGTCGGTGCCTACGATGCGTCCGCGACGCGTAGCGATGTCGCCCATAACGGTGCCGGCGTACTCCTCAGTGACCACGATATCCATGGTCGCCATTGGCTCGAGCAGAATAGCGCCGGCCTGCTCGCATGCCGCGCGGAAGCCGATGCGTGCGGCGGTCTTGAACGCCATCTCGTTGGAGTCGACCGAATGGTACGAGCCATCGAACACGGCGCACTTGATGTCGACCATGGGATACCCCGCCAAGAAGCCCTCTGCCATGGCCTCCTGAACGCCCTTATCAACAGCGGGGATCAAGCCGCCGGGGATAGCGCCGCCCTTGATCTCGTCGGAGAACTCATAGCCCTCGCCGGGGTTGGGGCTGATGCGGAGCCAGCAATCGCCGAACTGGCCCGCGCCGCCGGTCTGCTTCTTGTGGCGCCCTTGCGCCTCGGCCGTCTTCGTGATGGTCTCGCGATACGGAATGCGCACGGGAACCAGGCGCGCCTCCACCTTCGCCTGCTCCTTCATGCGCGCAAGCAACGTCTCCACCTGCGCTTCGCCCATTGCCGTGACGATGGTCTGGTGCGTCTGCTCGTTGCGGGCGACCCGCAGCGTGGGATCGTTCTCAACCGCGCGCGCAAGGAAGGTGCCGACCTTGTCCTCTTCCTTCTTATTTGCCGCCTCGATGGCAACGGGATATTGCGGCACGGGCAGCGGCAGCGGGTCGATGGACATCGTGCCCGATTGCGACAGGGTGTCGCCGGCGCGCGTATCGGTGAGCTTGGGAACCACGATGATGTCGCCGGCCTTCGCGGACTTCACATCCGTGGCCTCCTTGCCCATCATCACGTACAGGTGCCCCAGGCGATCCTTCTTGCCCGTGCGCGCATTGGCCAGCTCCATGCCGGGAGTGAGCACGCCGCTGATCAGCTTCAAGTAGCTCAAACGTCCCACGAACGGATCGGCAACGGTCTTGAAGACGAACGCCGCCGGTTCGCCGTCCTCGTCCACGAACGTCTCCTCGCCGTTGGCAAGACGGAAGGCTCCGTGGTGACGCGGATGCGGGAAGTAGGTGCAGATATCCTTCATCACGCAGCGAATACCCTGCTCGATGATGGTGGAGCCTACGTACACGGGGATGAACAGCTCCTGCGCGATGGCCTTATCGAGCAGGCTCTCGAGCTCTTCCTGCGTGAGTTGCTCGGAGCCATCCAGGTACTTCATCATCAAGTCGTCATCGGCCTCGGCCACCAAATCGCACAGGCGGTCGCGCGCGATTTGCGCCACCTCGGCGTACTCGGCCGGGATGTCCTCAATGCGGTCGTCGGTAGTGCCATCTTGGTCGAAGTAGCGGGCCTTCATGCGCAGCACGTCGATGACTCCCTTGAAGTCCTCGGCAACGCCGATGGGGATGGTGACCGGCCCCAAGCGGCTTCCGAAACGCGCATGAAGCTGCGCCATGATGGTGTCGAAGTTTGCGTGCTCGCGGTCGATGTGGTTAATGAATACGGCGCGCGACAGGCGCATGCCCTCGGCTTCGCGCCACAGCTTCGTGGTCATGACCTGGGGACCTGCGACGGCGTCGATGACGAACAGCGCCATTTCGGCGGCCTGCATGGTGGCAAGCGTGTCGCCGATGAAGTCGGGATGACCCGAGGTGTCGAGCAGGTTGATCTTGTAATCATGGTACGGAATGGGCGCAACAGACGTGCCCAGGGTGAACTTGCGGCGGATCTCCTCCTGGTCGTAGTCAAGGTAGGATTTACCGTCGTGGGTGGTTCCCATGCGCGGCGTGCGGCCTGAAACGTGCAGCATAGCCTCGGCAAGCGAGGTTTTGCCGGCGCCGTCTTGGCCCACCAGCACGATGTTTCGGACATGTTCGGTAGCAGGAGCTGCCATACGATCACCTTCCCCTTATAAAGGCGTCGCGCCCGATTCGCCAACTCGATTCAAGCGCGAAACGCAGTCGAACCAAACGGTCGGAACACTACCGATAGTGTAGCGCAAAACCCAGCGCGAACCGGCAAAACGCCTGATGATGGATACGCCCCGGGGCGTTGCAGGGAGATGGGCAGTGCCCCGAGGCCGCCGCAAGGGAGTTGATTCGGGACGCTAAAAGACGAGCAGCAAGGATACCGAACTTTGTGGGAAACCGGGCAGACAGCAAGCCGAGGCGCTCCGACAGGAACGGGGGGGGCAACGACGAGTCGAAGCACTAGGCGGAAAGGGAATCGGGGGATCGAGACAATACGCAGAAAGAGGCCGCCTGCAAACCGAAGCGCCATGGAGCAGATGGACCTCGAAGAACACTGGGTAATACATGTGGCGAACTCGTTACGCGTTGGTGACAGCGTTGGCGCGCGGCGATCCATGGCGCCCGCGACGCGATACCCTACGAATAGCGGAACGCGGCTGCTAGGCCCGTCCCGCACAACGATTACCCGCGCCGTCCCGTGCGGCGCTACGCATAAGGAGCAGCTTATGGCGTTCCCGAAACATCCCATCATCGACGTGACCCCCGTCGACGCGGCGCGCGGTGCCGCCGCTGCCGCCCAAGCCGCAGCGGAGCCCTTTACGCCGCCCTCGTTCGGCAAGCGCATCGGGAAGGTGGACAACCAGCCGCTGCACACCACGTTCGTCGACGGTCACGGCAATCCCGTTCGCAATCAAGGCGATGCTGCCGCTGCCGCATCACGCCTGACGGGCGCAGCCCAAACCGTGGCTGGCGCCGCCGTCATGGCGGTGGGCGTGCCCATGCTCATATTGCCCGGGCCCGGCGTGCTCGCCATCGGCGCCGGCGCCGCCATAGCCGCCGGCGGCATCAAGAAGATCCGCAACGGGAAGTAGCGCAAGGGCGACGGCGGTTGTTCGCCGTTCCCAAGCCTTTCGCACCCACCAGCCCAGACCCCTCAAGCCCAACAGCCCGCATATCACCTCGCGCGATGCGCGGGCTGCTCGCTTCCTTGACCTGCAAACTCCTCTCGATACCATCAGTTTGCATACTGTTTACGGCATAGCAGGATTTTCGCATTGCGCTATTTCCGCCGATCAAGCCGGGCACACGCCAGTTCAACGGCTCCGCAACGCGAAGACTATATCGACTTGCACGACGCGCGAACCATTCGCTTTCTTTGCCCGCAAATCATGCGCCCGCCAGCGCAACGACATCGCAACGCAACGGCTTCGCAACACGAAGGCAACGCTCGGGCTTTTCCCATTGCAACCCGCTGCCGCAGGCGTACTATTCCTTTCCCGCAGGGGCAAAACGCCCCGAAAGAGCAAACGCAGGCGCAAACCCACGCGTCAACACTGAACGGAGGCACATATGTGCACGGCGATTCGATTCACCGACCCTGACGGAAACCTGTATTTCGGCCGCAACCTGGACTGGGCATACGGCTACGGCGAGACCATCACGTTCACGCCGCGCAACCATCCCGCGAACACAGGGCATCGCGCAGTGCTGGGCATGGCCATCACATCGGAAGGGTACCCGTTGTACTTCGACTGCGCCAACGAGAACGGCCTGGCCATCGCCGGCCTGAACTTCCCCGGATACGCATACTTCCCCGACGACGTGCGTCCAGGAACCACGGCCGTGGCCCCGTACGAGTTCCCCTTGTGGGTCACCTCGAACTTCGACAACGTCGATGATGTCGAGGCCGCGCTCGTCAGCATCACGCTGGTGAACAAGGGTTTCGGCGACTTCCCCATCAGCATGCTGCATTGGATCATCGCCGATGCCAGCGGCTGCATCGTCGTGGAGTCCACGGCTGAAGGCCTGCAGGTGATGCGCGACCCCGCCGACGTGCTGGCCAATCAGCCGGGCCTTGCGTGGCACCTAGAGAACCTGCGCAGCTACATGAACGTGACCCCTGGCGCCCCTAGCTCTGTGACCTGGGGAAATGCAACGTTGACACCCTACGGCGCAGGCGCGGGCATGCGCGGACTGCCCGGCGACGTGTACTCGCCCTCGCGTTTCGTGCGCGCCGCATACCTGAACGCGCATCATGCGGCGAAGGACACCGAGCGCGGCAACGTGGCGCGCGTCTTCCGCACGCTCGGCGGCGTGGCCATGGTGGAGGGAAGCGCGCAGATGAACGACGGCGCGAACGAGTTCACCGTGTTCACCAGCGCCTATTCCGCACGCGAGGGCCGCTACTACTTCAACACCTACGAGGACGCCGTCTACACCACCGCCGCATTCAAGGACTTCGACCTCGACGGCACCGAGGTCCAGCAGCTGCAGTAAGCACAATTAATCGCCCGAAGCCAGACACTTGGGGACGTAGATTTATCTGTCAGTTTTGCGTCACGTGCACCGGTAGGCGACCTTCGCCGATGATCTCGTTTGCCAACCCGCAAATGGCAAACGCACGCACGAACTGCGAGGGAGCATAGCGGGTAAGGAGCCCGCTACGGTGCAAGCTGACAGTTAGCGCTACGTCCCCGAAACGTCAGACACAAACTCACTGCAAAAACCGCATTCCAAAATGCATAAAGCGGGATTTGCTTGACAATGTGCCGCATATGTCACATAACAGGTGCTATTTGAGTGCCGCGTTGACGCATTGTGCTATCATCCCTTCAGGACGAGAGAAGCTCCCGGGCATCCGGGCGCAAAATCAGAAAGAAGGAATCATGGCAGAAGAATGCTCGCACGAGTGCGGCAGCTGCGGTGTATCGGGGTGCGGCGAGCGTACCGCCGCCGGCCCCACCAAGCTTGAGACGAACAAGCGCAGCAACGTCAAACATGTCATCGGCGTTGTCTCCGGCAAGGGCGGCGTCGGCAAATCCCTGGTCACCAGCCTGCTTGCCAGCGAAATGAACAAGCGCGGCAACAAGGTGGGCATCCTGGACGCCGACATCACCGGCCCCTCCATCCCGAAGACCTTCGGCATCACCAACCCGCTGACCGCCGACGCCGACGGCATCCTGCCCGGCCAGACGCAAACGGGCATCAAGGTCATGTCCACCAACCTCATGCTTCCCAAGGGCGACCTGCCCGTAGCATGGCGCGGCCCGGTCGTGTCCAACGCCATCCGCCAATTCTGGAGCGAGACGAACTGGGGTGACATCGACTACCTGTTCGTCGACATGCCTCCGGGAACCTCCGACGTGCTGCTCACCGTGTTCCAGTCGCTGCCCGTCGACGGCATCGTCACCGTGTCCGCTCCGCAGGAGCTGGTGGCCATGATCGTGGGCAAAGCGGTCAACCTTGCGCACGACATGGACGTCGAGGTGCTGGGCCTGGTGGAGAACATGGCCTACTTCAAGTGCGACGACTGCGGCAAAGAACATCACATCTTCGGCGAGCCGCAGGGCGCCGAGGTTGCCGAGCGCTACAACATCCCCGCTTACACCACCCTGCCCATCGACCCGAAGTTCGCGCGCCTGTGCGACGAAGGCAAGGTCGAGGACTACGACGTGGAAGGCAAGCTGGACGTCATCATCGACAAGATCGTCGAAGCCGCCGAAAAGCAGGACGAGGAAGCAGCCGAATAACGGCGACTCCGACTCCGCAAGCCTTTAGATTGCGAAAGCCCGTGAACCCTTTGGGACTCACGGGCTTTCTTCATGACTTGCAACCGATACGCAACAACTGGTGAACAATGATGACAGATTCAGCAAACCACCTGGTCATTCGTCGGTTAACGGCCACGATGTCGTGCCCATAGCGCAACCACCAGCGCGGCAATGGCAACGATAGCCAGCGGAAGAACGGGTATGCTATCGCCGGTTCCCACGGAGAAACCGCCTGCTCCCCGCGGTTCACCCGAGCCCTTCGAGCCGCCAGCATCCTTGAAGGCATCAGGCTTCTCTGAATCAGGGTCTTCCGTATCGCCAGGGTCCTTAGGGTCGCCAGAATCACCGGGCTCCTCGGAATCGTCCGGCTCTTCAGAATCAGGGGCAACATCCAAGGCGTCGGATATCGCGTAGCCGACGCGCGTGTGCGGGTCGCCGGGCTCTTCGCCTTCTCGCGCATCAGCGCCATCAGCGGCGTGGGAAGAAACTGTATCCGCGCCGGCGACGGAGCCATCAATGTCCGACGCCGCAGCAGCTTCGCTGGCCACCCTTTCGCCACCCGGCACCGCAACAGCCCCGGCCCCGTCGCCCTCCGCGCCCTCCGCGGGCGGAGCCCCGGCGCCCATGGCGTGGCCGAACCGGGAGCTATCCCAACCCAGCGCCACCCAGCGCCCGTCAACCCAACCACCGGTCGAGTTCCCGACGAAATCATACGAACCCGCCGCGTTCAGCGACGAATCGAACAGGTACGTCTCCTGCGGCTCGAACGCACCCTTGTTTCCGATCGCGATGCGCGTTGCCGCCACCGCCCCCTGTTCGCCGACGGCCAGATCCGTATACGTCGCCGCAACCGAGCTGACCGGGACAAGCGCCCGGCAAGCCGTTTGCGCGCCCGCACGGTCGAACCTCACGATCGCCCCTCCGCGCGACGCATCATCTTCGGACCCGCTGACATCCAGACGGCCCGACGCCAATACATACACGGCATCATCGCGAGCCGCGACATCGTTGATAGCCTGATACCCGCTCAGTTTGCACACGCACACCGGATCAAGGCTTTCGGTGAAATCCTCGAGCGCATCGGGATTCAGCTCGGCAGGCGCCGTCGCGAAAAGCGCCGCCACCGACTCGGCATCGTACAGACGCACCGTAAGGTTCACCCCACCGGGATGGCCATTGCCATCGAGAGCATCCTCGGTGAACACGGCGGCGATCAGCCCATCACCCGCCTCGTAAACGCCCGATGCCCGCGTCCAAAGCACGCGCTCACCAGGCGAAACCGCAGCGCTCGCATCCACCCCGCCTGCCGCAACGTCGGCAAACGTCGACGTCATCACATAGCCCTCGCCGAAGCCAAGCTGGTACGCATACGTCCCCATGACCGGCACGTTCCCCACCGCCATGGCGCGAACAGAGCCGGGGAACCGGTTGAGGGGCGCCTCATCGAGCGCCCGGCGCGAGCCAAGGTCCACCAAATAGGCGCGCGCCAAGCCGGAAGCGTCGAAGTTCTCGAACGATACCGTCACCAGGCAGCGGTCATCGGGCAGCACGGCGCATTGCAGCACCGCACTCGCCTGCGGATACGTTGGAAGCACCGCGCCGTCGATCTTCGCCTCGCTCACCTTCGACGGGTCCTTCTCGTCGATGGTCTCCAAGTACAAGCTCTCGCCGACCGCGCGCAGGAAGCAGTGCGACCCGTCGCCACGGACAAACACCGAAGAGATGCCGACGTTCTCGTCCAGCGAGTCGGTCTCCAGCTCGTAGAAGCCATGCTTGACGAAGCTCGCCAGGCCGGACGGGGAAAACGGAACGCGAATCTCCTCGGAATACACCTCTTCCCCATCGACCACGCCCAACAGAAAGCAACCCGCGGGAAACACCGCCTCGCAGACGCTGGTCGGCAAAACCTCGCCGGGGTTGAGCTGATATTGCATGGAAACGGTTTCACCGCTCACGTCCGCGGCGGCGAAGATGCGTCTTCCGTTGATTTCGAGATACGGAAACGCCCCGTTCTCGAACGCCTTGTACAGCGCAGGATACGACATGGCGAACGTCACAGGACCCCAGTTCAGCAGCGTGCCAGACTGCAAGGAAAGGGAAAAGTTACCCGGAACCGGCGCTTCGGCATCCGACCAGGAAACGGTCACAGCGCCGGAATCTTCGCCGCATTCGCCAAACGAGAACGTTAAGCCCGTGAAACCGCCGCCGATGCTTTCGCCGAAATTCGTGGAAGGATAGGTAGTCGGCGACACCTCCTGGCCAGCATACAGCATGCACCCGTACCCGTCGCCCGTAACCGCAGCGGGCGCGTAACCGATTCCGGAGGAGTGGGCGACGTCCATGTCGGGGTCGACCAGCTCGATAAGCTGGTTGCCGGGCGCTCCGGAGGTGTTCTGGTATAGATAGTCGTCCCCCTCCGCAGAAAGCGCCGCCTGCACACGGAAGAGCCTGAAGCCCGACGGCAGCTCGAAATCCTGGCCGCCGCGTTTGTACACCAACGACTGGTTGCCGGCATAGCGATCGTATTGCAGCAGATAGAACGACGAGAACAAGCCTTTCGCCGGGTCAAGCAAATCATCGGAATCGGACACGGCGATAAACCCGCCGCACTCGGCAAGGTCGGAGCTCGTGAACGCGGAAAGCACTTGATCAATCGAATGCTCGTCGTAGTGCTGCGTAACGCCGTCGCGCTGCACATCGATCCCATCGGCGTTTGCGACCACGCGCACAACCTTGCTTTCATCAATCCAACCGAGCATCCATTTGAAGAAGGCGTTGGTGTCGCCGGCGTTATTGTCCATCAGGTCGAACGTCAGACATCCCGAACGCCCCGACAAGCCGATCGTCGACTTCCGATAACTATACAGATCGGGAAGGCCGAGCACGTGGCCTGTTTCGTGGATAAGCGTGGAAGCAGCCATGTCCGCAGCGCAGTTGTCGGCCAGCAGGCACGCGTTCCACAGACGCATGCCGTCCCACGAACGCTCGTACACCTCGGGAGGAGCCTGCTGCGGCACCGTCCATTCCTGGCTCCACCAGGTGCTTCCCCACCCGGCATCGGGCCCGGCGAAATGCAGGTACACGCAGTCGATGTACCCATCGCCGTTTCCGTCGAATCGCGAAAGATCCAAGGTCTCGTCAAGCGCGTCGAGCGCTTCGACGAACAGCGAGTTGATGTCGTGCTGATAGTAGCTGCGCTCGTGTTTCGCCTGGTAGTCCACGGCGGTTCCAGAGATGTCAAGCGCGCCGTAGCTCGCGCGCTCGTAGTATGCGTGCAAGCTTTCATAGGGGAAGGCGGACGTGCCGCCGCCGTTGATGAGCGCATCGAGCGCCTCAAGCGTGTCGTCGTCGGCGAAGGAATGGTCCGGGAACGACACACGCAACGCCAGCACGCGCCCGGCGCCGACCGTGGCCATGCCGCTTTTCCAGGTCGAAGGAACCACGGAGCGCAGGGAGAACATATCCGCGCCCTGACCGAGCGCCACCGCTTGCCTGACCAGGGCCTGCTGCGTCAGGTCGGCGGACAGCTGAGCATGGCCAAGACGCTCGGCAACCTGAACGCGATCGTCGAGCGAGCCGTCAGCACGGTAGCTTTCGACTTGCTCCTGAGTGGGGACGCACGGCGAACCTTGGTCGCCGGCACCAGCGGCATCGACGGCAAACGCCAAAGCAGGCGCGGTCGCGAAGGCCAAGGCCAGTGCGATGACCGCAACCGCCCTGGAAGCGATGACCTTCACCTGATGCGCAAGGGCATCAACGATCGACGATTGACTGCTCATGCGGTTCCTTTCCTAAGGGAGGGGCCCGTCATCGCCTGCCGGTTTTCGCCTTAACGGAGCCAGGGAGCGAAACGGGGACGGAGATGCGCTCACCCCGAACAGGGGATGGAGGTGCGTTCACACACCGTCGTCACTGCGCGAACAGGAGACGATGACCAGATGAACACACCTCCGTCCCCTGTTCACCCCCCCGTTCACTGTTCGGAGATTACAAAGAGAGCGGTTGCTGAAAACAACCGCTCTTCGGCAAAACCATATCAAATCAAACTATACAGCCCTGACAGCCCCCGGTCAAACCTACAGCCCGTAAAACTCCGTGGTCAACGGGCGCGCGAACAGGTCCTTCGCTGCGGCTTTCGGGTCGGCGCCTTCCCACACCACGCTGCGCACCACGTCGGTGATGGGCAGCTCGACATCGTAGGCGTCCGACAGCGTTTTCAGCGTTTTGCACGCCAGCGCGCCTTCGACGACCATGTGAGTACGCTCGCGGTACGCGTCAAGCGTGCCGCCCTTCGCCAGCTCCACGCCAAACGAACGGTTGCGCGAATGCTCGGAGGTGCACGTGGCGATCAAGTCGCCCGCGCCGGCCAAGCCCATGCACGTGATGGCCTGCCCGCCGCACTTCACCGTCAGGCGGCTCATCTCGGCCAAACCGCGCGTCATGATCATGGCTGCCGTGTTGTCGCCGTAGCCCAAGCCGTAGGCCACGCCCACCGCGATGGCAATGACGTTCTTGAATGCGGCGCACAGCTCCACACCCGTGACGTCGTCGCTGGTGTAGGTGCGGAACGTCGGCGCGGCGAACAGGTCGCGGAACATCACCGCCGTGTCCTGGCTCGACGACGCGATCACGGTGCCTGCCGGCTTGGCCTTGATGACCTCCTCGGCGTGATTGGGGCCCGAGAGCACCGCCAAGCGATCCTTGTTGCCCAGCTCGGACTCGAACACGCCCACAGGCAGATAGCCGCTGTCGGCCTCCACGCCCTTTGAGCAGATGATGATCGGGAACTGGTCGTCCACCACGTCGGACAGCACGCGCGCCACGCCGCGCAGCAGGTTCGAAGGCGTCACGATGACGGCGGCCTTCGCACGATGCAGCGCATCGCGGTACGAGGTGGTGGCCACGATGTTGTCGGACAGCTTCGCGTCCGAAAGGTAGCGCGGATTGACGTGCTCATGGTTGATGCCGTGCACCACCGAATCCTTGCGCGCCCACAGGCTCACGTTATGCCCGTTGAGGGCCAGCGTCTGCGCCAGCGCGGTTCCCCATGAACCGGCGCCGATGACTGCAACCTTCATGTCGTCGTCCACTTTCCTTACGCTTCCTTACCCTTTTGCCCGATACGGCGCTCGTTGCCGGCGCGCAGGCGCGCGATGTTGCCGCGATGCGCCCAAACCACCGTCAGCGCCGCCACCGTGGTGCATACCCACGCGGCAGGCGCGAACGTGGCATACAAGAAGTAGTATGCGGCGAACAGCGGGCACGCCGCCGCGGCGGCGATGGAACCCACCGACACGTACTTGGTGGCAAGCACCAGCACGGCGAAGATGGCCAGCTCAAGACAGGCACCCTGCCAGCCGAACGTCACGAACAGGCAACCGACGGCAACGGCGATGCCCTTGCCGCCCTTAAATCCCAGCCAGGGACTGAAGATATGCCCCCAAACGCAGCCCAAGAAGGCCACCGTAACGAAGTCGTCGTAGCCCACCACATGGCCCGACAGCGACATGCCGCCGCCGAACATGGCCGCAGCCGCAGCCGCGACCAGGCCCGACACGATGCCCTTGCCGAAATCCAGCACGAACACGGCGCTACCGCCCACCTTGCCCATGGTGCGCATGGCGTTGGTGGTGCCGATGTTGCCCGAGCCATGCTCGCGGATGTCGGTGTGGTAGAACACCTTCGAGATGATGACGCCCCAGGGGATGGACCCCAGCAGGAAAGAGATGACGAAAACCCCTAATGCTCCCAGCAGTTCCACAGCGGATCTCTCTTAATCTTTTTTCTTAAACTTCATACGGATGGGCGTGCCCGTCAGGTCGAACGACTTTCGCAGGCGATTCTCCAGGAAGCGCTCGTAGTTGTCGTTGACCAGGTCGGGGCGGTTCACGAAGAACGTGAACTGCGGCGGGCACGTTGCCGTCTGCGTGACGTACTTCATGCGCAGGATGGCCTTGCCCTTCGAGACGGTATGGCCGCCCTCGCGGATCTCGCCCAGCCAGACGTTGAGCTGGTTGGTGGGGATGTTCTTGCAGAAGTTCTCGTACGCGACGTCGACGGCTTCCCAAATGCGATGGACGGACTTGCCCGTGAGCGCGCAGGTGGCCACAACGGGGGCATAGCCCACGAAGGTCATGCGGTCGGTGATCTTCTCGCGCACCTCGGCCTTAGCATCGGGGCCCTCCACCAGGTCCCACTTGTTCAGCACGATGACCATGGCGCACTGGCGGTCGGCGGCGAAGCCGGCCACGCGCTGATCCTGGTCGGTCAGGCCGATGGAACCGTCGATGACCAGGATGGCCACGTCGGCGCGGTCGATGGCGCGCATAGCGCGCACAAAGCCGTAGTACTCCACGTCCTCATCGATCTTGCTCTTCTGGCGCAGACCGGCGGTGTCGACGATGGTGTAGCGCTGGCCGTCGTGCTCGATGACGGTGTCGATGGCGTCGCGCGTGGTGCCGGCGACGTTGGATACGATGGAGCGATCGTCCGAGGTCAGACGGTTGGTCAGCGAGGACTTGCCGGCGTTCGGACGACCGATGATGGCGATGTTGATGCCACCATCCTCTTCCTCATCGTCGGCGGTCTCGACCCGCTTCAGGTCTTCCACCACGGCGTCGAGCAGGTCGCCCGTGCCGTTGCCGTGCAGCGAGGAGACCGACCACGGATCGCCCAGGCCCAGCTGGTAGAACTCCCAGACCTGGTCCATGGTGTCGGGGTTGTCCATCTTGTTCACCACCAAATACACCGGCTTGGAGGTCTTGCGCAGCACGCGCGCCACCTCCTCGTCGTCGGCGTTAATGCCGGTGCGGCCGTCGACGATGAACACGATGACGTCGGCCTCGTTCACGCCGGCGAACGCCTGCGTGCGAATGGAGCTTTGGAACGCATCGTCATCGCCCATTTCGATACCACCGGTATCGATGAGCTTGAACGGCACGCCGTTCCAGTCGGCGATGTGGTACGAACGGTCGCGGGTGACGCCGCGCATCTCGTGCACGATGGCCTCATCGGCCTGGGCAATGCGGTTAACGAAGGTGGACTTGCCGACGTTCGGCCGTCCAACAACCGCCACAATGGGCAGAGCCATATCAAATCCTTTTCGGTTGAGGAAAATACTACGTTTGCGGCGCCGCTATTCGCGCGCCAGTTCGACGAGTTCCGGCAAGAACCCAGTCGCGTTACAGGATACCACGCTCACGGGCGCGCCCGCCGCCTTCCCCATATCCTCCAACGTAGCATCATCGAGCGTGACGCCGTCGTCGTTGAAGATGACCTTGGGGACCACGTACGTCCAGCCCGGGTGCTCGGCTGCGTCGGCGCGGATGGCATCGGCTATGTCGCAGCTGCACAACAGCCCCGTGACGTCGACGTTTCCGCCGAAGAAGCGGTTCTCCACGAACAGCGGCTCCACCACCCCAGCCAGCGGGCCGCGCGAGAACAGCGGACGGAAGAAATGCGGCGTGGCCATGCCGGCGATGTAGCGCACGCGCATGCCCGCCTGCTGCAGCGCCTGCGCGGCTTGCTCGTCAAGACCGGCAGCTTCCGCCGCTTCCCAATCGTCCACGAACGAGCGGATGATGCCCACGCCGTCCTCGAACATGCCGAAGTCGCCGTAATGCTCGGTAGGCGGGAGGTTCTCCAGCAGCTCGTCGCCGTAGGCGTTGCAGTAGAACTCGTCGGCAGCGAAGGCCCACAGATGGCCTCGTTCGGCAAGGGCACGCTGCTGAGCAGGCACGATGGTGTCCATAGCAGCACGGGCGGCAACCGGGTCGTTGAAGCTTTTCGTGAAGCACGTCTGGTGCTTGGTGAAGCCGAGCGGCACGATGCAGATGTCCAGGATGCCCGGGCGCGCGTAGGCCCAATCGAGCGTCTCACGCAGCGCATCGCCATCGTTCTCGTCGGGCATGAGCACGATCTGGGCGTGGAACTCGATGCCGGCGGCAAGCAGGCGGTCCATCACGTCGATGCCGTGCTGAGCATGCCTGCCGATGATGCGCCGGCGAACCTCGGGGTTGGACGCGTGCAGGGAAACGCGCAGCGGGCTGATGTGCTGCTCGATGATGCGCGCCTCGTCCTCGGCCGACAAGTTGGTGAACGTGACGAACGTTCCCGACAGGAAGCTTAGGCGGAAGTCGTCGTCGCGCAGGGTCAGCGACGGGCGCATGTCGTCGGGCAGCTGGCGCATGAAGCAGAAGATGCAGGCATTGCGGCATTGCTTCACGCCGTCGAACACCACGCCGGAGAACTCGAAGCCCCATTCCTCGCCCTCGTAGCGCTCAAGTTCCACTTCGCCGGAGTCGCCGTCGGTGTCGATGTAGCCGAGGGTGATCACGTCGTCGGCGGTAAGCCAGCGCCAGTCGATCATGTCGCGCACAGGCTGGCCGTCCACGCTGGTGATGATGCAGCCCGGCGTGAAGCCCGCGTCGTCGGCAGGGCTTTCGGGCAGCACGGATTCGATGACGGCCTTCGGGGGCTCGGGAGCACGACGCTTGCGGCCGCCCGCGGACTGCGCAGCCTGCTTCGCCACATCCTGAGGAGGATAAATGCCCACGTCAACACCGCCTTTCCGCTTCCGCTCGCCTGTACGCCGTCGATTTTTCGCAGCATATTATGGTAGCATGCCGCGCCTGCCGACGCGCCCGGCGGGAACGCGACGCGGAAAATCAGCGCAACTATGTTCAAGACAGGATGACGTTTGCCCTCCGGAAGGCGGCGCGAAGAAGCTGGGGATCAATACCCACCCTAAGAAGAGAAGCGAGGATAGGGACGCGGAGCGCGATGTGAAGAGCGCCGGATGCGGTGCCAGCCGGCGCTCAGCCAGAAAAGGCGAAACGAAGCCAACGGCTCAAACCCCGTCGACCGCGGCACTCTTCCCCTACGAAACGGAGAACGACCTGAGGGCGTCGCGGACGGTGCGGTACTGGCGCTGGCTGATGGGAACCGCCTCGTCGCAGTCCATGACCAGCCCATCGGCGGACGCCTGAACCACGTGCTCCATGTTCGCCAGGTAACTTTTGTGGCAGCGCACGAAGCTGCCGGGCAGCTGCTGCTCAAGCTCGGCCAGCGCCGCATACGATTCCAGCACGCGAGCATCCGACAGCTTGACCAGCACTTTTCGCCCGATGCTTTTCACGTACACCACATCGGCGGGGTCCACGATGTGCACGGTCCCGGCGCTGCGCAACGCAAGCGGGCTTGCCGCGCGATGACCGAGCAGGCCGAACACCTTGTCCAGTGCGTTGCGCGCCTCGGTGGGCGAATACGGCGCCAGCAGCAGATACTGATGGTCGGTTCCATAGACCGCCGAGGTGTAAGCGGCGCGCGTGGTGCAGTACACGGTCAGCGGAAGGATGCCCCGGTCTTGCAACTCGCGCACCAGCGCGATGCCGGCGCGCTCATCGGAGGCGCACGCCGGGAAGGCGCCGAGGGCGTCCACCGGAGCGAACAGCGCATCGACGCGCGGACCCTGGGAGATACGCTCGCTCACCTGGGAAAACGCGCAACTCTCCAGTTGGATGGCACCGGCGCAGGGATGCTGCTCGATAAGCACGCGCAGCGCCTCAGGCTCGGGCACGGCATCTTCGACGAGCAATATCCTGCACATGGTGGCAACCTCCGCATCGCGTTCGCGCGCCGACGCTTTTGCAGCGCCGAGCGGCTTCGTTCATGCTTCAAGGCTAACCCGGTTTTCGCGGGATTTGTTGTGCAACAAATCGGGCCGTTTCTTCACCGTCCGTGCACAAAACCGTCCCCGCCCTCACATGCCGAAGCACGTGCAGACGGAGACGGTTCACATGGGGATATATAGGAAATGCAGCGCTATGACGGCGGACAGGGAAATGCAGGTGTAGGCCCACCCGCATGATGTCGATCATCACATACAGGAGCGCACCGAAACCGGCGGGATCGGCAGGCCTCATACGCCACGCGCGAAAATCGACGCGCCGCTCAAAACCGTCCCCGTCGACGCGGATGCTACATACGCTCTAAGCGCTGCACCACCTCGTCGATCTGGTCGTCGGGGGTGCTGGCGCCTGCCGTGACGCCCACGGAGGAGCAGCCCGCGAACCACGCGGGATCAAGCTCGGCGGCCGACTCGATATGGTGCGTGCGCGGGCATTCCGCAGCGCAGATCTCGGCCAGATGCGTGGTATTGGCCGAATTGCGCCCTCCGATGACCACGATGGCGTCCACCTGCCCGGCAAGCTCCGCAGCAGCCTGCTGGCGCTGGCGCGTGGCCGTGCACACCGTGTCCTTGACCTGCGCGGCAACGCCTTGGGCACGGATGCCCTCGAGCACGTCGTCAAGCGCATCGCGGGTTTGCGTGGTCTGCACGACCACGCCCACGTGCTCAGGCAGGTCACCGGGCAGGTCGGCGGCCGTTTCCGCCACGTGCACCTGCGCACCGGCCTCGTGGGCGTAAGCCACCAGGCCCTCCACCTCGGGATGGCCTTCCTCGCCCACCACCACCACGTAGCCGCACTCCTCGGCAAGCGTGGCGGCGGCCTTTTGCGCACGCGCGACATGCGGGCACGTGGCATCGATCACGGGAAGCCCGCGCGCCTCCACCGATCGGCGCACGGCCGGGGTGACGCCGTGGCTGCGGATGATGATCGCCCCGTGCGTGGCCTGCTCGGGCTCCGAGACGGCCATCACGCCGCGTGCCTCAAGGTTCGCCACCACCTGGGGGTTGTGGATCAGCGGCCCCAACGTGAACGCGCTGCCATCTCCCTCGCTGGCCTTCAGGGCCAGGTCAAGGGCTCGTTGCACGCCGTAGCATGCGCCGGCGTTCTTGCTGCGGATGACTTCCATGTCCGGTCCTTTCATATTGATTGCGGCGTGCCGATAGCGGTTTTGCGAGCTCGCGGGCTTGAGGTTTGGGAGCTTACCGCTCGCACACTGCAGTTTGCGGATTGCAGCTGCAAGTTGCAGGTTCGCAACTTAGAGTTCGCAGCTTGCGTTTTGCGATTCGCGTCTCGCGGCTTTTGCGCCGCACGATAGCGCAAGGGGCCGCTCGCGCGGCCCCTGCTATCCCAAACCTGCTACTGCTCGACCTTCGCCTTCTTCGTGGGGCGGGTCAGCTCGATGGCCTCCTCGGGGGTGTGCTCGGGAATGGGATGAGCGGCGAACACCTCGGAGAAATCGCGGCCGTCGGGGAACAGCGCACGCATATCCACCTGCTCACGCGGCACGCGCTGATGCAACGCAAACACCTCGCGCATGGCGTACCACGAGCACCCGTCCAGGCGATCTTCCTTCGGCAGGAAGTCGAAATCGCTTACCACCAGGGGCTTTCCGTACTCCACCGAGATCTTCGGGAAGCGAATGCGCTCGCCTTTGCGCTTGACGTTCTCCGCCTCGCGCACGCACATAGGCAGGATGGGAGCCTTGCCCATCTTCGCGATGAACGCCGCACCAGAGTGGATTTCGGGCGTTTTGCTGCCCTTGCCGCGGCGCGTGCCCTCCGGCAGGATGCCCACCAACTGGTTTCCCTTCAGCATATGCGCCGC
Source organism: uncultured Senegalimassilia sp. (assembly GCA_934630815.1). Lineage (GTDB taxonomy): Bacteria > Actinomycetota > Coriobacteriia > Coriobacteriales > Eggerthellaceae > Senegalimassilia. The sequence goes on from CAKTWI010000014.1 coordinate 39,019, forward strand.
GCGCTTGATGGCGGTGCGGTCGGCCGAATCGCGCTTGATGGGGAACGCGCCCACGCGCGACAGAATCTGTCCCGCCAAGCCGTGCGCGTTGCCGAACAACGAGTCGCGGCCCATCAGGCGCACGAACTGGCTCGGGCGCGCGGCCACGTACATGAGCACCACGTCCAGAAACGACGTGTGATTCGAAACCACCACCGCACCGCAGCGGTCCTTGAACGCGCGAAGGTTCTCGCGCCCGTCCACGCGATAGCGGAATAGCACCTTGAACACGAAGCCGATCAGCACATACGCGAAGTTCGCGAACCAATGCGGGATCTGCTTCTCGTCGGTAGTGCCGCCGAGCGCGCGGTCCCACATGTCCTCGTATTTCAGAAACAGGCTCATACGTGCACGCCCTTCTCCTGGGCAAGCGCGCAGATGCGCTCGATGATCTGCTCGATGGTACGGCCCGTGGAATCCATCTGCACGGCATCGGGCGCCGGCTTGAGCGGGCTAGTATCGCGCGAGGAATCGATGGCATCGCGGCGCTCGATGTCGGCGAGCACCTCGGCGTAATCGGTGCTGCCCACGCCGCGACGCTCGTTTTGCGCCACGCGGCGATAAGCGCGCTCGGCGGCGCTGGCGGTCAGAAACACCTTCAGCTCAGCCTCAGGGAACACCGCCGTGCCGATGTCGCGACCTTCCACCACGTAGTTGCCCGCGCGGCCGATGCGCTGCTGCTGGGCCACAAGCGCCTGGCGAACGGCAGGCGCGGCAGCCACGGCGCTGACCGAGCGGTCGATCTCAGCTGTGCGGATGGCGTCGGTCACGTCCACGCCGGCGATGGAGACGCGGCGCGGCAGCGGGTCGCCCGGCTCATGGGAGAACCCGATCTCGTGCATATCGGCGATGCGGCCGAGCGCTTCGCCATCTTCCAGCGAGACGCCGTCTTGCAGCGCCTGCCAGGCGATGGAGCGGTACATGGCGCCCGTATCCAGGCACGAGAAGCCTAAACGGCGCGCGACCGCCTTTGAAACGGTCGATTTGCCGGCGCCGCTCGGGCCGTCGATAGCGATGATCATCGTGCAAGCCTTTCGATATCGTCCAGGAAGCCGGGGTAGCTGACGCGCACGGCCTCGAAATCCTTGATGTTCACGGAAACCTTGCCGGTCAGGCCGACGAGCGACCAGGTCATGGCAAGGCGATGGTCGCCGAGCGAGTCGAACTCGAGCCCCTCGGGGACCTGCAAACCGGGCTGACCCTCGATGTAAAGGTCGTCGCCTTCGCACCAGGTGTCCACGCCCAACTTGGCCAGACCATCCATTATAGCGGCAAGGCGGTCGGTTTCCTTCACACGAAGCTCCCCCACCTGACGAAACACGGTGATTCCATGCGCATGGGCGGCCACCAACGCCAGCACGGGGATTTCGTCGATGATGCCGGCGATCTTGTCGGCCGGCACCTCGCAACCGCGCAAGTCAGGCGTGTAGCAGGCCTCGATGATGCCATAGGGCTCCTTGCCCGCCGCGCCCGTGCGCGTGACGCTGACCTGGGCGCCCATGCGCTCGAGCGTGCGCACGAAGCCGATGCGGGCCGTGTTCAGGCTGACGTCCTCGATCTGGATCGAGCTTTCGGGACGCAGAACCGCCGCACATGCGAGGAACGCCGCCGAAGAGGGGTCGCCCGGCACGAGCACCTCGCCGGCCTGGGGCTGGGCGAGCCCGGTCACGCTGGCCGTGCAGGCGCCTGCCGTGGTGGCCACGCCGTATTCGGGAAGCATGAGCTCGGTATGGTTGCGGCTCGGCGCCGGCTCGTTGACCGTGGTGGTTCCCGAGGCGTACATGCCGGCAAGCAGCACAGCGGTCTTGAGCTGGGCCGATGCCATAGGGGCGTCGTAGGTGAGGGGACGCAGCCCGCCGCCGTGAACGGTGATGGGCAGCGTTTCGCGGCCTTCGGGAAGGAAGCGCGCGCCCATCTTCATGAGCGGCGCGGTGATGCGGCGCATCGGGCGCTTGCACAGCGAGGAATCGCCCGTGAGCGTGACTTGGATATCCCACGGCGCCAAGATGCCCATGAGCAGGCGCACCGTGGTGCCGGAGTTTCCGCAATCCACGGGTTCGGCGGGCTGGCTGGGACCGGCGACTCCCCAGCCGGTGATGCCGCCGGCAAGGCTTCCGTCGGCCTGCTTCTCCAGGCTGACCTGGGCGCCCAGCGCGCGCACGGCCCCGATGGAGCTGCGCACGTCGGCGGAATCCAGCACGCCGGACACGCGCGAGGTGCCTTCCGCCATGGCGGAGAACAGCACGACGCGGTGGCTGATGGACTTGTCGCCCGGCACGCGCGTGGAACCGTGCATGGGGCCTTCCAGCGGTTTGATGACGGTGATGTTATCCGACATGGGTGTGCTCCTTAGGCGCTAGCGGGCTGAACGAAACGGAGAAACCGGCGTTGATAAGGTGCGCCGACAGCTTGCCGATGTCGCCTTCGTCGGTGAGCACGAGCGAGAGCACGGCCGAGTCCTCGGTGACGTGATCGATCTCGATGGACTGGATGTTGCACCCCACCTTGCTGGTGATGGTGGTGACCTCGGCGACCACGCCAGGGCGATCCTCCATGGGGATACGCACCTCCAGCAGGCGCTCGGTGCACGGCAACCATGCGGCCGGCAGCGCGCGGCGGGCGTCGGCGGCCTCGGCGAGCAGGCTGGTCAACGTTGCGCGATCGCCCGCCTCGAGCGCATCGGCGAACTGCCCGATGATGCCCTGCATCTCGCGCAAACCGCCCAAAAGCGCATCTTTGTTGTCGAAAGCGATACCGCACCACAGCTCGGGCGAGCCGGCCGCGATGCGCGTGGAGTCCTTGAACCCGCCCGCTGCCAGGCGCATAAGCGAATCCTGGCCCTTCGCGTGGCGCACGGCAAGCTGCACAAGAGAGCTGGCAGTGAAATGCGGAACGTGGCTGACTACGGCTACCGCCGCGTCATGCTGCTCGCGCGGCAGGCTGATCACGCGTGCGCCGATGCCGGTGATCAGCTCGTGCAGGCGCGTGAAATGCTCCGCCGGCGTATCGGCGTCGGGGCACAAGATCCAGTATGCGCCCTTGAACAGGTCGGCGCGAGCACCCACGATGCCGTTCTTCTCGGAGCCGGCCATAGGGTGTCCGGGAACGAAGTTCTGCGGATACGGAAGCGTGTGCGCGGCCATCTCGATGATGCGGCTTTTCGTGGAAGCGGTATCGGTGATGATGCCGCGATAGCCCCATTTGGCCAAATCTTTCAGATAGCCTTCCACCACGCTGACGGGCGTAGCCAAAACCACCAGGTCGCAGTTCTCTTCGATGAACGCGCGGAACTCCGCAGCATCGGGGGCGGCGGTTGCGGTGGCCCAACCTCTGTTGACGGCCTCGACGCGGGTGGCCAGGTCAGTGTCGACGGCCATGACCTGCGCCGAGGGGTTCGCCGCGCGCAATGCGGCGGCAAAGCTGGCGCCGATGAGGCCGAAGCCGATGACGGCCACGTTTTCGAAGCCGCCGGTTTTCGCTTGATCGATTGTTTGTGCCATAAGGCGATGCAGACCTTCCGGATCCGATCTAGGATAGAACGTTGCGGGCAAGCCGGCATCGCATCGGCAAGCGCGAAACCGCCGCGCAGGTCAAAGAAGGCCCACGACAAGGCGAAACGCCGAGTTCGCAAACACCAGCAGTTTACCCGGGTGACCATTATAGCCGTTTCCCGGCAGCGCACGGCCCATCGCCCCCACGCAAGCACGAGGGCCACACGAACAAGGGACGCACGAACAGGGGACGGAGGTGTGTTCATGGGGGGATGCTCATCGGCGATGCAGCCCTGCGCACGAACAACGCGCGACGCGAGACCCGCCAACGGGCGTGAACAGGGGGACGGAGGTGTGTTCACGGTTGCCCTTTCATTTCCCAAAGAACCCTCGTGAACACACCTCCGTCCCCCTGTTCACGCGTCCGCCCCATGTTCACCCGGCGAACGTTCGCCTACTTAATCGACGCGTGCAGCGCCGTTACCTCTTCGGGGGTGAGCTCGCGCCATTGGCCGCGAGGCAGGTCGCCTAGCTCGATGGGACCGAAGCTGTCGCGGTGCAGCGCCAAAACACCGTGCTTGATGGCTGACAGCATGCGCTTGACCTGGCGCTTCCTTCCCTCGCGCAACACCACGCGCACCACGGCGCGCTGCTGGGAGCGCTTGCGCAGGATGGCGGCGCGTTGCGGACTGGGCACGCTGCCGTTAGGCTCATGGTCGGGTACGGCGGGCGGCACCTCCAGCATGGACAGCGCGCGCTTCGCTTCCGCACCTTCCACCAGCGCGGCCTTCGCGGGCGCGGTCATGCCGTCGTCAAGCTGGATACCCTGCTCAAGCTGGGCCAGCTGCTCGGGCGTGGGCTTGCCGTTGACCAGCGCCAGATAGCGCTTCTCCACGTGATGACGCGGGTGCAAAAGGCCGTTGCCCAGCTCGCCGTCGGTGCTGAACAGCAAAAGCCCCGTGGTGTCGAAGTCCAAGCGCCCGATGGGGAACAGCCCCGGGAAACGGTCGGTGGGCACGAGCTCGGCCACCGTAGAACGACCCTGCGGATCGGACATGGTGGTCACGTAGCCAGCGGGTTTGTGAAGCATGATGGTGACGGGGCCGCCCTCCAGGTGCACGGGCACGCCGTCGACCGCCACCTGATCCACAAGCGGGTCAACCTTACTTCCCAGCTCGGTAACCACCTGGCCGTTCACCGTCACACGCCCTGCCGTCATAAGGTTCTCCGACCCGCGACGGCTCGCCGCGCCGGCGCGCGCCAGAAACTTCTGCAGGCGCATGGGCACAAGACGCTCCTCGGGCTGCGTTTGATTGGGTTTGAGTTGCCTGGTCATGATTCTCCCATCACAGGTCGGTCGAGGTTTGCCGAGAAACAGTTACTCGTCGTCGGTTTCGAACTTAAGGTTGTCGAAGTCGATCTTCTCCACCAGCCCGAAGCTTTGCGCCATGGCATCGGCGAGCATCTGCTGCGCGGCATTGCTCGCCGGACCGTCACCGGCCGGGAACGCGGCGTGCGAGCCCGATGCGTCGCGATCCGGGTCGTCAGCGGAAAGCGGCAGTTGCCCGCCTGCCGCGGCGCGCTCAGGCGCCGCTTGCCGGGACGAGCGATTCTCGCCGCCGGCATCCACGCCGCGCGAACCCTTTTCCGAGGTCAGCGCGCCGCCGGCGCCTTCGTCATCGAAATCGAACTGCAAGCCGCCAAGCGGGTCGCCCGCTTCCCCGCCCGACACCTGCGCCTCAGGCGCCACGCGCGCCTCCTGCCCGCCTGCGCTCAGACGCTCGCGGATGAGCTGGCGCGTGGCATCATCGGGCGCAAACTCGTCCAGATTCGGCAAGTCGCTCACCGAGCGCAGCCCGAACTTCTCCAGAAAGCCGCGCGTGGTGGCGTACAGCGTGGGGTTGCCCGGCGCGTCCGCCTGCCCCGCTTCGCGGATCAACCCCTTCTCCACCAGGGAGTTTATGGAGCTGTCGGAGTTCACGCCGCGCACGCTGGCAACGCCGGCGCGCGTGCAGGGCTGCAGGTAGGCCACAATGGCCAGCGTTTCCATCGCCGCTTGCGAGAGCTTTCGCGTATCCCACGACAGCACGTACTTCTCCACCAGATCATGGTAAGCCGGGTGCGTGTACAGCCGCCAACCGCCGGCAACCTCGCGCAGCTGGATGCCGCGCTGCTCGCGCTCCAGCTTCTCGCGCAAATCCACCAGCGCCTGCTCGACCAGCTTCGGGTCTGCCTCCAGCATGTCGGCCAGCTCGATGACGCCGACCGGCTCGTCGGTAACGAACAGCATGGCCTCTATGGCGCCGGGCAGCTGCGCCTGATCAAGTCCTTCGAACATCTATTCCTCCCCAACCGACGTCAGCGCATCATCGCCGTCCAGCAAAAGCTCGCCCGAACCCTCGATGTACTCGATATCGATGTCGCCGAACAGCTGGCTTTGCTCCACGCGTACCATGGAGCGCTTGTACAGCTCGAGCACCGCCAGGAACGTGACCACCACCAGCGGCGTGGGCGCATCGTCGGCGATCAACTGCGAGAAGCGCAGCTGTTTGAGGTTGCGGATGCGCTGATGGATGGCGCGCACGTGAACCTCCACCGGGATGGGTTTCGCGGCGATATGCTCGCTTTCCAGCAGGAACACCTCGCGGCGCGCCAGCGCGCGGGCGGCAAGCAGCGCCAGCGAGTCAAGCGACACGTCGCGCAAGAAGTCGGGCATGAGATTCAGGAAGCACGCCTCGGGGCCGAACGGGCGCGGGTGCATGCGGCCCTCGGCAACGAACCGGGCGTGCAGCGCCGCGGCGGCGTTCTTGTACTGCTTGTACTCCAGCAGGCGCTCCACCAGCATGTCGCGCGCCTCGGAGGGCGCCAGCTCGGCGATGTCGTCCTCCACCTCGATATGCTCGCGCGGCAGCAGGCTTTGCGCCTTAATCTCCAGCAGCGTGCTGGCTACCAGCAAAAAATCGCTGGCGACGTCCAGGTCAAGATTCTGCATGCGGCCCACTTCGGCCAGGTACTGGTCGGCGATCTGCGTGATATTGATGGCGCCGATGTCAACCTTCTGGCGACTGACCAGGTACAACAGCAGATCGAACGGCCCTTCGAAGCTGTCGGTGCGAACGCGATACGACACGATGCCCCGCCACCCCTACGAAATGGGGAAGGGGAACAGCAGGTTGCCCAGGTTGCCGGCGGTAGCATCCAAGTAGATGCCGAACACGTTCACGTGGATAACATACGGCAGCATAATAGCCACAATCATGAAGATGGGGAACGCGCACTGCTGCACCTTGTAGTACTTCGGCAACCACTTCACAGGCATGAAGAACGCGAAGATGGAGCTGCCGTCCAGCGGCGGGATGGGCAGCAAGTTGAAGAACATAAGGTACAGGTTGATCAGCGCGAACATGGGCAGGAACATCAGGTAGAAATAGAAGAACGCCTGGCTCTGCACCACCCACTGTGCAACGGGGGCGAACCCGTAGAGCACCCACGCGACCACGCCCGCCAGCACGGCGAGCAGCAGATTGGCGGCAGGGCCCGCCAGGCCCACGATCAAGTCGCCCTTGCGCGGGTCCTTGAAGTACGCGGGGTTGTACGGCACCGGCTTGGCGTAGCCGAACACGGGCATGTTCATGGCCATGAGCAAAAACGGCATGATAACGGTACCGAACGGGTCGACGTGCGCAAGCGGGTTGAACGACAGGCGCCCTGCACGCTTGGCGGTGGGGTCGCCCAGTTTCCAGGCAGCAAAGCCGTGCGCCATCTCGTGCAACACGATGGCGGGAATGAAGCTCAAAATCGAGCAGATGAGATAAGGAAGCTGTGTAGTCATAATCGCACCATTATAGCGCCGCAAACGCCAATGCGAAACCGATAACCGACCTGAAACCCATTCGTAACGCCAATAAGCACAAGCAAACTCGATAGACGCAGCACCGCGCAACTACGCACCTCGCACGCAATCACAACGCACGACACGTGTCCACCGGACGAACGCAAAACGGGCGGGCGACCTTGATGGCCGCCCGCCCGTTTGAAAGCGCTATCGCTATCGCGAGACCAGCGCCCGCGCACCGGGCGCTCGCCTATCGCGAACTTACGCGTTCTCGCGCTCGAACTTGTCCATGAACTGGACCAGCGCCTCGACGCCTGCCTTGGGCATGGCGTTGTAGATGCTGGCGCGCATGCCGCCGACGCTGCGATGGCCCTTGATGTTTTCGATGCCCGCGGCCTTCGCCTCGGCGACGAACTTCGCATCCAGCTCGGGGTTGCCCGTGACGAACGGCACGTTCATGAGCGAGCGGAACTCCTTCTTCGCCGTGCCGCTGAACAGGTTGGACTGATCCAGGTAGTCGTAGAGGATGGCGGCCTTCTCCTCGTTGAGCTTCTGCATGGCCTCGAGGCCGCCCAGGCCCTTGAGCCACTGGAACACCTTGCCGCACATGTAGATGCCGTAGCACGGCGGGGTGTTGGACAGGCTGCCGGCGTCGGCCTGCGTCTTGTAGCGCATGATGGTGGGCGTGAAGGGCAGCACGTCCTCGCGGATCAGGTCGTCGCGCACGATGACGATGACCACGCCGGCCGGGCCGACGTTCTTCTGCACGCCGCCGTAGATCAGGCCGTACTTCGACACGTCCATGGGCTCGGAGAGGAACATGCTCGACACGTCGGAGACCAGCGGGATGTCGCCGGTTTCGGGCAGCTTGGTGTAACGGTTGCCGTAGACGGTCTCGTTCTGGCAGATGTAGACGTAATCGGCGTCGGGGCTGAACGTGAGGCCGTCGACGTCGGGCACGTAGGTGAAGTTCTCGTCCTCGGAGCTGGCGATGCAGCGGGCGTCGCCGTAGAGCTTGGCCTCCTTGAACGCCTTCTTCGACCAGTTGCCCGACACGATGTAGTCGGCAACCTTGTTCTGCATGAGGTTCATGGGGATGGCCGCGAACTGCTGCGTGGCGCCGCCCTGCAGGAACAGCACGCGGTAGTTGTCGGGGATGTTCATGAGGTCGCGGATGTCCTGCTCAGCGGTCTCGATGATGCCCTTGAACGCGGCGGAGCGGTGCGACATCTCCATCACGGACATGCCGGTGCCCTGATAATCGAGCATTTCCGCGGCGGCGGAGGACAGCACCTCCTCGGGGAGCACTGCCGGACCGGCCGAGAAATTGTACACGCGAGCCATGCTGAACCTCCTTGGGTTGACGAATGGGTTGCAGCGCGCCCGCGAATGCGCGGGTTAGCGCCAGCCGCGGAGCACAAGCGCGTTCCGCACCAGTCTAGTATGGGCCTTTCGCATGTTGAACCTACCGGCGATACGGGATTTAAGGGCAAACGGCGAAGGCGCTCCGCGGGCGGCGGGCCGCACCCCCGCGGATGGAGAAACGATGGGAACTTTACAGCTGTCAAGTCAGCTGTAAAGTTTTGCGGCATACTGCAGCGTCAAATAACCGCACGAAAGCATGGAGCGAACATGAGCGAGCAGGTCATCGAAAACAACGCAGGGCAAACCGGAGCAGGCGCGCAAGCATCTGGCACGGCGGAGTCCATCGCGGCGCTCACCCAGGAGATTGCGCAGCTGAAGGAGCAGCGCGACGCCGTGATCTTGGCACACTACTACGTGCCGCCCGACGTGCAGGCCGCGGCCGACTACGTCGGCGACAGCTTCGCCCTGGCGAAACTGGCCGTTGACCTGCCGCAACAGACCATCGTGCTGTGCGGCGTGGAGTTCATGGGCGAATCAGCGAAGCTGCTCAATCCGGACAAGACCGTGCTTTTGCCCGAACCCGCCGCCGACTGCCCCATGGCCCACATGATCAGCAAGCCCGACATCGACCGCGTGCGCGCCGAATACGGCGACGACCTGGCCGTCGTGTGCTACGTCAACTCCACCGCCGAGGCGAAGACCTGGTCCGACGTGTGCGTGACCTCCTCGAACGCCGTGAAGATCTGCAGCAACCTGCCGCAGCGCAACATCCTGTTCATCCCCGACATGAACCTGGGCCGCTACGTGGCAAGCCAGCTGCCCGACAAGAACGTCATCCTGAACAAGGGCTACTGCCCGCGCCACATGACCATCAGCGTGGAGCAGATCATCGACCTGGAGGAAGCCCACCCCGACGCCGTGGTCATGGCGCACCCCGAATGCCCGGCCGACGTGCTCGCCGAGGCCGACTTCATCGGGTCGACGAAGGGCATGATCGAGCACGCCGCCGCGTCGGATGCGCAGGAGTTCATCGTGTGCACCGTGGTCGGCATCATCCGCGAGCTCGAGCTGCGCACCCAGGGCACGGGCAAGCGCTTCCACTTCCCCGCCACCACGCCGCGCTGCGAGAACATGGACCTGGTCACGCTGCCGAAGCTTGCCGCATGCCTGCGCAACCCCGCCCCGTACGAGGTGCACGTCGGCAACGACTTGGCCCCCGCTGCGCGCCTGACGCTCGAGCGCATGCTGGAGTACGCGGCGAAGTAGGCGGCGAAGATGAGCGAAAAGAACGAATTGGCTGGCGAAATGAGCGCTTTAACTGCGGAAACGGCGGTTTCTGCTGCAGCTTGCTCGCATGGCGTTGCACCACGCGACCCTGCCGGCGACCGATTGCAACCGGAGTGTGACGGCGCTGCCGAGGTGCGCGACATCGCCTGCGACGTGGTCATCGTCGGCTGCGGCGTGGCAGGGCTGTACTGCGCGCTCAACCTTCCCTCCACGCTTTCCGTGGTGATGCTGGCGAAGACGACCGTTGACGAATGCGATTCCATGCTGGCGCAAGGCGGCATCTGCGTGCAGCACGACGACCCCGACTACGCGCCGTTTTTCGAGGACACCCTGCGCGCGGGCCATTACGAGAACCGCTGCGAGAGCGTGGATCTGATGATCCGCGCAAGCCGAAGCATCATCTCCGACCTGGTGAAACGCGGCGTGGACTTCGAGCGCGACCAGGCAAGCAACCTGCGCTACACCCGCGAGGGCGCGCACAGCCGCCCGCGCATCTGCTTCCACAGCGATATCACCGGCGACGAGATCACCTCCACGCTGCTGGCCCGCGTGCGCGAGCTGCCTAACGTCCGTATCCTGGAGCACACCTGCATGGACGACATCCTGGTCGCGCAGGATGATGCCCAGGTCAGCGCAGCGAATGCGGCGAAGAACGAGGCGGCGGCACAAGGCGAAACGACGCAAAACGCGACCAACGCTGAAGATTACGACTGCGCGCCGCACGTTGCCGCTGCACCGGCAACGCCGCGCGGCGGCGAACCCTGTCAGCCGCAGACGCGCTGCTGCGGTGTCCTCGCGCACGCGACCGACGGGGCGCAGCTGCGCATCTTCGCAGGTCAGACGCTTTGGGCCTGCGGCGGCATCGGCGGCACGTACCCGCGATCAACCAACTTCCCCAGCCTAACCGGCGACGCGTGCGCCATTGCCGCGCGCCACGGCATCGCCCTTGAGCACATGGATTATGTGCAGATTCACCCAACCTCCCTGTACTCGAAGCGGCCTGGCCGGGCGTTTCTGATTTCGGAATCGTGCCGCGGCGAAGGGGCCGTGCTGCTCGACGCAAACGGGAATCGCTTCACCGACGAGTTGCAACCGCGCGACGTGGTGAGCGCGACCATATACCGGCAGATGACTGCAGAGGGCTCGGATTTCGTGCGTCTTTCTTTCGCAAATATGCCGAAAGACGAGATCACAGGGCACTTCAAGAATATCTACAGGCGTTGCCTGGAGGAAGGTTTCGACATCACGCGCGAGCCCATCCCCGTCGTGCCCGCGCAGCATTACTTCATGGGCGGCGTGTGGGTGGACCGCAACAGCGCCACCGACATGCCGGGGCTGTACGCCGCCGGCGAAACCAGCTGCAACGGCGTGCACGGGAAGAACCGTCTGGCCAGCAACTCGCTGCTCGAGTCGCTCGTATTCGCACAGCGCGCGGCGTGGGATATGTGCCGCAAGCTGGGCGTGAAAGCACCCGTGGCGCAAACCTACCCCGAGCAACCCTGCGGCGCCGACGCGCAGGCGTACCGACGTCTCTGCGCCGAAGCCGAACGCAAAACCCGTGAAGGCGCGGCGCAAAGCGAGCCGCAAACCGCAGCGCAAACCAGGCCGCAAGCCTGCGTGCAAAACGCTGGGCAGAACACAGCACGAACCGAGCTTTGCAACGCTGGGCAACCCGGTTCGCAAACCGCAACGCAAACCTGCCCGCAAAACCCTTCCCCATCCGATACCGATCGCACCACAAGCTCCAAGGAGGTCGTTTGCGCATGAACCCTATCACGCTGACAACCGTGGCCGAGCCGCTTATCCGCCAGGCGCTGGCCGAGGACATCACCAACGAGGACGTTTCCACCGCCTCCATCATGCCCGACGCGCGCCCCGCCGCCGTGGACCTTATCGCGAAGGCCGGCGGCGTACTGTGCGGCCTTGACGTGTTCGAGCGCACGTTCGCCATCCTTGACCCCGAAACGCGCGTTCAACGTTTCGCCGCAGATAGAGACAACGTTTGCGCAGGTCAAACGCTTGCGACGGTAACCGGCGACGTGCGCGTGCTGCTGTCGGGCGAGCGCGTGGCCCTGAACTACCTGCAACGCATGAGCGGCATCGCCACCTACACGCACCGTATGGCTGCGCTCCTCGAGGGCAGCACCACCCAGCTGGTGGACACGCGCAAAACCACGCCGAACATGCGCGTGTTCGAGAAGGAGGCCGTTAGGTGCGGCGGCGGGCGTAACCACCGCTACAACCTCTCCGACGGGGTGCTGCTAAAGGACAACCACATCGCCGCCGCGGGCGGCGTGCGCGAAGCCATCGAGGCTGCGCGCGCCTACGCCCCCTTCGTGCGCGAAATCGAAGTGGAGTGCGAGACGTTCGCGCAGGTCGAGGAGGCAATCGCCGCTGGGGCCGACATCATCATGCTCGACAACATGGACCACGACGCCATGGCGGCAGCTGTCGCGTTCATCGATGGGCGCGCGAAGACCGAGTGCTCCGGCAACATCGACGCGCACAACGTGCAGGCCATCGCCGACCTGGGCATCGACTTCGTGTCCAGCGGCGCGCTCACCCACTCGGCACCCATCTTGGACGTATCCATGAAGCGCCTTCGCATGCTGGACGATAGTGCTGACGGCGAAGCGACCACCACTGGTGGTAATACACCGGTCACCGATTTAAACCGGGAAAGCGGGCAGTAGCAATGGCAACGAAATCCGAGGCCAGACGCGCGTCGCTGCTCAATGCGCTTCGATCAGCCGATGCGCCGGTATCCGGCGGTCAGCTTGCGAACACCCTTAACGTCAGCCGACAGATCATCGTGCAGGACATCGCGCTGCTGCGCGAGGCGGGCGCGAACATCGTGGCAACCACGAAGGGCTACGTGCTGGCGAATACCGCGCAAACCACAGCTCAAGCCATGGCGCAAAACGCTGCGGAGCAACCAGCCGCGGCCCTTGACGAGCCGGCCCGCACGTTCAAGCTGCACCACGAGGTCGAGCAAACCAGGGAAGAGCTGCAAACCATCATCGCGCTCGGCGGGCGCGTGCACAACGTGTCCATCAGCCATCGCGCCTACGGCCGCATCACCGCGCCTTTGGAGATTGCCGACCAGGCGGATATCGAGCGCTTCATCAACGATATCGAGAGCGGGAAATCATCGCCGCTGAGCACCGCCACCTCGGGATACCACTATCACCTGGTGTCGGCGCCAAGTACCGAGGCCCTCGAGGCCATCGGCCGGGCGCTCGCCGACAAGGGCTTCCTAGCCCCGCTGCTCCCCCACGAGCAGGAAGCGTAAGTGGGCGGTCGCCCACGCTGCGCGCGACTTTCGCCATATGCATCGCGCAGGAGAAGAGACGCTTCGCAACCGTACACGGCGAAAGCGAACACCACACCGCTTCCTCGAGCGCGTGCACGATTCGCCCTCTCAAAACCAAAATGCGCGGACGATACCTGCATCGTCCGCGCTTCAAAACCAACACGCCGGCGCTCCAGCCGACGTGTTGCTATTCCCAGCTTTCCGGCATGCCCTCGATGAGCATAAACCGGGTCGAGCCCGCCAGAACCAGCTCGTCGCCGGCGTGCACCTCGACCGGTTCAGCGCATGCGGAACCGCCCGTGCGCGCCGGTTCCACCACCGTCTCGGAACCGTCTTCGCCGCTGATCAGCACGGTGCCGTTGGAGCTTCCGAGACCCTGCACGCACCACCGGCCCGCTTCGTTGCACCAGACGCGCAGATGATGGCCCGACACATCGGGTTCCACGTCGTTGATGTCGTCGGGCCCCAAGGCCAGCGCGCCGATCTCCACGCCGTCGGAGAGCGGCTGCACCCAATGCAAACCTCCGGAAACAAGGCCTCCCACCATGCGCAAAAGCCCCAGTGCCTGCGCCTGCTCGCGCGGGTCCGCCGACGCCGCGCCGGGTTGCTCACCCTGGTCCATGACGGCGGCGGGGACGGTTTCCAGCCTTCCGCCGTGCACCGTCTTCACGTAATCGAGCACGTAGGCGCACGCGCGCTTCACGTTCGCGCTGCATCCCGCCGCCACGAACAGCATCATGGCCAGCTCGGAGCGCTCCTCCACGCTGTAGCCCGCGCCGCGAGCCAGGCGCTCCAGCACGTTGCGGTACAGCGCCAGGTCCTGGTGGCATTCGCGCAGCGCCCGCTCCATGAGCGCGCCGCCCTGGTTCGTGACCAGCGACAACGCTTCCTCGGCCGACAGGCCCTTCCCGTCGCGGGAGCGCAGGCGCGCCGAAACGCGAAGGGCCGCCACACCCCAATCGCAAAAGTACCGGTCTTGCAGCGAGCCCACGGGGGCGTGCACGATGAAGCGCGAGACCCACGTGCGGTCGTCGCAACGCGACAGCGGGCTTTTGCCATCGGCAAGCGGGCGGCCGGACAGCACCAGGCGCGCCAGGTCCTTATGGCTGATACCGCCATAGCGCTTCATGGTCTCGAACAAGGCGCCGCACGGCGTCAACTCCGTCGCCATCTACCTCACGCTCCTTCGTTCAAATCGTCGTCCAACACATCGCGCTTGCCCGAGAAGCGGGATTGTGCGCCCAAAGCTTCGTCCGCGGGGTCGTCGATTTCGTACTCGGGCTGCGAACCATTGCTGCAAAACGGGTCTTGCACATCAGCGGAAACCTCGAGCTCGCAGTCATCGCACTCGCCCGCAGCCTGCAAGCGGCAAACCTGCTGCGCTTCGTTCTTGCCGGTTTTGCCCGTTTCGCCCTTGCCGGCTTCGCCTTCAAGAGCCGGCGCTGCCGCACTCGGAAGCGCCGCGGCCTCGTCGGAATCCCCCGACGGCAATGCCTTACGGCGGATCATCTGGGGCAATGCCACGTTCAGCGCGAAATCGGCCACCATGATGCACCAGCCCGCCGCAGCAGCAGCCACCAACGCCATGGAAAGCAAATGCTGCTGGGCCGCTACCTCGAAGCACATGTCGGCAAGCACCTGCCACAGCGCCGCGAACGTGACCGCAAGGCCCGCCGTGCCGCGCAAAAAGCCCGCCGTGGTGCGCGAGCCGCCGAAACGCAGCGACAGCCCCACCAGCGCCGGGAACAGCGCCGCCACAGCCACGGCAACCCCGGGAACGCCGCCTGACCAGGCAAAACCCGCTGCATCAAGCGACGCCTGCGCCCCGTTGGCAAGCACGCCCGCCGAGACCGCAACCCCCGCCAACGCCGCAGCCGCAACACCCTTGCACGCCAAGCGCACATGCGCCAGCGTGGAATCGGCCACGTCAAGCGCCGACGCGGCGAACCCGCCGGGCACGCACGGCACCAGCGGACGGCCGCAAAACGACCGCTCCACGTTGTCGGCATAGTGGATGGAGAACGACGACAACGCATCGCGGACCGCCGCGGCATCGGGGCGATCGGATTGCCCACGAGCCAGGCAATCTCCCAACACAATACCCAGCTGCTCATCCACAAAGGACAGCGCCTCGGCCGCCTCCGACACGCCCATGGGCGCGGACAGCTTGTCTTGCGCGTGCTGCACCGCAACCGCCACCTCGGGTTCGCGGGCAAGCGCCTCGAGCAGTTCGTCGGCACGAGCATGCGCCATCACCGCGGTCGGCGCAGGAGCCGCCATTTTCGCGCGATACGGCGAAACAGGCGCCCCATCTTCCCCAACCGCATGCAAGTCGTAAGGGGCCTGCCCGCACGCCAGCTGGTACACCACGCTTGCCGCGGCGTATACGTCGATCGCCGGAGATTTGCGCAGCTCGGCCAGGCCCGGGATGTCGTCGCTGAGCATCTCGGGCGGCGCAAAATCGGCGGTGGCGCCGCGAAACACCGCGTTCTCGCTGGTAAAAGACGTGGAGCGCGGCTCCGACTCGGCCGACGAGCCGAAGTCGATGAGGTATAGGTCGAACACGCCCTCGTCCACCTGCTGCTCCAAGGACAGCCGCGATGTGCGCACCATGACGTTGCGCGGGCTGACGTCGCGGTGCACAAACCCGCCCTCCACATACCCCATACGCGCCACCAGGTCGAACAGGTCGCGGCCCAGGCGCGCCGCCACCAGCGGGCTCACGCGGCCGCAACCGTCGACGGCAAGCTGCCGGCGCGCGCGATCCAGGGTGATGCCCTCCACCCATTCCATAACGATGCACGGCACCCCGTCGACGGTGCCTCGACCATACAAGCGGGGAAAGCCCTTCAGTCCCGACAGCAGGATATGGCATTCGTATTCGCGTTCGAACGCGGCACGCGAAGCGCGCACGCGACGCTCGTGATCGTCCTCCGTTTCGCCATCTCGACGATGCGGAAGCGAGAGCAGCTTGAGCGCCAGGTGCTCGCCCTGCGCATTGCGCGCGTGCTCAACACGGCCCGTGCCACCGCGATGTCCCTGCCCCTGCGACACGAACAGCGTGACGAAACGGCGCACGTACGACGGCCGGTCGGCGTCGGAAAGCGAAAGCGGCGCGCTGAAATCGGCCACACGTACCAAGCGCATACCCTGAACGGTGCCCGACGAAGCGAGCGCGCCGCCCTTGTCCACGAGCCCGCTCATAAGCTGATGCTCGCTAGCGTCTCGTTCAGCTGCGCAGCCCTTATGCTGTTGCCGGAGGCATCCTGATCGGTGCGAACGGGTTCCATCCAGCGATCAACCCCTTCCGCCGGGTTATCGTATTCCAAGTTCAACCCCCACGCGTCGTAAATGACGGTCAGGTATCGGTCCAACGCGATGTAGGCACGCTGAAGGTTGCTCTTCTGCTCCAGCCAACGCGATCCCTCGGCGAACGCGTTCGAATTGCGCAGCAGCAAGAAGTCGGTGAGCGTTTGGCTGTCGATTGCCGCGCACTCGTTGTAATCGCTTTGGCGAAGGGGGCGCGACGTGCTCATGCAATCGTTATTGAACGCGGCGACGGCGTTGTTCAAGCGTGTAAGGTATGCGTTCACGCGGGCCTGATGGTCCACCAGCACGGCGTAAGCCGCCGCCTCCTGCTCAGCCGTGGGCGCGGCAGGCGCAGGTGCGGAACCGGAGCCGCCGGCGCTTTCCGAGCCCGAGCCCGAGCCGCTTGCATCGTCCGACGCGCCGCCCGAACCGCCGGAGTTACCCGAACCGGAGCCGGAACCGGACGCGGAGCCGCTTCCCGCAGACCCCGAGCCCGCCTGCGACGAGCCGCCGGAAGATGCGGAGCCCGACGCGGAACCAGACCCCGACGCAGCCGAGGCGCCGCCAGCGATCTGCTGCGCGCGGGTGAACGACGAATCCACCGAGGAAGCCCCAGATGCCCCGGTCAGCGACGCAACGCCCAGCATGCCGGAACCGGAGCCCGAACCAAGGCCCAAAGCTGCCGCAGCATCGGGCGCAGCGGCGTCGGTCTTCGACCCTTCGATCGTCACCGGGCCCACCGCGCGCGTCGAGCCCACGGGGTCGGCCTGGACTTCGCGCATCTGACCGTCAAGCCACAGCGCAGACTCCAGCGGGATAATCACCGCGCTGGGCCTATCATCGGCAACCACTGCCGGGATTGCAGACACGTAACCGCCGACGCCCGCAATCATCAAGGCGAACGACGCGGCCGAAAGCGCCATCATGGGACGGGTGATGCCGGGCTTCCACCGCAGCCTGCGCGCGCGGCGCGCAGGGCGATCGGTTGCGGCGAACGTGGGCGTAGGGCTAGGGGAAGGGCTGACGGCGCGGCCGGCGGGCGTCGACTGCTCGGCGGGCGCCTGAGGGCGCGCAGCATCAGTGGCAGCCACGTCCGTCGCGTCGCCGGCAGCCAGGTCCGCCGTATCATCGACGGCCGAATCCGACGTATCATCGATTGCCAGGTCTGCCGTATCGTCGGTGACCAAGTCCGTCGCGTCGCCGGCAGCAAAGTCCGCCGTATCGCGCTCGTCGTCGTGCGCATTCTGCTCCGCCATCGCCTTCCCTCCTTTCCCTTCTCGTCTCAAAAGTCGCCACTTAAGCCAAGCCTGGCCAGTTTTGCTGGCGCAAAGCCTCGTATGCGGCTATTGCAACCGAATTGCTTAAGTTTAAGCTGCGCATGCCGTCGCGCATGGGGATGCGCACGCAAGCGGACTCGAAGCGCTGCATAACGGCCTCGTCGAGTCCGCGGCTTTCGCGCCCGAACACCAGCCAAGCATCCGGGCCGTACGAAACGTCGGCGAAGCTGCGCTGCACGTGCCCCGTGAACAGGTGCAGCTCGTCGGCGGCGTGGGCCTCGAAGAACTCGTCGGCACACGGCCAGCGCACGATGTCGACGTCGTCCCAATAGTCGCAGCCCGCGCGCGCAAGGTTGCGCTGCGTGACGGCGAAGCCCATAGGCTCCACCAGGTGCAGCCGCGCGCCGATGCACGCGCACGTGCGCGCCACGTTCCCCGTATTCTGGGGGATCTCAGGCTCCACCAACACGATGTTCAGCATGCTTGCAACCTTTCGTTCGAACGATCCGACTTTTGCGGGAGCCCGCGGTCTCCCGCAGAGACGCGCCTGCCCATGCAGGTGCTTACCCATCAACGCGCACCCGCCCGTTTCAGGCCCTTGGAAAACCGCGGCACGCCGGTGCCCGCGCTTCCCGCCGTTGCGCACCCGCCGTTTCAAGCCCGCAGACGCCGCAGCCACATGACCGAGCCCCGACAACACCGAGCGCCGCCGGGCGCGCAATCGCACGCCCGGCGAAGTTCCTACACGCCCATAGCTTCAGCCTGCTTGGCCATCTCCTCTTCGAGCTCCTCGTTGAGCATGAACCATTCCTCCTCGGCAGCGGCCAGACGTTGCTTGAGCTTGGAATGCTCGGCAACGGCATCCGAGGATGCGTCCTCGTTGATGTAGAAGTCGGGGTCGGCCATCTTCGCCAGCAGCTCCTCCATGCGGGCGTTGTCGCGCTCCATCTGCTTATCGAGCTCGGCAATGCGCTTGCGATGGTTCTTCAGCGCGGCGTAGGCGCGGTTGCGCGCCTCGGCCTCGCGGCGCTTCTGCTCCTTGGTCTTCGGCGAGCTGCCGCGCTTTGCCGTCAGCTCTCCCGAGGCCGCTGGCGCAGCCGAAGCGGACGCAGAAGGCGCGGAAGAGGCGTTCTTCGACGCCTTCCCCTTCCCCGATCCGCCCTTTCCGGCGGGTTTGCGCTCCATCAACTCGTCGACGAGCGACTCGTCGGTGGGTTCGGGCCCGTCGAGCTGGCCGGACTTGAACAGGTAGTAGTCGTAGTCGCCGTCGTAGACGGTGACCTTGCCGGGCTTCACTTCCACGATACGGTTCGCGATGCTGCGGATGAGGTGGCGGTCGTGCGTGATGAGCAGGATAGTGCCCTCGAAGCGGTTGAGCGCCTGCTCGAGCACGTCGGCGCTGGCGATGTCCAGGTGGTTGGTGGGCTCGTCAAGGCACAGCAGCGGCTTGGGCGCCACGAGCATCTTCGCCAACGCCAGACGGCCCTTCTCGCCGCCGGAGAGCACGCTGACCTTCTTCTCGACGGCGTCGCCCTCGAACAGGAAGGCGCCGAGCAGGCTGCGCACCTGGCTGATGTTCCAACCCGGCGCTACGTGGTCGAGCTCCTCGAACACGGTGTTGCCCGCGTGCAGTTCTTCCAGCTGGTGCTGAGCATAGTACGTCAGCGCCACGTGCACGCCGTAGTCGATGGTGCCGGCATCGGGCTTCATGACGCCCGCGATCATCTTCATAAGCGTGGATTTGCCCGCGCCGTTGGGGCCGACGAGCGCCACCTTGTCGCCGCGATACATGGTGAAGTCGAAGTTGTCGTAGACGCGCTTGTCGCCGAACGCCTTCACCAGGCCGCGGCAGCGCACCACCTCATCGCCGGTGCGCGGAGGCTGCACGAAGTTGAAGTGGATGGGCTTCTTCTCCTCGGGGATCTCGATGAGTTCCTCTTTCAGGCGCTCCAAGCGCTGCGCGCGCTCCTGGGCCTGGCGAGCCTTGGTGGCCTTGTAGCGGAAGCGCTCGACGAAATCCTCCAGGTGCTTCATCTCCTCGAGCTGCTTGGTGCGCTGCTGGCGGAGGCGCTCGATGCGCTCCTCGCGCGCTTTGAGGTACGCGGAATAGTTGCCCTTATACAGGTTGACGCGGCCGTTGGCCACCTCGGCCACGCGGTCGATCATGTTGTCCATGAACTCGCGGTCGTGGCTGACCACGATGACGGTGCCCTCGTAGCCGCGCAAAAAGCCTTCGAGCCACTTCACCGACTCAAGATCCAGGTGGTTTGTGGGCTCGTCGAGCATAAGCACCTCGGGATTGCGGACCAGCAGCTTAGCCAGCGCGATGCGCATCTGCCAACCACCGGAGAAGTTCGTGGTGGCCTGCTTGATATCGCCTTCCTTGAAGCCTAGGCCGAACAGCACGCCGCGGACCTTGGCCTCGATGGTGTAGCCGCCCAACATCTCGTAGGCGTCGCGCGCGCGGCCGGCTGCGGCAAGCTGACGCTCGGTGGGGTTATCGCCCAGCGACTCCTCCAGCTCGCGCAGGCGCTGCTCGGCTTCCAGGATCTCCACCTGCGAGGACATGACTTCCTCGAAGATGGGGCGATCGGGCATCTCGATGGCTTCCTGCTCCAGGTAGCCCACGCGGGCGCCCTTCGCGAACAGGATACGGCCCTCGTCGGCGTCCTCGCGGCCGCTGATGATGTTGAGCATGGTGGTTTTGCCGGCGCCGTTGGGGCCTACGAGCGCCAGGCGGTCGTATTCCTCCAGCTTGAACGTGACGTCGGAGAACAGCGTGCGCCCGCCGAACGACTTCGACAGATGCTCAACCTGCATGATCATGGTGCGACAACTCCTTTAGCG